>JBCNUV010000001.1:0-3867 GCA_039630505.1 Thermodesulfovibrio sp.
CCATCTTTAATTTCTCCAATTTTGCCTCAGTTAGCTCGCCCTCAAAAACAGAGTTTTGAACCCAGTGAAGATATTTTCTGCATGTCTTAAGAACTTTTGATACTCTTTTCTCGTTAATGTCATATACAAGTATTACTCTCACATTACCAACCTGTTATGAATGGTTTGTATTCCTCTTCTTCTATTAAATGTTTCTGAATCTTATATTATATAGCTTAAGCCTTTTAGTTGTCTGTAAGATACATGTCTTCCAATTTCTTTTGGAAAAAGAAGTTTCTTGGCTTTTATTCCAAGGAGTTTTAGCCCATCAAGATAAGCTACATTTTGATAGATTTTTCATATCGGAGATTTTTCTTTACTTCTCTAATAAAGTGACTTTCTCTTTATCTTTAATTTCTAAAATTTCTCATGAATCTAATGACTCACTGTAACCACATGTAAAAAAGGCTTATTTAGAGGGAGTCGATATGCTTAATAATTGTTTTATCTTGAGAAATTGGGGCAATTTCAATCTACTTTTTATAGGCAAACTGTCTTTAAAGAGCATTGGTAAATTTTCTCCCATTTATTACTTTAGTAGAATATTCTCTTGATACTGAACCATAATCTTGACCTATCGTTCTATTGATTGATGAGAGAATTTCTCTCCAATACTCAAAGGAACCTTTTGATAATGATTTTCCAGGATAAATTTCATAAAGCTTCTTGTATTTTTCAGAAGTTACATCTGGCATAACAACATTGGCACCTGCATTTAATGCTTTTAATCTTAAGTCAGAACTTAATGTGCCCAAAGCAGTAGTGGCAGGTATGTTTGCATAGGGTAATATTATTCTTGTAATGGCAATGATTTTCAAGGTAATTATAGGATTTCCGACTCCAAAGTTTGCCAAAGGAGTATCAGGATGAGGAATAAGAGGTCCTACTCCAATCATATCCAGATCAAGCTCTTTAAATAGATAAATATCTTCAGAAATAGATTCCAAACTTTGTCCAGGAAGTCCAACGATGATACCAGATCCAGTTTCATACCCAAGTTTTTTTAGCCATCTAATACATTGGATTCTTTTGCGTAAGGTCGTATCGGGTTTTAGTTTCATGAAGAGTCTTTCATCTGAGGTTTCAAACTTAAGTAGATATCTATCTGCTCCCGCCTCTCTGAATTTGGCATAATCATCATAGCTTCTTTCTCCAATTGATAAAGTCACTGCTAAATTCATTTTTTTGATTTCTCTTATTGCTCTACTTAATGTCTTGGCATCCCAAAATGGATCCTCTCCTGACTGTAAAACAATTGTTTTATATCCACTTTTTGCAGCCTCATACGCAATATTTATTATCTCTTTTTCCGTCATTCGGTAACGAGGGAGTTTCTTATTGTCTCTTCTTATTCCACAAAAAAGACAATTACATCTACAGTAGTTTGAAAACTCTATTAATGCTCTCAAATGTACGATATTTCCCTTCGTCTCCTCTCGTATCTTATTTGCCGTGCTTGCGACTTCTTCAAAAGAGACTTCTTTCAGAAGATGTAGAATATATTCTTTTAATTCCGACCCATTTTTGGATCTTGATTCTGTAAAACTATATTTTCTCTCACTCATATTCTCTCCGTTTTTTAAGTTTTCTTAATATCTCTATCTCCTCTCTCATATCCCTTTCTGCCTGATCAATAAGTGCTTGAAGATAAGGGAAAGGAGAGAGAACTCTTTTAAGTACTCCATGCATATAAGCCATTATAACTCCATAATTTACAATAGGAACTCCAGCTCGCTTTGCCTGCATGATTCTACTGAGCATCTCTTTACGATTAATCATACAAGCACCACAGTGAACAATTAGTTTGTATTCCTGAAGATTTTCAGGCAGCGGTCCTGAACCTGCCTTTATATCTATCTTAAGCTCACCACCTACCTGTGATCTTATCCATCTTGGAATTTTTACTCTTCCAATGTCATCTGCTACTGGATGATGAGTACAGGATTCAGCAATAAGAATCTTGTCTCCTGGTTTAAGATTTTTAACTGCAAGTACTCCCTCTACAAGGGTTTGTAAATCTCCCTTGTAACGGGCAAAAAGTATGGAAAAAGAGGTAAGTTTAATATCTAAAGGTGTATCAGCAGCTACTTTATTGTACACAGAAGCATCTGTAACTACTAAAGAGGGTTTTTTATTAAGAGAATTAAAGGCATGAATTAGTTCTCTCTCCTTAGTAACAAATGCCATAGCCTCACTGTCAATAATATCCCTTATAACAATCTGTTGAGGAAGTATTAGCCTTCCCTTAGGTGCAGCCTTATCAACTGGAATAACACATATCACTACATCTCCAGGATTTATCAGGTCTCCTACAACAGTAGGCAAAGTCCAATCCTTCGGTGCATAGTTGATTATCATTTGCTTAAGCTCATCCATGCCCTCTCCACTTAAAGCACTTACAAAAACCTTAGGCTCAGGATATTCATTTTTTCGTGCATCCTTATAAATATCAATTTTGTTTACTACGTAAACTACTGGAGTTTTCGTCTCCTCTGCTTTTTGAACTACTTCTTTTTCATACTCTCCAAATCCTCTTTCAGGATCAATTACAAGTAAAATAAGGTCTGTTTTTTCAAGTATTTCGTAAGATTTCTTCTTTCTTAACTCCCCAAGTTCTCCTACATCATCTATTCCTGCTGTATCAATCAAAACTACAGGACCTAAAGGAAGAATCTCCATAGCCTTACTCACAGGGTCGGTTGTAGTTCCTGGTACATCAGATACAATGGCAAGGTTTTGTCCTGTAAGAGCATTTATTAAAGATGATTTTCCCACATTTCTCCTTCCAAAAAGCGCTATATGTAGCCTCTGACTTTTAGGTGTTGTCATTTTTTGTTCCTTCAAAGAAAAGCATCTTTATTTTCTTTATAATTTCATCTTTCTCCTTAATCTCATCCCATTGATTTGAGACAACAGCATACCTTTCACTAATATAGATAACTTCAGGTGGAAGAAATGAGTCCTCTTTATGTCCAGCTATGTATGAATGTCTCTTACCCATTATTTCAACAAACCAGATATTTGCATTATATTTTTCCCTGACATAATCAGCAATCTTATTCAATTCATGGATAAGTTGATTCTTCGACTTTGGCTCAGAATAACCTGAGTGATGAAACTCAGAATGATCTGAAGGATTAGGTTCAGAATCATCTGAATATAAGCCTTCAGACTTAGAAATAAAGGTCTCTTTCTCCATCCTCTATCCTCCTGTAATACTCAAGAAGCTTACTATAAACTTTCTCTGAAACTCTGCTTTTAAGTTCTTCAAGCTCTTTTTGAATGATCTTCTCTCCTATTCTTTTTGTCTCCTCAGAAGCAAAATCATCAAGCCATTCCCTGAAGGTCAGCACTGCATTAAGTTTGCAGAAAATAGCCTCTTTTCCAGTCCTAAGCAATGTCATTATTCTGTCTCCTGTCCGTCCACATCTGTATCCTGCTGTACAGAAGCTCGTTATGTAGCCAAGTTCTGCAAGTTCACGGATTACTTCATCAAGACTGCGAGGATCTCCAATTTCAAATTGCTGACGCTCAAGTTCTTGTTTGGTGTATCTATCAGAATAAGCTCCTATACCAATTCTTGTGGATGCATCAGTCTGTGTTATCATCCCTGAAGCAAAAATCTCTCTTCTTATGTGAGCAGGCTCCCTGGCAGTAAGAATCATTCCTGAATAGGGCACTGAAACCCTTAAGACAGCTATGAGTTTTTTGAAGTCATCATCAGAAACTTTATACTGACTCTCCTGCACGAAAGGAGTATTTGCTGCCGGCTCAAGTCTTGGAAAAGATATAGTATGAGGTCCTATACCAAAGTGCTTCTCAAGGTCT
>JBCNUV010000010.1:0-32985 GCA_039630505.1 Thermodesulfovibrio sp.
TATATGTATTATCAGGCAAAGGTAAAGAAATCAAATCCCGATTACTACAAAGGCTCAGGAAACCAGTATACCCATCATCCTCATAATGAGTTTTTTTTAATAGTTGCTGAAAGTGGTATTCTTGGTATCTTAGGAATCCTATGTGTTTTTTATGGATTTTTAAGATTTGCTAAAAAAATAGGCTTTCAGCGAACATGTGTTTATACTGCTTTGCTTACTCCTTTTTTTATTCATATGATGCTTGAGTATCCAATGCATCTTTCTGTTTCCCATTGGTTTTGTTTTATACTCCTTTTTTCCTTTGCATCATCCCATTTTGTAGAGAAAACAAAATTTGAGTTACCGAAAAGATTAAAGACTATATTAATAGCTTTGTTTTCCTTCCTATTTGTCCTTTTTGTGATTTTTGTCTCAAAAACCTTCATAGCTTACAATCAGCTTGTCATATGGTATATAGAATACTCTGAAGGTAAAGAGGCAAAGATAGAAAATCTCATTCCTGCAAAAGAAAATCTCTATCTTAGAAACTGGGCTAAACCAATGTATATGTTTTATGGTGTTGAAATTGCTCTTAAAGATATTGAAAAAAATCAGGATTTTTTAAGATACTTCATGGATTGGGCAGAAGCTGAAAAGAAAAGAATTCCCATCCCGCAAGTTTTTCAGTATGATGCCTATGTTTTATTAAGTCTTGGAAGACATTTTAAACAGTTTGAATATTTAAATGAAGCTGTAAAGTCTGCTGAGGAGGCAGTTACACTTTATCCAGAAAATAAAGAGCTTAGAGATTTATTAAAAACAATCTTAGTTGAGGCATTCAGAGAAATATTCAAAGATATAAAAAGGCAGTAAAAGATTATTAAGTTAGATGCGAAAAACTCTCTCTTTAAATTATAATTAAAATTATGGATTTTATTTCAGCCTATTTAAAGCTTTCTGAGAGAGAATTTGAAGACAAAATTGAAAAGGCTTTTCAGATAATAAAAAACTGCACTCTCTGTCCAAGAAACTGCCGTGTGGACAGAACCTCAGGTAAAAGAGGAATGTGTAAAGTTCTTGATAAACCCTATGTATCAAGCTGGGGACCTCATTTTGGAGAAGAATCTCCTCTGGTAGGAAGATATGGCTCAGGAACAATATTTTTTGGATTTTGTAATTTAGCATGTATTTACTGTCAAAACTGGACAATAAGCCATCTTGGAGAAGGTAAAGAAATCTCTTTTGAAGAACTTGCCTCAATAATGCTTTCTCTTCAAAGTTCAGGTTGTCATAACATAAATCTTGTTACTCCCACTCATCAGGTTCCACAGATACTTAAATCACTCTTTATTGCTCGGAAAAAGGGACTTAAAATTCCCATTGTTTATAACACTGGAGGATATGAATCCATAGAAACATTGAAAATTCTTGATGGAATAATTGATATTTATATGCCTGATTTTAAGTATGCTGAAAACACATTAGCAGAAAAATACTCAAAAGTTAAAGATTATCCCTCTTTTGCAAAGCAGGCACTTAAAGAAATGCATAGACAGGTGGGAGACTTAATTATAAATGAAGAGGGTATAGCTTTACGAGGTTTACTTGTAAGGCATCTTGTCTTGCCAAATAACATAGCAGGAACAGAGGAAGTGGTAAAATTTATTGCCGAGGAAATTTCTAAAAACACTTATATAAACATTATGGATCAATACAGACCCTGCTGGCAGGCAGATGAATATCCAGAGTTAAATAGAAGAATAACCCGAAAAGAGTTTGATCATGCCATAGATTTAGCTTTAAAATACGGATTAACAAGAATTGACTGTCTCCTTTATTCAAAGAGATATTATTTCTGGCTTTAGATTATCCAGATCAAGAACAACTACTGTTGCCTTTCCATAAAGCCAACCACATGCTTCTCCTGGATTTATAATTAATGTATTATCTATCTTACGAATGTCAACTTCATGCATATGTCCATATACTACTACATCAAATTTACCTGAGAGGGCAACTGCTTCAAGTAGGTGGGGTTCATGCATGAGGGCAAACTTTTTACCTTCAATCTCAAACTCCCTTATCTGAGGCTGAATTCTTTCTCCATACATTTTTTTAAGAAGCACTCTGTCACCATCATTATTTCCGAAGACTCCATAGAAGTCTCCATTAAACTCCTTAAAAACCCTCCATGTAAAGGGAGAAACAAAATCTCCTGCATGGATAATTACTTTTACATCATTTTTTTTAAAGACTTCTAATGCTTTTCTTATGTTATCCATATGGTCATGGGTATCAGATATAATTCCTACTTTCATTTTTATCCTCCAAAAATATTAATATTTCACCAAAGGGCTTCTCTTGAAAGGCTTTCACAAGCTTTAACCTTAATAATTCCAATAATGCAAGAAAGGTAACTATAATTTCAAGCCTTGAAGAATCAGCTTTAAAGAGTTCTTGAAAGGTTAGAGATTTTTTAATTTTCAATTGATTTAAAAGATAATCAATTTTTTCTTCAACTTTAATAGTCTCCTTTGGAATATATATTTTTGGTTTTGATCTATCAAGGATTTTTTTGAAGGCTTGGAATAGATCAAAGATGCTTAATTCTTCAAGAAAAAGTTCTTCTTCTTTTGATGTATTTCTTGAGAAAGCCTTTGACCAAAACTGATATCGCTCTTTAAGAATCTGTGATACTTCTTTAATTTTTTCATACTCAATTAATTGCTCAACAAGTTCCTTTCTTGGATCTTCCTCTTCTTCCTCTTTTTCTTGCTTAGGAAGAAGCATCTTTGATTTTATATATATTAAAGTTGCTGCCATAAGGAGAAACTCAGAGGCAATCTCAAGATCAAGCTCTTGCATGAGCTCAAGATACTCAAGATACTGCTTTGTAATTAAAGCAATCGGAATATCATATATGTCTACTTTATTTTGTTTTATTAAGTGAAGAAGCAAATCAAGAGGACCTTCAAATACTGGTAAAGCAACCTTAATTGCCATGACTAAATATTTTAGCATATTGTATAATTAATCTCATGCTGGACAAAAAGTATTTATCTCCAGATGAGGCAATAAAGCTTATCTTAGAGCATATTCCCTATAGATGCCTTCCATCTGAGATCATTCCCATTGAGGAGGCTTACTCAAGAGTTACTGCAGAGGATATTATATCGCCAGAGGATCTTCCAGGTTTTAATCGTTCAACTGTTGATGGATTTGCCCTAAAAGCATCTGATACCTTCGGTGCAAAGGAAAGCTCACCAGCCTATCTTAAGGTAAAAGGTGATATACCTATGGGAGCTATTCCATCTTTTTCTTTATCAAGTGGAGAAGTAGCATCAATTTCAACTGGAGGTATGCTTCCTGAAGGAGCAGATGCTGTAGTAATGCTTGAACATGTAAACATTATATCAGATGATTTGATTGAGGTTTTGAAAGCTGTCTCACCTGGAGAAAATGTAATATTCTTTGATGAAGATGCAAAAAAGGGAGAATTGATTATTAAGGCAGGGTATAGGCTTAAACCTCAAGACATAGGTGCACTTGCAGGATTGGGAATTAAAGAGGTTAAGGTTATAAAAAAGCCAGTCATTTCCATAATTCTTACAGGAGATGAGATAATACCCCATACAGAAAAAGTAACCTTAGGTAAGGTAAGAGATGTAAACTCATTTACTCTTGCAGGGTTATGCTATGAAAATGGTGCAGTTCCTCTAAAGATGGGAATTTTTAGGGATGAATACTATGAGATAAGGGAAGCTGTATCTCAAGCCTATGAACTTAGTGATTTAGTGCTTATTACAGGAGGAACATCAGCAGGAACAAAGGATTTAACAGCAAAGATTATTGATGAAATGGGATTGCCTGGAGTTGTCTTTCATGGTGTATCAATAAAACCAGGAAAACCAATTATTGGTGGAGTATGTAATGGAAAACCTATTTTTGGACTACCAGGACATCCTGTAGCTGTTTATATATGCTTTGAGCTTTTTGTAAAACCTGTAATTCATCACATGATGGGCCTTGCTGATAAAAGTTTTAAAAAAACAGTAAAAGCAAAGCTATCAAGAAGTATTCACTCTCAGGCTGGAAGGCATGACTTTATAAGAGTATCCCTTAAAGAGCATGACGGACAACTATGGGCAACTCCTTTACTAAGTAAATCAGGACTTATAATGAGTCTTGTTAAAGCCCAAGGAATTGTTCATATTCCCTCTGAACTACTCGGAATTTCAGAAGGAGAAGAAGTTATTGTAGAGATTATAGATTAGTCATTGTAGCATACTTTATTTGTTCTTTATATGGTATTGGCTTTCTTCCAAGAATTTCTTCAATTGGCAAAGCCTCAGAGCCTTCACATACATTATCCTTCCACATCATTTTATACTGTTCAGAGGCAAAAAACTTAAGAACGCCTTTTGGAAAGGGAACAAAGATAACATTTTTATTGATACTCTTTACAAAGTCATTAACAATATCTTTCAATGTTACTTTTTCATCTCCACATAGTTCAAAGATTCCATTTCCACTGTAATCAATTGCTTTTATAAAACACTCTGCCACATCTCTTACATCAACTGGTTGAAAGTAGTAGTTTTTAATATCAGGAAATATTAAAAAAGGTATTTTGGTTAAAACTTCTCTTAGTTTTACAAATAGAAGCTGTTCAGGACCATTTATAAATGATGGACGGAATATTACATAGGGAATTCCTGTATTTATTAGTTCCTTTTCAGCTTTAAGCTTTGTAATATGATACTTTGAGGGAGCCTTTTGTCCCACTCCAAGAGCACTCATATGGATTATTTTTTCCACAGAAAAATCTTTTAAGACTTCATAAAGAGCTTTGGAATACTCATAATGAACTTTCTCAAAGGTATCTGATTTTTTCTCCTGAATAATTCCAATAAGATGGATAACATACTGGGGATTTACAGCTTCTATGATTTTTCTTAATTCCTCTTTATTGGTTAAATCTTCAAGTTGATATATCTTTACTCTTTCTCCAAATAGGGATTTTGCCTTTTTAGGATTTCTAACAATTAAATGAATTTCATAAGCTTTTTGCAAGGCGACGCTAACAACATATCTACCAACAAAACCTGTTGAACCTGTAATAATTAGTTTTTTCATATAAAAATAAAGGAGGGCTTAAGCCCTCCTTTTGCTTTTTTATTCAATTTTAAGTTTTATTTCCTTTTTCTTAGCTTCTTCAGTCTTTGGAATTCTTATCTCAAGAACTCCATTTTCAAACTTTGCCTTTGCCTTATCTGTATGAACATCAACAGGAAGCCTGAATGTTCTTGAGAAAGAACCATAGGAACGCTCATATCTGTAGTAGTCTTTCCTTTCTACCTTTTCCTCTTTCTTTTTCTCACCAGAGATAGTTATATAGTCATCGGTAATCTTAACTTCAATGTCTTCTTTATTAATTCCCGGAAGCTCTGCCTTTATAACAAGATCATCTTCCTCTTCATATATATCCACTGCTGGATAAACACTCTCAACTTCCTCTCTTACTCTTGGGAAAAATGATCTAAAGAGAGAAAAAGGCCTTCTCATTATCTCATCAAAGAGTCTTTCAATCTCATCAAAAGGAGAAAGAATAGATGGTTCTAC
The DNA here is from genome assembly GCA_039630505.1 of Thermodesulfovibrio sp. Lineage (GTDB taxonomy): Bacteria > Nitrospirota > Thermodesulfovibrionia > Thermodesulfovibrionales > Thermodesulfovibrionaceae > Thermodesulfovibrio. The sequence goes on from JBCNUV010000010.1 coordinate 5,602, forward strand.
TTTTACTACATCTTTTGTTTCTTTTTTTGCCATGGTTAAAACCTCCTTTTAAGTATTATTGATATTAACTAACTAAATTTATCATTAAAATTTATTGTTTGTCAAGTAGTATTGAAAAATTTTCTTATATAATTTATATCAAATCAAAATCACTTTGCCTGAACTTTTTTCAATAATTTCACCTATAATCGCTGGTTGAATATTTTTTAATTTTAATTGTGAAATTAAACTATCTAATTTATCTGAAGAAACAGAAATGAGAAGTCCACCTGATGTTTGAGGATCTGAGATGATATCAAGTATTATATGGTTTACTTTATTTCTTTCAACTAATTTTAAGCAGTAATTTACATTTCTTCTTCCACCGGCTGGAACAATGCCCATTGAGGCAAATTCATAGACACGTGGAAGAAGTGGAACTTTATCTATCCATAGCTTTATCGTTACTTTGCTTGCCCTTGCAAGTTCAAGTGTATGCCCTAAAAGTCCAAAACCAGTAATGTCTGTGCAGGCATTTACTCCTACATCCATCATAACTTCTGATGCTGTTTTATTAAGGGTAGCCATCGTCTGGGTAAGAATTTTTGTGGTATCAGGATCAAGAAGTTTTCCTTTAAGTGCTGTTGAAAGAATCCCTGTCCCTATAGGCTTTGTTAAAACGAGAAGATCTCCTACTTTTGCACCCTTATTTGTAACAAAATTGTCTGGATGAACAACTCCTGTAGCAGCGATTCCGTATTTTATTTCAGGGTCATCAATACTGTGACCCCCTATTGTTAAAGCTCCTGCTTCATTTAGTTTATCTGCACCACCTTTTAAAATCTCCTTTAAAATTGATTTATCCATTTCATTTATAGGAAAACAAACAATATTTAAGGCTAAAATAGGTTTTGCACCGACTGCATATATATCACTCAATGCATTTGCCACAGCAATCTGTCCAAAATCATAGGGATTGTCAACAATTGGAGTAAAAAAGTCAACACTCTGGACTAATGCAAGGTCTTCTTTTAAACGATAAATTCCTGCATCAGACCAGTCTTCAGAGCCAACGAGCAGATTTGGGTCTTTTGACAAAGGAAGATATCTCAGTATCTCTTCAAGGTCCCCAGGACCTATTTTTGCAGCTCAACCAGCAGCTTTAACTTTTTCTGTAAGCATTCCTTAGCTCCCACTGTAATTTCTCAATTTTAACATAACTTAAGTATTTTCCACACAGATTTGATATTTGGTTTTTCCATCTGATAACATTTAATAATGAAATTATGGAAAGCTGTTGCTATTGTCTTTTTAGTTTATATCCTTTTTTTTATCTCCTACACCGCCATTGAGCTAACAAGACCTTTAAAAATTAAGGAGGATACTGAGGTTTATGTTCCAAGGGGTGCAAGTTTTTCATCTATAGCAAAGATATTTAAAGAAAAAGGCATTATAAGAAATGAAACTCTTTTCATAATCATAGGAAAAATTTATGGAATTGAAAGAAAAGCAAGAGCTGGATATTATCTATTCAAAAAAGAAATGACGGTTCTTGATGTTATTAAAAAACTTCTTGAGGGAAAGATAACAGAGTACACAGTTACAATTATTGAAGGTGATAGTCTATACGAGATTGCTGAGAAATTAGGAAATATAAATCCTGCTTTTAAAGAACAACTTTTTGTGCTTGCGTACAATAAGGATTTTCTCAAATCTCTAAGGATAGAGGCACCTTCCTTAGAAGGATATCTCTTTCCTGATACTTATAACATCCCGAAAGGTTTAGAGCTTGAAGAGATCGTTAAACTGATGGTAAAGAGGTTTTGGGAAGTTTATGATGAAAAATTAATAGAAAAAACAAAAAAAATTGGTTGGACAATAAATGAAGTAGTTACTCTTGCTTCAATAATTGAAAAGGAGGCAAAGTTAGATGAGGAAAAACCTTTGATTTCAGCGGTTTATCATAATAGACTAAAAATTGGCATGCCTCTACAGGCTGATCCTACAGCTATTTATGGTATCAAAAGATATAAAGATGGAGTTACTAAAAAGGATTTACAAAACAAGTCTCCCTACAATACTTATTTAATAAAGGGACTTCCACCAGGACCTATTGCCTCACCAGGATTAAAATCAATCTTAGCTGCACTTTATCCTGCAAAAGTTTCATATCTTTACTTTGTTGCTCGTGGAGATGGAAGCCATGAGTTTTCAGTTGACTACAGAAGACATATTGCAAATATAAATCAGATAAGAGGTAAAAAGAGTGATTAAAAGAAAAAAAACAAGAAGAATCTATGTAGGTGATGTTTCAATCGGAGATGGAGCTCCTATTCGTGTTCAATCAATGACAAAAACAGACACAAAAGATATAAGGGCAACGGTAAGACAGATAAGACAGCTTGAGCTTGTGGGATGTGAAATAGTAAGAGTTGCAGTGCCTGATATGGAGGCTGCTAAAGCTTTAGGAGAGATAAAAAAAAGAGTTAAAATTCCAATAATTGCAGACATACACTACAACTATAAACTTGCCCTTGAGGCAATAAATCAGGGAGTAAATGGATTAAGAATAAATCCTGGAAATATAGGAGCAAAATGGAAAGTAAAAGAAGTTGTACTTGCTGCGAAGGACAGAGGAATACCAATAAGAATAGGAGTTAATGCAGGCTCTCTACCAAAGGATTTAATTGAAAAATATGGAGAGCCAACTCATGAAGCAATGGTTGAAGCAGCAGAAAGACATATTGAGATACTGGAAGAGCTTGATTTTCATGATATAAAAGTTTCCCTTAAGGCATCGGATGTAATGAAAACAGTGGAAGCCTATAGGCTATTTAGTAATAAGTATGATTATCCTCTTCATGTGGGAATCACAGAAACAGGTGCTATGCCAGAAGGAGTTGTTAAAAGTTCTATTGGTATAGGATTACTTCTTCTTGAAGGTATTGGTGATACAATAAGAGTCTCTCTTACAGAGTCTCCCACAGTAGAAGTAAATGTGGCTTATGAGATATTAAGAGTAACAGGAGTAAGACCAGTAGGAGTTGAGATAATAAGTTGTCCTACTTGTGGAAGATGTGAGATTAATATAATGAAAATGGTAAAGCAAGTAAAAAAGTTAGTAAAACACATAAAGGAGCCTATAAAGATAGCTATCATGGGATGTTCAGTAAATGGACCAGGAGAGGCTAAGGAAGCAGATTTTGGAATTGCTGGAGGAAAGGGACAGGGAGTAGTTTTTGCAAAGGGAGAAATAATAAAAACAGTAAGAGAAGCTGAACTTGTCAATACTTTAATTGAGGAGATTGAAAAAAGCAGATTCCTATAAAAAAATCTTTTAACTCCTATAATAAAAAATGTTGCAAAGTTTCTACATTATGTGGTATCATTTACACAAAATTTATAATTTAATAAATAGTTTTTATAAAAGAGAGGGAAAAATAAACAAAGGAGGTAAAATATGAAAAAAATATTAGTATGCATTGATGGTTCTGAGATCTCGGAGAGGATTATAGGCAAAGCTATTGAGAAAGCAAAAAAAGAGGACACAAAGATATTGGTCTTATATGTTGTAGAGGATTTCTGCCCAATAGGTTTAACAGAACTTGATTGCAATACTATAAGAGATATTCTTTTTAAGGAAGCAAATAAAATAATGGATTCTGCTGTAAACAGTTTTAAATCTCAGGGTATAGAAGTTAGCAGTTTAATCAAAGAAGGACGACCAGCAGATGTTATAGTTGAAGTAGCAGAAAAAGAAAAAGTAGATGAAATATTGATTGGTTCTCATGGTAGGCATAGTGTGAAGAAATTTTTCCATGGAAGTGTTTCTTCAAGAGTAGTTGAAGCAGCTCCTTGCCCAGTAACAGTAATTAAATAAAAAACTAAAAGAAAGGGGGGGTAATATGCAACAAGAAAAAAAATCTGCAGAACTTGAGGAAAGGGCTCGTGAGACCTTTTCAGTTGAAAGAAGGGAGGACTATGCAGTTTTAGTAATAGCAACTATAGTAGTGTTATTGGTATTGTTAGGTATTATTGATAAGAAAATTATTTCAGCATTGTATGTTCTTAAGTATTAAAAAGCAAGGAGGTGAAAAAGATGAGTGTAGGTATAGATTTAACAGATGTAAGGCAATGGCCTAAGATGTTTTGGGGATTTATAGTATGTCTATTGCTTGCTTGGATAGTTCTTCAGTATGACAACTATGTGGTAGGAGATTTGCACAGGGGATACAGAGAAGCATCAAAGGTACTTAAAGATGTTAAAGAGGGAAAACCTATAAAGACCTATGAAGAGTATGTAAATGAAAAGAAGGAGGCATATAAAAAGGCTTTACAGAAGTATGAAGCAGGTTTAGAGAAAAAGAAACCTTCTAAGCCTTTTATCTTAAAAAAGAATGACTATGAGTATATTGTTCAAAATAAAGACATTCCTGGTAAGTTTGTTTTTGGTGAGAGAATGCATCAATTTCAGTTTACATATGTGGCAGTATTGCTGCTTGGTGGGATGTTAATTAGAAATACAATTGGAGTACCTAAATTTTTACAACCAGGTACTGTAGCAGCTCGACCCTTTATAAAGCCAGGAATTATAATCTTAGGAGCTTATTACATGTGGTCTGATGTTTTAAGAGTTGGATTAATAGGACTTATACTGGTAGTGATATTTGTTATGGGAACTGCTATAGCTATATCAATATGGGGAAGAAAAGCTAAGGCTGATGATGGACTTATGGGACTTATGAGTGCTGGAGTAGGAATATGTGGAGTATCTGCGGCAGTGGCAGTTGCTCCTGTTGTAAATGCAAAGCCAAGAGACTTTTTCTATGCCATAGGTACAATATTACTTTTTGGAACAGTGGCTCTCTTTACTTTCCCATACATAGGAAAGTTCTTAGATATGCCTCAACCAGTCTACGGAGCATGGGTTGGAACTGCTATACTTAATACTGCTCAGCTTGTTGCTGCTGCTACTTGGTATGGACACGAAGCTCTTCTTACTGCTAATGTAGTAAATATCGTTAGAATTGGATTTATTCCTATTGTTGTTCTTTGGTGTATTTATTACTATGTAGTAAGACCAGCAAGACAGGCAGGTGAAGCTGGAGCTTCTGTAAACACAATCCAAGTAATAAAGGAAAAATTTCCAGTATTTATCTTAGGATTTTTTGCTATGGTTACTCTCAATGAGATAGGAGTCTTTGCAGGTGAAATAAAAGATTTATTAGGTAGAGATATTGTAAAAATCTTTATGGCAATTGGTTTTGCTGGAGTAGGACTTAACATTGCCTTTGAGGACTTGAGAAAAGCAGGTGGAACTGCATTTGTAATAGGTATTGTTGCTGCAACTGTAAAAGCGGTTTTAGCAGCTTTATTTGTAATGGCAATTGGACCAGGTCCATTTACGATTAAACAGTAAAAAAACTTTAAGGAGAGAGATTTCACTCTCTCTCCTTTCTAAATCTAAAACTAAATAAAAGGTAAGATCTTTTGAAAAGAATAATTCTTTGCACAGACGGAGAAAAACATAGTCAAAAAGCAGAGGATCTCAGTATAGAGTTTGCTAAAAAATTTAATGTGGAATTGGTTTGTCTATATGTTGTAGATGCCTATCCTAAGAAGTTCACTGATGAAATTTATGCTATAAATAGAGAGGAATGTAGGAGATATCTTGATAAAGCTCTTACTGAGGAAGGATTGAAGGCCTTTGAAAAATTTATGGAAAAAGCAAAAGATTTTGATATAAAAGTTAAAACAAAACTAAGATATGGATTACCATATGAGGAGATAATGAAGGAAATAAAAGAGGGAGATTACGATTTACTAATAATGGGTCTAAAAAGATACAAAAGTCTTCTTGACAGAATCCGTTCCTTTTATCTTCCAAAGAAGGTTTTTGAAAACTCACCAATCCCAGTGCTTTTTGCTGTATCAGATGAGTAACAGACTATCTTTTACAGTTCCTGTCTCAGCTCAATCTTTGTATGAAGTTATATCAGACTTAGACTTACTTTTTAGGCTAAATATTCAGTGGCATTTAAAAAATCATAATTTTAGTAAACCAATAAATAAAGAATCCAGCTATTTTGCACAAGTTCATTATGACAGAGAGGATAAAGAAGTGCAATATACTGTTAAGGTTTTAGAGCTTATCCAAGATTCTCTTATGATAATAGATTTAGAGGGACAAAAGCAAAGAAGAATTGTATTTAGAATACAACGAGTTAGTGATAAACACTCTATTTTTACTTTAGAAGAAGAAGCACAGGAGGCTCTTAATAAGGCTGAGATTATGGAGCTTAATTTATGGGCTAAAAGCATAATTAACTATGCGATGATAAGTGAAAGTAAAAGAATAACTTCTCGAATTTGGAAGTTTATTCTTGATAAAATCTGGTTAAAACTAAGTCCAACAGGAAGAAGAGTTGTTTTTTTCATTATAATCTCGGAAATATTTGGTTTGCTTTTCTTTATTATTTTAGTTATCTACTTTCTATTCTTTGATTAAGATAAAGAGTCGGAGGATTATTTCTCCGACTCTTTATAAAAAACTAAAAAATCTCTATGTGAGAAAAGAAAAATGGAATCTCATAAGATGCTGAGTTTTGAGAGTCAGAACCATGAACAGCATTTCTCTCAATATTTTCTCCGAAATCTTTTCTAATTGTTCCTTCTTCTGCTTCTTTTGGATTAGTAGCTCCCATTATTTTTCTTACTCTTTCAATTGCATTTTCTCCTTCAATAACCATCGCAACAATAGGTCCTTCTGACATGAAATCAGTGAGAGATTCATAAAATGGTTTTTCCTTATGAACAATATAAAACTCCTTTGCCTTTTCCTTTGATAGCTTAACTTTTTTTAATGCTGCTATTCGTAATCCATTTTTCTCGAAACGAGATATTATCTCTCCAATAAGATTTTTGCTTACTGCATCAGGTTTAATCAAAACAAGAGTTTTTTCATTCATATCTTACCTTCCTCCTTGAGAGTCTGTATCATAGCTTTTACTTCTTGCGTTGAGTTTTCAAATGCTTCTTTTTCTTCATCTGTAAGGTCAATTTCTATTATTTTTTCAACTCCTTGTTTTCCAAGAATAACTGGGACTCCATTGAAGACATCTTGTGCTCCATATTCACCTTGTAGATATACAGAACATGGAAGCATTCTTTTTTCATCAAGTAGAATGGCTTTTACCATTTCGAAAGTAGACTGTGCAGGTGCATAATAAGCAGAACCCGTCTTAAGTAATGCTACTATTTCTGCACCACCTTCTTTTGTTCTTCTAACAAGTGCATCTATTTTTTCTTTTGAAAGCCAATTTGATAAAGGTATACCCTTGACTGTAGTAAATCTAATAAGTGGTACCATGTAAAGTCCATGTCCTCCTAATACCAAAGTCTCAATGTCTTTTGGAGAGACACCTAACTCCATTGCAATAAAACACTTAAATCTTGAAGAATCAAGTATACCACCCATGCCAATGACTTTCTGTCTTGTAACTCCAGATAAAACAAAGGTTAGATAGGCCATGACATCCATTGGATTGGTAACAACAATATAGATAGCATCTGGGCATATTGGGGCAAGTTGAGTTACTATTCCTGCCACAATTTCTGAATTTGCAATAAGAAGATCTTTTCTTCTCATTCCAGGTTTTCTTGCAAGTCCTGCAGTTATTACAACGATGTCAGAATTGGCAAGCTCATCAAAACTGTTTGTTCCTACTACATTACAGCTTATACCTAAAACTGCCGTATTTTGAAGAATATCAAGAGCTTTTCCCTGAGGCATTCCTTCCACAATGTCATATAATACCACATCAGCAAGTCCACTATTTGCAATAAATAGAGCGAGTGTGGCTCCTACATTTCCTGCACCAACAATAGAAACTTTTTTTCTCATTTTAACTCCTCCCTAAGTTTCTCTAAATCTTCTAAATTTTCTACATTAAAAGTTTTTATATTACCATCTATTCTCTTTATAAGCCCTGAAAGAATCCTTCCTGGCCCTATCTCTATGAAGGTATTTGCTCCCTTAGAAATCATGTATTTTACACAGTCATGCCATCTTACAGGGCTGTAAAGCTGTCTAATTAATGCATCCATTATTTCTTGAGCATTAATTCTTTCTGAGGCATCTACATTATTTACTATTGGTATCTTTGAATCATTGAATTTAAAATCCTTAAGAAATTCACTGAATTTTTCAGCTGCATCCTTCATAAGTTTACAATGAGAGGGAATACTTACTTGAAGAGGAACTATTCTTTTAGCACCTTTTTGTTTTGCGATTTCTGAGGCTTTAGCAACTCCTTGAGCTTCTCCAGATATTACAATCTGTCCTGGACAGTTAAGATTTGCAAGATCTACATAAAAGCTATCAATACTCTCACATATTGATTTTAAAGTATCCTCATCAAGACCAATTACTGCAGCCATAGAACCCTTTCCTTCAGGTTGGGCAGACTGCATGAGTTGTCCTCTTTTTCTTACTATCTTTAAAGCATCTTCAAAGGAAAAAACTTCGCCTGCCAAACAAGCAGTGTATTCTCCAAGGGAGTGTCCTGCTAAAAAGGAAGGTTTAATTTCCAATGATTGTACTTCTTTTAGTAAAGCATAGGATACTGTAACAATAGCTGGCTGAGTATTCTCAGTTTTATTGAGTTCATTTTCAGGACCTTCAAAACAAAGCTTAGCTATGTCAAATTTCAAAACATCACTTGCCTTTTCAAATACTTCCTTTTGCCTTTCATATAGAGTTTTACCCATTCCTACATATTGGGAACCTTGTCCTGGAAATACAAACGCAATCATTCTCCTACTCCTTCTTTTAGTTTTTTTATAAGAAGAGGAACAATTACTTTTAAATCACCTACAATACCATAGGTGGCAATATTAAAGATTGGAGCATTTGGATCTTTATTTATTGCTACAATTATATCACTTGACTGCATTCCAACAAGATGTTGAACCGCTCCTGAGATTCCACAGGCAATATAAAGTTTAGGAGATACGGTTTTGCCAGTCTGCCCAACCTGATGTGCATAGGGTATCCATCCTTCATCAACAGCAGCACGAGATGCACCCACTGTTCCTCCAAGCAATGAGGCAAGTTCCCAGAGCATTTTGAAACCCTCTGCAGAACCAACTCCTCTTCCACCGCTTACTATAACTTTTGCATCTTGAAGATTTATTTTGCAGAATGATACATCCTCAATTCTCTGCAGTATTCTTACTCTTCCCTTAGGCTTTAAAGGAGGAACAAGAATTATCTGACCTGTTTTTTCTGGCAAGTACTCTCCTCTTTTCATTACTCTTGGTCTCACAGTGGCTATCTGAGGCCTACTTGTAGGAGACACTATAGTTGCCATTATGTTTCCACCAAAGGCAGGACGAATCTGAAGAAGATTTCCAGTTTCCTTGTCAATTTCCAATCCTGTACAGTCTGCAGTAAGTCCTACTCTTAGTCTTGCTGCTACTCTTGGAATAAAGGATCTTCCTACTGAAGTGGCTCCTGCAAGAAGTATCTCTGGTTTATGCTCGTTAATTAAATTTATGAGGGTTTCTGCATAAAGTTCATCATCAAGAAAGCGATACTCCTCAGAGTTTACATGATAAACTTTATCAGCTCCCCATTTTATAAGCTCTTCTACCTCATCTGAAGGACCAAAAAGTACTGCAGAAACTTCTGAATTAAGTTCTGCTGCAAGTTTTCTTCCTACTCCAAGAAGTTCATATGAGACTGAGGCTATCTTTCCATTTGACTGTTCAGCAAAAATCCATACACCACTGTATTCTTTTCCTTTTTCTTTTTGTTGAATTTTTTGTCTCTCATCAATAATTGCAGCTTCTGGACATGATTCAATACAGGCTCCACAGAGTGTGCATGCCTCTGTTATGAATGCTTTATAATCTTTTATTTCAATTGCTCCAAAAGGACAAGCATTTATACAACTTCCACATCCTGTGCATTTTTCTATCTCAATTTTTATAAACATCCAAGCCTCCTTAGTTCTTTTATTAAAGTTTCAACCTGCTGTTCAGGCGTTCCTTCAATAAACATTCTTTCACCTCTTGGAGGAGGTGCAAATATATTTTTTACCATAGTAGGAGAGCCTTTAAGTCCTACATTTTCCTCTTCTGCTTCTATGTCTTCCATGTTCCATCTTGGAATTACGGCCTTTTTTGCAGCTATCTTTCCACGTATTGAAGGAGGTCTTGGAGTATTAAGCTCTTTTACGACTGTGATAAGACCTGGAAGGCTTAATGCTATCTTTTCATAGCAGTCATCCATAAGTCTCTCAACAATTAATTCAGAGTCACTTACTGATTCAATCTTTCTTACATAGGATACATGAGGTATATCTAAAAACTCAGCTAACTCTGGTCCTACCTGAGCAGTGTCTCCATCTATTGCTTGCTTTCCACAAATTATTAGATCAAATCCAATTTTTCTAATAGCTTTAGAGAGAGTGTAGGCTGTTGCCCATGTATCTGCACCTGCAAAACGACGATCTGTAAGTAAAACTGTCTCATCAACTCCCATAGATATCGCCTCTCTTAAAACTTCCTCTGCTTGAGGTGGTCCCATTGTTATTGCTATAACCTTTCCTCCCATTTTTTCTCTTATCTGTAAGCCTGCTTCAATAGCATGTAAATCATAGGGATTCATAATGCTTGGAATTCCTTCTCTAATTAAGGTATTCGTCTTCGGATCAATTTTTACTTCAGATACATGTGGAACTTGCTTAACGCAGACAATAATTTTCATTAAACTCCTCCTAAGACTATTTTGGATTAGTCTTTTTTTTGATTATTTCTTCAAAAACCACATTGAATCCTTCTTTTTTTAACTCAGAAAGAACTCTTTTTCTTATACTTCTATGTAAGGCTTCTGGAGGAAAAACTCCTTGTTGAACTGTTTGAATTTTTTTAATGAATTTTGCCATGATACCTGCTACTAAAGCTGTGGGATAAGATACATGAGTTGAACCAGGAGCAATTTTTATAAGCTCTTTAATTGATGGAAAGACAATATGTCCTCTTATCTTTTTATTTACACCATCTTTTTTACCTATTACTTCTACCACTATTCCAAAAATAGCCTCTTCAAGTAAGCCTTCTTTGACCTTTTGAATTATTTCTCTTATGGAGGCAACTCTCTTTGCTATCTTTGATAGGACTTCATATGGTGATACCATAACACCATTGATTTTAAGTGGAGTATTACTTAAAAGACCCATATTATAAAGAGCCATTAAGAACTCTATATCAGAGCCTGCAGCTTTAAGATTTACATTTTTTACCTTTATAAATTTAGGTAGGGTTGAAACTTCATCTGCATAAACAAGATAAGCTCTTTTTCTACCTATTGGTTCAGGATACTCATAATACTCTGGTTCACCAAAGGGTTCTAAAGAAATATATTTTCCTTTTTTATACACAAAAGGCGGAGAAAGAATGTCGCTTAAAAGTAACTTAGGAGACCATGACCATATTGTCCCTGGAGGTCTTTGATCTTCAAATACTCTAATTTTAATGGTTTCTACAGCTTCAAATCTTGAGGCAATTTCTCCAGCAATAAGGTTTGTCAATCCAGGACTTATCCCTGTGTTTATTAGAGCAACAAGTCCTTTTTGTTTAAAATTCTCAGAAAATTGTAGTTGTTCAGGATTTATAAAATCTTCAAGCTCTGAGGCAAGATCCTGATAATTAACAGAGTTCTTTAGGCAAATTTCAATAAGTTTTTTGTTGATTGAAGGAGTTGCTGCATTAATCAATAAATCAGCATCCTTTATTAATTTTTCTAAGGATGAACTATTATTCAGTCCAATTCTATGTAGAGAGATTCTTGTAGAAGTTGTAAACTGTTTTAGTCTTCTTAAGTTTCTTATGCTTTTGTCAACACATTTTATTTTGAAGTCAGTATTTTCTATAAAATATTTGCAAAGAAAAAATCCTACAGCTCCAATTCCTACTATTACTACCTTCATATTGCTACTTAATTGTCCTTCCATCCATACTTACCGATTAATGGAACAAAGGCTACAGGAATGATATATTTTTTTTCAAGATCTTTACCTTTCTTAACTGCCTTAACCATATACTGAGAGTATCTTTCACCAACAGGAGCAACAATAATTCCTCCATCTTTCAGTTGTTCAATCAATGGTTCAGGAATCTGAGGAGTGGCTGCTGTTATTATTATTCTATCAAAAGGTGCCTCTTCTGGTATACCCTCTGTGCCATCTTTTATATAAACTTTTATATTTCTTATTCCGAGTTTTTCAAATCTTTTCTCTGCTTCCCTTGCAAGAGCCTCTATTCTTTCAACTGTGTGAACCTCCTTTACAAGTTCAGCAAGAATAGCTGCTTGATATCCAGAACCTGTTCCTATCTCAAGAACCTTTTCATCGCCTTTAAGTTCAAGAAGCTCTGTCATTAACGCAACAATATATGGTTGGGAGATTGTCTGACCATAGCCAATTGGAAGCGCTCTATCATCATAGGCATCATTAATAATATTTTCTGGAACAAAGAGATGTCTTGGTATTTTTTTCATTACTTCAATAACTCTTTCATCTTTTATACCTCTTTCAACAATTTGAGTATCCACCATCCATTCTCTTAGTTTTTTATATTTATCAATCACTTTAATTCCCTCTTTAGTATTTCTCTTGCTATAAGAATACCAGATACAGAAGCTTGAATCAATCCTCTACTTACTCCTGCTCCATCTCCTGCTGCAAAGAGATTTTCTATTTCTGTCTCTAAATTTTTGGTAAGTTTAAGTCTCATACTGTAAAGCTTAACCTCAACTCCATAAAGAAGAGTATGATTAGAGTTAATTCCTGGCATTACTTTATCAAGAACTTCAATCATTTCAACAATATTGACAAGATACCGATATGGTAAAACAAAACTAAGATCTCCTGGAGTGGCATCTTTTAGTGTTGGTTGAATAGGATTTCTCACGATTCTTTCTTCAGTTGATCTTCTACCTTTTTTTAGATCTCCAAGTCTTTGTATTAAAACTCCTTGTCCAAGATAGTTTGCAAGTTTTGCAATACTTTGCCCATAAAGAATTGGTTCACGAAATGGTTCTGTAAAATAAGTACTTGAAAGAATAGCAAAATTTGTGTTATTTGTTTTTCTGTCATGGTAACTATGGCCATTTACAGTCCATATTCCATTTATATTTTCTCTTACAACTTCTCCATAGGGATTTACACAGAATGTTCTTACCATATCATCAAAGGTTTTTGAGTAATAAATAAACTTTGGTTCATAGCAAACTTTGGTAAGCTGTTCACAGACTGTTGCTGCAACTTCCACCCGTACACCTATGTCAACAGGATTAAGTTCTGTAGTCAATTTAAGTCTTTTTGCTTCTTTATTTAACCAACTACTTCCAGCTCTTCCAGGAGCTATAACAATGTATTTTGCATAAAATCTTCTTTTGTCTTTAAGTTCTACTGCTGAGACTTTGCCTTTGTTGACAATAATCCTTTCTGCTGATACATTAAAAAGTATACTAACCTTTTTTGATAGATCATCTCTTAAATTCTTAAGTACCTGTGAACATCTTTCTGTTCCAATGTGTCTTATTCTTGATGGAATAAACAAAAGTCCATTTTTTATAGCTTGATTTCTTATTTTTTCAACTACTTGAGAGTGAGGTTCATAAAGCTTTTCTGGAGCGCCATATTTAAGGTAGATTTTATCTACATAATCAATAAGCTCTACTAATTTGTCCGTTTGAATATACTTATCCAAAAAACCACCTATCCGTGGAGATAAGTTTAGTTTTCCATCACTGAAAGCACCTGCACCACCCCATCCACTTAAAGTATCACAGACACTGCAGTGCAGACACTTCTTGGTTTGTTCCATTGGGCAGAATCTTTTTTCAATGTCTTTTCCTTTTTCAATGATTAAGACTTCTAAGGAAGAATTATTTACTATTTCTAAGGCTGTAAATATCCCTGCAGGCCCAGCACCAACTATGATAACATCATAGTTATTCTTCAATGCCATTTTTTCTCAGGTACTCTAATGCTTGATAGTTTGTTAAATCAATATGAAGCGGAGTTACAGATATAAAGTTTTCCATTATTGCCTGAATATCTGTTCCGTCCATTTTTTGCCATGAAACCACTCCTCCTCCAATCCAGTATTGTTTTTCTCCCCAAGGAGAGAAAATCTCATGGATTGAGTTTTCATAAGATCTCTTTCCTTGTTTTGTTATCTTCATTCCTCTAATTTCTGATAGATTTTTATTAGGTACATTAACATTTAAAAGTGTATCCGGAGGCAGTCCCTTTTCAAGAATAAACTTTGCAATTTTGATCGCATAATAGCCAGCTGTTTCATACTTAAAGGGTCTTTCTCCAACAAGAGATATAGCAAAGGATGGCACTCCAAGAATAGTTCCTTCAATTGCTGCTGATACAGTACCAGAGTATGTAATATCTTCACCAAGATTGGCACCTTTGTTTATACCTGATACAATAAGATCAGGTTCTCTTGGTAGAAGCTTTTTAACTCCCAGAGCAACACAATCTGTGGGAGTACCATTTACACTGTAGCAGTTTTCTCTAATCAAATCTACTCGTAAAGGTCTATGCATAGTAAGAGCATGGCTTACTGCCGACCGGTCTCTGTCTGGTGCAACAATGTATACTTCACCAAGTTCCTTTAAAATCTCTGCCAAATACTGAATTCCTTTTGAGAAAAAACCATCATCATTTGTTACCAAAATAAGTGCCATTACTTACTCCTAAAAAGAATATAGTCAGCGATTCTGAAAAGATTTTGTTTAGCATCTGAGTCTGGAAATATTTCAAGGGCTTTTTTTGCTCTGTCTACATACTGTTTTACTATTTTCATGGATGACTCAATACAGTTGTATTTTTTTAGATGTTGTAAGATCTTATCAAGACTTTCTTCTGAGAGGTTATCAGACTTTATTATTTTAATGATTTCTTCTTTCTCTTTAGCCTTTTTAATTAACTCAATTAATGGAAGAGTGATCTTACCTTCCATTAAATCTTTACCAAGTTTTTTACCAAGTTCATTTTGGTCTGCCACATAGTCAAGAATATCATCTTTCATTTGAAAAGCAACACCGATATTATGTCCAAAATCTGTTAAAGCCTGTATTTTTTCTTCTGGAAGCTCTCCTAAAATTCCAGCAATTCTGCAAGAAGCTCTAATTAAACCTGCTGTTTTTCCTGTTATGATCTTTATATATTCATCGAAAGTTATTGAAGGATCTCCTGCCTTCATAAGCTGAAGAATTTCTCCTTCAGCCATTTGAGATGTTGCCCAAGATAAAGCCTCCATTATGGGAAGACTTTCCTGTGCAACAGAAATGTGTAATGCCCTTGCATAAAGATAATCACCAAGTAACACTGCAATTTGATTACCCCATATTTTGTTTGCCGATGCTTTGCCCCTTCTTATCTCTGCTTCATCAACTACATCATCATGTAAGAGACTTGCTGTATGGAGTGCCTCAATGACTGCAGCCATAATAACTCTTTTGTATCCTTTATAGCCAGCAAGATCTGAGCTTACAAGTAAAAATAATGGACGAATTCGTTTGCCTCCTGAGTTTATAATATATGCTCCGATTGTGGGGATAAGCGCTGCATCAGAATTGAATATATTCCTTAGCTCTTTTTCTACTTCTATTAACTCATCTTCATATTTTTTAAATATATCTTGAAAATTCACTTCTTTAATTCTCATTTTTTGTTGTATCTATATCCTTTATCTCTGAAGGTTTAAAAATGCCTCTTTCAGTGATTATAGCTGTTACATATTTTGCAGGTGTAACATCAAAGGCAATATTTATTACTTTGACTCCCTCGGGAGCAATATTAATACCCTTTATTTTTGTGACTTCTTCAAAACCTCTTTCTTCAATGGGAATCATATCTCCTGAAGGAATGGTTAAATCAATGCTTGAAGTAGGTGCTGCAACATAGAAGGGAACATTGTTTTCTTTACATAAAACCGAAAGACTATAGGTTCCAATCTTATTTGCTACATCACCATTTCTTACAGTTCTGTCTGTTCCAACAATGGCAAAATCAATAATTCCCTTTCTGAGTAATGCTCCTGCAGTATTGTCACATATTAATGTAACATCAATACCTGCCTGCATTAGTTCAAAGGCTGTAATACGAGCACCTTGCAAGACTGGTCTTGTCTCACAGGCAATTACTTTGAATTTAATTCCTTTTTCTTTTGCAAGATACATTGGTGCAGTGGCTGTTCCATATCCTCCTGTTGCCAGTGCTCCAGCATTGCAGTAAGTGATAACAGTGCATCCTTCTTTAAAAAATTGCAAAGCATACTTACCGATTTTTTTGTTTGTCTCTATGTCTTCTTCGTGGATTTTTATTGCCTCTTTTATAATTTTATCTTTGAGTTCTGAAACTGAAAGAGAGATATTGTTTTTAATTAAATTTTTCATTCTATCAATAGCCCATTTTATATTTACAGCAGTAGGTCTTGTATTTATAAGTCTTTGAAAAACAGGATTTAGCTCTGAAAGAAGCCTTTCAGAGAATGATACATTTAAATTCAATGTGGCAATTGCTACAGCATAGGCTGCTGCTATTCCTATTGCAGGTGCACCCCTAATTGAGAGATTTTCAATTGCTTTTGCAATTTGTTCATAGTTTGTGCACTTTATGTATTCAATCTTATCTGGTAAGAGTCTCTGGTCAAGTATATAAACAGTATTGTTTTCCCACTTTATAGATTGAAGCATAGGCATATTATAACAATTTTTTTAGGACTAAATCTTTATCTAAATTTTCTAAATAATTGAGCGAAAAATTTTTCCTTTTCTGTCTAAAAATTTCTTGAAAAAAGGAATATTTTTATTTTATAAAAATTTATGTTAACTCGCATAAAAAATCAAGGATTTACTCTTGTAGAGCTTGCTATTATTCTTATAGTAATTGGCTTACTTGTTGGGCTTGGTGCAAGTCTTATTGGCCCTCTTACAAAGAGAGCAAAACTTACAGAAACAAGAGAAACTGTAAAAGGAGCAAAGGAGGCTGTGTTGGGATTTGCAGTTAAGAATGGTTATTTACCAGCAGATTTAGATCATGCAGGAGCAAAAAAGTTTGATGCATGGGCAAGAGAGCTAAAATATTTTGCAGCTTCTGAACTTACATCTGGTGACATATGTGGTAAAAATACAACTTCAATGCAAGTATATGAATGTAAAGATATAAATTGCTCAGTGTATCTTACGAAATCCAATATTGCCTTTATAGTTTATAGCACAGGTGAAGATGGAGAGGGAAGTTGCACTGGCAACTCTTCTCCCTTTTATGCAAGGCAACAGGGTATGCCCTATAATACTCCCTGCACTTATACAACAAATAATCCTAAGTATTATTATGATGATGTTATTGCCTATGTCTCTCTTGATGAAATAAGAACATTAAGAGGATGCCCTCAACCTCTCACAATAGTATCACCAACTACATTGCCCGAAGGACAGGAGGATTCCTTTTATTCATATTCATTGCAAGCAATTGGAGGAAAACCACCCTATACATGGAGTGGCCAAGCTGGTTATGGCTTAACAATTTCTCCAACAGGTCTAATATCAGGAAAGATAAATATAAATGACTTGCCTCCAAATACAGGAGAACTTACAACCTGTACTGCTTCCATAAACATAAATGCTACAGTAAATGATTCAGCTGGTTCACCATCTCAAACTTATACAGGCACGATCCCTGTTAACCCTCAGCCTTTAAAGATAATAACAGAAACATTACCTTCAGGATATATGGGCGCTACTTATACGGTTTCACTTTTAGGGGCAGGAGGAAAAAGTAGTTATACATGGAGTTTATATAGTGGAAACTTGCCAAGTGGTTTAAACCTTTCAACAACTGGAATAATCTCAGGAACAATTACTGATCCTACCACAGGTTGTGACTCTACCTATATATCAAATTTTGTTGTTAAACTTGAGGATGGCTGTAGTCAGCCTGCCTATAAAGCTTTCTCTATAACAGTGAATGATCCCGATTGTGGTACTTCAGGAGGAGGTGGTGGAGGAGGCGGAGGTGGTGGATGTAGTTCATATTCTCTTAGCATCTTTAATCAAGGAAATGAAAAATCTTTTAGAATTGATTCAGGCACATGTATAAACTTAGACAATGGAGGAAGTAGTAATATTACAGGCTTAAGTGGAGGAAGCACTTTGGTTATACGTAAAAATTTTTGGTGTTGGGATAATATTTTATTGCAAGGTACGATGCAAACTCTTGATTCTAACGGAAATTGTATAGTCAATGTATCCTGTACAGGTAACAATTGCACTGCTAATTAGAAATTAAGGATTTAAATGTTATTCAAAACCAAGAAAAATATACCACCGGGACTTTTAAGAGTTATAAAGGCAGAGAAATTTTCAAAGAAAACTCTACTTTTAATAGGTATATCAGCATTAATTGTGGCTTTAGGCTTTGTTACTGTCTTTGTCTATAATCAATATTTAATACCCGAATTAAAAAGTTCAAATAAATCTATCCAAAAAGATTTAATGGCAAAGCTTGAAAAAGCAGAGGAAAAAGAACCTCCTCAGATTAAGGTAGAACAAATACCTGAACAAAAAAAATCCTCAGAGCCTGAGCCTCCTAAGATAAAACCTGTAGAAACCTCTCAACAAAATATAACAAAACCTATGGAAAAACGAATGCCTTCAAATCAAGAAAAGGCTTTAAAACAAATCCCTAAGGAAAAAAAACTAAGTAACTCCTCTGACATTCCCTTTGAGCAGTTTAATACAGAAATGGCTAAGGCAGCTGACTTTCTTTATAGGGCTCAAGATTTAGAGGCAAGAGGAAAGTATGGTGAAGCAATCTCGGAGTATAAAGAATATCTTAAAATTACAGGAAAAAGAGATTCTAAAGTTCTAAATAAAATTGCCACGCTTTATCTTTTAGTTGGTAATCTTAAGGAAGCATTTTACTATGCCGAGATGGCTTTACAGGAAAGTCCAGATAGTGTAGCGGTTTTAATTAACTATGGTGTAATTAATGCTAAGATGGGAAATCTAACCAAGGCAGAAGAATGCTTTAAAAAGGTTATCTCCATCTTTCCTGAAAATAAAACTGCCCTTTATAATCTTGCCCTTCTAAAGGAAAAAAAGAGGGAATACAAAGAAGCTTTAACACTATATGAAAAGCTATATCATTTAGGCGATCCTCAAGCTTCAGAAGCAATTGAGAGAGTAAGAGCATATATGAAATCTAATTAAGAATTATTCTTGCTGCTTGTGGGATTAGTTTTATAATTTCGGATATCTGAGTTGAAGGATCAGGTTTTGCAAGCTCTCCAGCAATTCTGTTAATCTTTGATGCAAATATACAGGCTTTCTCAGCCTCATAACCTGAATCAATCAATGCAGATACAATGCCTGTTATGGTGTCACCTGTGCCTCCAATAGGTTCAAGTGCTTCTATAACAGGTTCTGACACTGTTTCTATAACTTTTCCCTCCTTTACGATGTAGTCTGCTTTTCCCTTTACAATAAGATATTTTGGTGCATTTTCGTGTTCATAGGCTCTATTAATAAGCTCTTCCACTTTGTTTTCCTCTTGAAGTAAAAATCCCCTTGTATAAAAAGGATGAGGAGCTTCTTCATCAGCTAAAAAAGCAAGCTCTCCTGGGTCTGGTGTAAAAAGATCAAAATATTTGGCATTTCCACTCATCTTTGCTGCATACATAAAGCCTGCATCGGCAATCAAAAAGGGACGTTTCTTTAGTTGCTCAATGGCAAAAAGAATTTTATTACACCAGTCAGCATCAGGCATAAGATAATGAAAGGTAAGTGTTTGAAAACTTCTTTTTTCAATGTCTTTAACAAAATATTCATAGAGTTTTCTACTACCTATTCCTTTTCCCGTGTCTCCTACAAGATAAACATAGGGAAAATCTTTATTTAAAAACTCAAGTATCTTACATGCAGATGCAATAAGAGCTGTGGTTCCTCTTTGAATAGGAATTTTTTTATCATCAACAACTAAAAAATCATTTTCCCAATAGCTTTTTCCAAAGGTAATTGGAAAATCTTCTTCCGGAACAGTTCCTATGATCGCAAGCATAGTTCTTTTATTTTATCATAGGCTAACTGAAGAGCATATCCACAGAGAGTATGCCCAAATTTATTGGGAGGAGGTGCTTCATTGATATTTTTACCAATTAACATAGCAGCTAAATAGGGTACATCAGGGCAACCTCCACCAGAGACATTTACAATTCTTAAACTTCCTTTGTGAACAGTTATCTTCATATTAGCTGCCCTTACCATTATATACCTACCAAAGTCCTTTACATGGAATAGATCAACAGGCTTTAAATTTTTATCATCTGAGGGCATGTACTCAACAGGGGATAATTTATTATCTCTTAGTATATTTAAAATTCCCACTGTTTCAACAATTGGAAACTCTATGGCAAGATCACAGCCTTTTCTTACTTGAGGAGGTGGTCCTACAACTTTAATATTATATCCATGTTTTTTAAGGATGTCTTCTGCTCTTATTACTTCTGAGGTGTTTTCAAAGATAAGAATTCCTTTATCTGATGAATTCTTTTTTTCATTTTTAAATAATTTTTTAAGAAACTTCATTTAGCTACCCCTGAGACTTTTTAGCATGATAATTAATCTTTCACTATTTTAACTTTGTAGTATCCCTCTTCCTTTTCCACACTACTAATTTGCCATCCCATTGATTGAGCTGCACGAGATACATTTTCCCTTGAAGTATCTGTATCAACAAGAATCTCTATTTCACCTTTACCGAGTTTTTTCATCTTTTCAAAGGTCAAAAGTACAGGCTCAGGACATGAAAGTCCTCTTGCATCAACAATTTCAGGCATTTTTTACCTCCTTCTCATTGTAAATCCAATTATTAAACATACTATTAGACCTATTATGGTAGCTATTGCACCATTAGGACCTATTCCAGCTGGTGAACTTGCCAATCCAAAGTTATGTGCCACTGCAGCTCCAATGATCATACCAGAGGCAAAAATAGCAGCATCTGTATCCCCTTCTGCTGCCATAAAAAGCTGTCTACCAGGACATCCACCAGCTAAGGTAAAGGCTAATCCTGCCAGTGTCATTCCAAGAAAGTTCCAGATCTGCATTGTATGAGCAATGGGTTGTTTTTCAAACCCTGCATGAAATTGACCAAGAATTAGATTTGTTACGAAGGCTGAAACAAAAAAGGCTAAAACTCCTAAAAATAGATGAGTCTGTTTAAAAAGTATTAAGTCTCTAAAAGCTCCCATTGTGCAGAATCTACTTCTTTGGGCAAGAAAACCTATTAATAATCCAGCGCTGAGTGAGACAATTAAAGGTGCATGTTGAGAACCTGGACCTTTTAAGCTGTAGAAAAGTAACATTCCTCTATTTTCTCCCTCTGGTTGAGGATCAATAAGAAGAAGAATAAGAAATCCAAACATTAAAAGGGGAAAGGCAGCTCCTACTGCCTTTGATGGAGCTGGTTGAGTTCTTCCAAGGGAGTATCCAGCCTTTAGAAATCTCGTTCCAACCCATATACCAAAGACAAGTCCAAGCAAACCAAAGAGAGCATTTCCATCTCCTCCTGCAAGCCTAAGAATAGTTCTCCATGGACAGCCTAAGAATACCAATGCACCAATCATTGCAAAAATACCTAAAATGAATCTTATAAATGTAGCAGAGCCTCCACGGGGTTTATACTCACTAAATATTAATGAAGAAAGAAATGCTCCAAGTACTAATCCAATTATCTCAGGTCTCATATACTGAACAAGCGAAGCTCTATGAAGTCCTAAGGCACCAGCAATATCTCTTTCCATACAAGCAACACATATACCCATATTTCCAGGATTACCAAGACTCTGAAGCAAAGGAGCAATAACACCAATAACTAAACCAACAAAGATAATTCCTTGCCGTGTGCCAAAAAAGTTTTTAAAACTTTCCATAGAATCCTCCAGAAATTTTGAGTTGTAAATATTTTACTTAAGTATTTCCAATATGTAAAATTGTTTTTTCCGATAAATAATTTATAACTTGATAGATTTTGTCGATTTTAGCAGTACTTTGCAGTAATTTCCCTTGGATGGATTTTATGGTTTTGTAAGTTATTGATTTTTAAGACAAATTTAATGCCGAAGGCGGGATTTGAACCCGCATGTAAAAGATTGTAAGTCATTGATTTTTAAAGGTTTTGGTTTTGGAAAAGTGGTTAAAAGACTTCCCCCAGACTTCCCCCGGAGTTATTTTTGGTGTTTTCTTGTTTTCTCTCCGTGATTTTGGAATAGGGAAATTTTTGCGATATCCTGGTATAAATCTATGGCCTCAATGTGGGTGTATTTTTGGGTTGTAAGGATGTTGGTGTGGCCGAGGAGTTTTGAAACTTTTGAGATAGTGACTCCTTGGCGGATCAAGTTAGTTGCAAAGGAATGGCGGGTAACATCATAAAGTCTAAGGTTTTCGGGTAGGTTAAGGGTTTTTCTGATTTTGTTCCAGAGTCTTGTGAGGGAGTCTTGGCTGTATGGTTTTCTTGTTCTTGGATTAATGAAAACAAAGGCATCTGGGGTTTTGTTTTTCATACAGGATTCAAGGATGGGTCTCAGTTCAGGGTGGATAGGGATAATCACAGAGGGGGCGTTTTTGCCTTTTCTTTTTGGTCTTAAAACATTCTTTGAGAAGCTGGATGAGATGGTAATGTAGTTTTCTTTGAGGTTTATGTCTTTGATTTTCAGAGCCCTAGCCTCTGCGGGTCTACAACCTGAAAGCATAAGGAATGTGATAATAGGTCTATCATCTGGTGGTGTATTTTCGAGAATCCATCTCTGTGTTTCTGCGTCTATGCATCGTATTTGTGGTTGGGGTTTTTCAATCACAGGAAAGGAAGGTAAGGTAGGGATGATTTCAAGGGTGGATTTGCAATAGTTTAGGAAGGCTTTGAGGGTATCAAGGTAATTTTTCACGGTTTTGGGGTTTAGTTTAAGACTTTCAAGGTAGGTTTTGAAATTTTCAAGGTCAATTTTTCTGATTTCTCTTACATCCTTGGTGGTAAAGAAGTTTTTGATGGTTTCTATGTGTTTTTTGAAGGTAGATAGATAAGATGGTGCTATGGTTTGTTTTTTCTTCTCGAAGTATTCGGAGATAAGGTTGGATATGAAGAATTTTTTCAGTTCTGATTTGATATACTTACTTGGATCAAAGGTATGGTTTTTGATTTCCTCATTGATCCGAAGTAAGGTAGCTTGAGCGATTTGATAACTGTCTAGGACGGTTCCTTGGGGTGTGGAATAGATGCGGTATCTTTTCCCTCGGTGGTGTAGATAGATATAAAACCTTCTTGGTGTGGTTTTGCAAGATTCACAAATATATCCTAAACGCTTGATATGCTTGAATTTCCCTTTACAGATAGGACATTTCTCTTTAGTTTCAATACTTCCCTTCATGTTACTCTCATCTTGCTGTTGCAAGAGAGAGTAAACTAAAGGGTCAACTTTTGTCAAATCATTCATGTATATGTATTACTCCCAAGCATGGGTTAAGGAATCACAGGGAGGGGATCAGACAAATTGTCTGATTGAAGTGGTGAGGAGGAGGGTAAGTCCCTCCCGTTTAGAATGGTTCCAATCCATCGTTTTTGAGGGTGTCTATAATTTTTGATGCCTCTTTCTTGGTTAATTCTTTGCTTGTTGTTATTTCTCTTCCTAGAATACTTGATACTATTTGAAGTCTCTCCTCTCTTGTTTTGTTCTTTAAAAGAGCAAAGATAGCATTTAATTGTTTTTCTGTTGCTTTCTCTTCCTCTGTAATTTCTTTCTCCTCTGTGTTTTCTTTTTCAGTGGTGGTTTCGATGTTTGCATCTGTATCCTCATCTGTGACTAAACCGAGTGCGAGGCAAAGACTATACCGTCTTGCGTATGTTATAGTCGATCCAAATCTCTGGATTTCACTCATGTGGGTACTTGAATCAATGGGTATTTTGAAAGAGGTAACTTCTGAGTGACCTAAAACATGTTGGATAATGCAGTGGATAGTAATAGCATTACCCTCAAAGGATGTTTCAAATCGATAGGATAAACCGTTTTTTGCTAGGTATGGTTTAATTGTTGAAATAATCTTGTCGAGTGATGCATAGCGATATCTAATGGTTCCATCTTTGTTAAAAACTGCTTGATCTTTTGTTATCTCAGGTACTTCGGCTTGGAAATTAGTAAGTGCTTTAATAAATTCCTGCCTTGCATGTTCCTTTCTAAGTGTTTCTCTCATGTTAAGTAATTTTTCAATGGTTTCTACATTCATGTTCCTTTCTACAGCAGTAAAAAGCAACGAAAGGGTTACATCCATTTGAGTTTCTGAGTTTTTGGTTGTTTCTTCTACAAAATCTGTTTTGGTTTCTGTTAAATAGTTCATGTTAAACCTCCTTGAGTTAATAAGGCATCAAACTGATGCCTTTCTATATACTTATTACACTTCCAAAGAGATTGGTTTGTTTTAGAAACACAAGAAGGGGGTGTAAGGAATCACAGGAGGAGGTAGCAGTGGTAGTAGGACGATCAGACAAATTGTCTGATCCTCAATGCACTTTTTCGGATGAGGTATAGAATGCAAACTGGCGGATTTTTCTAGCGGTGCGTTCATCCTTTTCTGCAAGGAGCATTTCGATCGCAATAATCAGAGAGTCAATAATGGTAGGGTCATCTTGATATTTCTCGATAAGATTAAGAAGTTCGTGTGTAAATGGTGAATTCAACATTTCATCCAGTTCATGCAGTCTATACATGTTTGGCCTCCAAAACTTTTTCGATTTTTTCTTTTCTGTGAAACATTTTTTTCAATATACGACTTTCTACTGAACGATCAAAAGTAAAGTGGTACACAAACACAGGATTTTTCTGTCCGATTCTGTGCAGTCTATCCTCAGCTTGGACTATATGGGCGGGTATCCAATCCGATTCAATGAAGATACATGTTGAGGCGGCGGTTAGGGTTACACCAGTACTGACGGCGGCGATAGAACAAATCAAAATACGGGGGTTTTCATGATTTTGAAATAATTGAATCGCCTTCGCCTTTGTCTCCTGGGTGTCTTCTCCTGTGATGGATATAATCATTGATTGAGGATAAACTTTTTTTAGTGCCTCCATTAGGCTGTATATAACCGTCCTATGCCATGCAAATACGACTACCTTATTTTGATCGGATAGTACTTCCTCAATGAAATTGACAACAACTGGAATCTTCTTTAATGCTAATTCCTGCCTTACTCTTGCTAACATTGTTGTTTTCGGCATTTTCATTGGATCGGTAAGGATTTCATCAATTTCCTCCTCGCTTGCGGTTATGGTTTTCAGGATTTCTTTTTCTTGGTTTATTAATTCCTCAACTTCATCGCTGTCTAGTACTATGATTTGTCTGGTTTTCTCAGGAAGTTCATGAAGTACTTGATCCTTAGTTCTGCGGATCATACAGGAGGAGTAAAGTTCGTAACGTAATTCATCCTCATTTGAAAAACTAAAAACTTTTATTTTCCGCCCAAATTTTTCAACTTCTTTCATGTTTGCGTATTTCTTTGCAAAGTAGATATAATTCTCAGCTAGTGGATGATTGAGGATTTTGAGCTGACTAAATAAATCCATAGCATCCTTGGTAGTGGGAGTCCCTGACAAAAGCCATATGTATTTCAAAGACTGAATATTCTTCGTCAATGCAATTACTGCCTTGGTTCTTTTGGTGGTAAGTGTTTTCAAATAATGAGACTCATCACATACAAGCACGGTGTAATTCTTCTTGACTAAATCAGGAAGTCTTGAATGAAGGATGTCATAATTAATGATAGTAACAATAGCCGTCTTGGTAAGTTCTGGATGGATAAAGTAATACCTCAATTGCGTTCTATGATGCATTTCGATCTCTACACGATAGTCTGCAAACTTTTCAAATTCTTCAATCCAAACAAATTTCAAGTGAGCTGGTGTAACAATGAGGACTTGCACGGGTTCTATAGAATCCTGGACTAGTTTTGAGAGAGCAGTTATGACTGAGCAAGTCTTTCCTAAACCCATCTCATCCGCCAAAATAGTCTTTTTAGACAATAACAGGTACTCTGCGGCGGCTTTCTGGTATTCTCGGGCGTATTCAGACGTGATAGGAATCACAGAGAGAGGGGTGGGGGAGGTGGCAAGTTTGAAGAGGATGAGTCGTTTTTGGGTTTTTTGTTCAAAATGTATTTTTTTTTTTTATTTGCTAATTAATTAAAAAAAAATTTTTAAATACATTTTTTTAAAATACTTCATAATAGAATCCCACATGAAATTGGCCTTTATGGCATCCTTGTTTTGCAAGTAAAGATCATATGTTGTCTTAAGTAAATATAAATCCTTGTTCTTTTCTATCCTTAACATACCTCTACCTCCTTCTGTGTTTCTTCGACTCTTTCATATCGTCCAATTAACTCTTTCAAATCACTGATTATTCTTTCTCTGTCATCATGAGGCAAATAAAATACAACATCAACTGCAATCACAAGAATCTGAATTGCTAATCTTATCAACTTTGCAGTTTCAGTGATTGAAATTGTGTTCTTTTGACTAAAAATTACATCCCTTATGTTCGTATAAAGTAATCTTAACTTCTGTAAAACCTCTTGATCTGGTTCTAGCGCTTCCTTTTGTGCCTTTTCGGTTTCAAAAAGGTATTTGAAAGTCTCTTTCTGTTGTTCTTTTTGTTGTTTAACCTGTTGATATGCCTGCTCCAAGCTAATTTCTTCTGCTTTGACTTTTTCAAGAATCTCAGGATTTGCCTTGATTTCCTTGACTTTCTTTACAGTGGTAGGACTCACATTAACAATTTTCGCAATACCTCCCGCAATTCCCTCATGAGTTTTGGGTAGTCTTTCTTTGACTTTTTCTTCCTTTGAAAGTTCCAATAACTTTTCAATAAATATAATCTTTTGGATAGGTGTAAGATGCCTCCTTGCAAGGTTAAGAGTAATAGAAAGTATGTTTGGATCGATGTCTTTTTCAATCTGTATCACAGGTACCTCAGAAATACCAAGTTCTTTTGCAACTTTCAACCTGTGATTTCCATCCACCACCACTCCATCCTTAACAATTATTGGTGTGATAAACCCATACTCCTTAACAGACTTTCTCAACTGCAGTAAATCCTCCTCCGACATGGATATCTCCATACCTGCCTGTAGTTTTTCGATTTCTTCATTTGAAAAAAGTTTGTACTGTATCATGTTTACCTCCTTGTAAGATGTCTCTCTATATGTATTACTTTTGTGTTGAGGTTAGGTTTGAATTTGGAAAATCAGACAAATTGTCTGATTCAGATTA
>JBCNUV010000011.1:0-5444 GCA_039630505.1 Thermodesulfovibrio sp.
CAGTTAGGATATAAACTTGATACACCAATTGGAGAAGGTAACTACAGAGTTTATGGATATACCACAAACAAGAGATTTGAGAATTGGGATTATGACTCTTACAAGGCATTAAAAGGTATAGGATTAAGCTTTGATCAACAACTTATAAAAGACATATTAGGAGTTTTCCTTCGTGCAGGATGGCAGGATGATGAAGCAAAAGTGGTTCATAATAGGATGATTTCTTTTGGATTGAATCTAAATGGAAGTGTATACAGTAGAAAGGACGATGAGATAGGAATAGGTTATGCCTATCTTAAGTCTCCTTCAAGAAATGATGAGCTTAAGCATAGTCAAATATTTGAGGGATATATAAAGTTTAAACTCTTTAGTTATAAAACTCTTAGTTCAGATATAACCTTTGATTATCAATATATTCGTGATAAAGCCAGAGATGGAGAAAACACCAAAGTAGGAAATATATATGGAGTAAGATTGAACTTTAACTTCTAAGTAGGAGGATAAAATGATTTCAGGGGAAAAACTATTGTCCCTGAAAGACTTATATATTGGAGAGACTGCAGAAGTTATACTTATAGATAAAAATTTATCAATAGCTAAAAGACTAAGAGATATAGGTTTAAGAGAGGGTAGTTTAATTGAATTAATCTCTTATGATAGTTTGGTAAATAAGAAGATAGTTATAAAGATTGATAATACTCTTTTGGCTTTTGATTCAGATCTGGCTGAATGTGTCAGGATTAGACCGATAAAACCTTGGTATAACTTTTATAAAGAGCAAGCATTTTTCGACAATCTTACAGGTTGCCTCAACAGGAATGCAGCTTTTCTAATAATAAATGCAGAGTATGAAAAGTCTGTCAATAATAATATTCCTTTATCATTGATTTTAGTAGACATTGATGATTTCAAAAAACTCAATGACATCTATGGACATGCTTTTGGAGATAAAGTTCTCCATGAAGTAGGTAATCTTTTAAGAAAAAGTATAAGAAGAACAGATTTGGTTTTTCGCTGGGGTGGAGATGAATTTTTAATAATGATTAAAGGTTTGACAATTGAAAAAGCCTATATAGTGGCAGAGCGACTTAGGGACAAAGTCCAATGCATCGAAATACCTCCATATGGAAAAGGTTTAGTCAATGTAAGTGCAGGAGTAGATGGTATTCCGCCATATATACATCTGGATGAACTTCTTAACAGAGTTGATAAAGCACTTTATAGAGCAAAAAGTGGAGGTAAGGACCAAATTTATAGTTTTTTTTGGAGGAGCTTAGATGAGACTTTACAAGAAAAATTTTGAAGATGAAATTTTTATTGGAACATTAAATTTTCATAAAAATCAATTAATCTCTATTCATCAGTTTGCTGAATCCTTATCCAGAATAATTAAAATGAGGGATTCCTCCACAGCAAGACACTCTGAAGAAGTTGCAGAGATAAGCTATATCATTGCACTTTCATATGGTATAAAGGAAGAAGAAGCTGAAAAAATTTACATTGCAGGACATTTGCACGACATAGGCAAAATTATTATCCCAAAGAGTGTTTTGAATAAAAGGGATAATCTAACAGAAAGTGAGTGGAAGTTAATAAAAACACATCCTATTATAGGTGCCACGATTCTTGATTCCGTAAGTTCAATTAAAGAGATAAAGGAGATGGTTTTATATCATCATGAAAGGTTTGATGGAAAGGGTTATCCTTCAGGGCTTAAAGGAGAAGAAATTCCTTTTGGAGCAAGAATAATTTCAATAGCAGATGCTTTATCAGCCATGACAAGAGACAGGGTGTACAGAAAAGCTTTAAGTTTTGAAAAAGCAATTATAGAGTTAAAAAATAATGCAGGAACTCAGTTTGCTTCTGATTTAGTAGAGGCTACTATGGATGTTTTAGACGAAATTTATCAATTTTTATATAACAAGGAGGAGAGAGATGATTCCATTGGCTTTGTTATCAGAGGGAGAAAAGGCAGAGATTATTGATTTTATTAAAAAAGGCAAATCCCTTTTATGCCATTTAAGAGATATTGGATTTTTTACAGGAAAGGTTATTGAAGTGCTAAGCAATCAGGGAAGTGGTCCTCTACTTCTTAAAATTAATGATTCAAAAATAGCAATAGGTAGATCAATAGCAATGAAAATTATGGTAAGGAGGATAGGATGAGACTTAGTGAATTAAAAGTTGGACAAAAAGCAAAGATTATATCTCTTAATACAAAGGGTATTATAAAAAGAAGGCTTATGGATATGGGTGTTTTAGCGGGAGAGACTTTGAAGGTAGAAAAAATAGCTCCCCTTGGGGATCCTATTGATATTGTTATAAAAAATTATCACTTATCTTTGAGAAAAGCTGAAGCAGAAGGAATTGAAGTGGAGGTGATTGAATGAAGACAATTACTGTAGCAGTGGCTGGAAATCCTAACTCTGGTAAATCAACATTGATAAATGCCATTGCAGGAACAAATCTTCAGGTGGGAAACTGGCCTGGCGTTACTGTTGAGAAAAAGACAGCAACTCTTAAAGTGGATGATCTAATAATAAATCTTGTTGACCTACCAGGCATATATAGTTTAAGCCCTTATACTCAGGAAGAAGTTATTGCAAGAGATTTTCTTGTTAAAGAAAAACCAGATCTAATAATTGATGTGGTTGATTCAACTAATCTTGAAAGAAATCTCTATCTTACTGTTCAACTGCTTGAACTCGAAATCCCTGTAGTTTTGGCATTAAATATCTTTGATGAGGCAAAAAAGAAGGGTTATGAATTTGACATTGAAAAACTTGAAGAACTTCTTGGAATAAAGGTAATTCCTACAGTAGCCACAAAAAAAGAGGGCATAAAGGAACTTCTTGAAATGATAAAAAACATAGGTAACGGTATAATTAAACTCATGCCTAAGAAGCTTAACTATGGAGAAGATATAGAAAATTCAATAAAAACCATAGAGGAATCCCTCAGAGTAAAAGACCCAGGGCTGATAAACAAGTATCCTTCAAGGTGGCTTGCATTAAAGATTCTTGAAGAAGACTCCTTAGTTATGAAAGAAATAGGATTAGAAGATGCTGAAAAATTCATAAAGAAGGCTAAATCCCATTTTATTAATTCCCATAATGAAGACATTGAGTCAATTCTTGCAGACATAAGATATGGCATTGCCAATGCAGTGACAAGAGATGTTCTTAGGGAAAAAGATGGAAAAAGAATAGACTTTACAGAGAGAATAGACAGAGTTGTTCTTAACAAATACTTAGGGATTCCTATATTTTTAGCTTCCATGTGGATAGTCTTCAAGATATCCTTTGATTTCTCAGCTCCTTTCAGTGACTGGATTGATTCATTAATCAGTGGACATATTAAGAAATGGACATCCTTTGTTTTAAATCAAATAGGTACTCCTGAATGGATTATCTCCCTTATGACAGAGGGAGTCATTACTGGTGTTGGTGCAGTCTTAGTATTTATACCTGTTATTGCAGTAATGATGTTCATGATTACACTCCTTGAAGGAAGTGGATATATGGCAAGGGCTGCCTTCATTATGGATAGACTTATGCACTCAATCGGGCTTCATGGTAAATCTTTTATTCCCATGCTCTTAGGTTTTGGTTGTAATGTTCCATCTATTTATGCTACCCGTGTTCTTGAAACAGAAAGAGACAGAAAACTTACAGCCATGCTTGTGCCACTTATGTCTTGCGGTGCAAGACTTCCAGTTTATGTAATCTTTATAGGAGCCTTTTTCAGTCAGAATGCACCAACAGTGCTTTGGTCTTTGTATGTACTGGGTATTTTTATGGCAGTTGTTTTAGGATTTATTCTTAAAAAAACAGTTTATAAAGGTTTTGCTCCTTTATTTATAATGGAACTTCCACCATACAGACTACCTGTATTGAGAGACCTTATGGTTCATACATGGCAAAAACTAAAACACTTTGTGATAAAGGCAGGAACATATATCTTTGCTGTATCTGTGATTATGTGGTTTTTGCTTAATACACCCTATGGAATTGAAAAAGAAAACTCCCTATTGGGAAAAATTGGAAAAACCTTAAGTCCTGTTTTTGAACCTCTCGGATTTGGCACATGGGAGGCCTCATCAAGTCTCATAGCAGGTCTTATTGCAAAGGAGGTTGTTGTAAGCACAATGGCACAGATATATGTAACTGAAGAAAACAAGGAAGTTGAAGCAGAGAAAAGTCTCTTGGAAGAATTTAAGGATATTATAGTTTCCTTTGTAGCTGCTATAAAGGAAGCCTTTGAAAATCTTATCTCAGGCTTTAGCATAAAAAGTCTTTCTACAGAGGAAGACGAAGAACTGACTCCCTTAAAAAGCAAGCTTCAAGGTATATTTACTCCTTTAAGTGCTTATGCATTTTTGGCTTTTGTACTTCTTTACTGGCCCTGCGTGGTTGTAGGAATTGCAATGAAACAGGAGTTTGGTAGCTGGAAAATATATGGACAGGCACTGGTAATTCATACAATAATGGCTTGGCTTGTAGCCTTTTTTATATATCAAGGTGGTAGAATCTTAGGATTTTAGGGAGGAAATATGAGTATAACAGATATCTTACTTGCTGTAGCTATACTCGGAGGAGCGGTATACATTCTTTACCGCTCCATCTGTAGAAAAAAAGGACATTGCTCAGGTTGCAGTGGTCTTTGTGGTAAAGAAAAGGATAATTTTTTGTTATAATTTAATGTGACCAATAAAACAAAATTAGATTTGACTGAAAACTTAGAAGATTACTTATATGACATTTTTGAGATTTTAAAAACTGCTCCCATTGCAAGAATAAAGGATCTTGCAAAAAGAAGGGATGTAAAGCTTTCAAGTGTTGTTGTTGCTGCAAAAAGTCTTGCTGAAAAAGGACTTATAAACTATCAAAAATATGGCTATATTACACTCACAGAACAAGGCTTTGAAATTGCAAAGGAGATTGAAAGCAAAAAGAAAATTCTCTATAAATTCTTAACAGAAATACTTAAAGTAAGCCATGAATCTGCCTGTAAGGATGCCCATAAGATGGAACATGATCTTTCCCAGGAGACTATAGAAAAAATAATAGAGTTTACAAAGAATTTCTCCAAGGACTCACCTTTGTAATTCTATGTATTGAAACTGAAAGCACAAATCCAAAAAACATTATCGGAATTACAAAAATTTTTAAAAAACTTCTTTAAGTTTATGAGATTATAAAACAGATTGTCGAAATTGTTATGACAAGAAAAATAAGACCTATTGTAACAGCACTTGTTTGTATTGGACTAATAGAAGCAGGACAAACTACAAAGATTGGTATACAGCATATGAATTTGATTATTAAGGTAACGTCAGAAACACAGATACCAACTTATATACGAGTAAAAAAATATGAAAAACCCCAAAACTTGAATCCTCTAAAGATGACAAACTCCAGATAAGAATAACGCTGTAAAAGTAT
>JBCNUV010000012.1:0-30875 GCA_039630505.1 Thermodesulfovibrio sp.
TGCGAGCCTACCTATGAGGAATTGAAACAGGGTTTTTTTTGACGCTTTCGGAGCAACAGGTATGGTTGCGAGCCTACCTATGAGGAATTGAAACTGAAGAGTGACACAATGGAGTGTGCGGAGTGGATAGGGTTGCGAGCCTACCTATGAGGAATTGAAACGGCACTCTCTTTTTTCTACTGTTTCTTTGATAATAGTTGTTGCGAGCCTACCTATGAGGAATTGAAACTAATATGGAGAATAATATGGTTCTGCAACGCTTTTTTTGTTGCGAGCCTACCTATGAGGAATTGAAACTGGGCAATAGGTTCCGGCTGTTACGTCATTGACTTGTTGCGAGCCTACCTATGAGGAATTGAAACACTGCAGTATCAAAAACAATAATATCCAACGGATAAGGGTTGCGAGCCTACCTATGAGGAATTGAAATAATCTTTTCTATGACAACCCAGATATAGTTTTTACAGTTTTAAAAAGTAAGAAAAGTTAAAATTTCTCAAAAAAGAAAACAGAAGATACTTAACAGAAGAAAAAATCCACGGTGTTTTATCACATCTTGATAAACACTTCACCAAATCATGTTTAATACACTTAATGCAGGAATGATAAAAGATGAGATACTTTCATTTAAATGGGATAATATTTACCTTAAGAATGGCTATATACATATTGAAAAGACCAAGAACTCAGAAAGAAGATGTATTCCTATGAATTCACACTGCTTAAAACTTATTCAAGGAACTTTTTAAAAAAGAAAGCTTGGAGTTGATTATGTTTTTGTTAACCAGAAAACTAATACAAGATTCTATAATATCAAAAGAAGTTTTAAACATGCACTAAGAAAAGCTAAGATAACTGATTTTAAGTTCCATGCCTAAAACATCCCTTCACAAGCTTTTTTAAATGAATGAATTTGACTTTGTAACAGTAAGAAAACTATATTTTGTGGATATACAAAGGAAATTAAAAATGATTCTGAGATACTCATACCTTGCATTTGAATAAAAATAAGACAGTATCCTTTCTAAAAAATATTTTATTCCCTCAAAAAATCAACTTACACAGTCGGAATTTTTTTGGAATGTATTAGCTTGCAGGAACCTTTGATTTTACTTAGTGGAGCTGAGGGGAGTCGAACCCCCGACCTCTTGAATGCCATTCAAGCGCTCTCCCAACTGAGCTACAGCCCCGTTTCATAAACATAACATAATTCGATGATATTTTGTCAATTATTAATTTTTATTTCTTTTTTAAGGTATAATTAAGAAAACTTTAGGCACGAGAGGTATTGGTATGTCAAAATTTCTGATTTTTATGGTTCTTATTTTTCTTACAATTATTGGATTTTTTGCAATGGAAAATAGAGACACAGTGATTTTAAAAATACCTTTTGGTGCATCATACGAAATGCCAAAAATAGGATTAATGCTTCTTTCTTTAAGCTTCGGAGCTTTCTTTGTTTTCCTTGTTTTTTTTATTAGAGATACCTCTAATCTAATAAATAAACTTCAACTGCAAAAAAAACATAAAAAAGAAGAGAAAATAAAAGATTACTATGCAAAAGCACTAAATGCCATAATGAGAGATAAGGTTACGGAGGCGAAAGAGGCTCTACAAGAGATTTTGAAAGAGGATCCAGAGCATATAGATGCTCTAATAAGACTTGGAGATCTTTCAATGAAGGAGGAAGATTACAAAACAGCGCTTAAATATTACAAAAAAGCTTATGAACTTGACCCTAAAAATATAGTTCCTCTTTTTTCTCTTGAAAATGTTATGGAAAAGATGAATGAAAATGAGCTTGCACTTAAATATATAGAACAGATTATCAATCTTGAACCAGACAGCCCTATAGCTCATTATAAAATGAGAAATATCTTAGAAAAACTCGAAAGGTGGGAAGATTTGATCGTACTACAGAAAAAAATTCTTAAGATTGTTCCTGAGTATAAAAAATTAGAAGAGGAAAAAAAACTTGTAGGATATACATATGAATACGGAAGAGTGAGTCTTGAATCAGGAGATATTGAACAGGCTGAACGAATTTTTTCAAATCTTATTAAAACCGCTCCAGATTTTGTCCCTGCCTATCTTGGAATGACAGAGGTTATAATCTCAAAAGAAGGCCCAGAGCAAGCAATTGAGTTTCTTAAAAGGAATTATGAAAATCTAAAATCTAAAATCTTACTTATAAGGCTTGAGGATTTACTTATTAGCATAGGAGATCCAAAAAGGCTTATTCAGTTTTACCTTAAAATAATTAATGAAAATCCAGATGATATTGAGCTTAAGTTTCTTCTTGGAAGACTTTACTATCGTTTAGAAATGGTTGATGATGCTATAGAAACTTTATCATCTATTGATCCGGCTATATGCTCCATTCCAAGCCTTTACTGTATAAAGGGATATCTCTACTTAAGAAGAAATCAGATTGCAAAAGCTGTTTCAGAGTTTAAAGAGTTATGTCCTGAAAATAAAATATCAAATCTATCATATCTATGCAAAGAGTGTCGTTCAACATTTGAAGAATGGACTGGAAGATGTTCTGTGTGCAGTACATGGAATAGTTTTGAGGTGGATTTAAGAGGTTGCGAAATCTTAAAATGATTAATTTTTTTCGTAAAAAGAGAAAGATCGTTATTGATACAAGTGTTTTTATTAATCCAGACATAAGAAATCTTTTCGGGAAAAATCCAGAAGAAGCCATTGAAGAGTTTATAAAAATAGCAAAAAAAACGAAAACTTTAGAGTTTTATATGCCAACTACTGTATTTAATGAATTAATGTA
Organism: Thermodesulfovibrio sp.; assembly: GCA_039630505.1. GTDB lineage: Bacteria > Nitrospirota > Thermodesulfovibrionia > Thermodesulfovibrionales > Thermodesulfovibrionaceae > Thermodesulfovibrio. The sequence continues at coordinate 2,789 of JBCNUV010000012.1, forward strand.
TTTTGTGGATGAGGGAAAAATTCCAAGAGATTTTTATTTCTTATTGAGAATTAAGTCTCCTGATAAGCATAGAAGTGTATGTCCTGTAATATTTTTTTATGAACTTGTTGAAGAAATAAGACAAAGAGTAAACAAGGGATTAAGAGTTGCCGAAAGTGCAGTAAGAAGTGTAACTCAGAAAAGTACAGAGGAAGTGATAAAAGATTTAAGAAAAAAATATAGAGAGGCACTTCGTGAAGGCATAATTGACAGCAAAGAGGATGTTGATCTGATTTTTCTGTCTATGGAACTTCAAGCAACATTGGTTACAGGAGATCAAGGGCTAATTAAATGGGCTGATAAACTTGGTATTGAATGGATTGTACCAGAGAAGTTTAAAGATTTTTTACTTTCTGCGATCCAATGAACTCCAGAAGTTACCTATTTTTCTGAATTTTTCATATCTTTTTTTGATAAGCTCCTCTGAAGGAATCTTTATAAGTTCTTGTGTTACACTAAGTATCTTAGCTTTAATTTTTTTGCCAACTTCTTGAGGGTCTCTATGAGCTCCTCCAAGAGGTTCAGGAATAATATCGTCAATAATTCCAAATTTTTTTAAGTCTTGTGCTGTAAGTTTAAGCTGTTCAGCTGCTTTTGCATATTCTTCTACTCCTACTTCAGTGTTTTTTTTCCAGAGAATAGCTGCACATCCTTCAGGTGAAATAACTGAATAAATTGCATGTTCAAGCATAAAAAGTCTATCACATACACTTAAAGCAAGAGCTCCTCCGCTTCCACCTTCACCTATTACAAAACCAATTAGAGGCGTTTTAATTAGAGACATCTCCATTAGATTCGTTGCTATTGCTTCAGCCTGTCCTCTTTCTTCTGCACCTATTCCTGGAAATGCTCCAGGAGTGTCAATCATAGTGATAACAGGAATAGAAAATCTTTCTGCTAACTTCATTATTCTTAAGGCTTTTCTGTATCCTTCTGGATGAGCTTGTCCAAAATTACGATGAATTCTTTCTTTTATTGTTCTGCCTTTTTGGTGTCCTACCACTGCGTAGGAAATGCCTTCTATTTTGCCAACTCCTGCTATTATAGCAGGATCATCACCAAAGCGACGGTCTCCATGAAGCTCAATAAAATCCTCAAAGATCATTGAAATATAATCAAGGGTATAGGGCCTTTCTGGATGTCTTGCAATCTGTGTTTTTTGCCATGCAGTAAGATTTGAGAAAATTTCGCTTTTTAACTCTTTTAATTTTTTATTAAGTCTCTTTATTTCCTGTGTTAAATCAATATCACTGTCATCAGAGAGCTTTTTTAACTCCTCAATCTTTATCTCTAACTCTTGTATAGGTTTTTCAAAATCAAGATAATAAGTCATAATATCCTCACATGACAGTCTTTGATTTTTTGTATTCTTGTTTCAAAATCAATGCATGGTTCAAATGAACTAGAAATTATAACATGATACTTAGGAAAATTTAAACATAAATATACATTACCCTGTCCATTTTGACTTTTTTTGAGACATTGTTTAAGTTCCTTTAAAACTTTCTCTGCTTTTTCAATGTCTGAACAGTCAATGCTAATTTCATATTTTATCTTTAAATCTAAGCTTTTTAAGTCTTCTATCTCTCTTGCAAGAAACTTTGTTGAATCCTGAGACCTAAATATTACTCCTTTAATAATAATTGCATTTTTTTCTGTTAGAATATTGCTAAATTTCTTGAAAAGCTCAGGATATATAACTACTTCTACTCTGCCTGTTTCATCCTCTATTGTGACATAGGCAGTTACTCCCTTTTCTTTTGCTTTAGTTTTTACTTCTTCAATAACTCCTGCTATCTTTATTTCTTGCATTTCCTCATTGTCTTCAATGAACTCTTCTTCATCCGTATCAAAAATATCAGAAATACTAGAAATATTCATTTTACTCAAAATCGCTCTAAGAGGCTTCATAGGATGACCTGTAAGATAAAATCCAAGTGAAGCTTTTTCTTCTCTTAACAGTGTCTCACTGTCCCATATCTTTACATCTTCATTAGTATAAAAGAGTCCTTTTGTAGCTATTTCTCCTTTAAATGATAAGAGTTCCTGCATTGCTGTAGCTCTTGCTTGATTTGGAGTATACTGAGGATATAAAGAATCAAAGGCTCCAGCCTTTATGAGTGACTCTATAACTTTTTTATTAACCTTTCTTGTGTCAACTCTATTTAAGAAATCCTCTAAGGATGTAAATTTTTTCTTTTCTCTTTCATTAAGAATACACTGAAGAGCAGAAACTCCCACACCTTTTACTGCCTCAAGTCCAAACCTTATAGAGTTTCCCTTTACAGTAAATGCTCTATCACTTTCGTTTATATCAGGTCCTTTAATCTCAATTCCCCATGCTTTGCATTCATTTATAAGCTTAACAATTTTATTTGTATCGCCCATTTCATTTGAAAGGTTTGCTGCAAAAAATTCTTGAGGATAGTGAGCTTTTAAATAAGCTGTTATATAGGCAAGATAGGCATAGGCAGTAGAATGAGATTTATTAAACCCATACTCACCAAATGCCACCATTATGTTAAATAGAGATTCTGCTTTCTCATAAGGAATTCCATTTTTTTGAGCACCTTGAATAAACTCTTCTTTAAGGCTTACCATTAATTCAGGAATCTTTTTTCCCATTGCTTTTCTTAAAATATCTGCCTGTCCCATCGTAAAACCTGCAATTTTATTAGCAATTTTCATAACTTGTTCTTGATAAAGAATTACTCCATAAGTTTCATCAAGTATATCCTTTAATTCAGGAATGTCATACTCAACAGGAACTAATCCTTTTTTTCTTTTGATAAAGTCATCAACCATTCCACTTCCAAGGGGTCCTGGTCTGTATAAAGCAACAACTGCTATTAGGTCTTCGAAGCGTTGTGGTTCCATTCTCTTTAACAACTCTCTCATTCCTCTACTTTCAAGCTGAAATACACCAGTTGTTTGCCCAGAAGAAAGAAGCCTATAAGTTTCAACATCATCAAGTGGAATGTTGTTTAAATCTATCTCTTTGCCCTGTGCCTTAGCATATTTTACAGTTTCATCTATAACTGTAAGAGTTTTTAATCCTAAGAAGTCAAACTTAAGAAGACCAATATCTTCTAAAGCCTTCATATCAAACTGAGTTACCACAGTTTCTTCACCTGGATTCTTATAAAGAGGCATTAAATCTTGAAGAGGCTCTGGAGATATAACAACTCCAGCAGCATGCTGAGATGCATGTCTTGCAAGTCCTTCAAGTCTCAAAGCTATATCAATCAACTCTTTAAATGTCTCATTTTTATTGTACAGTTCTCTTAATCTCGGTTCTAAATTTAAAGCCTGTTCAAGAGAGGGACAGGCAAAAGGTATCATCTTTGCAATTCTGTCAACTTCTGCATAGGGAATGTTTAATGCTCTTCCAACATCTCTTACTACTGCTCTTGCTGCCATTGTTCCAAATGTTATAATATGAGCGACTTTGTCCTTTCCATATTTTTCTGCCACATATTGAATTACTTCTTCTCTTCTTTCCTTGCAAAAATCAACATCAATATCAGGCAAGCTTATTCTTTCTGGATTTAAAAATCTTTCAAAAAGAAGTCCATATTTTATTGGATCTATATCAGTAATTTTTAATGCATATGCTACAAGACTTCCTGCTGCAGAACCTCTGCCAGGTCCGACAGGTATATTTTTTTTTCTTGCATAGTTTATAAAATCCCATACAATAAGAAAATAAGAAGCAAAACCCATATCAATTATCACTTTAAGTTCTTCTTCAAGTCGATTTATGTAGTCTTGTGGAACATTACCTTTAAATCTTTCCTTTAATCCCTCATAAGCAAGTCTCCTTAAATATTCTTCTTCAGTGTATCCTTCAGGCACATTATACTTTGGTAGTTTATATTCACCAAGTTTTAGTTTAAAGTTACATCTGTCAGCGATTTCTAAAGTGTTCTTTATAGCCTCTGGAGTCTCCTTAAATGCTAAATACATTTCTTCAGGAGATTTAAAATAAAACTCATCAGTCTGAAACTTTAGCCTTTTTTCATCTTTTATAGTTTTTCCAGTTTGAATGCAAAGTAAAATTTCATGAGCTTTTGCATCGGATCTGTGAAGATAATGACAATCATTTGTTGCAACAATAGGGATGTCAAGTTTTTTTGATATTTCTATTAGTCCTTTGTTTGCTATTTTTTGTTCAGGTAGGCTGTTTGATTGAACTTCAAGAAAAAAGTTTTCTTTGAAGATATCCTTTAAAGTCTTTGCTGTATTTTCTGCTCTTTCAATGTTTTCATAAACTATATTATAGGGTATTTCTCCCTTAAGACATCCAGAAAGAGCAATAAGCCCTTTATGATGCGAACTTAAAAGTTCCATATCAATTCTTGGTTTATAATAAAATCCTTCAAGATAGGAAAGACTGACAAGTCTGGTAAGATTTCTGTATCCTTCTTCATTTTCTACTAAAAGAGTAAGATGAAAGGATGCCTCTTCAGGCATTCCTGGGTCTTTGTTTATTTTTGTCCTATCAAAACGACTTTGAGGAGCTACATAGACTTCACAGCCTATAATAGGTTTTATTTCAGCTTTAGTGGCTTTTTTAAAAAACTCTACAACTCCAAAGAGATTTCCATGATCAGTTATTGCTACCGCAGGCATGTTATATTTTTTCGCCTGTTCAACTAATTCATCAATTCTTATTGCACCATCAAGTAGGCTATACTCTGTGTGAATATGAAGATGAACAAACTCTGAAGCGCTCATATTATGAATGTTAAAATTTTCTTTTATACTAAGTCAATTTAAAAACTGCTTTAAGTAGAGACTCTGGTTCTGTACCTATTTTTAAAGCCTTAACCTGTAGAATTCTTTCAATATCACCAATTGTGAGATCATCAATAAACATATCTTCAGAGTCTTTCATTGTAACATCAGGAATGAGAAGTAGGTCCTTTGTTTCAACATATGAGGCTAAGCCTTTAATTATATCTTCACCTGCTAAAAGTCCTGTTACAGATACTGTTTCACCAAAGAGATTGTTCTTTATAGGATAAACATCAATAGGAATATTCTTTTTTCTTAGCTTTTCAATAAATTGAGAAAGATAGGGATAAAAGGAAGTCCCAGTAAATGTTAAAACTCTTCTTTTTAGTTTCACTGAAGGTATTCTTAAATTCATTGCTTTATTCATAAATAATGGAACCATTCCTACTCCATTTTCAATTTGGGGAAAATCATCGTAGATACTTAAAGGTGGAAACTGTTTTTCAGATTTAATGTAAAACTCATCCGCAAGATATACGAAACTAAATCCATGTTTTTTTCTGAATCTCTTCTGAATTTTTTCAATAAATGTAATTACTTCCTCTGCTTTACTTTTTGTTACAGGTTTTAGACCATTTTTATGGTACTTTGTAAGTCCTACTGGAACAACAGCAATTGAAGATACATAGGGGTAAAGTTTGTAAAGATCTATAATAGTTTTTTCAAGAACCTCTCCATCATTTATCCCAGGACAAAGCACAATTTGGGTATGCATTTTTATTTTCATCTTAGCAAGTTTTTTAAGTTCAAACATAATAGGTGTAGCTTCATAGTTCCTCAAGAGAGTATTCCTTATTTCTGGATCTGTAGCATGAACAGAAATGTAAAGAGGACTCAGTCTCATAGTTTTTATTCTCTCATAGTCTTTATCTGTAAGATTTGTCAGTGTAATATAGTTTCCATAAAGAAAGCTTGCCCTGTAGTCTTCATCTTTAACATATAAAGATTTTCTTAAACCTTTTGGAAGCTGATCCACAAAACAGAATAGACATTTATTTACGCATCTTTTTACTTTAAAGGGTTCTGCTATGATTCCCAAAGGTTTATTATTCTTTTTAACATTAAACTCTATAGTCTTTCCATCTCTTTCAACTATAATTTGAAGAAATTCCTCATCGCCATAAAACATTAAATCAATAACATCTTTAATGGGGTGTTTGTTTATTGAGAGTATTCTGTCTCCTGCTTGGATTCCCACTTTATGGGCAGCACTTTTGGGTAAAACAGATTCAACTTTAATTCCTTTTTTTATCATGCTTTAAATCTTATTATCATGTATTGGAATAATGATAATAAAGCGAAGAAACTTACTAAAAAATATCCAAAATTAGGCATATAAGGAATCTGAAAATTTACTGAAAGAAGAATATAAATAAAGATAATTACTTGGGAAGCATTGCTAATTTTTCCAAGAACTGTAGGTTTTATTATTTTCTTTTTTTTCAAATACAACTGCAGCCATCCAAAAACCACGGTAATATCTCGTATGAGTATTACTACTAAAAACCATCTTGGAATAAGTTCATGAATATAATAAGTTATCATAATAGTTAAAAGAAAAATTTTATCTGCCAAAGGATCAAGAAAAGTTCCAAGTTTTGATACCTGTCCATATTTTCTTGCAATAATTCCATCAAGACTGTCTGTTAAGCCAGCCACAATAACAATCTTCAATGCAAGAGAGTAATCTTTTGAGTTCATTGCTATTATAAAAAATGGCACAAGAAATATACGTAAAGAAGTCAATATATTGGGTAGAGTTATTATTTTTACATTCACCATTATCAATTATACTCTAAGGAATATTATAAGGTTGAGTGTATTTACCGTTAAGTAGACTTTGGGCATGTTTTTTTTCAAGAGCAAAATCATATTTTTTTGCTTCATTGAAAGCCTCTGAAAAGTATTTCTTAGCAAGATATTTTTTTCTGTTCATGTAATAAATCATTCCTCTCTGAAGTTTACAATAAATAAGACCTCTTGGATCTTTGCATTTTTTGAAGTTTTTTTCAGCATTTTTAATATGCTGTAAAGCTGTTTCATATTTTTTTCTTAAGATATTTATCATCGCCATACTCCATAAAGTGTATGATGAGCTTACAATCTCTCCAATTTTTTTATAAATTTCTAAAGCTTTTTTGAAATTTTTTTCAGCATTTTCTAAGTCATTTACCATTCTATATGCATTACCGATTCCACAGAAAGAGTATGCTATACCAAATCTATCTTTTATTTTTGTAAATATCTGATTTGCCATTTTATAATACTCCATTGAATCCTTATAATTGCCATAAACCCTTGAGCTTCCACCAATTCCACAGTAAACATATCCAAGTCCTTGTTTGTTTTTGAGTTTTTTAAATAATGTTAAAGATTTATAAAAATACTGTAATGATTTTTTTATTCTTCCTCCAAATCTCCATATAGTTCCTTCAGCCCAAAATGTAAATGCGATTCCTTTTTTGTCTTTGTTATCTTCATAAATTTTTCTTGCCTTTCTAATAAGTTTTAAGGCTTCTTTCCAATTTCCTATTGCTTTCTTTGAAAGTGCAAGTCCTGATAAGGCATCTGCTTTAGAGATTTTATTATCTAAAGCATCTGAAAGTTCTATTGCTTCAGTGTAATAGATCTCAGAATTTTTAAAATTTCCAAGTATTCTGTTGAGATCTCCAAGAACTATCAGACAGTCAACTACCATTGTAGTGTCATGATTTTTAACTGCTTTTTTATAAATTTTTTTCCAAAGTTTAAGCGACTCTTTGAAATAACCTTTTAGTCTTAACTGCTCAGCTTTCTTTGCTGTTTTTTCAATTTTCATATAACTCTTTCCTAAGTTTTTCCATAAATATTTTATAGTCACTTTGTCCAAAAAATTCTGAGCCCATAACCAAAATATCTGCACCTGCTTGAACTATTTTTTTGGCATTTTCAAGTTTAACTCCTCCATCTACCTCAATAAGTGTTGAAATTTCCCTTGAAAGAATCATTTTTTTTATTCTTTTTATCTTGTCAATTGAAGATGGAATAAACTTTTGCCCACCAAATCCCGGATTAACTGACATTACTAAGATTAAGTCAACATCATTAATAATCTCTTCGATTGAGTTTATGGAAGTTGCCGGATTTAGAGAAACACCTGCTCGGATACCATATTCTTTTATTTGCCATACTATTCTGTGTAGATGGGTACAAGCTTCCACATGAACTGTAAGAATATCTGCACCTGCTTTAACAAAATCTTCAATGTATTTTTCAGGATTTACAATCATTAAATGAACATCAAGTGGAAGAGTAGTTGTTTTTTTTACTGCATCTACTACTAAAGGTCCTACTGTTATGTTTGGAACAAAAATTCCATCCATAACATCAATATGAATCATGTCTGCGCCTGCTTGTTCTGCAAGTTTAATTTCCTCTGCAAGCCTTCCAAAATCAGCAGAAAGTATTGAAGGTGCTATGAGTGTCACTTTTCCTCCTCCTTCTTTCCAAGACTCACAATTATTTTTATAGCTTTTCCTCCTTGTTGTGGTTCAGGTGATTGAGCAATAACTATGTTTTTAGGATATTTCTCTGAGTGAATCTTAATAACTTTTTCTATCGGAATACCTTTTTCGTTTAAAATTTTTTCAGCTTCTTCGTAGGAAAGTCCCCTTATATCTGGAAAAACTGCAAACTTTAAACCTTTACTTATTATTACTCCAATTTCTCTTCCTTTTTTAACAGTAGTTCCTGGAGGTAGAGTCTGCCTTGAAACTGTTCCTGTTGGAGTATCTGCATACTCTTCTCCGTCAATTCTTATATAAAGTCCCCTTTCTTTAAGTATTTGATTGGCTTGAACAATATCTTTACCTCTTAAGTCAGGAACTTCCACTGTTGCAGTTGAAACCAATAAAGTTAATGAAAAATATCCAGCCAAAAAGCCCATAAATATTGCTATTATTATGTATAAAACTTTAATCATTTAGTTCTTTAAAAGTTTAGCAATGAAAAAACCATCCATTCCATCCTTATGTGGATAGGTTCTCAATTTTTTTATACTAATAAATTCATTATGTTTCTGTAAAAAACTTTCAATTACTTCCTCCCCTTCTTCAGGTTCAGTTGAACATACTGAGTAAATAAGAATGCCTTTTTTAACTAAAAAATGTGAGACATTTTCAAGCATTATTTTTTGAATCTTTGAAAGTCTTTTAATTTCTCTTTCATTTACTCTATATCTTACATCAGGATTTCTTCTTATTACACCAGTTGAAGAACAAGGTGCATCAAGAATAATTCTATCAAATTTGTTGCCATTGAATCCTAAGGAAGCTAAATATTCTTTAAACTTCATCTTACATATATCTGCTAATATCAGCTTTATTTCTACTTGAGGAATAAACTTTTTAACTCTTGCTATATTTTCCTTTAGTTTTTCTAATCTTTTTTTATTGTTTTCAACGCATACAATAGTTCCTCTTTTAATTAACGCTGCAGTAAGAAGAGTTTTACCTCCAGGACTTGCACAGGCATCAAGAACAAAAGCACCTTCAAAGGGCTCTAAAAGAAAGCATACAAGTTGGGAGGCTTCATCTTGAACTATCCAAAAGAAAGGTGCCTCAAATAAAGCTTTTCTTATCTCATATCCTTGTCCTTCAATTATTAAACCAGAATTAACGTTTTTAGAAAAATTAACATTAAATCCTTTTTGAGTAAAATACTCTGCTACAGTTTGCCTTTCTTCAGGTTTTACAGCCACTGTTATAGGAGGTTTTTCATTGTTTGCCTTAAGAAGTTCTTTTAGTTCATCTAATTGAAATCTTTTGGACCATCTTTTAATAAGCCATTCTGGATGGGAGTATAAAATAGACAGGTTTTTAATATCAGTGTCCATCTGCTTATTAATATGCAATGATTCATCTTCTTTATATTTTCTTAAGAAATTTCTTAGTATGGCATTTACAACCTTAGGTTTTCCATTAAAGGATTTTTCAACATTTACTGTTTCATTTGTGACAGCATAAGATGGTATATGCATAAAAACTAATTGATATATTGCACATCTTAAATTGTTTATTGTATAAAGAGAAAGTCTCTTCTTGTCTTTAAAAAATCCATCTAATAGCCAGTCTATGTAATAAAGATTTCTCAATACACCATAGACTAATTCAATGAGAAAAGCTCTGTCGGCTTTTTCAAATATTGAAAGAGTATTTTCTGTAAGAGTAAACTTTAGGGGTTTTTTTCTTTCTAATACAGTAGTCAAGATCTCTACAGCTACTTTTCTTGGTGATTTATAAACCATTTAAGAGCATCCTCTATTTGTTTTAAACTGACTGTGGTATCAATACATGGTCCAAAGGGTCTTTCATTTAAAATTCCAATAACTGGTGTAGGATAGGTGTCAACTATTCCACTTGATAGGTCTCTTTCACAGGCAACTGCAATAATTGCATCTGGTTTTACTTCCTTTACAACCTTTCTTGCAATTGTTCCTCCTGTTGCAATAGCAATTGATATATTATAGTTTTCTGCGATTTCAATTAAATCTTTTATTTTACATTTTCCACATCTACGACACTTAAAAACATCAAAAGTAAGTCTTATATCGCATTTTGAGTTCTGAATACAGTGAGGAAGTAAAAGAAGAATTTTTTTTACATTTATGCTATTACGCATAACAAGAATGTTGTTTAGCTTTACAATATATGCTTGGAATTCTTGTTTTTTTGATTTAAAAAATGCTCCTACAAGCATTAAAACTGGATAGACAACTTTAAGAATAAAACCTCTAAGAAAATGAGTCTTTACCTTCATTTATCCTTCTTCCAGAGATAAACTCTTTTGCTGTCATTACTCTTTTACCTTCTGGTTGAATAAGTAGGATTTTGATTAAGCCATCTGCTGTACCAACAACCAGCTCATCTTTTGCTTTTATAATTAATCCTGGTGATGCATTACCTTTTAATACCTCTGTTTTAATTATTTTAACTCTTTCGTCTTTTAAAAAACTGTATGCACCTGGCCATGGATATGTTCCTCTTACAAGATTAAAGATTTTTATGGCAGATTCATTCCAGTTTATCTTTCCATCCTCTTTTTTAAGTTGAGGAGCATAAGTGGGTTCTCCAATTTGGGGTTTAGGTATTATACTTCCTTTTCTCATTTTATCAATTGTTTCAATAACTAATTCTGCACCGATTATAGAAAGTTTTTTAGAAAGACTCTCTGCATTGTCTTCATCCTCTATCAAGACTTCTTTTTGTAAGAGTATAGGACCTGTGTCAATTCCTTCATCCATAAGTATTGTTGTTACTCCTGTTATTTTTTCTCCTTTTATTAATGCCCATTGAATTGGTGCTGCTCCTCTGTATTTTGGTAATAGTGAGGCATGAAGATTTATACAGCCTTTGTGGGGTATTTCAAGAATCTCTTTTGGAAGTATTTTTCCATATGCAACAACTATAAAAAACTCAGGATTTAACGATTTTAAACTTTTTATGAAATCTTCATCTTTGATTTTTTCTGGTTGAATAAGAGGTAATCTATAATTCATTGCCACTTTTTTTATTTCCGATGGTTGAATTATTTTTCCTCTATCTTTTGGTTTATCAGGCTGGGTTACAACAAGAATTATATTTTCTCCTTTTGAAATTAAAGCCTTAAGAGAAGGAACTGCAAACTCTGGAGTGCCAAAAAAGACTATTCCAGATTGCATGATATGTCTATTTTTTAGTTTTAAATTTTTTTCTAAAAAGCTCTCTTTTAAGAGGGCTTATTCTATCAATGAGAAGAATACCATCAAGATGATCTATCTCATGTTGTAATGCTCTTGCAAGAAGTCCAGTGGCTTCAATTTCTATTTCTTTGCCTTTTCTATTTAAACCCTTTACAAACACCTTTTCTTTTCTTTTAAGCCTTGTTATAAAACCAGGCAAACTTAAACATCCTTCTTCAGAGAGAATTTCTCCTTCTGAGCTTATTATTTCAGGATTAATTAACACTATAAGAGATTGATTTTCTTGTCTTGGTGAAGTATCAACAACAATAACTCTTTTTAATACACCAACTTGCGGAGCAGCTAAACCAACGCCATTGGCATTATACATTGTTTCAATCATATTATCGATAAATCTCTGTAAATCGCCATTAATATCAGTAACAATCTCTGCTTTTTTCTTTAGTACTTCATCCGGATATTTTTTTATCTCAAGAATTGCCATAAAAAATTATAACTTAAAATATGCTGAATTTGAAAAATTTTTTAGGATTTTTTTTAATCTCCTCAATTAGACTTCTAAGCTCAATTATGCTTTGTTTTAATTCCTCAGCCAAGGTCTTATCCCTTATTAGAAGTTTTAAAGTTCCTTCAGATCTTTCAATTTCCTGTAAGAGATTATCAAGTTTTTGAGAACTTCTTAGCAAATATTCATACAAGGAAGGATCATTTATTATTTTGCCCAGTGTTCCTTGTTGTGTATATATTTTCTTTGAAGCCTCTTCAAAGTTTTTTAAGGTATTTGACAGTCTCTGATAAAGCTCCTCATCCCTTGCAATCATTCCAATGCTTCCACTTTTTATTTCTTCCAAGGTTTTTTTTAAGTCTAAAACTAATGAGTTTAAATTGTTATAAAGGGAAGGATCATTGATTAACTTAGCAATACTTCCTTGAGAGTCTTCGATTTTTGTTATTAGTGAGTCAACTTTTTGAATTAATCCTTCAATTTTTGTCATTGTGGAAGTTGCTACTGTTATTATTTCTCTTATTTCTGTTTGAGGATATCCATATAAGCCTTTGGATGCATCAAATCTTTCTTGTGAATTACCAGGAAATATCTCAATGTATTTGTCACCAAGAAGTCCTATTGTTTGAACAGTTGCACTTGCATCTGATTTTAAGTATTCTAAGACTTCTTTTTCTATGGAGACCTTCACTACCACTCCATGCTCTTTGCTGAGTTTTATTTCCTTGACTGTTCCAACATCAATTCCTGCTACTCTTACAGGAGCTCCTTTACGAAGTCCTTTAACATCTTCTATGTAGATATTAAGTGAAGTTTTTTCCTTTAGAAGATCTCGCAGTCCTCCTGAAAAGACTACTACAAAAAATATAATGAAAAGAGTTAAGGTTATGACGACTCCAACTTTTAAGGAAGCCCATTTAAGCTGTTTTTTTCTGTCAAACATTAATTTATCCTATTTAAAACTTCAATGTACTTGTCCACCATTTCTGCTATCTCTCTTTCAACCCTTTCATCGGGTTTTCCGATTGCTACAGGTCCATAATGACCAAGCCTGGTAAATCCAAGACATATACATCCATGAATTAAAAAGGCCTTTAATATATCAATGCAGACTGTTTCTCCACCACCTCCAATCATTCCTGTTGATGTAAAAGCTGCTACCAGTTTTCCTTCAATCTTTCTGTAGTATTTAACACTTTCATCAATAAACTTTTTTACCTCCGCTGCCATTGTTCCGAAGTAGTTTGGTGAACCTATTATATAGCCGTCATACTCTGGTAGAGTATCTATATTTATCTCTTCAACTCTCTTTAAATCTACATTGACTTTTTTATCTGCAAGTCTTTGAGCAATTAGTTTTGCCATCTTTTCAGTATTTCCTGTTCTTGAATAATAAGCAACAAGAACTTTTTTCATGACTCTACCTCCTAAATATTATTTTTCTTTCATTTTATCATACTATTTATGAAAATGCTATTTGAAAGGAGTAGTTTTTAATTTCTATGCCTTTTGCATTGTGCTATAATTATGATATGAAAATTGTTACATCTTATGAAATGGCAGAAATTGACAGATTAACGATAAACTCTTATGGAATTCCTTCTTTGGTTTTAATGGAAAAAGCTGCCTTAAGTGTAGTTAAACATGTCCTTAAACTTTCTCCAAAAAGTGTTATTATTCTTGCAGGACCGGGAAACAATGGTGGTGATGGTATTGCCTGTGGAAGAATACTTCACAGTAAAGTTAAAAGTATAAAAATTTTTCTACTTTTCCCAGAGGAAAAACTTTCAGAAGACTGTAAAACTCAGCTTAACATAGCTAAGAAATTTGGAGTTCCAGTAGTTTTAGGCTATCCAGAAAATGAAGATATAGAAAAAGCGGATTTAATTATTGATGCTATTTTTGGAACAGGACTTAAAAGACAAATAGAGAATAAAATTGCGAAAATTATTGAGAAAATCAATTTATTTAAAAAATTTACTGTAGCTATTGATATTCCCTCTGGAGTATCTTCTGATACAGGAGAAGTTCTTGGAGTGGCTATAAAGGCAGATATAACTGTAACATTTGGTCTTCCAAAGAGAGGACATTTACTTTATCCTGGTAAAGAGTATACAGGTAAGTTAATTATTGAAGATATTGGATTTCCAAAAGATTTAACAGAAAGTGAAAATTTAAAAGTTTCACTTATTCAAGAGGATTTTGTTAAAGCCCTTATTCCTCCAAGACCTAAATATTCGCATAAAACAAGATATGGACATGTTCTTGTAGTTGCAGGCTCTACAGGGAAAACAGGTGCAGCATTAATGACTGCAAAGGCTGCATTAAGAACAGGTTCAGGATTAGTAACACTGGCTGTTCCTCAATCCCTTAAATTTATTTTTCAGAGTAAAGTTCTTGAAGAAATGGTGCTTCCACTTCCATCTACAGATGATACTCTTTCTAAGGAAGCTTTACCAGAGATTATGAAATTTGTAAGAGAAAAGGCAAACTCCGTTGCTTTTGGACCTGGTATTGGAGTCAACGAAGATATTGAAATTATTTTGAAACAACTCATTTTAAACTGTCCTCATCCTGTTGTAGTTGATGCTGATGGACTTACTGTGCTTAGTAGAATTTTGGATGTTTTAAAAGATGCAAAATCAGAGATTATTCTTACGCCCCATCCTGGAGAGTTAAGCAGACTGATAAATATTCCTGTAAGGGATATTGAAAAACAAAGAATTGATATTGCTCAGAAGATAGCAAAAGAGCTTAATGTAGTTATTGTTCTTAAAGGTGTTCCAACAGTTGTTGCAGAGCCTCAAGGAAGAGTATATTTAAACACAACAGGGAATCCTGGAATGGCAACAGCTGGCTCAGGAGATGTTCTTACAGGAATTATTGCTTCACTTATTGGTCAGGGACTTTCTCCCTTTTATGCATCCATAGTTGGAGTTTACATTCATGGATTAAGTGGAGATATAGCTTCTGTTAAGAAAGGATTTCATGGACTCATAGCAGGAGATATTATAGAGGCTCTTCCAGAGGCATTTATTAAGCTTACATATGAAAATAATTCAAAGTCTTGATAATCCTCTCATTAAAGAAATCAAGAAAATAAAGAAAAAACCTGAAAATAAAGTTTTTTTTGAAGGTCTTCATCTTTTTGAGACTGCACTAATTTCAGATCATGTCCGTATTGAAAAGGTTCTTGTTACAGAGGATTTTATTGAAAAACATAGCAATTTTTTAAGAACTCTTAAGGATAAAAATTTATCTTTAGTAGTGATATCAGAAAAAATTGCAAAGAATATTGCTGATACTGTTACACCACAGGGAGTTTTTGTAGTTGCCGATGTTAAAGCTAAAAGTATAAATGATTTATCAATCCAAAATCCCACTCTTATAATAATTGCTGATAGAATTCAGGATCCTGGAAATTTTGGAACAATTATAAGAGCTGCAGAAGCTTTTGGAGCAGAAGCTATTTTAACTACACCAGGAACATGTAATCCTTTCTCAAGCAAGGCCTTAAGAGCTTCTGCAGGAAGCATTTTTTTCATTCCTGTAATAAAAGCTACAGTGAGAGAAATTGAAGAGTTTGTCTTAAAGTATCGACTTAATTTGGTGATAACAGATTTGATGGCAAAAGTTTATTTATTTAATATGGATTTTACAAAACCTTTAGCGATTGCTTTTGGTAATGAATCTCACGGAGTAAGTCAATCTCTAAAAGCAATAAAGCATATTAGTTGCAAAATTCCTCATAGGGGTAAAACTGAAAGTCTCAATGTAGCTATGGCTGCAACTGCAGTTCTTTATGAAGTCCTTCGTCAAAGATCTTTAAAATCTCTTTAAGTTCATTGATATAGAAAGGTTTGTTAATACAAAAAGCTTTTTCTTTCAAAATCCTTTCCTCAGGACAATTTGTAGTTGATGTAATTATAATAGGTTTGTAAGAGGCTATTTCTGATATGCTTTCAATAAGATCTAATTCCCTAATTGTTTTGTAATCAGCTATAATAAAATTACAAGAGAGTAAAGAATTGGTACTTACTACAGTTTCTGGTTCATAACCCCACAACAGAAGACATTCGCACAGGAACTCTCTGACGAATTCATTTTCTTCGATGATAAGAACTTTTTTATTCATCGAACAAGATTAAATTATACAACCTTTAGTATATAAAGTCAAATTTTTACAACTAAAAATTGATAGATTTTAAAAGGGGTTAAGTTTTAATGTTTTTAAATTGATGAAAATAGGTGAGATAATAAAAAAAATAAGAAAAGCAAAGGGATTTTCTCAGATGGAGCTTGCTGAGAAAATAGGAGTGACTTATCAGCAGATTCAAAAGTATGAAAAGGGAATATCAAAAATAACAGTAGAAAGGCTTATTGAGATATCAAAGGCACTGGGTGTTCCTATTAGTGCTTTTTTATCTGAGATATCCAAGGAGAATCATATAAAAACATACTCTGAAGAGGAGATAATTCTTATTGAATATTTCAGGAAGATTTCAGATCCAGAACTAAGGAAATCTTTTCTGAATATTTTGAAAAAGCTTGCTACTACAGAAAAAGTAAACGATTAGCCTAAAATTATGGTATGATATATTAAGTTAAAAAATCTTTGCAAGGAGGTAGAATGAGAGTAATTCTTAAGGAGGATGTCCAAGGATTAGGTAAGGCAGGCCAGATTGTTAATGTAAAAGATGGATATGCAAGAAACTATCTTTTACCAAAAGGACTTGCATTAGTGGCAGATGAAAAGAACTTAAAGGTCCTTGAGTATCAGAAAAGAAAAATTGAAGAAGAAGCAAAGAAAAAGCGTCAGGATGCAGAATCAATAGCAAACAGACTCAGTAGTCTTGAGCTTAAGATTCAGGCAAAAGCTGGAGAAGATCAAAAACTTTTTGGTTCTATTACAGCAAAAGATATAGCAGAAGCATTGCAGAAAGAAGGTTTTTCAGTGGAAAAAAAACAGATTAACATCTTAGAGCCAATTAAAAGATTAGGAGAATACGAAGTGGAAGTTAAACTACTTCAAAATGTAACTGCAAGATTAAAAGTAGTTGTAGTTTCAGAATAATGGCTTATTTAAGAAAGATAGAAAACTCTATTGATAGACTTCCACCCCAGAGCCTTGAAGCTGAACAGGCTGTGTTGGGTGCCATCATTCTTGAAGGAGAATCAATAACAAAGGCAATAGAGATACTCTCACCAGAGGATTTTTATAGTGAGCGTCACAGAAAAATATATCAGGCAATGCTTGAACTTTTTGACAAAAATGAACCAATTGACATTATAACTCTCACTGAGCACCTAAGGGACAAAGGAGAGTTGGAAGAAGCTGGAGGAGTTGGTTACTTGAGCAGTCTTGCAACAGTTGTTCCTACAGCTGCAAACATACGATATCATGCAAAGCTTGTAAGAGAAAAGGCTCTTTTAAGAGCTCTTGTTCGTGCTTGTACTGAAGTTATTACAAAAGTATATGAAGAGCCTGAAGATGCTGAGGAAATGATTGATTATGCAGAAAGACTAATTTTTGAGATCTCAGAAAAAAGAACGAATACAAGTTTTTATCAGATGAAAGATGTGATTAAACAGACCTTTAAGATAATAGAAAACATGTATGAGAGAAAGTCAGTAATAACCGGAATTTCCTCAGGTTTTAAAGATCTTGATGAGTTGACAGCAGGATTTCAACCTGGAGATTTAATAATTATTGGTGGAAGACCTGGAATGGGTAAAACAGCCTTTTCTTTAAACATTGCTCAACATGTAGGAATAGAACTTGGAGAGCCTGTTGCTTTCTTCAGCCTTGAGATGTCTAAGGAACAAGTAGCAATGAGACTTTTAAGCAGTCTTGCAATGGTAAAGTTTTCAGCTTTAAGAAAAGGGTTTATAAGTAAGAAAGATTGGGAAAGAATTACAGATGCTGCAGTTAAACTTAGTGAAGCTCCAATTTACATAGATGACTCCTCTCAGATGAGTGTTCTTGAGATAAGAGCAAAGGCAAGAAGGCTTAAGATGGAGAAAGGTAGACTCGGATTGATTATTATAGACTATCTTCAACTTATGAAAAGTAGAGGTAACTATGATATAAGAGAACAGGAAATAGCTGATATATCTCGTTCCCTCAAGGCTATGGCAAAGGAGTTAAAGGTGCCTGTTATTGCTCTAAGTCAGCTTAATCGCTCAGTTGAAAAAACTTCTGATAGAAGACCTACTTTAGCAAATCTAAGAGAGTCTGGAGCTATTGAACAGGATGCAGATGTAATAATCTTTCTTTACAGAGATGAAGTTTATAATAAGAAAAATCCAGCAAATAAAGGAAAAGCAGAAGTAATAGTGGCCAAACAGAGAAATGGACCAACAGATGTAGTTTATCTAACATTTTTGAATGATTATACAAGATTTCTTGATTACACTGATAAATATACAGGCACAGAAGTACAAGAGGAAGTATAAAATGAATAAAAGAAGAGCTGTAGTAGCAGGATATTTTTATCCATCAAATCCAAAAGAGCTTCTACAGGAACTTGAAGAGTATATGCCTCCAAGCACTAAGATAGAGGCTACTGGAGCAGTATGTCCTCATGCAGGCTATGTATACTCTGGGAGTGTTGCAGGTTCTGTATACTGTAAGCTTAAACCAAAAGAAATTTTCATTATTATAGGTCCAAATCATACTGGATACGGACCTAATGTTTCTGTAATGGCAGAGGGAGAATGGGAGATTCCTCTTGGAAGCATGAAGATTAACAATGAAGTTGCAAGAAAGATTATTGAAAAAAGCCCATATGCAGAAGATGATATAAAAGCTCATCTTCATGAACACTCACTTGAAGTTCAGCTTCCATTTATCTATAAACTTAATCCAAAAGCAGAGATTGTACCAATAACGCTTAAGATGCTTTCAGTTAAAGAATGTCTGAGTTTGGCACAAAGCATTGCTACTTCTGTGGAGGAACTTAATATTAAAGATAAGATTATTTTAATCGCCAGCACAGATCTTAGTCATTATCTGCCAGATGATATGGCAAGAAAGGTCGATTCCTTAATAGTAGAAAAAATTAAAAATTTTGATCCAGAAGGACTTTACAACACAGTAATAAAACATAATATATCAATGTGTGGTTTTATTCCTACTACTGTTATGCTTTATGCAACTAAACTTCTTGGTGCTAAAGAAGTTCAAATCATAAAGTATGCAACCTCTGCAGAAGTAAGCAGAGACTATGATAAAGTAGTAGGTTATCTTGGCGCTATTGTCATCTAAGCTTTCTCTTACTGGCGTAATACTTGCAGGTGGAAAATCAAAGAGAATGAAAACTAACAAATGTTTAATCTCCTTAAATAATGAAACTCTCATTGAAATATTACTTTCAAAAATAAAAGAGATTTTTGAAGAGATTTATATAGTTACAAATGAGCCAGAGCTTTATTTTTATATGGGAATTCCTATGCTGGGTGATATCTACAAATTTAAAGGACCGATGGCAGGGATTCATGTGGCTTTAAAAAACTCAAAGTATGATGTATTTGTCTTTGCGTGTGATATGCCGTTTATAAAAGACTCCATCGTATATACCATCTCAGAAACACACTTAAAAAGCCTAAATAATGCTACTGTTACATCATACAGTGGGAAGATTTATCCATTACCTGGAGTTTACTCAAAAAAAACTTTTAATGAAATAGAAAGATTAATATTAGAAAATAAACTAAGCATGAGGAAACTGCTTAATGATATAGGAGCAGAAATAGTTGAAGTTGCAAATTTGGATAAAGAAGGGTTATCTTTTATTAATATAAACACAGAGGAAGATTTAGAAAATTTGAAAAAGGGAGGCATAAAATGTTTGGATTAGGCACAAATGAATTACTACTTATTCTTTTAATAGTAATTGTCTTATTTGGAGCAACAAGACTTCCTCAAATTGGTAAAGGGATTGGTGAGGCAATAAGAAATTTTAAAAAGGCAACAAGTGAAAAAGATGATAGTGATGTAACTTTTAAGAAAGATACTCAAGAAGAGAAAAAATAAATGTGAGTAGATTTTTACAAGCAGAGATTAATTTAAAGAGTCTTGCCTATAATTTTCTCAAAATTAGGTCATATTTAAAAAGACTAAAGGCAAACTGTAAGATAATTGCCATTGTGAAAGCAGATGCTTATGGACATGGTGCAGTGGAAGTTGCTCGTACTCTTGAGTCTGTTGAAGTAGATTATCTTGGTGTAGCTTTCTTTGAAGAAGCGGTAATATTAAGAGAATCAGGTATAAAATCTCCTATAATTGTGTTATTTGATAGAGAAGTAAATGGAATTTTTAGATATAACCTAATACCTGTGATATTTGACTATAAGCAAGCAGAAATTCTCTCTAAGGAAGCATTTCATCACGGAGTTGTTCTTCCTATTCATATAAAGGTTGAGACAGGAATGGGAAGATTGGGTATTTATAAAAATATTTGTGATACAGTAAAAAAAATTGCTCAGATGCAAGGTTTAAAGATAGAGGGAGTTATGACTCATATGCCACGTGCAGAAGATTATAGCTGGACAAATGAACAGATAGAAAGATTTAATAGTATAAAGCAATGTTTAAATAAGGTAGGCATTAAGCCACTTTTTCATATAGCCAACTCACAGGGACTTTTTTATGAAAATGCCCTATTTGATGCTGTAAGACCTGGTCTTATGCTTTATGGATATGGTTCAGATAATTTAAAACCTTGCATGACAGTTAAGACTAAAATACTTGATATAAGAAGACTTCCCAAAGGAATGCCTATAAGTTATGGAGGAACTTTTGTAACAAAAAGAGAAAGTCTAATTGGAGTTATACCTATTGGTTATGCAGATGGATACTTCAGATGTCTTAGTAATAAGGCAGAGGTAATTGTAAAAGGCAAAAGAGTTCCAGTTGTCGGTACGATATGTATGGATTTAACAATGATTGATCTGACAGAAGTTGAAGATGTTAAAGTAGATGATGAAGTGATTATTATGGGTAAAGCAGGCACTGAAGAGATTACCGCATATGATATAGCTCAATGGGCAGGCACAATACCTTATGAGGTGCTCACTTCCTTAGGAAGTAGAGCAAGGAAAAAATATATAATGGAGGAAGAATAATGATAGCTGACAGAGCAAGAAAAGTTAAACCTTCACCTACTCTTGCAGTGGATTCAAAAGCCAAGGAGCTTAAATCCAAAGGATTTGATGTAGTAAACTTTGGAGTTGGAGAGCCTGATTTTGATACTCCTGAACATATAAAAGAAGCTGCAATAAAGGCTATAAAAGATGGATTCACTAAATATACACCTGTTGGTGGAATAGATGAACTTAAAGAAGCAATAATTGAGAAATTTGAGATTGACAACGGACTTAAATATAGCAAAGAGAATATTCTTGTATCCTGTGGAGCAAAACACTCTCTTTATAATATTGCTCAAGCATTATTTGGTCCAGGCGATGAAGTTATTATTCCTGCACCTTACTGGGTATCTTATCCTGATCAAGTTCTTATAAATGATGCTAAACCTGTAATTGTAGAGACTTATGAAGAGGACAACTTTATGCTTCGTCCAGAAATTTTAGAAAGTAAAATTACAGATAAAACAAAAGCTCTTATTCTTAATTATCCTTCTAATCCTACTGGTTTTATATATAGCAAAGAAGCACTTGAAAAAATCGCAGAGATAGTTTTAAGGCATAATATTTATGTTATATCTGATGAGATTTATGAAAAACTTGTCTACGATGGACAAAAACATATAAGCATTGCTTCTCTTGATGATGAAATTAAAGAGAAAACTATTGTAGTTAATGGACTCAGTAAGGCTTATGCAATGACGGGTTGGAGAATTGGGTATGCTGCAGGACCAGTGGAAATTATAAAGACTATGACGAATATTCAGAGTCAGTCAACATCTAATCCAACCTCAATAGCTCAAAAAGCTGCTGTAGCAGCCTTACGAGGTCCTCAAGATTGTGTTGAAAAGATGCGTAGAGAGTTTGAAAAACGTAGAGACTATCTTGTAGAGGCCCTTAATAAAATAAATGGAATATCATGCAAGATGCCAAATGGTGCCTTCTATGTCTTTCCAAATATAAAAAGTATATTAGGTAAAAAGATAAATAATTTTAAGATAAACTCATCAATGGATTTAAGTATTTATCTTCTTGAAAAGGCCTTGGTTGCTCTTGTTCCAGGTTCGGCATTTGGAGCAGAAGGATATATAAGAATATCTTATGCAACAAGCATGGAAAATTTATCCAAAGGAATTGAAAGAATTGCTAAAGCATTGGAAGAGCTTGTATGAAATGTGGATATGTTGCATTAATTGGTAGACCTAATGTAGGTAAATCAACACTTCTTAATACAGTTATTGGAGAGAAGATATCAATAGTAACTGAGAAGCCTCAGACAACAAGAAATAGAATTATAGGGATTAAGAATCTTCCTAATGCCCAGATTATATTTGTTGATACTCCAGGAATTCACAGACCAAGAAACAAACTTGGAGAGTTTATGGTTAAAGAAGCACAAGAAGCAATGGATATGGTTGATTTAATAGTATTAATGGTAGAACCAGAGTCTCCCAGAGATGATGAACTTGAAATTATAAAAAAGCTAAATAAGCTTAACAAACCTGTTATTCTTGTAATTAACAAAATAGATAAAGTGGCAAAACAAAGTCTTCTTCCTATAATAGATTTATACAAAGATATATATCCTTTTAAAGAGATTATTCCAATTTCTGCACTTAAAAATGACGGAGTTGAAAGATTGGTTGAAAGAATCGTTTATTATTTACCAGAGTCTTCTAAGCTTTATCCTGAAGACATGCTTACTGATCAAGCAGAGAGATTTATGGTGGCTGAGTTTATAAGGGAAAAAATAATGAAATATACTCATGATGAGGTACCTTACTCAGTGGCTGTTGATGTTGAACGGTGGGAGGAGACAGAAAAAATAATAAATATAGGAGTCAATATTTATGTTGAAAGAGAAGGTCAAAAAATTATTATAATAGGAAAAAAGGGAGAGCGATTGAAAAAGATTGCAACTGAAGCAAGGCTTGAACTTGAAAGATTGTTAGGAACAAAGATTTTCCTTCAGGTATGGGTTAAGGTTAGGAAAAAATGGAGACAAAAAGATATTTTATTAAGATCGTTGGGGTATTAATATGTTAATTGAGATGAAAGTAGAAGGATTACTTTTTGATCCAAGAACTGGAATGTATATTCTCCTTCTTCAACAAGTAAATGGAGATGAAACTCTACCGATATGGATTGGAAAGCCTGAGGCAGACTCTATCGCTCTTGCACTGGGTAAAGTTTTGACTCCAAGACCTTTAACTCATGACTTAATAAAAAATATTCTTGATGAGCTTGAGGTTCGGGTTACAAAGGTTGTCATAACTGACTTAATTGACAATACTTACTATGCCCTAATATACACCCACGATGGAGTAAGAGAAAAAACTATTGATTCTCGTCCTTCTGATGCTGTTGCTATTGCTCTTAGGGTTCAAGCACCAATATTTGTTGAAGAGGAAATCTTTGAATTAAGAAAAGCTGACGAACTTGAAGAGTGGCTTAAGAATCTCAAACCCGAGGATTTTGGCAACATCATGTAGTTAATGGTCTACTCTACTGAGGGAGTTGTTCTTAAAAATAGTTCATATGCGGAAGCAGATTTAATTGTTACTTATTTTACTAAGGATTATGGATTGATAAATCTTTTTGCTAAGAGTCCTCTTAAAATAAAGAGTAGATTCGGAAGTTCCCTTGAACCTCTAACTTATTCAAGGATTTCTTTTATTGGAAAAGAAGAAAGTCTTCAAAGAATTATTCAGTCAGATATTATAAACTCATTTCACAAGGTCAGAGAAAACTATAAACTATTTTTAAAAGTAGGTGAAACTCTAAGATTTTTGATCCAGATCATACCCAAGAAAGAACCAAACATTGAAATTTTTTATCTTTTGCTTAATACAATCAAGTATTTAGAAGAAAAAACAAAGCCTGAAAACTATCTTCTTTTTTTAAAAATTAAAACACTGAATATTCTTGGTTATCTTCCAGAGTTTAAGAATTGTGGAGTATGCTCACAAACTTTAAAAGGTGAATTTTACTACTTTGATGGTTTTATCATTTGTAAGAGTTGTTATACTACTCATCAAAATTCAACTTTAGCCTTAACTTTCCCTATATCTCAAGGAGTTGTAAAGCTTCTTAATGAAATATCAAAATGGAAGATAAATCTTTTAGAGAGAGTGAATATTTCAAATAAATTATTGAATGAAGTGGATAAATTTCTTGAAACTCATATCTTCAAAATATTAGGTTATAATAAAGCAATTGGTTTAATTCCACCAAAATAAAAACGATGTAATAACTAAAATCAAATATAAAAAGTTAGGGGGAAAATTATGAAAGAAGAACCAAGACAACTATGCATTATTTGTGCATGGAAAGCCACTTGTCAAAAACAGTATTCTCTTAAAGCAGGACAGAAATGTCCTGACTTTGTAAAGGATGTTACAATAAAATTTGAAGAAGAAAAGGAAAAGGAAGAAAAAAAGTAAGTGGATATTTTAAAGGATTTTTTGCTCACATTTATACCTCTTTTTGTGGCAATAGATGCTCCAGGAATTTTGCCCTTTTATATTTCTTTTGTTGAGGCATTTTCTGAGAAAGAAAGAAAAAAAATTGCCAGACAATCGGTAATAACAGCATTTTTAGTTGGAACTATATTTCTTTTTCTTGGAAATTTTATATTTTCACTTCTTGGGATAAAGTTTGAAGATTTTATGATAGCAGGAGGAATTCTTCTGCTTATACTTTCAATTTCGGAAATACTAAAGGTAAAAGAAAAAGAGCCTACAACCAGTGATACACTTGGAGTTGTTCCAATTGGAACTCCTTTGCTTGCAGGGCCTGCAACGCTTACAACTTTAATTATTCTTTCAGGAAACTATGGTTATCCAATCGTAATTTTTTCTTTTTCTCTTAATCTTTTTATTGCATGGATAATGCTTAAAAAGGCAGAGATTTTAATAAAAGTGATGGGGATTCACGGAATCAAAGCCTTTGCTAAGGTAATGGCACTTCTTTTAAGTGCAATAGCTGTAAGTCTTATTAAGAAAGGATTAACTAAGATTTTAGAAGTATAACAAAATGATTCATGTTTACACAGGTGATGGAAAGGGTAAGACAACAGCTGCAGTTGGACTTACTGTAAGAGCAGTTGGTAATGGTTTAAGAGTATTATTTGTTCAATTTATAAAAGGTTCTCACACAGGAGAGATTGAGATATTTGAGAAGTTTCCAGATTTTATAGATATTTATCGTTGCAGTATAGGTTTTGTTCATAAGAGTCCTCAAAAGGATCAGATAGAATTTATAACTAAATGTATCAAAGAAATTGAAGAAAAACTAAAAAAACAAAGGTATGATATTGTTGTTTTTGATGAGCTCTCTATTGCATTAAGTACTGGATTAATTAGTAGAGAGGATACAGAAAAACTAATTCAGTTGTCAGATAATGCTGAAGTTATAATTACTGGAAGGAATGCTCCAGAGTGGTTAATTGAAAAAGCAGATTTAGTTACAGAAATGAAAAAAATAAAACACTACTTTGACAGAGGAATAAAAGCAAGAAGGGGGATTGAGTACTGATGAATCCAACTACTGTTATTTATCTTCTTAGACATGGTGAGACAGAAGGTCCCAAAAAAGTATACAAAGGACATCTTGATGTACCTTTAAGTAAAGAGGGAGAAAGGCAAGCAAAGAAGGTATCGCAATATTTAAAAAACTACATAAAAAAATATAACCTTAAATGCGAAGTATGTTACTGTTCTCCTTTAAAGAGAGCTTTAAAGACAGCAGAAATAATATCAAAGGCTCTTTCTTTACATGTTAAACCATTGGAAACTCTCAAAGAGAGAAACTTTGGTAAATGGGAAGGACTAAGCATAAATGAGATAGTATCCCTATATCCTGATGAGTTTGAGAGATGGAGAACAGATCCCTTAAGATTTGCTCCTCCTCAGGGTGAAAGTACTATGGAGGTAAGTGAGAGAGCTTCAAAGGCATTGAAGGAGATTATATCAGCTCATAAAGGAAGTCAGGTTTTCATTGTTGCTCATGGTGGAATAAACAGAGTTATGCTCTGTGATATAATGGGAGTGCCTTTACAGAATATTTTCAGAATAGAGCAAGAGTTTACCTGTTTAAATATAATTGAGTTTTATGACAACCATCCTGTTGTTAAGTTGATAAACGGTGTATTCTGGACAGAATGAATCTTTTTGAGAGAGCTTATCTCTTTTTTTATAAGAGAAAAAAACAAAAAGCCTTAGAGAGTCAAAAAAAACTACCCTTTCCAGTAATAAGTGTTGGAAATTTGACAGTTGGTGGCACTGGAAAAACACCCTTTACAATTGCCCTTGCAAAGGAGCTAAAAAAAAGGGGATACATTCCCATTATTCTTACAAGAGGTTATAGAGGTAGTCTTAAGGGACCAGTGATTGTAAATGATAAATTTAAAGCAGAGGAAGTAGGAGATGAAGCTTTAATGATGGCTATGGAAGGTCTTACTGTTGTAAAATGTGCGGATAGATATAAGGGTGGAATATATGCGATTGAAAATTTAAGTTTATCTGATAAAGAAAATGCCGTTTTCATTCTTGATGATGGATTTCAACATTGGAGTCTTTACAGAGATTTAAATATCCTGCTCTTTGACGGTTTTAAAGATATCCATAATCTACGATTACTTCCCTTTGGAACCCTTAGGTCTCCTCTTAGTGAGATTTATGACGCTCAAATGATTTTTATAACTAAAAAGGAGAATGAAAACATTTATCAATACCTTAAAAACTCAGGAATAAAGGAGGTCTATTTTGCTCCTTTTAAATTTGAGGGAATTATAAGTATTGATGGTAAAAAGATTGAACCAAAGGGTCAGAAAGTTTTTGCCTTTGCAGGAATTGCTAACTTTCAAAGTTTCTTACATTTTTTAAGCTCTCTTGGATTAAAAGTTATTGGATATAAGAAGTTTATAGACCATAAAAGATATACTGAAAGGACATTGAGGAAAGTTTTAAAGCTTGCCGATGAGGCTGAACTTATTATAACTACAAAAAAAGATATTGTAAAGATTATGAGTTTAGATCTTTCAGAAAAGAGGCTTTTTTTTCTTGAAATTTCTATGAAAATAACTGACCAAGCAGTTGACAAAATTCAAAAATTAACTCATAATTGGTAGTATGAAAAGGTTATTATTTATATTTAAAGGAACTTCTCAAACTTTTGTTAAGTTAAATAACTTTTAACAAGGCAATTAAAGAGCTTTTAAAGGTGGAACCTAAGATAGCAGAGATATTAAAAAGGAAGGAGGTGAGAAAAATATCAATAAAGGAGGGTGGATGCCATAACTGCCAATATGGGCGCCAGGGTGGTTATGGCAAATTCCAAGTGGCGCAACCGACCTCCTAACAGAAGTTTAGAGATTGGCACATAGTTTGCTTCTTATGAAAACAAAAAAATTTTAAAGGAGGTCAGGTTATGGAAAAACTAAAAAATCAAAAAGGATTTACCCTCATTGAATTAGCCATTGTGTTAATAATCATTGGAGTAATTCTTGGTGCAGTGCTAAAGGGACAGGACTTAATTCAGAATGCAAGAGCAAAACAGTTTATTAGCAAGATTAAAGCATGGGAGATTGCTCAGTGGAACTATTATGATAAAAAAGGAAAATTTGCAGGTGCAACCGGTAGCGGATTGATTGGTAGTGGAGGAGCATCTGTAAAAACAGATTTACTCAATGCTAAATTTATAAATCCACCCTATGAAGGAACTTCTGGTTCAGAGACAAATACGATAACGCTTGGTTCATATGTCTTTTATGTATATTTTGGAAATGATAACAGTAAAAATATTATGACGATATGTTCTAATCCAACCTGTGATGCCTTTAATGATGATACCATAGTAACCTTTGCAGAAGCATTTGATACATC
>JBCNUV010000013.1:0-4973 GCA_039630505.1 Thermodesulfovibrio sp.
ATGACCAAGAAGGCATTAGTCTGTGGGGCAGGAGGATTCATAGGTAGTCACTTAGTTAAAAGACTTAAAAAAGAAGGCTATTGGGTGCGTGGAGTTGATTTGAAATATCCAGAATTTTCAGAAACTCAGGCAGATGACTTCGTTATTGGTGACTTGAGAGATCCCTATTTTTGCAGAAGTATTGTTGATACTAAATTTGATGAAGTTTATCAATTAGCAGCTGATATGGGAGGTGCAGGCTATGTGTTTACAGGAGATAATGATGCAGATATTATGCATAACTCGGCTCTAATAAATCTCAATATGTTAGAAGCTTGCTACAAAAGAAATATAAAAAGGATTTTTTACTCTTCATCTGCCTGTATGTATCCGAAGTATAACCAAGAAGATCCAGAAAATCCGATATGTTCAGAAGACTCTGCCTATCCAGCCATGCCAGACAGTGAATATGGATGGGAAAAGCTTTTTAGTGAAAGACTTTATCTCGCTTTTCATAGAAATTACGGAATGGAAGTAAGAATAGGACGTTATCATAATATCTTTGGTCCTGAGGGAACTTGGAGAGGAGGAAGAGAAAAGGCACCCGCAGCCCTTTGTAGAAAGGTGGCTGTTGCAAAACTTACAGGTAAAGACTATATTGAAGTATGGGGAGATGGGAAACAGACAAGATCTTTTCTTTACATAGATGATTGTTTGGAAGCCACCTTAAGACTAACCCGTTCTAATTGGACAGGACCTGTTAATATAGGATCTGAGGAAATGGTTACCATTGATCAATTGACTATTTTGATTCAAGAAATTGCGGGTGTAAAACTTAAAATTGTTCATATCCCAGGACCTATAGGTGTTAGAGGGAGAAACTCTGATAATAGACTGATTGAGCAGATGTTGAAATGGAAGCCGTCAATGCCTCTTAAAGATGGTATTAGAATAACCTATAACTGGATTGAAGAACAAGTTAAAAAAGCGTTAGAGAAGGGAGAAACTCTCTGAAATAATTTTAGAACCTCATTAAAATCTGGGGGTTAAATATGTTAGATGATTATTCTCAGTGGTTAGATAACTTTATTCAGAATGGATTTGATAAAATAGAAGGATGGGTTGATTCAAGAATATTTAAAATTTTGAAAATAATTAACAAAATACAACAAAAATTGGATGTTAAAGGAGGGGCTTTAGAGATTGGAGTTCATCATGGTAGGTTTTTTATACCGATAAATGGGATGGTAGAACCTAAGGAAGCTCTTTCTGTGGCTATAGATTTATTTGAGGATCAATTCTTAAACATAGATTGTTCAGGTAGAGGGGATTTGAGTAAATTCAAGGAAAATTTAAGCTTGTTTGATAGACATGGTGGTAAGAATGTAATCATAATCAAAGGAGATTCTACAAGGTTGACTCCTGAGAGAATTTTGAGCAAGGTTTCAACTCCTTTTAAAATTATTTCAATTGATGGGGGTCATACTGTTGAGCATACAATAAATGATCTGCATTTAGCCTCTGTAGTAGTATCTGAAAAAGGAGTTATTTTTGTTGATGACATATTAAATCCCTTATGGATTGGGGTTTGTGAAGGAGTCATAGAATTTCTTAAAAGAAGACCTACGATTTGGCCCGTTTTTATAGCATACAACAAATGTATATTAGTTCCTATGTCTGTTCATCATATTTATTTACAAGAATTTCAAAATTATATTGACTCTCTAAAAAAAATAAAGCTATGTGGGTATGAGCTTTTCACTCCATTTGATTAAAAATTCAATTAATTGAAAAATTTGGGGTGGAGGTATAAAGTCAGTCTTGAAGAGGGTATCAAAAAGACCTATGAATGGTAAATAGGTCAGATTAAAGTAAGGTGAATTAGAATGAATATTGAAATCTTCAAAAAATATGATATTAGAGGTATTTATGATAAAACTCTTACTGAAAAGGATGCCTATTTAATAGGTAAAGCTTTTGTTAGGTTATATAACATAAAACTCAGGAAATTACCCACCTTGCTTACTGTAGGACATGATGCAAGGCTTTCCTGTGAACCACTTAAAAATGTCTTAATTAAGGGTATCTTAGAATGTGGTGTTGATGTGGTTGATTTAGGCTTAGTGCCGACACCTGTTCAGTATTTTTCTCTTTTTACTTTGGATGTTGATGGTGGAATAATGATTACAGCCAGTCATAATCCGCCTGAATACAATGGTTTTAAGCTAAGTATTGGAAAAGAGACTATTTTTGACGAAGATATACAAAAAATAAGATATATAATTGAAAAGAAAGATTTTATAAGCTCGGCAAAAAAGGGAAAAGTTAACAATTATGATATAAAAAAAAGACTATGTTGAGTATATGGTGAACTCTTTTCCCTCCCTTGAAGGACTTAAAGTAGTGGTTGACTCAGGTAATGGAACAGCAGGGGTAGTTGCTCCTGAGATAATAAGAAGACTTGGCGCAGAGGTAATAGAGTTGTTTAGCGAACCAGATGGAACTTTTCCTAATCATCATCCAGATCCAGTAGTGCCAGAGAATATGAAGACAATGATAAATAGTGTTTTAAATAACAAAGCCCACCTTGGAATAGGATTTGATGGTGATGGTGACAGACTTGGTGTTGTAGATGAACACGGAGAGATGATTTGGGGTGATAACCTAATGATTATTTTTGCAAGGGATATTTTGAGAAAATATCCTGGCGCAAAGATTATAGGTGAAGTTAAATGTTCAGATGTGATGTACAGAGAGATTAAAAAAATGGGTGGTGTTCCAATCATGTGGAAAACTGGACATTCACTCATAAAAAGAAAGATGAAGGAAGAAGGAGCATTACTTGCTGGCGAGATGAGTGGTCATATGTTTTTTATGGATAGATATTTTGACTACGATGATGCTATTTATGCATCTTTAAGATTACTTGAAATTATTAAAAATTATGGCAAGCCATACAGTATTAATAAATTGCTTCAAGATATACAATTTATGTATGCTACCCCTGAAATAAGAATAGAATGCCCTGAAGATCAAAAGGAAGAGGTAATAAAAAAGGCGAAAAAATGTTTTAAAAGTTACAGCTGTTGTTTAATAGATGGAGTTAGAGTAAGTTTTGAAAAAGGTTGGGCATTAATTAGACCATCAAACACTCAGCCTGTGTTAGTTGTAAGATTTGAAGCTGAGACAGAGGCAGATTTAGAGGAAATAAAGAATTTTTTCAAAGAAAAATTAGGTTTAGAAATATAAAAAAAATTAAATATTGCGGAGGTTTTATAATGAAAGCATTTATATTGGCAGGGGGAGGTGGGACAAGACTTTTTCCTCTCTCAAGAGATAAATATCCCAAGCAGTTTCTTAAATTCTTTGACAAAGAAAGCCTACTTCAGAAGACAGTGAAAAGAGTTCTTAAAATTGTTAGAAACTTTGATGATATTGTTTTTCTCACCAACAAAGATTATGTTTTTCTTCTTAAGGAGCAAATTTTTGAAAAATTCAATGAGAGACCCAAACATATTATTCTTGAGCCTTTGAAAAGAAATACTGCTCCTGCTATATCTCTTGGAGTTAAATACTTAGTTGAAAGAGGCATAGAAGCAGATGAACCTATTTTTGTTTTTCCAGCTGATCATTTAATTAGACCTGAGGAGGATTTTGTAAGATACATAGAAGAAGCTCAAAGTTTAACAAAAGCTAAAAGTATTGTAACCTTCGGAATAATCCCTTCAAAGCCTGAGACAGGCTATGGATATATAGAGGCTGATAAAAATAAAGTAATCAGTCTAAATAATTTTCAAGCTTTTAAAGTTAAAAAATTTCATGAAAAACCTTCCTTAGAGACTGCACAAAGATACCTTGAGGAAGGAAATTTTTATTGGAATAGTGGTATTTTTGGCTTCACTGCAGAGACCTTTTTAGAAGAACTTGAAATTCATTCTCCTGAAATATACGAATTTGTGGAAAATTCATCCTTAGAAGAAATTTTAAAAAACTTTGCTCAAATGCCTGATATTTCCATTGATTACGCTATTATGGAGAGGACAGCCAGAGCCTCAGTTATTCCAATGTCTATATCATGGTCAGATGTGGGGTCCTTTGAAGCAATTTATGATGTTATGGATAAAGACTCAGGCGGAAATTCTGTAAAAGGGAGGGTAGTTTTAAAAGATGTTAATAATTGTTTAATTTATGGGAATAAGAGATTGATATCAGGCATAGGAGTTGAGGATTTACTCATAGTTGAAACTGAAGATGTATTATTGATTACAAAAAAAGGAGAAGGGCAAAAAATAAAAGATTTAGTGTCAGCACTGAAGCAAAATCCAGAAACAAAAATTTTAACTGAGGTTCATGTAACAGAGTATCGTCCGTGGGGTAATTTTACAGTTCTTGAGGAAGGAGAAAGATATAAAATTAAGAAAATTACCGTAAATCCAGGAGAAACTTTAAGTTTACAGATGCATTATCATAGAAGTGAACATTGGATAGTGGTAAAAGGAACAGCTCTTGTGGTGATAGAAGATGAAATGGGTAACCTGAGTGAGCAATATATAAAAGAAAATGAAAGCTTTTTTATTCCAAAAACTAAAAAACATAGACTTATTAACCCTGGAAAAGTTCCTGCTGAAATTATAGAGGTTCAAGTTGGAGAGTATTTAGGAGAAGACGATATAGTAAGGTTTGAGGATAGATATAAAAGAGACGATTTAGTAAATCAACACTAAAATATTATGTTAATTTTAATTACAGGTCGCGCTGGATACATAGGCTCTCACGTAGTCAAGCTTCTTGGTGAAAAAGGCTATAAGATCCCAAATTTGCCGATAGAAATTTAAGTATGAAAAAGATATATCCATTTTCCTCTTTTTTGATACCTTAAAACTTAAAAAGTGTTAGGCTCTCTCCTCTATCTCTCTTTCTCTACAATTTCAGTAAATCTTATCCCCCCTCACTTAAATAAATTCTCCTGACTTTGACAGTTAAGAGTCATTTTA
>JBCNUV010000014.1:0-11355 GCA_039630505.1 Thermodesulfovibrio sp.
CAGTTAGGATATAAACTTGATACACCAATTGGAGAAGGTAACTACAGAGTTTATGGATATACCACAAACAAGAGATTTGAGAATTGGGATTATGACTCTTACAAGGCATTAAAAGGTATAGGATTAAGCTTTGATCAACAAATAATAAAAGACATTTTAGGAGCTTTCTTCCGTTTAGGATGGCAGTCTTCAAAGGCAGTTGTTGATTATAACAAGATGTATTCCTTTGGGTTAAATCTAAATGGTAGTGTATGGGGAAGGAAGGATGATGAAATAGGAATAGGTTATGCCTATTTGAAGTCTCCTTCAAAGAATGAAGCACTTAAGAACAGTCAGGTATTTGAGGGATATATAAAGTTTAAACTTTTTAGTTATAAAACTCTTAGTTCAGATATAACCTTTGATTATCAATATATTCGTGATAAAGCCAGAGATGGAGAAAACACCAAAGCAGGAAATATATATGGTGTAAGATGGAACTTTAACTTCTAAGTAGGAGGATAAAATGAAGATACTTCCAATTTCTTTATTTGTCATTTTTATTGTTTTATCTTTCACCAATTTAGCTTTAGCACACTTTGGAGTCATACTACCATCTGATGATATTATCAGCACAAAGGATTCAAAGAAAATAACTCTTAAACTTTATTTTATGCATCCATTTGAGCAGGAATGGTTAAATATGGATAAACCTAAGGTATTCAATGTAGTTTATGGAAATGAAAAGACAGAGTTAGTTAATACTCTCATTAATAAAAAGATAAAAGGGAAAAATATTTGGGAGACTCAGTTTATAATTAAAAATCCTGGTGATTATATTTTTTATTTTGAACCTCAACCTTATTGGGAGGCTTCAGAGGAAAAGTTTATCATTCACTATACAAAGGTTATAGTACAAGCTTTAGGAAAAGAGGAAGGATGGAACAAAGAAGTGGAACTACCCATAGAAATTATTCCCCTTACAAGACCTTATGGTCTTTGGGTTGGAAATGTTTTTCAAGGAATTGTAAAGGTTAATGGAAAACCATTACCTTTTGCAAATGTTGAAGTTGAATACTTTAATGAAGGAAGTAAAGTTAAAGCTCCAAAGGAACCATATATCACTCAGGTAATAAAGACAGATGCAAATGGAGTTTTTACCTATGCCATTCCAAAAGCTGGATGGTGGGGTTTTGCTGCACTGACTGAGGCTTCATATAAACTTAAAAAGAATGGTAAAGAGTATCCTGTTGAGATTGGAGGGATTATATGGGTTAAAGCTAGGGAGATGAGATAATGCATATATCTGAAGGATTACTTTCAGTGCCTGTTCTAATTACTGGTGCTTTTTTATCCTTAGTTGGACTTACATTAGGATTAAAAAAGATAAAAAACGAAGATATACCAAAAGTTGCTATTCTGTCATCAGCTTTCTTTGTAGCATCTTTTATCCATGTTCCTGTAGGTCCCACCTCTGTTCATCTTGTGCTTAATGGACTTTTAGGAATGCTTCTTGGATGGGCAGCCTTTCCTTCTATTTTCGTGGCATTATTGCTTCAAACTTTTTTATTTCAATATGGTGGATTTACAACACTTGGAGTAAATACTTTTTGCATGGCTATGCCAGCTGTATTATGTTATTATGCTTTTAGAAAAATGTTGACAAGAAGTAAGAATATAGCTTTCTTAGGAGGATTTTTGGGAGGTAGTCTCTCTTTGCTTATTTCTGCTATATTTATAAGCATTGCTTTAGTTGAGACAGAAAAAAGCTTTTTCAGTATGGCGACGACTTTTTTTATAATGTATCTTCCAATTTCTTTGATTGAAGGAGTTATTACCGGATTTATTGTAATATATCTTAAAAAAGTAAAACCTGAGGTATTAGGATGAAATCCTTCAAAATGATTAAATTATTGGTTCAATTGATAATTATAACTATAAATTTCATTTTACTTTCCAATAATCTCTATGCACATAAAGTAAATGCCTATGCATACAGAGAAGGAGACAAAGTTTTTGGAGAGTGTTATTTCGTTGATGGTTCTCCCTGCAAAAAAAGTAAAGTAGAGGTTTATGATTTACAGGGAAAAAAGATTCTTGAAACATTCACAGATGAAAAAGGTAAGTTTAGTTTTATTACAGAACAAAAAAAAGCTATTAAAGTAGTAGTCTCAGCAGGACAGGGTCATAAGGCAGTATACAAAGTTGAAGGTGCAAAAGAAGAAGTTGAGAAAGCAACTAAAAAGAAACAAACACAGATAGATAGGGAAGAACTTAAAAAAATAATTGATGAAACAATGGATACAAAACTACAAGGATTAAAAAATGAAATAATGGATCTAAGAAAAGAAATGGAAAAAGTAAAACTAAGAGAAATAATAGGAGGAATTGGATACATTATTGGGATATGGGGAATAATAATGTTGATTAAAAGAAAGAAAAATGCATCTTGAAGAGTTTGCTGAGGGAGATTCTTTTCTCCATAAAGCAGACCCAAGAGTAAAGATTATCGTTTTTTGTTTATTTAGTATTTTTTGTGCTACCTCAACAGGTTTAAAGATTCCATTTTTATGTGTCATTTATTCAACTATTCTTATTTTTATTGCAAAAATAAAAATAAAGAATCTTTTTTCAAGACTTATTATGGCAAATTTTTTTATTATTTTTATTTGGATTTTTATTCCCTTTAGCTATCCAACCACCTTTTATATATCAATAGGTCCAATTAACCTAAGTTATGAAGGGCTCAAATATGCATTATCAATAACACTTAAATGTAATGCTATAATTCTTGCCACAATAGCTCTTCTTTCTACTTCCTCGGTATTTTCCATAGCTCATGCAATGCTTCATATTAAAATGCCTAAAAAACTCGTTACAGTTTTCTTTCTTTTTTATCGTTACATATCTGTAATTCATGATGAATACACTAAGATAAAAAATGCTGTAACTGTAAGAGGTTTTGTTCCAACTACTAATCTTCATACTTACAAAACGTATGCTTATGTTATCGGAGGAATACTTCTAAAAAGCTATGAGAGAGCTGATGATATATATAAAGCAATGCTTTGTAGAGGCTTTCAAGGTTTTTTTCCTTTGTTTGAACATTTTAAGATCAAAAAAAGTGATATAATATTTTTTATTGTTTCTGTTTTAATTTTTATATTATTATGGGTTAAAAATTGAACTCACCAATTATAAGACTCAGAGATATTTCATTTAGTTACGATGACAAAGTTATACTTAATGGCCTCAATCTTGATATTTACGAGGGAGACAGAATTGGCTTAATAGGACCAAATGGCTCTGGAAAGACAACTCTTCTTTACATAATAATGGGTCTTCTAAAGCCTAACTCAGGTATAGTTGAGATTTTTGGTAAAATAAGACAAAAAAAGAAAGATTTTATCGAAGTAAGAAAAAAGATAGGACTTCTTTTTCAAGACTCAGACAGTCAACTTTTTTGTCCTACAGTTAAGGAAGATATCGCTTTTGGACCTCTCAATCTTGGAAAGAAAAAGGAAGAAGTAATAAAAATAGTAGAAGAGACATGTGAAGTTTTAGGAATAAAAGAATTGAAAGATAGAGTTACCTATAAGCTCTCAGGAGGAGAAAAAAGACTTGTTGCACTTGCCACAGTGATAGCAATGAAACCTATATGTTATCTTTTAGATGAACCCTCTTTAGGGCTTGATGAAAGGACAATAGAGAGACTTTTAAACTATCTCAGAGATAATGCAAAAACCTATTTAATTGTTTCCCATGATAGAAATTTCATAAAAAGAGCAACAGATAAAATTTATATATTGGAACGCGGAAGAATATTATATTATTAGAAAGGAAAAATCCTTGATAGATTAAATCCTTTCCCCTGTTTTAAGTGTTTCATCATCTTTTTCATCTCCTGGAATTGTTTAATAAGTCTGTTAACATCTGTTACAGTTGTACCGCTTCCTTTAGCAATTCTTATTCTTCTACTTGCATTTAAAATCTTTGGATTTCTTCTTTCCTCAGGAGTCATTGAATTAATTATTGCTTCTACTTTTATAAACTCTTTTTCATCTATTTTAATGTTTTTCAAAATTTTATTCGCTCCTGGAAGCATAGATAGAAGATTTTCAATGGGTCCCATTTTTCTCATCTTTCTAATTTGTTCTCTTAAATCATCAAATGTAAACTCTTCTTTTTCAATTTTTTGTTTTAGCTTTTCTGCTTCTTTTATATCATAGGCTTTCTGTGCCTGTTCAATTAAGGAAAGAATATCTCCCATTCCAAGAATTCTTCTTGCAATTCTGTCTGGATGAAACTCATCAATAGCATCAATTTTTTCTCCTACTCCTATAAACTTTATTGGTTTTCCAGTAACTTCCTTTATAGAAAGTGCTGCTCCACCTCTGGCATCTCCATCCATCTTTGTAAGAATTATACCGTCAATTCCTATTTTTTCATTAAAACTTTTTGCAATATTAACGGCATCTTGTCCTGTCATAGCATCTGCTACAAGAAGAACCTCATGAGGATTGAGAACATTTTTCACTTCTTGAAGTTCCCTCATTAGTTCCTCATCAACATGCATTCTTCCTGCAGTATCAACAATTACAGGGTCTGCTCTATCAATTACAGCTTTTTTTAAAGCATCTTTACAGAGTTCTTTAGGATCCTTAATATCATATGAATAAAAAACAGGAACATCTATCTGTTTACCTAAAGTGATGAGCTGTTCTACTGCCGCAGGTCTATGAAGATCAGCTGCCACCAGCATTGGTCTTCTTCCTTGTTTTTTAAAGACTCTTGCAAGCTTTGCAGAAGTAGTTGTTTTTCCAGAACCATGAAGTCCAACCATCATGATAACTGTAGGTGGATTAGGACTAAGCTTAATCTTTGAACTACTTCCTCCAAGAAGTTCACATAATTCTTCATAAACTATTTTTATTACTTGTTGGGCAGGAGAAAGACTTTCAAGAATTTCTTTACCAATTGCTTTTTGACGAACTCTTTCAATAAAAGCTTTAACTACTTTAAAGTTCACATCTGCCTCAAGCAAAGCAATTCTTATTTCCTTTAAAGCTGCATCTACATCTTCCTCTTTTAAAATTCCTCTTCCTTTTAGCTTTTTAAATATCGCCTCAAGTTTATCTGTTAATGCCTCAAACATTTATTTCCTCCTTTAGAAGAGTTTCTATATCTTTGCTCAACAAACCAAAGGTATCCTGTGTTATGCCCCTGTATATTTGCATAATCCTTTTTTCTTTGTTGAGAATAAAAAAGGTTGGAAAACCGTAAATATTAAATAGTTTTTTTACCTTTACATCACTCAAAAATAGAGGATATCTTACCCCTCTTTCTTTTGCATACTCAATAAGCTTGTCAGGTTCTTTAATTTCATCGTTAAATAAAACTCCAATTATTTGAATATTCCTATTTTTAAATTTTTCATAAAGTCTATTTATATCAACAACCACATAATCGCACACAAAGCATTTTGTTGAAAGAAACTCAATAATTATTCCATTACCTCTTATCTGATACAAAGTTATACTCTCGCCATTAGGTCCATTAAAAGAAAAGTTAGGGGCAAAATCACCCTTTTTAAGTGAACTTTGCCCCTGTTGTGGAATAATTAATAGAAAGAGAAAGATTAAAATAAAAAATCTTTTCACCAATCAACTATTTAGAAGATTGTCTAATTTGCTTTTTAAGACAGACTTTGGAACAACTCCTACAATCTGATCAACTTTCTGACCGTCTTTAAAAAACATTATTGTTGGAATTCCCATTATTCCATAACGTGTTGCTGTTTCTGGATTTTCATCAGTATTGAGTTTTCCTACTTTTACCTTTCCCTCATATTCCTTAGCCAGTTCTTCTATTGTTGGAGCAATTATTCTGCACGGACCACACCACGGAGCCCAAAAATCAACCATTATTATACCTTTTGAGTTTAAAACTTCTGTTTCCCATTTAGCATCTGTAAGCTCTACAATTCCTTCGCCCATTGTTACCTCCGGAAGATTTTATATAAGCTAATTTTTTAAAAATACCTTTTTTTCTAAAATTTTGTCAATTATAGTTAAACTCCCCAGGGCATTATGCCCTGAGGAAAGAATATTACTCTAAAGGAATCTTTATCTCTTTCGGTTTAGATTCTTCTTTTCTTAAGATCACTATCTCAAGCAAGCCATTTCTGAGATTTGCTTTAACAGAAGATTTATCAATATCAGGAGGTAAATTAACAGTTCTCGAAAAAGCTCCATAGTTTCTCTCATTCAAAATATAATCCTCATCAGAAACACCTTCAGGTTTTTTAATTTCTCCTTTAATTACTAAACGGTCATCTGTAATAGTTAAATCCAAATCCTCTTTACTTACTCCTGGTAACTCAACTTGAATAACTATTTCTCCACCTCTCTCAAAGATATCTACATTAGGAGATATAACACCCTCTGGACTAACAGCTCTTCTTCTACGAATAGGTGATAGAAACTCCTCAAAAAGTCTGTCCATTTCTTTTCTTATTTCTTCAATCTCCTTTAAAGGACTCCATTTTACAATTGACATAATACACCTCCTTCCTTTCCTTACAAATCTGTCATTCTGAAGCAGAAACACCTAAGGTGCTACACTTCCTCAGAATGACATAAAAATTTTCTATGTCACTTCTGCTAAAACAACTCTATTAAATACAATTTTATCATTTTCTAAATCAACTTCTACAGTATCACCCTCTTTAAATACACCTTCAAGCAGTTTTAATGCCAGAGCATCAAGTATATATTTCTGTAAAACCCTTCTAAGAGGTCTTGCACCATAGACAGGATCATATCCAATTTTTATGAGATATTCCTTTGCCTGTTCTGTGATAACTATATCAATCTTTCTGTGTTTAAGATAGTTCCTTATTTTCTTAAGTTGAATTTCTATAATGTCTTTCATCATTTCTCGTGTTAATGGATTAAATATTATTATTTCATCAATTCTATTAAGAAACTCTGGTCTAAAGAAAGCTCTTAAGTCTTCCATTATTTTTGTCTTTAAATCTTTTTTAAAGTCTTGCCAATGCTCAGATGTTTTATTTTCGATAAAATCTTGAATATGTATACTTCCGATGTTTGATGTCATTATTATAATTGTATTTTTAAAGTCTACTGTTCTTCCATGTCCATCGGTAAGACGACCATCATCAAGCACTTGAAGAAGAATATTGAATACCTCCTGATGAGCCTTTTCAATCTCATCAAATAAAACTACACTGTAAGGTCTTCTACGGACTGCTTCTGTAAGCTGTCCACCCTCTTCATAACCAACATAACCTGGAGGTGCACCTATTAAGCGGGATACTGTATGACGCTCTTGATACTCAGACATGTCAATACGAATCATAGCATTTTCATCATCAAATAAAAATTCTGCCAAGGCCTTTGCAAGCTCTGTTTTTCCCACACCTGTAGGACCAAGAAACATGAATGATCCAATAGGACGATTTGGATCCTGTAGTCCTGCTCTTGCTCTTCTTATTGCATTAGATACTGCTATGATGGCCTCATCCTGTCCAACAACTCTTTCACGGAGACGTTCTTCCATCCTTAAAAGTTTTTGTGTTTCGCTTTCAAGAAGCTTTTTAACTGGAATTCCTGTCCATTTAGCCACAACCTCTGCAATATCTTCTTCATCAACTTCTTCTTTTAGCATCTTTCTGCCTCTTTGAATCTCCTTAAGACGAGCATTAGCCTCATCAAGTGCTTTCTGAAGCTCAATAAGTCTTCCATATCTTAACTCTGCTGCCCTTGTTAAATCACCTTGACGTTCTGCTTGTTCACTTGCTATCTTTGTCTGTTCAATTTCTGCTTTGATTTCCCTTATTTTTAAAATAAACTCCTTTTCAGCCTGCCACTGGGTATTTAGTTCCTCTTTTTTAGCAAGCAATTGTTCTATTTCATGAGAGATTTTTTCTATCTTTTCTTTGGCATCTTCTGTTGGTTCTTTACTTAATGCTTGACGTTCTATCTCAAGCTGTCTTAATTTTCTTTCTATTTCATCAAGCTCAATGGGCATACTGTCAATCTCCATTCTTAGCTTTGCTGCAGCCTCATCAATTAAATCAATTGCTTTATCAGGCAAATATCTGTCTGTTATGTATCTGGCTGAAAGTACTGAAGCAGCAATCAATGCTGAATCTTTTATCTTTACTCCATGATGAACTTCATATCTTTCTTTAAGTCCTCTTAAAATGGAGATAGTATCTTCAACAGAGGGCTCCTTTACTAAAATGGGCTGAAAACGTCTTTCAAGAGCAGGATCTTTTTCAATATATTTTCTGTATTCATTAACTGTTGTTGCACCTATGCATCTTAGTTCACCTCTTGCCAAAGCTGGCTTAAGCATATTAGCAGCATCAACAGCTCCTTCAGCAGCTCCTGCCCCTACAAGAGTATGAAGCTCATCAATA
The DNA here is from genome assembly GCA_039630505.1 of Thermodesulfovibrio sp. GTDB lineage: Bacteria > Nitrospirota > Thermodesulfovibrionia > Thermodesulfovibrionales > Thermodesulfovibrionaceae > Thermodesulfovibrio. The sequence goes on from JBCNUV010000014.1 coordinate 8,426, forward strand.
AATGTGATAATACGTCCTTCCGACTGGGTAATCTCTTTTAGCACAGCTTTAAGTCTTTCTTCAAACTCTCCCCTGTATTTTGCACCTGCCAAAAGGGAACCTATATCTATAGCTATTATTTCTTTGTCTCTCAAAGATTCAGGAACATCTCCTGCCACTATTCTCTGGGCAAGACCCTCCACTATGGCAGTTTTACCAACACCTGGATCACCAATCAAAACAGGATTGTTTTTTGTTCTTCTACTTAAAACTTGAATAACTCTTCTAATTTCTTCATCCCTTCCAATAACTGGATCAAGTTTACCTCTTTTTGCAAGCTCTGTAAGATTTTTACCATATCTAACCAATGCCTGATACTTCTCTTCAGGATTTGGATCAGTTACTTGATGTACTCCCCTTATTGCTCTCATTGCATCAAGGACTTTCTGACGGGTTACCGCCTGCTTTTTTATGGCATCCAATGCAGGACCACCCACATCAAAAAGGGCAATTAGAAGATGCTCCACACTCAAGTATTCATCCTTTAAATGCTCTGCTTCTTTTTCGGCCTTTTCAAAAAGTTGATTAAGTCTTGGAGTAATATAAATCTGTTCAAGTGGTTGAGCTCCATAAACCTTAGGAATTCTGTCTATGGCTTTTTTTAGATCTGCTTTTATTAAGTTTAAATCAGCTCCACAGTCTTTAAGAATGCGAGCTACAAGTCCTTCAGTATCATCAACAAGTGCATAAAATAGATGTTCTACATCTATCTGTTGATTCCCATACTGAGATGCAATTTTTTGAGCCTGTCTTATTGCTTCTTGAGTTTTATAAGTAAGTTTATCAAATCTCATTTTTTCCTCCTAAATTTGGTCAAAAAATTTTTTCATTCTTTTTTCAATCTGTTGTTTTATTTCATCATCTATATAACGAAGCATCTCTTGGATTATCTCTTCCATAGCTTGCATTCTTTCTCTCATTCTTAAAATGATCTCAACTCCTGCTCTGTTAACACCCAACTCCTTTGTAAGCTTTATTACAAAGTTAAGCCTTTCTAAGTCTTCATCAGTATAGATTCTTTGTCTTTTTATTCTTTTTGGTTTTATAAAGCCTTCTCTCTCATAAAGCCTTAATGTTTGGGGATGCACATTAAGAAGCTTACATGCCATACTAATCAGATAGAATCTCTCATTCCTTCTCATTTTACCTCCGTAAGAAAAAGTCTCTTGGATTTTCCTTATAGAACTTTTCAATCTTTTTTATTTCCTCCTTTTCTGATGATGTAAGTCCTTGAGGAACAACAATTTTAGCTATAACATACATATCTCCTCTTTCACCTTTCTTTGGAGAAGGGAATCCTTTACCAGAAATTCTAAATTTTTGTCCACTTTGTGTTCCTTCAGGAATTTTCATTTTGATAAAATCTCCATTAACAATAGGCACATCAACTTTTGCACCTAATGTAGCCTCAACAAAGGTTATAGGAAGTTCAAGATATATATCGTCACCTTTTCTTGTGAAGAAAGGATGAGGCGTAACTGTAACTTCAAGTATTAAGTCTCCGTAAGATGCTCCACCTTTACCAGCATTTCCATATCCTTTAATCTTTACAGTCGAACCATTATCAACACCAGCAGGAATCTTTGCTTTAACTGTCTCAGTCGTCAAAATTCTTCCCACTCCACCGCAGTTTTTACATTTAGATGAAGCAGTTTTTCCTGCTCCGCCACATTGAGGACATGTCTGACTTACTCTTAAAAATCCACGGAATGTCTGAATTCTTCCACTACCATTACATTTTTTGCATATATCTATCTTATCAGCACCACTTCCATGACAAACAGAACAATCAATATATCTTTGATATGTAATTGGTTTTACTACTCCAGTGTAAGCTTCCTCAAAACTTATTGTTATCGGAAGAACTATGTCTTCGCCTTTTGCATAAGTAGGTTGATAAGTGGTAAAAGTTTCACCAAAAATATCACTAAAAATGTCTCCTAAATCAAAACCCCTTGTAAAATCAAAACCTCTTGTAAAATCGAAGCCTCGGAAATCAAAACTTTCTCCTCTGTCATACTCTTCTCTCTTTTTAGGATCACTCAATACTGCATAAGCTTCGTTTATTTCCTTAAATTTTTCCTCAGCTTCTTTATTTCCTGGATTTAAATCAGGATGATATTTTCTTGCAAGCTTCCGATACGCCTTTTTAATCTCCTCTTGAGAGGCGTTTTTACTAACACCTAAAATTTTATAATAGTCCTTACGTTCCATAATTAAAAGATAACATATTGAGTTAGTTTATATCAACGTAAAAGTGTCAATATTTAAACTTTTTATGATTTTTGTTTAAGATGGGTTTAATTAGAAAGATGAAGTCTTTTTAGATTAACAGATGAATTTAGGGCGGATGACGGGACTCGAACCCGCAACACCTGGAGCCACAGTCCAGTGCTCTAACCTTTGAGCTACATCCGCCTACGCGCCTGGAGGGATTCGAACCCCCGACCCACTGCTTAGAAGGCAGTTGCTCTATCCGACTGAGCTACAGGCGCAAGACAAATATATTTTAAAAATTTTAATCATTTTATTGCAACTCCTTAAGAAAATTACCAATGTCAACCCAAAATCTAAAACACACTTTTGCAAATCAACTTCTAAAGTCTGGAGTTGACCTAAGAACAGTTCAAGAGCTTTTGGGACACAAAACAATAAACATGACCTTAAGATATGCTCATCTGTCAGAGGCTCACAAAAAAGAGGCCGTAAAAGTATTGGAAAATAAAATTTGTCACATTTTAGTCACAGTCAAAATAGTAAGCTCAAAAAATCCTTATTTTTCAATGGGCGATGAGGGTTTTGAACCCCCGACCTCTTCCGTGTTGAAAGAAGTTCAGAAATAAAAATTGGCTTGTATGCCTGATTTGTCAATGTGAAAATTTGTAAAAATA
>JBCNUV010000015.1:0-21278 GCA_039630505.1 Thermodesulfovibrio sp.
GATGGTAATGCCTGGTGATAATGTGAATCTTACTGTAGAGTTGATAGCGCCTATAGCGATGGAGGAGGGTTTGAGGTTTGCTATAAGGGAAGGTGGAAGAACAGTAGGTGCAGGTGTAGTTACAGAGGTGCTGGAGTAAAATGGACCAAAAGATCAGAATAAAATTAAGAGCTTACGACAATAGGGTTCTGGATCAGTCTGTTAAGGAGATAGTGGAGACTGTTAAGAAGACAGGAGCGAGAATTTCAGGACCTGTGCCTTTGCCAACAAAAATAAGTAGATACACAGTTTTAAGATCAACAAATCAGGATAAAAAATCAAGAGAACAATTTGAGATAAGAGTTCATAAAAGATTGATAGATATATATGATCCAACCCCTGAAACAGTAGAAGCTCTTATGAAGTTAGAGCTTGCTGCAGGGGTAGATGTGGAGATAAAGCTATGAAGGGAATCATAGGTAGAAAAATAGGAATGACACAAATATTTGATGAAGAAGGTAGAGTTATTCCCGTAACAGTAATAGAGGCAGGTCCATGTTGGGTTGTACAGGTAAGGACCAAAGAAAAAGATGGATATGAAGCAGTTCAGCTTGGATTTCAAGAAATAAAAAAAGAAAAAAATATTCCCAAGCCTTTACTTGGAATTTTCAAAAAGGCTGGAGTTCCTCCTTGTAGAGTTTTAAGGGAGTTTAAAATGACTGGATACAAGGTGGGTGATAAAGTTACTGTAGAGATATTTGCAAAAGGTGATATAGTTAATGTTACAGGGATCTCAAAAGGAAAAGGATTTCAAGGTGTTATGAAAAGACATAACTTCGCAGGTGGACCAGACAGTCATGGTTCAATGTTTAATAGAGCTCCTGGTTCTATAGGTTCAAGTTCTTTTCCTTCAAGGGTATGGAAAGGTAAGAGAATGGCTGGTCACATGGGGAATGAGAAGGTTACAGTTAGAAATTTAAAGATTGTTGATATAGTTCCGGAACAGAATCTTCTTCTTGTAAAGGGTGCTGTTCCGGGAGGTGAAAATGGAATTTTACAAATATGGAAGGTAGAGGCATGATAGAGATTGAGATAAGAGATATTAATAACAACATAGTTGGTAAAAAACAAGTTCCAGATATTGTTTTTAATAATCCTGCTTCTGAGAGTGTGGTTCATACAGCTGTAGTTGCTTATATGGCAAATCAAAGACAAGGAACTCACTCTACAAAAACAAGAGGTGAAGTTTCCGGTGGAGGAAGAAAACCTTGGAGACAGAAACATACAGGAAGAGCAAGGCATGGAAGCATAAGGTCTCCTTTGTGGAGGAAAGGTGGAATTGTATTTGGTCCTAAACCAAGGGATTACTATATTCAACTTCCTAAACAAATGAAGGATACTGCTTTGTTTAAGGCTCTTACAATGAAGTATAGAGACAATGAAATAATTTTACTTAACGAACTTTCTTTAAATAGAATAAAGACAAAAGATATGGTAGAAATTTTGAAAAAATTACAGCTTGATGGAAAATCTGTACTTATTACTCTGGCAGAAAAGGATGAAAAAATTCTTCTTTCAGCAAGAAATATTCCAAATGTTGGTGTTGTAAGAGCAGAGGATTTAAATGCTTATCATGTGGCTGTTTTTGATAAAGTCGTATTTACTGTGGCAGGACTTGATAGGTTACTTGAGATTAAGGGGGTTGCTTGATGGATATATACAGTATAATAAAAAGACCTATTTTTACAGAAAAGAGTTTAAATCTTAAAGAAAATCAAAATAAGATTGTTGTGGAAGTTCATCCTGATGCAAATAAAGTTCAGATTAAAAAGGCCTTTGAGGAAATATTTAAAGTAAAAGTGGACAAGGTAGCTATTATTAACGTTAAGCCCAAAATAAAGAGGGTAGGACTCTACTATACAAAAACAAAAAGAAAAAAGAAAGCAATAATTACCCTAAAAAAGGGAGAAAAATTAGATTTGATAGAGGGTGTATAAATGGGTATAAGAAGGTGTAAACCAACATCACCAGGAAGAAGATTTGTAACTTATCCTGATTTTAGCGAAATAACAAGAGATGAACCCTATAAGCCATTGACTATATGTATTAAAAAGAGAAGAGGAAGAAATAATCAGGGAAGAATAACATCTTGGTTAAAGGGAGGAGGGAATAGGAAGCTTTACAGGATTATAGATTTTAAAAGAGACAAATATGGCATTCCAGCAAAAGTTGAAAGCATTGAGTATGATCCTTACAGAACAGCAAGAATAGCTCTTTTAAAGTATGTTGATGGAGAATACAGATATATTCTGGCTCCTGATGGACTAAAAGTTGGCGATACAGTAGTGAGTGGATCTGGAGTAGAGATAAAAGTTGGAAATGCCTTACCTCTTAAGGAGATACCTCTTGGAACAATGATACATAATATAGAACTTTTCCCAAAGGGAGGAGGTAAACTTGTAAGAAGTGCTGGAACAGCAGCACAGCTTATGGCAAAAGAGGGTAAGTATGCTCATGTAAAACTACCTTCAGGAGAGGTAAGGCTTATAAATCTTAACTGTTTTGCCACTATCGGACAGGTAAGTAATCTTGATCATGAAAATATAGTAATAGGAAAAGCTGGAAGAAAAAGACATATGGGAAGAAGACCTTCAGTAAGAGGTGTGGCAATGAATCCAGTTGATCATCCTTTGGGAGGAGGAGAAGGAAAAACCTCAGGAGGAAGACCTGCATGCACTCCATGGGGTAAACCTGAAGGAATTAAGACAAGAAGAAATAAGAGAACTGATAAATACATAATAAAGAGACGGAAGTAAAGGGGGTTAAAAGGTGCCAAGATCACTTAAGAAAGGCCCGTTTGTAGATGCTAAGCTTATGGAAAAGGTAAGGAAAGCATTGGAGACTGGAGATAAAAAACCTATAAAGACTTGGTCAAGAAGATCTACAATCGTGCCAGAGTTTATTGGGCTTACATTTGCTGTGCATAATGGAAGAAAGTTTATTCCTGTATATGTGACTGAGAATATGATTGGCCATAAGCTTGGAGAGTTTGCTCCAACAAGAACTTTTAAAGGTCATGCAGGCTCTGAGGAAAAGAAAAAGTCTAAGGGGAAATAAAAGATGGAAGCAAGAGCTATACTAAGATATGCGCGTATAACTCCAACTAAGGCAAGAAGGATTGTTAACCTAATTCGTGGAAAAAAGGCAGCAGATGCTTTGTTGATGCTTAAATACATGCCTCATAGAGGTGCTCGTATAGTAGAGAAGCTTTTAAGGTCTGCTTTAGCAAATGCAGAACAAAAAAATCCAAGAATAGATATTGATAATTTAAAAATAATCAAAGCTTATGTTGATCACGGTCCAATGATGAAAAGAATTGAATACAGAGCTATGGGAAGAGCAAATATTAGAAAGAAAAGAACCTCCCATATTACAATATATGTTGGGACTGAATAAAAATAATTGGAGGTGATGAGTTGGGTCAAAAAACAAATCCTATAGGTAACAGACTGGGAATTATTAGAACATGGGAAAGCAGATGGTTTGCTAAAAAAGGATATGCTGATCAGTTAATAGAGGATCTTAACCTTAGAAAAATGTTAAAGGAAAAGCTTTATCATGCTGGAATATCCAGGATTGAAATAGAAAGAGTTGGAGAAAAGATTAAGATTTTAATATTTGCAGCAAGACCAGGAATAATTATTGGTAAAAAGGGTGCAGAGGTTGAAAAACTGAAAAAAGAAGTAGAGGAGAAAACAGGGAAACAAGCAACCATTGATATAAAGGAAGTAAGAAGACCTGAACTTGATGCTCAATTAGTTGCTGAAAATGTAGCACTTCAGATAGAAAAAAGAGTAGCCTATCGTAGAGCAATGAAAAGAGCAGTGGCTTCTTCAATGAGATTTGGAGCAAAGGGTATTAAGATATCTTGCGCTGGAAGACTTGCAGGAGCAGAGATAGCAAGAACTGAATGGTACAGAGAAGGAAGGGTTCCATTGAGTACTTTTAGGGCAGATATTGATTATGGTTTTGCAGAGGCGAAAACTACATATGGAGTAATTGGTGTAAAGGTTTGGATATTTAAAGGCGAAGTTCAGCCAGGACAGTATGTAAATTATAACTACTAAGATTTGGAGAGGAATAGATTATGTTAGCTCCTAAAAAAGTTAAGTTTCGTAAAATGCAAAAAGGTAGAATGCATGGTATTGCTTACAGGGGGAGTAAAATTGCATTTGGTGACTATGGACTCAAGGTTCTTGAACCTGCCTGGATTACAGCAAGACAGATTGAGGCAGCAAGAGTGGCAATAATGAGGCATGCTAAAAAGGGTTGTAAACTATGGATAAGAATATTTCCTGATAAGCCTATTACACGTAAGCCTGCTGAAACAAGAATGGGTAAGGGAAAGGGTAATCCTGAGTTTTGGGTTGCTGTTGTTAAGCCTGGTAGAATTATTTTTGAGCTTTCAGGAGTCTCAGAGGAGGTTGCGAAAGAGGCTTTTGAGCTTGCATCTCATAAACTTCCAGTCAAAACAAAATTCGTAAAGAGGCAGGAGAGTTTTGTATGAAAGTTAAAGAGTTAAGAAATCTTTCAATAGAAGAATTAAGAAAAAAAGAGAAAGAATTGAGAAAGGAGCTTTTTAACTTAAGATTTCAACTTTCAAAAGGTGAATTACAAAATGTAAGAAGAATAAGAGCAGTTAAGAAAGATATAGCAAGAATTTTAACTATAATTACAGAAAAAACTAAACTTTCCTTTGAGGGCGATGCCCGAAAGAATCATCAAGATAAATAAGGAGTTGAAGATATGCCGAAGAAGATATTAAGGGGTACAGTTGTAAGTGATAAGATGGATAAAACAGTAGTTGTATCTGTTGAGAGGGTTTTTCAGCATCCTCTTTACAAGAAAACTATTAAAACAAGAAAAAAATATAAAGCCCATGATGAGGAGAATATTTGTAAAGTTGGTGATATAGTTGAAATAATTGAAAGCAGACCAATAAGCAAAACTAAAAGATGGAAAGTTTTAAGAATTATCAAGGAGGGTGAGACTCAATGATTCAGCCACGAAGCATTCTTGAAGTTGCTGACAATTCAGGTGCAAAGAAGGTACAGTGTATAAGGGTTCTTGGTGGTTCTAATAGAAAATATGCAAGTTTAGGAGATGTTATTGTAGTAAGTGTAAAGGAAGCTTTACCTGATAGCAATATAAAAAAAGGCTCTGTAGTTAAAGCAGTTATTGTTAGATTGCGTAGAACAGTAAGAAGAAGTGATGGTTCTTATATAAGATTTGATCAAAATGCTGTCGTGCTTGTTAATAATCAACTTGAACCAATTGGTACAAGAATATTTGGTCCAGTGGCAAGAGAGTTAAGATGGAAAGAGTTTACAAAAATAGTCTCTCTTGCACCAGAAGTTATTTAGATTGGAGGAGTAAAGTGAGCTTAAGAATTAAAAAAGGCGATACAGTTGTGGTTTTATCAGGCAAAGATAAGAATAAAAGAGGAAGGGTTCTTGCTGTTTTTCCTAAGAAGGAAAAGCTTATTGTAGAGGGTGTTAATATCTTAAAGAAACATCAAAAACCTTCTCGTAAATATCCACAAGGTGGAATTATTGAAAAAGAGTTTCCAATTTATATATCAAAAGTGATGCTTGTTTGTCCAAAGTGTGATAAACCAACAAGAATAGGTGCAAGATTTTTAGAGGATGGCAGAAAGGTCAGAGTTTGTAAGAAGTGTAAGGAGGTTATTGACTAATGGCTGAAAAAGTTAGCAGCAAGTATGTGCCTCGTCTTAAGGAAAGATATTATAAAGAGATAGTGCCCGCATTAATGAAAAAATTTAACTATAAAAATGTAATGCAGGTTCCAAGACTTGAAAAAATAGTTGTACATGTTACTTTGGGTGAGGCTGTTCAGAATATAAAACTTCTTGATGCTGCTGAGAAACAGCTTGCATTAATAACTGGACAGAAACCGATTATTACAAAGGCTAAAAAAGCTTTAGCAGCCTTTAAACTAAAAAAGGGCATGCCCTTAGGTTGCAAAGTTACTTTAAGAAGAGAAAGAATGTATGAGTTTTTAGATAGACTAATTTCTCTTGCTTTACCAAGAATAAGAGATTTTAGAGGACTTTCTCCAAAGTCCTTTGATGGAAGAGGAAACTATTCATTTGGAATAAAAGAGCAGTTTATATTTCCAGAGATAGATTATGATAAAGTTGAGATGATCCATGGACTTGATATAACTATTTGTACAACAGCAAAAACAGATGAAGAGGCATTAGCCTTATTAAAAGAGTTTGGAATGCCATTTAGAAAATAAAGGAGGGGCTGTGGCAAGAAAGTGTAAAATAGAAAGATCAAAATATCCACCAAAGTTTAAGGTTAGAGCAAGAAATCGTTGTAAAATGTGTGGACGTCCAAGAGGATACATGAGAGATTTTGGTCTTTGTAGAATCTGTTTTAGATTTTTAGCCAACTCAGGGAAGATTCCCGGAGTGGTTAAAGCAAGTTGGTAAAGGGGTGATATTATGATGACGGATCCAATTTCCGATATGCTAACTCGAATTAGAAATGCAATAAGAGTTAAAGCAGACAAGGTGGATATTCCTGCTTCAAGGATGAAGATTGAAATTTCTAAGATACTTAAAGAAGAAGGCTTTATTAAGTCATATAAGATTATTAAAGATAAAAAACAGGGTATTATAAGAATAAATCTTAAGTATACACCAGAAGGAGACTCTGTTATTTCAGACTTAAAAAGAATAAGTAAGCCTGGAAGAAGAGTCTATGTTAGCAAAGACGAAGTTCCATATGTGATGGGAGGTCTTGGTATAGCCATATTGACCACATCCCAAGGTGTTATGACTGATAAGGAATGCCGCCAAAGAGGCATTGGTGGAGAAGTAATATGTTATGTATGGTAAGGGGTGAAAGAATGTCAAGGATAGGAAGAAAACCAATTCAAATCCCAGAAAATGTAAATGTAACAGTAGAAAATAGACAAGTAGTAGTTAAAGGACCTAAAGGACAGCTAAGTTATGTTTTGCCTGAGGGGATTGATGTAAATATTAATAATAAAACAATTTTTGTAACAAGGCAGTCTAATCTTTCTAAGTATAAAGCGTTACATGGACTTGCAAGAAGCTTAATATCAAATATGGTTGTAGGTGTATCTGAGGGCTTCACAAAGTCTCTTCAGATTCATGGAGTTGGTTATAAAGCTCAGGTAAGTGGAAATAAAATTATTCTTAATGTTGGATACTCACATCCAGTAGAGTTCGTTCTTCCAGAAGGAATTAAAGCTACGGTTGATGAAAAGCAGACAACTATTACTCTAAGTGGAATAGACAAACAGCTTGTAGGTCAAGTAGCTGCTAATTTGAGAGCTATTAAGCCTCCAGATCCTTATAAAGGTAAGGGAATTAGATACAGTGATGAAGTCTTAAGACTAAAACCTGGTAAGACTGGAAAGAAATAAGGAGGTTAGACTTTGCGAGACAAAAGACTTTTAAGAGAAAAGAGGCGTAAAAGGATCAGAAAAAAGATTTTTGGTACTCCTGAAAGACCAAGGCTGTGTGTTTTTAGGAGTCTTAACCACATATATGCTCAGATTATTGATGATACAAAAGGACATACACTTGTAGCTGCCTCTACGCTTGACAAAGAGTTAAGAAAATTAGAGGGACATAAAGGCAATAAGGAGTTTGCCAAAAAAGTAGGAGAACTGATTGCAGAAAGAGCACTCAAGCTCGGTATAACAAAAGTTGTTTTTGATAGAGCAGGTTATAAGTATCATGGATGTGTTAAAGCACTTGCAGATGCTGCAAGACAGAAGGGATTACAATTTTAAGGAGGTGTAATGAAACGACAAAGGATAAATCCAAATGAATTAAATCTAAAAGACAAAGTAGTCTACATAAACAGAGTTGCCAAGGTTGTAAAGGGTGGTAGGAGGTTTTCTTTTAGTGTCTTGGTTGTTGTTGGAAATGAAGCAGGTATTGTTGGAGTAGGAAAAGGCAAGGCAGCAGAAGTACCGGATGCAATAAGAAAAGCAATAGAGAAAGCAAAGAAGAATCTTATATCTTTTCCTTTAAAAGATACAACAATTCCTCATCGTGTGGAGTATAAGTATGGAGCTACGAAAATAATAATAAATCCAGCACCTAAAGGAACCGGAATAATAGCTGGAGGACCTGCAAGAGCGGTTTTTGAAGTAGGTGGAGTTCAGGATATTGTTGCAAAAGTTCTTGGAAGTCACAATCCATTTAATTCGGTAAAAGCAACAATAGGAGCATTAAAGACACTGAAAGAGCCTTCTTCTGTTACTAAGCTAAGAGCAAAACCTTCAGATATAGAAACTTCTGAAGAAAATCAAACAGTAAGTGAGGAGGAAAAGACTTTATGAAAATAAATGAGTTAAAGCCAGCTCCAGGAAGTAAAAAGAAACCAAAAAGAGTTGGAAGAGGATTAGGCTCTGGCCATGGCAGATATGCAACAAGGGGAATAAAGGGGCAGAAAGCTCGTTCAGGAGGCGCTAAAGGACCAGGCTTTGAGGGTGGACAAATGCCACTTCAAAGAAGAATTCCTAAGAGGGGTTTTTCTAATGCTCCTTTTAAAAAGGAGTATGCTATAGTAAATCTTAAAGACTTAAATAAAATTATTGATGAAGTTAATATTATTACTCCTGAAATTCTTTTAGAGAAAGGTATTATAAAGAACCTAAAAGATGGATTAAAAATCTTAGGAGATGGAGATATAAATAAACCTATCACAATAAAGACTCATGCAATAAGCAAATCAGCACTTCAAAAAATTCAATCTGCAGGTGGTAAGGTAGAGGTTATATAGTGGCACTTATAACAGCCTTCAGAAACATCTTTAAAATACCTGAACTTAGGGCAAGAGTTTTATTTACTCTTGCAATGCTTGCAGTATACAGAATTGGAGCTCACATACCTACGCCAGGCATAGATGGTGAAGCATTAAGTAAGTTTCTACTTGAGCGTGGTGGCGCTGTTATGGGTTTCTTTGATATTTTTACAGGTGGAGCCCTCTCTAAGGTTACTATCTTTGCTCTTGGTGTAATGCCATATATAAGTGCATCTATTATTTTTCAGCTTTTGACTGTTGTTATTCCTTCCTTACAAAGACTTGCAAAAGAAGGAGAAGAGGGCAGAAAGAAAATTATAAGATATACAAGATATGCAACAATACTCATAGCTGCCATTCAGGGTTTTGGAATAGCAGTTGGACTTGAAAGCATGGGTGGAGGTCAGTTTATTCAGAATCCAGGATGGACTTTTAGAATAGTAACAATGATAACTCTTACAGCCGGAACAGCCTTTCTTATGTGGCTTGGAGAACAGATAACAGAAAAAGGTATAGGAAATGGCATTTCTTTAATAATATTTGCTGGAATTGTTGCAAGATTTCCAAATGCAATCTTTTATACTTATAACCTTGTCAGAACAGGGGAGTTGTCAGTCTTATTCGTTTTGATATTGATTGTTGTCATGGTTGCTGTGGTTGCCGGTATTATATTCATTGAAAGGGGGCAGAGAAGAATTCCTATACAGTATGCAAAAAGAGTTATAGGCAGAAAGATGTATGGTGGATATACCACATATCTACCTTTAAAGATTAACTCAGCAGGAGTCATTCCTCCAATTTTTGCTTCATCTGTGTTGATGTTTCCTGCAACAGTTGCTGGTTTTATAGCTATTCCATGGGTTCAGGAGTTGGCTAAACAGTTGTCTCCAGGAAGCTTTCTTCATATAGTTTTATACGTTGGTTTAATAATTTTCTTTACATATTTTTATACTGCAGTGATTTATAATCCTGTGGAAATTGCTGAAAATCTTCAAAAAAATGGAGGATATATCATAGGTGTAAGACCAGGACAGAAAACATCTGAGTACATTTATAGAGTTCTTTCACGCCTTACATTTATTGGAGCACTCTATTTGAGTGCAGTATGTGTTTTGCCAGAGATTCTTATTGCTGAGTTTAGAGTTCCATTTTATTTTGGAGGCACATCCCTTCTTATTGCTGTAGGTGTAGCTCTTGATACAGTCGCTCAGATTGAAACTCACATGATAAGCAGGTCTTATGAAGGTTTCTTTAAGAAGTTTAGAATAAAAGGCAGGAAGGATTAATCAAGTAGTGATTATACTTAAAAGTCCTCAAGAGCTAAAAAAAATGAGAAAATCTTGTCAAATAGTAGCAAAGGTTATTCAAGAACTTAAGAACTACATAAAAGAGGGTTTGACAACGAAACAGATAGAGCAGTTTGTTGAAAATCTAATAATAAAGATGGGAGGAATTCCAGCATTTAAGGGCTATAGAGGATATCCTGCAAGTGCATGTATATCCATAAATGAGCAAGTTGTTCATGGAATACCTTCAGAAAAGGTCTTTATTAAAGAGGGAGATATAGTAAGTGTAGATGTGGGAGTGTTGTGTGAAAGTTTCTATGGAGATGCTGCATATACCTATCCTGTTGGGAAAATTAGTGAAGAAGCTGAAAGATTACTTAGAGTTACAGAAGAAGCTTTATATAAGGGAATTGCTGAGGCAGTTCAGGGAAAAAGAGTTGGTGATATTTCTCATGCTATACAGACGCATGTCGAAAGGAATGGATTTTCAGTTGTACGAGCCTTTGTAGGACACGGTATAGGAAGATCCCTTCATGAAGAACCTCCAGTTCCTAATTTTGGTTCTAAAGGTGTTGGTCCTGTATTAAAAAAAGGAATGACTTTAGCAATTGAGCCTATGGTTAATGCAGGAACACATGAGGTGAAAATTCTTTCTGATGGATGGACAGCAGTTACTAAAGATGGTTCTCTTTCTGCTCATTTTGAACATACTATTGTAATTACTGAAGGAGAACCTGAAATCTTGACTAAAATATGAAATTATAGATATATTAACAAGTTATATGCCGAAAGAAGAACACATAGAGATGCAGGGGACTATTGAGGAAGCCTTACCTAATGCTATGTTTAGGGTAAGGCTGGAGAATGGGCATGTTATACTTGCGTATGTTTCTGGAAAAATGAGAATGCATTTTATAAAAATTTTACCTGGTGATAAAGTTTTGGTTGAGATCTCTCCTTATGATCTTACCAAGGGCAGAATAATTTATAGATTTAAGTAGGAGGTGTTAATTGAAAGTAAGACCTTCAGTAAAAAGAATTTGTTCAAAATGTAAGATAATTAAGAGAAAGGGAGTTATTAGGGTTATTTGTGAAAATCCAAAACATAAACAAAGACAAGGTTAAGAAAGGAGTATTAATATGGCAAGAATAGCAGGTGTTGATATACCTAAGAATGAAAGAGTTGAGATAGGATTAACACGAATTTTTGGTATAGGTAGAAGTCTATCAAATAAAATATTGAAGGACACAGGAATAGATCCAGACAAAAGAGTAAAGGATCTTACTGATGAGGAAATAGTTAAAATAAGGAATGAAATAGAGAAAAAATACAAAGTTGAAGGTGAGCTAAGAAAAGAAATTTCTATGAATATAAAAAGATTGATAGATATAGGTTGTTATAGAGGATTAAGACATATGGCGAATTTACCTGTAAGAGGACAAAGGACAAGAACAAATGCAAGAACTCGTAAAGGTCCAAGAAGAAAGCTTATGAAAAAGAAGTAAAAATTTGAAAGGAGGTCATAAAGATTAATGGCACAAAAGAGAAAGGGTGTAAAAAAGGTTAAGAAGAATGTTCCTTATGGAGTTGCTCATATTAAGACAACCTTTAACAATACAATAATCACCATTACAGATCCAAATGGTAATGTTGTAGCATGGGCATCTGCAGGAAGTTGTGGTTTTAAGGGTTCAAGAAAGGGAACTCCGTATGCAGCTCAAGTAGCAGCAGAGACAGTAGCAAAAAGAGTGATAGATATGGGCATGAAACAGATAGATGTTTTAGTTAAAGGACCCGGTGCAGGAAGAGAAACAGCAATAAGAGCTCTTCAAGCAGCAGGTCTTGAGATTAATTTAATTAAAGATGTAACACCTGTGCCTCACAATGGATGTAGACCTCCAAAAAGAAGGAGGGTTTAAATGGCAAGATATAGAGGTCCACTTTGTAGATTATGTAGAAGAGAGGGTATGAAGCTATTTCTTAAAGGCACAAGGTGTTACACTGAAAAATGTGCTTTTGAAAGAAGAAAATATCCTCCAGGACAGCATGGTCATAACAGAGGTAAACTCTCAGATTATGGATTACAGTTGAGGGAAAAACAGAAAGTAAAGAGAATCTATGGTGTTATGGAAAGACAGTTTAAAAACTATTTTGAGAAAGCCACAAAAATGAAGGGTATAACAGGTGAAAATCTACTTAAACTTTTAGAGAGAAGACTCGATAATGTGGTTTATAGAATGGGATTTGCAGTAAATAGAAGACAAGCAAGACAGTTAGTAAGACATGGCTACTTTATGGTGAATGGTAGAAAAGTAGATATTCCATCATATTTAGTAAAACCTGGAGATATAATCGAGATTATTCCAAAAGGTAAAGAGTTAGAGATAGTTAAAGAAAGCCTTGCTTTAGCTGAACAGAGAGGATTTCCAGGGTGGTTAGATGTTAATGTTGAAGAGATGAAAGGAAAATTTGTTAGAATTCCAGACAGACAAGAGATTCAACTTCCTGTTCAGGAGCAATTAATTGTAGAGTTTTATTCAAAATAATCTTTAAACAGATAATTTGGGAGGCAGTAAATGAATTTATATAGAGAGTTTCAAATGCCAAAAAGAATAGAGTTTGAGCAAGAAAGTTTAAGTGATACTTATGGGAAACTTATAGTAGAACCACTTGAAAGAGGATATGGAATAACCTTAGGTAATTCATTAAGAAGAGTATTGCTGTCTTCCCTTGATGGTGCAGCAGTTTATGCAGTAAGAATAAACAATGTTTTACATGAGTTTACTTCAATAGAAGGTGTAAGAGAAGATGTTTTAGATATTATTTTAAATATCAAAAAGTTGAGATTTAAATACTACTCTCAGGATTCTGATAAAAAATTAGCTACAATCAAAATGAAGGGTCCAGCTGAGGTTACAGCTGAAGCTATTCAAACAGATGGGACGTATGAGGTTTTAAATAAGTCTCAGTATATATGCTCATTGGATCAGGATGCTGAAATAGATATGACTCTTTATATAAGAAGAGGAAGAGGATATGTTCCTTCAGAGGCAATTAAAGATGAAGATTTACCAGTAGATGCAATTACTATTGATGCTATATTTAGTCCAATTAAGAAAGTAAATTTTAGAGTTGAAAAGACAAGAGTAGGAGAACTTACTGATTATGATAGATTAATTTTAGAAGTATGGACAGATGGTAGTATAACACCTGAAAAAGCAATAACTGAGGCTTCGAATATATTAATCAGACATTTTGAGTATTTAGTATTCTCTAAAGAATCTGAAGTCCAGAGTAAAAAAAACATTGAGAGCGTTGCTAATGCAGAAGAAGATTTAAACTTTGATCTGCTTAATGAAAATATATTAAAACCTATTGAAGACTTGGAACTTTCGGTTAGAGCATATAACTGCCTAAAAAGTGCTGGAATAAATACAATTGCAGAGCTTATTCAGAAAAGTGAAACTGAGCTTTTAAAGACAAAGAATTTTGGTAGACGTTCTTTGGAAGAGATAAAAGAAGTTTTATCAAACTTAGGTTTAAAGTTAGGAATGAGGATAAATCCTGAGCTACTTGAAAAATTTAAAGAAAAGGCTCATAGGGGGTAGAAATGCGACATAGAGTGTATGGAAGACACTTTGGAAGAACAGCTAATCAGAGAAAGGCGCTCTTAAGGGGACTTTTAGCTTCTCTTATAAAATATGAAAGAATTGAAACAACCATTGCAAAGGCAAAGGCAGTTAAGGAACTTGCTGATAGATTAGTTACATTTGGTAAAAGAGGAGATCTTCACTCAAGAAGAATTGCGCTTTCTTATTTGCCTGATAAGGAACTTATAAGAAAACTTTTTAATGAGATTGCTCCCCGTTTTGCTGATAGAAATGGAGGATATGTAAGGATTGTAAAAAAGGGATTTAGAGTAAAAGACAGCGCTCCTACAGCGATTATTGAGTTTGTTGACTATAAAAAACCTGAAAAAGAAACAGATAAAGAAGAGAAAAAGTAAACAGTTTGACAGAACTCATCTAAATTTGATAACCTTAATTAATTCCTGGGTAGCTCAGCCGGCAGAGCGGGTGGCTGTTAACCACTTGGTCGGGGGTTCGAATCCCTCCCCAGGAGTTTAAATTTTTTAATATGTTTCCATACGGATGCCTTGCATCCTGAGGATATAATTAGGGAGGAATAGATGCCAAGGGCAAAAGGTGGATTTAAAACAAGAAGGTATCATAAAAAAATTCTTTCAATGGCAAAGGGTTACTACAGTGCAAGAAGGCGTTGCTATAAAGTTGCAGCTAAGGCAGTAGAAAAAGCACTTGAACATTCCTATAAAGACAGAAGACTTAAGAAAAGAGACTTCAGATCACTGTGGATTACAAGGATAAATGCTGCTGTTAGAATGTTTGGACTTACATATAGTCAATTCATTAATGGACTTAAGAAAGCGAATATTTCTCTCAACAGAAAAGCTCTTGCTGATATTGCATATCACGATTTAAATACATTTGGAGAGTTAGTTGAAAAGGTAAAACCATTTGTAAAAACAGCATAAATGCAAGAACATCTAAAGCAACTCTTTCTTAATGAGATAAACACTGTTAAGTCTCTGCAAGAACTTATCAATCTTAAGGCTAAATATATTGGAAAAAAAGGAATTATAAAGGAAAAAATTAAAAACTTAGCAGATTTATCACCTGAAGAAAGAAGACTACAGGGTAAGTTTCTCAATGAACTAAAAGATTTTATTGAAGAGACTATCAAAAATAAAGAGGAAGAGTTAAAACAAAAGGAAATATTAGAAAGCATAAAAAAAGATTTTATTGATATAACTTTACCAGGAAAGGATTTTTACTTTGGTGGAAGTCATCCTGTAAATAAGACTCTCTTAGAGATTATAGATATCTTTAGAGAACTGGGTTTTACTGTTGAAGAAGGGCCTGAAGTAGAGCTTGATTACTATAACTTTGAAGCATTAAACATTCCCAAAGATCATCCTGCAAGAGATATGCAAGATACTTTCTATGTAAGCGAAGATGTGGTCCTAAGAACTCATACTTCTCCTGTTCAAGTAAGAGTTATGGAAAAGAAAAAACCTCCATTGAGATTTATATCTCCAGGTAAAGTATACAGATGTGACTCAGATATCTCTCATACGCCTATGTTTCATCAGGTTGAAGGATTAATGGTTGATGAAGATGTTTCATTTTCCCATCTAAAAGGTGTGCTTGTTTATTTTTTAAAAAGACTTTTTGGAGATATTCCTATAAGGTTTAGACCAAGCTTTTTCCCATTTACAGAACCATCTACTGAGATAGATATAGGATGCATTATCTGTAACAGTAAAGGCTGTAGAGTATGTAAAGGTACTGGATGGCTTGAAGTTCTTGGAGCAGGTATGGTTCATCCGAATGTTTTTAAGTTTGCTGGATATGAAGAAGGTAGATATACAGGATTTGCCTTTGGAATGGGAGTGGAAAGACTTACTATGCTTAAATACAGAATAGATGATATTAGATTATTCTTTGAAAACGACATAAGGTTTTTGAGGCAGTTTTAATGAGGGTTCTTTTTAGTTGGTTAAGAGAATACATTGAAGGTGAACTTGAACCAGACACAATAGCTAATGCTCTTACAATGGCAGGACTGGAAGTAGAAGCAGTTGAAGATATTGATGGAGATAGAGTTTTTGATATTGAAATAACTCCAAATAGAGCAGACTGTTTAAGCATTATTGGTATAGCAAGAGAAATCAAAGCAATATTTGGTTTGAAACTTAAAAAGCCCTCTTTTAAAATTAAAAAAGAACTAAAAGAAAGAGGTTTTAATATCTGTATAGTTAATCCTGAACTTTGTTATCGTTATGCAGGAAGGATCGTAAGAAATGTAAAAGTAGCTCCTTCACCTCAGTGGCTTAAAAAAAGACTTGAGGCTGCAGGTATTCGCTCAATAAATAATGTTGTTGATGTAACTAATTATGTTTTACTTGAGTATGGTCATCCTCTTCATGCCTTTGATCTTGACCTTCTTGAAGGATATCAGATAAGAGTAGGAACTCCCAGGGATTTTGGAAAAGATGTATTAGAGGTTGTCACACTTGATGGAGTTAGAAGAAAAATAAACGATGATGATCTTTTAATATGGGATGGAGTAAAACCTGTTGCGATTGCTGGAATTATGGGAAGTGCAAATACAGAGGTCACTGATAAGACTGTAAACATTTTGATTGAAAGTGCATACTTTAAGCCAGAAAGAATAAGAAGAACATCAAAACGTCTTGGATTATCAACAGAGTCTTCATACAGGTTTGAAAGAGGCACTGATATAGAAGCTCTAAAAGAAGCTCTTGACAGAGCAGCATTTCTTATTGAAGAACTTGCAGGAGGAGATGTTTATGAGGTTATAGATGTGTATCCTGTAAAAATCCCTAAAAAGAAAATTTTATTTGATACAAAAAGGATATGCAAATTTCTTGGAATTAATCTAAGGGATGAGGAAATTATAAGAATTCTTGAACTTCTTGAGATAAATGTTGAGAAAAAAGAAGACTCTATATATATAGCAAGCGTGCCTTCTCACAGAAATGATTTAGAAATTGAAGAAGATATTGCCGAGGAAGTTGCAAGAATCTATGGTTATGATATGATTCCTGCTCAAATTCCTTCAGTTTTTAAATATGTTGAGGAAAACCATGAACTTGCCCAAAAAAGAAAATTTTTAAACCTTATAAGAGACTACCTGATATCACTTGGCTACACTGAGGCTGTGAATTTTAGTTTTATGTCTCCTGATGAGCTTGATATCCTCGGTATACCTGAAAACGATATAAGAAGAAACTATATCTCTCTTCTTAATCCCTTAAGGCAAGAAGAATCAATAATGAGAACGATGCTTTTGCCAACTTTATTAAAAAACATAGAAAAAAATACTTCACGTGGTATAGAAAACTTAAGGCTTTTTGAAATAGGAAAAGTATTTATAGCTCAACAAGGATCTCCTCTTCCGCAAGAGATTCTTCATCTTGGGATAGTTTCAAAAAAAGAACAGCTTAAATCATCATTTAAAGATGATCCCTATGATTTTTATTCATTAAAGGGATTAATTGAAGGAGTTCTCAGACATTTCAAGATAGAGAATGTTGTTTATGTAAGATCAGAGGAAAAGTTTTTACATCCTGGTCAATCAGCAGATATTTTGATAGAGGGTGAAAAGATAGGTTTTATTGGTGTTATATCACCTGAAGTTCTATCAAAGCTTAATTTTAAAACAAAGTCTTTCATATGTATGGTAGAGCTTGATCTTGATAGATTATTCAGTTTTGCTAAAACAGAAATAAAGTATAAACCATTTTCAACATATCCTGCTATAAAAAGAGACACAGCATTGATATTGCCTGTTGAGTTTGAGGCTCATAAAATATATGAAATTGTAAAATCATTTAATAATGAACTTATTGAAGACATTTTCATATTTGATGTTTATCAAGGAGAGGGAATTCCAGAAGGCAATAAAAGTATAGCATTTAGAATAGTCTACAGAGCATATGACAGAACCCTCACTACAGAAGAAGTTGAAGATATTCATAATCAGCTGATTGAAAAAATAATAGCTGAAACAGGTGCTACTGTTAGAGCCTAAGCTTTAAGTTTATAACCTGCATTCTCAAGTGCTTTTGCAATCTTATTTAAATCTGTTTTTGTTTCATCAAAAATAATTTTAGCTTCTCCGATTTTTACGTCTGCTTCTGTAACCTCAGCTTCTTCAAGAGCTTGCAAAACCCTTTTAATACAGTGGGAACAGCTCATGCCTTCAATAAAAATTTTAATTTCTTTCATTTTTTTCTCCCACTAAGTTTTCTCAGATCTTTTAAGATTTTATCATAAAAAAGCTTTCTTTGTTAAACTTAAATATGTTTCATGATGAGGAAGAATATATTCTTTCATTAGCATATATTCCAGAGCAAATACCGAAGCTTATGAGCTTTTTGTCAGGTGGGAAACCTGTATTATTAAATAAAAAATATCTTTATTTTAAAGGAAAAGATTGGATCATTTTTATTGGCTATCCTTTAGATAAAAATTCTGACATAATGGAGCTTGAAGGGAATATTAGAGAAGTATTAGAAAGATTTAAACCTGAAACACTATGGCTTATTACAAATGAAACTCTTATATCTTTAAGGCAAAATTTTATAAAAACAGAAGATGACTATTACTACCAACTTGATTTAAAAAACTTTGATGTTAATAAAAGACTTATAAAAGTTATTGAAAAAGTCTCAGATAAACTCAAAGTTTTAATAGAAAAAGACTACACAAAGCAACATAAAGAGCTTACAGCTCAATTTTTGAAAAATAGAGAGCTATCAGAAAATGTAAGAAAGTTGTATCTTACTCTTCCTGAATATGTTAAAAAATCAAAGACAACTTATTTTTTAAGTAGTTACACAAAAGATGGACAACTTACAGCTTACTATATTATTAATATGGAGGCTAAAAAGTTTTCTGCTTATTTGTTAGGCTGTCGTTCAGAAACAAACTATATTTCTTATTCGTCTGATCTATTAATGTATGAATTAATAAAGATTTCTCAAAAAGAGGGTAAAGATTATATTAATTTAGGCATAGGAGTCAATGAAGGCATTAAAAGATTCAAGCAGAAGTGGGGAGGCGTTCCTTTTTTAAGGTACCAAACATACAAATACATTAAAAAATTCAACTTTTTAGATTATTTCATAATAAATCCGTGATTTCGAAGTTTTTTGTATCTAAAAGGGAAATAGTTTCTTTAAAGTATTTAAGAGAGAAAAGATTTTTGAAACTTTATAAAGACAAAACTCATAATTTAGAAAAGGCTCTCCTGACCACTTTTTTTTGAAAAACTCAATTCCCTTATTAATTCCCAATCCAAGATTTAAGTATAATTTGTTTCTGGTTTTTGCTTCTTTTATAATTTCATACAAAAGTAGATCAGATACTCCTGGAACATAATTTCTGCGTGAGATAAAATTAAACATATAGAAAGCGTATCTATCAGCTCCATAATCTGCAATGCTAAATCCTGAAAGACTTCCTTTTTTGTCTATTGCATTAAATAAAACTACAGTTTCAGATAAGTTTATGTAATCTGGAATTTTTTTAAAAATAAGTTTAGTATATTCATCAACTTGACGGGTTTTTACAAACTCATAGATTAATTCAATATGTTGCTCTGTTATAATCTTACACTTTTGAGTCATTACCTCTTTCAGAGCTCTTTTAATAGTGTTTTTTAAGTAAGAGTTAAGCATAAAATGAGATAAATCAAGATGATAATAAAAATCAGAAGTTTTATAAAGGACTTTTTCTTTCGAAATTAAACTAAAAGGAGATATTAAAGCAACACTTTTAGGTTTGAACCTTTCAATATTTATATTTAAGATTTTCTCTGTGTCTTCCTTAGAGTGAGTTTTTCCAAGAGGATATCCGATAAATATTAGATGAGAGTCTTTAAAATAAAGTATATACTCATCAAATAAGAAAGGCTCAGATTGAGAGATGCTTACAACATATTCTGGAAGATGTTCAGGTATATAGGCATGTTTTTTTATATATTCTTTTTGCTCTAAAGAAAGCATTAAACACCTTCTTGAGATAGGGCTCCTTTTTGGAGCCCTATTTTTAATTCATCTTTTCAGAACCGAGATTTATCTTTTCTCCATTTATAAATTTTGTAACCATAAAACCTACTGCTGAAACAATCATACATTCCTGTTTAAATTGACATATTTCACAGTTTTGAAGATCTTCGGAAGGTGAATTAAGGCATGTTACGATTTCAGGAAGGTATGCAATTAATGCAGCTAAATCAACTGATATTTTTGGGGTTTCATACATAGAAAACCCTCCTCACTCATGCATTTAAAAATGCATGGCTGGGTTATTTTTATTCCGCCTATAAAAGCAGAGGAGTTCCCAGCAGGCGGATTTCCTCTGCTATAAAAATTTCAAAGATCAAATCATAAAAAATCTTTCGTTCTAAATCTTTTTTAATTAATTATAGAGGCTCAAGAATTTAAAAATTCTTAAATGATATTTTATGATAACAATTGTAATAAAGCTATTTCAAGTAACTAAAGATAACGAAAAGTGTCAAAATTTCCGCGTAAATTCAAAAAATATCTTTGCTTTAGCACCAAGGGATGTACGAGTTCTATCTTATTTTTCATTTTTTAAAAAGTTTGGATTAGGAATGTCTTATGAGATAGTTCTTTTATTTTTTAAAAGTCTAAATTAGAAGTTAACTTTCATGAAGTGAATGTTTTTACAACTTTTTTATTTCAAAGAAAAATCAAGTAAAAAATGCTTTCTTAACTATTGATGTTTATTTAAAACAAAGATATGACTTTATCCTTAACATTGTTGAGGCAGTAAAAGAGTATATGAAGTATGAAAGAAATTTTCTTGGAGAATAACTCAAATAAGGACAACTCTTACTTTAGGTTAAATTAATGAAAAGGAAAGATTTAAATTTGAGAGTAATAGGCCATCCATTCTCGGAAGAATATTTGCTACTGCTGAGAATTATTCGGTTCTTAAGATAAGTGAAAAATTTCTTTATCTACAAAAAATTTTAATTGATGTAGAAGGAAAAGATAGCGGCAGCAAGAAGATTTTGCAATACCTTCCTAACAGAGTTAAGCAATGTTAATTGAGATGTTTCTATCGAATATTATTGCAAAGTTAATGAAATTCCAAAAGAGAATGGTTTGAGATTTCTGAGTCAAAGAGAGAAAATGTTTATCTTGAGTGAGTTATTCAGAAATATATGAACTCTGAAAAAGATGATTTATTAGATAAATTAGAACAAAATACATAGCTATTCCAACGAATAGAAAATTTTTCAGGGTAAGTTCTTTTTTAACAACTCTTAAAGATATAACATGGATTTTATTAAAGAACTTGACCTTGACAGGCGGATATAGACAAAAGATTAAGACAATTAGTAATCAGTTTTGATAAGCAGGATTCCTTTTTCTTCAGCTAATTTTTCAACTTCTTCCTTTGACTCTACATAAACAATCGTTGGGATTGTCTCCTTATCTAATAAAGATGCAATAATACTTGCTCTCTTTAATGCTCTCTCTATATCATCTTCATGAAGACT
>JBCNUV010000016.1:0-62464 GCA_039630505.1 Thermodesulfovibrio sp.
GTGCCATAGGAGTTTATATTTTTAATTTGGTAAAAAAAGACAAAGCAAAACAGTATGAGTATGAAGCATATAGAAACTACTACAAACAAGATTTCAAAAGAGCCGCAGAGTTGTTTCTTAGAGCTTATGATAACGAAAAAAATATCGTTTATTTACTTAATGCAGGTTATACTTTTAGCTTTGCAGGAGAAGATAAAAAAGCTATTGAGGTTTTAGAAAAAGTTGAAAATTCAGATGATGAGGTCTTTTCAAATCTTGCAAAGTTTAAATTAGCGATGATATTGAAGAAAACAAATAAAGAAGAGGCAGCAAATAAGTTAAAACAGATAGTTAACGGTAAAAGGGATTTCATAAAAGATGCTGCTCTTTATGAGTTAGCAAAAATTTACGAAGAAAGTAATAGAGAACAAGCCAAAATATATCATGAAGAAATTATAAAGAGATTTCCTTCTTCACCCTTTGCTGAGATTGTAAAAGATAAGATTAAACAGTAGTTATACCTTCTTAGATTTTTTAATCTGAGTTCTTTGAGATACTCTCTTTTTATTGATTCTTTTAGATTTTTTCTCTATATAAAAATCTTCCTTAAGAGGTATAAATTTATTATGAGGTGGAAGCATTATTTCTGTGCCAGGTTTTAAATTTTTGAAGATTTCTCTTCCATTCATCTCATACAGAACAGTTATTGAAAGTTTATATTTTTTTGCGATTTTACTGACGGTATCCCCTTTTTTAGTTATATATACATCGTAACTAAATCTTTTTTCTGGAGGAATTTTATTTAGATTTTCAAGAAACTCCTCTTTTTTACCCATAGGAATTCTTATTGTATATTCTTTAACATTCATCGGAGTTGACCATCTTTTAAGCTCAGGATTTAACTCTTTTACGGTATTAAGATCAACTTGTAAACATTCAGCAATAATGTCTAAATCAACAGGAGAAGGAATTGTAACTTCCTCATAAGAGAGAGGATTATGATTTTCAATATTTTCAAAGCCGAAATCTTCAGGTTTTTTAGCTATAGTTAATGCAGCTATATATTTTGGAACATATTCTTTAGTCTCCTTAGGTAAAAATTTAGTATTCAATAATATCCAGTAGTCATTTTCTCCTGCTTTATTTACTGCTTTAAATATACGTCCTTCTCCAGCGTTATAAGCAGCAAGTGCTAAAGACCAATCCCCAAACATACCGTAGAGATCTTTAAGATATTTTGCTGCAGCATAAGTTGATTTTATAGGATCTTTTCTTTCATCCCTCCACCAATCAACTATTAGGCCGTATCTTCTAGCGGTACTTTCTATGAATTGCCAAGGACCAATAGCATTTTTCGGTGAACGAGCATTAACATTAAATCCACTTTCAATCAGTGGTAAATAAACGAGATCCTCAGGTAATCCCTTTTCAATAAGAATCTCTTTCATCTTCTCAATATACTTCGTAGAACGAGAAAGCCATACAGAGAATTTATTTTTGAGTTTTTCTGAAAAAAGTAATATATTTTTTTCAATTCTTCTAATTAAACTTTCAGAGGATTCAGGAATAAGCTCAACATCAAAAGAAAAGATTATTTCTTTTTTTTCATCCTGTTTAATGACTGGTATATCATTTTTTTGTAGTGTTTCATCTTCTGTAAAAGCTTCTAAGGGTAAAAGGAGGAAAAGCAGAAAAAAACTAATCAGAAATTTTTTCATAAAAACATTTATACATTAATTAGTCAACTTTTTTCAACTTTAATGTGGTTACTATATTAAAATGTCACACATAATTACTAAAAAGAAATGTCACATATATGTTAGCCTTCTTTTAGGGTTTAGCTCTAAAAGGAGGTGGCTTGATGAGGAAAACATATATTTTTACGGAGGAAGAGTTGAAAAGATTAGAGATAATGAACAGAGTAATGTCAGGTAGTTTAAACCTTAAACAAACTCAACAGCTCCTGGGACTAAGTTACAGACAAACCTTACGTATAAAGAAGAGATTTATCACTGATGGATTTGAAGGACTTTTAAGAAGAAAGAAAAAGAAAGCTTCAGCTTTTAAGATTACTTAAGAAGTAAAAGAAAGGGTTTTAAACTTAAGAGAGTCTCACCCCAAAATGCCACTTGATTAAACACAATTCTATTATAACTACCTGAACTTTTAATGGATGGAAGGATAAAGATACTGTGGGAAGGCAAAAGATTAAGTTATAAGATATGTGACATTTTACCGTAGTAATAAAATGTGACTTGACCTTAGGAATAACAATTCTTTGTCTTATCCAGATAGATAAACTCCGTTTTAAAGGCAAGTCTTAGCTTTACTTCTGTATCTTCTTATTGAAGACAAACCCTTATCTTCTGATATTTTGACAAATAACATAGGAATAAAAAATTTTTGCTTATCTTAGCCCTATCTAAGTCTAATTTCTTAGCAACAGGCTTCTTAATAAACCTCTCCCTCAAGTAAAAAGCCAAGTTGGACTAAAGTATGTTGCAAGAAAATAAAGGCAATAGGTTAAAAAAGGCAGAGATACGGCTTCTTATAGAGTATGTCTCATGAGTGGATAGAAAACATATTGCTTGTTAGAGGATATGGAAGTGCTCCTATGGAAAAAACCAGTTGATACAAGAAGATTCAAGAAAAAAGTATGAAATTAAAACTGAGGCTTTTGAAACTCAAAGGACAATAGGATGCCTCAAAAACAAAGAAACAATACATTCAGTATAAGCTTGATTTTTTCATCACTATATCTATGAATTTCTCAATTTAATAAGCCACTTCCTCTTATTCTCCTTTATTCTTACTTAATTCGTAAATTTTATTTACATGCATCTTCATCTCATACTGTTTTATTACTTTTCCACTTTGGATCAGTTATTTTTTCTACAAATATCATTTTTTTCTGTAGGGTCTTTAACTGCTAAAACTGTATACAATATCTTTTCAGATAGATTATTTTTTGAAGAAAGGCGTTTTCTTGACCTAAGGTTTTTCAAATGTTATAATAACATATCGGCAATTAATTGCCGTTTCAACCAGATGAATAAATACGAAAACATAGAGTTAAAGGCCCTCTTTGAAGTAAGTAAAGTTTTAACCTCTTCCTTTGACCTTGAAAAAAATCTTTACGCTGTTCTTGAGATTCTCTCAAAGGAACTTGATATGAGAAGAGGTAGTATCTTTATCTTGGATAAAAAAACAGAAGAAATAAGCATTGTTGCTGCCTATGGACTTACAGAAGAGGAGATGAAAAGAGGTAGATATAGAATTGGAGAAGGAATTGTAGGTAAAGTCATAGAATCAGGAATACCTATGTTCATTCCTGATATTGAAAAGGAACCTCAATTTCTTAATAAGACAGGAAGTAGACCAAATAAGAAGGGAATATCTTTTTTATGTGTTCCCATAAAAATAGAAGAAGAGATTTTAGGAGTTGTCTCTGCAGACAGAATTTATGCTGATGAAAAAACAGAAGTAGATGATGACCTAAGAGTACTTTCAATTGTTGCCTCTCTAATAGGACAATTTTTAAAACTTTGGGAAACCTATAAAATAATGGAAGATGAAAATATTATCCTGAGAGCACAGCTTAAGGATAGATATAATTTCCCAAATCTTATAGGTCAGTCTCCCTCTTTTCAGGCAGTGCTTAAAACAGTAATGAAAGTGGCAGGCACAGATGCGACAGTTTTACTTTTTGGTGAGTCAGGCACTGGAAAAGAATTAATTGCAAAAACAATACATTTTCAAAGTAAAAGAGCAAAGGGACCTTTTGTAGCAATAAATTGTGCAGCAATACCTGAGAATCTTCTTGAGGCAGAACTATTTGGATCAGAAAAAGGAGCCTTCACAGGTGCAGTAAAAAGAATTGGAAAGTTTGAACAAGCTCATGGAGGAACAATATTTCTTGATGAGGTAGGAGAGTTGCCTCTTTCTCTACAACCAAAGCTTTTAAGAGTTCTTCAGGAAAGAACAGTTGAGCCTCTTGGTTCAACCAGAACTGTTAAGGTAGATGTAAGAATTATTTCAGCCACAAACAAAGACCTATCGGAAGAGATTAAAAAAGGACTCTTCAGAGAAGACCTTTTTTGGAGACTTAATGTAATACCAATTTATATCCCACCCCTAAGAGAAAGAAAAGAAGATATTCCATTGCTTGTTGAATACTATCTTAAAAGTTTTTCAGAAATATATAAGAAAAATGTTACAATTGATGACGAAGCAATGAAAATATTGATCTCATATGATTGGCCTGGAAATGTGAGAGAGCTTGCAAATACTATTGAAAGACTTGTTGTAATGACAGAGAGTAATAAAATTAAAGTTTATGATCTTCCAGATACTGTAAGAGGAATATTTAAAATAAAAACTTTTTCTTCAAACACTCTAAAGCTTCCCACAGAGATTGAAGAACTGGAAAGAATAAGAATTATGGATACTCTCCCTAAATATAATTTCAATATAAGAAAAACTGCCCGAGCATTAGGTTTAACAGAAAGACAGCTTGCCTACAGAATAAAAAAATATGGAATAATGATTAAAAAGGACATAGGTTTAAATGATAGCAATAATTAAGAATGTAAAAACTGAAGGTCCTGCAACCATTGAAAAATACCTAATTGATCAATCAATACCTTATAGAATTTTTGAAGCTGAAGATGGAGATTTACCTTCATCCTTAGAGAATTATAATGCACTGATAGTTATGGGTGGTCCCATGAGTGTCTATGAAATGGAGAATTATCCGCATTTAAGAGTAGTTTCAAGACTTATAAGAGAAGGAATAAACAGAAATCTTAAAGTGCTTGGAATATGCTTAGGTGCTCAGCTTATTGCATACGCGCTTGGAGCAAGGGTTTACAAAGGACATTGTGAAGAAATTGGCTGGTATGATATAGAACTTACAGCAGATGGATTAAGGGATCCTATAATGTTGTCTCTTGCAAAGCATCCATTTGTTGGTGATGTATGGAGAAAGTTTAAGGTTTTTCATTGGCATGCAGATACCTTTGAACTTCCCTATGGTGCAGTACATCTTGCAAAATCTTCAATGTATGAAAATCAAGCTTTCAGATACAAAGACAATGTCTATGCCTTTCAGTTTCATATTGAAGTAACTAAGGAACTACTTTTTGAATGGTTTGAAGATTATCAAGATAAAGAAAAAATTCTTTATGAGACAGAGAAGATACTTCCTGAGTATGTTCAGAGAGCAAACAACTTTTATAAAGCTTTTTTTTCTAAATAATAAAAAACTTGCCTTTAATTTTAATAAGGAAACTCTGCCTTATTCTTTGTCTTTTATTTATTTTATAATTTTATATATGCAAAAAAGACCAAATATTGTTCTTATAGGTTTCATGGGAACAGGCAAATCAACGGTAGGTAAAATAATCTCTAAAAAATTAAATTTCACCTATACAGACATAGATGAGCTTATTGAAAAAACAATGGGAATGAAAATATCTGAAATATTCGAAAAATTTGGAGAAGAACGCTTTAGAGATATTGAAACTGAAATGGTTAAAATTGTAACAAAAAAGCACAATCAGGTAATATCAACAGGAGGAGGAGTAGTTCTAAGAGAGGAAAATATATTAAATTTAAAAAACTCTGGGCTTCTTTTCTGTTTGAAAGCAAATGCAGAAAAAATTTTTGAAAGAATAAAAAATTGTAAAAATAGACCTTTACTCATGGTTGAAAATCCAAAAGACAAGATAAAAGAACTCATGGATAAAAGAAAGCCTCTTTATGAAAAGGCTGATTTTATAATTGATACTGATGATTTGTCTGCTGAAGAAGTAGCAGAAAAAATAATCAAATATTACGAGAGTATAGTTAATGCAAAAGATTAGAGTAGAGTTAGGAGAAAGAAGCTATGAAATTTTAATCGGTAAAGGTAATCTTTCTTTGATAGGAGAGAGACTTCTTAGATTTTCCACAGGCAAAAAGATAGCCATAGTAAGTAATCCCAAGGTATCAGAACTTTACGCAGAGAGAGTTTTGGATGGACTAAAAAAAGAAGGTTTTGATACTTACCTAATTCTCATACCTGATGGTGAAATCTATAAAGACTTTTTTTGGGCTTATCATATTCTTACAAAACTACTTGAGTTAGGATTTGACAGAAAATGTTGTCTTATTGCATTAGGAGGTGGGGTAATTGGTGATATAACTGGATTTGTTGCCTCTATTTACATGCGTGGAATTCCTTATATTCAAATTCCTACTACTCTTCTTGCACAGGTTGACAGTTCTGTTGGTGGTAAAACTGCAGTTAACCACAGCCTTGGTAAAAATATGATTGGAACCTTTTGGCAACCTGCTCTTGTATGGATAGATGTAGAAGTACTTGATAGTCTTCCTGAAAGAGATTTTCTTTCAGGACTTGCTGAAGTTATAAAATATGGCATTATATGGGATAAGGAGTTTTTCAGTTTTATTGAAAAGAATAAGGAAAAAATTCTGAATCGTGAAAAGGATATTTTAATATCAATTATAAAACGTTCATGTGAAATAAAATCTGAGATTGTTTCCCGGGATGAAAGAGAAAATTATCTAAGGGCGATTTTAAACTATGGACACTCAATTGGACATGCCATTGAGACTATTACAAATTACAATTTTTATCTTCATGGAGAGGCTATATCAATAGGTATGGTATATGAAGCAAAATTAGCAAATATGCTTGGATTTTTAAGCAAAGAAGAATTTGAAACCATAAAAAGAATTCTCAAAGAATATGGTTTACCTATTGAAATGCCTTCCTTTATCGACAAATCTGCTATGATAAAGGCTATTCTTCTTGATAAAAAAAATATCCAAGGTAAAATTAGAATGGTAATTCCAGAAAGTATCGGCAAAATGAAGATAAATTTTGAGATTGGGGAGGAAGAGTTAAAAACTACTATATATGAGTAAAAAAATACTTATAGTTGAAGATGAAAAAGAAATAGCAGAGTTAATTGCTTATACACTTCAGAAGGAAAAATTTGAAGTAGATATTGCATTTGACGGAAATGAAGCATTAAAAAAACTCAAAGAAAAAATTTATGATCTTATTGTCCTTGATTTAATGTTACCATATGTTCAAGGGCTTGAGATATGTAAGTTCATAAGAAGCAATCCTAAAATAAAGGATACAGGTATAATCATCGTTACTGCTAAGGCAGAAGAGTTTGATAGAATAATGGGACTTGAGATGGGAGCAGATGATTATATTACAAAGCCCTTTAGCCCAAGAGAGTTAACAGCAAGAGTTAAGGCAATATTAAGAAGACTAAAAACTGAATCAATGGGACAGGTTATTAAAATAGGCGAAATCACTATTGATAAAGAAAAATATATTGTAACCGTAAGGGATAAACCAATAAGACTTTCTGCTAAAGAGTTTAAACTTCTTCTTTATCTTGCAGAAAGACCGAATAAAATATTTAGTAGAGAGCATCTACTTGATGCAATATGGGGTCAGGATATTTACTTAGACTCAAGAACAGTAGATGTTCATATAAGAAGGCTAAGAATGAAAATTGAAAAAGATCCTGATAATCCTGAATATATAAAGACAATGAGAGGAGTAGGTTACTACATAGAAGCATAAATTATGGAGTTTTACTATATAACGACAATAATTTTACTATGTATTATCATTTTTATAATGGCATTGAAACTAAGAAGACAAAATTTAAGAGAATCCTTTACGGAAAGAATAAAAAATTCAGAGTTTTATCCTCAAGTGATTACGTCCGAGAATTTTGAAACAATTCTTAAATCAATTACTGATGGAATTATAATTCTTGATCCACGAGGTAATATAATCTTTGCAAATAGAAGTTTTATGGAGCTTATAAAAATTGAAGATCCTCCGGAAGGTAAACATTTTATGGAAGTTATAAGAAATTTTGATTTACTTAATCTTTTACGTTCATCTATGATAGGCAAAGAAGAACTAACCCAAGAATTTACAATAAAAAAGGGAGGAAAAGAAACTTTCATATCTGCAAAGGCAATTCCGGTTATTGCTCAAGAAGGTAGTGTTAAATTTTTAATTGTTCTTCTTCATGATATAACGAAACTTAAGAGACTTGAAAACATAAGAAGAGATTTCGTAGCAAATGTCTCTCATGAACTTAAAACTCCTGTTACTGCAATAAAAGGTTATGCAGAAACTCTTCTTGATGGAGCTATTAATGACAAAGAAAACTCCATAAAATTTTTAGAAATTATTAAAAATCAAGCAGACAGACTTAATGCTCTTGTAGAGGATCTTTTAACTCTCTCAAGAATAGAATCTGGGGATATAAAAATTGAAAAAGAGAATATTGTCTTAGAAGAGGTAGTAAACTCAGTGTTCAATATATTAAAAGATAAAGCTCAAAAAAAAGATATTTTACTTCAACAAGAAATTCCTGCAGAAACAACTATATATGCAGACAGACAAAGAATGTCACAGATATTGATAAATCTTGTGGATAATGCAATAAAGTTTACAGAAAAAGGTTTTGTAAAAGTTAAATTTTATAAGGAAAACTCAAAAAAAATCATTTCAGTTGAAGATACAGGAATCGGTATTCCAAAAGAACATCTTCATAGAATAGGAGAAAGATTTTATAGAGTTGACAAAGCTCGTTCAAGGCAGCTTGGAGGAACAGGACTTGGATTAGCAATAGTCAAGCATCTTGTCTTTGCACATGGCTGGCAACTTGAAATAGAAAGCGAAGTTAATAAAGGAACAAAAGTAAAAATTGTGATTCCTGAAATTTAAAATTACCATTAACTTTAGGATTAACTAAGAAAGGGATTAAAATTTTTTTGGGAAAAAATTAAAACCATTGACAGAAGCATTTTAAAAGGCTGCTACATTAGACAGTAAAGTTCATAGATACCTGAAAATAAAAATTCTCGAAAATTATTTTATACGTGAAACACATTGAAATTGTTCTTTTTACTTACTCTGAGATTTTATCTGCTACAATGTATTATCCAGTTATGTTCGGTATTCAAGAAAAGAATTTTTTCCTTGGCTGTTATAGGATTTTTAAAAGAAAATGGAAACTTAAAAATTGATGCGATTCCAAATATTTGTAAATACTGTCTCTTTACTTGTGTAAAATGCAGTTTCACAATATGTTGATAGCTAACATTGAAAACCTATCTAAGATTCAACCAGAAAAACTTTATACTCTTAATTCAAAGGGTTATATTTTAATCCTTCATGCTCACTAATTAAGTTTAAGAAACTTCAAACTTTTTTATATATTTGCAGAAATTTGATTTGATCAATTAAAAAATCTGGATCAAGACATCTTCTCTCACTACATACCTCAGGAAAACAAGGAGAACAGTTTTCATAACGAATAATATGAAAACTTTCACCGATAGGATGCCATATCTTAGGTTCAGTAGGTCCAAAGATGACAATTGATAAAACTCCAAGATAACAGCTTAAATGACTTACTCCACTGTCAAATCCAATATATAAATTTGCTTTAATAAGAAGTTTTGCTATTTCCACAGGATTTTCCACATAGACGAAGTTTTTAAATATATTTATAAGATCTCTTTCAGCTGGACCAATTAGGTAAACAACATTAAAACCAGCATCTTTTAAGATTTCTTCTAACTTAAAGAAAAAAACTAAATCTGGATTTTTCTTTTTTGAACCACTTCCTGGATGAACAATACAAAGACTTAAGTCTTTCATCTCAGAAAAAGGCAGTGCAAGAGTTCTTGAAAATTTCTCATTTTGAAAACCAAGTTCTCTTAAGTAATAATCAACAATCCATATTTTTTCTGAAGGAATTGGATTAATATAAATGGAGTTTTTCTTAAGACTTCCTAAAATTTCAGTATCCTTTGAAAATATTATTTTAAGATCATAGTCTTCTTTGGGTTCATAAAAAAGAGATTTCATACAAAATCCCGAGATTTCAGCAAGCCTGAAGTATTCTGTATTTCCCCATACAGTAACTTCATATCCCTTTCTTTTAAGTATCTCAAGAATCGGATATATTAAGAGACTATCACCTAATCCTGCCATGCGATAAACAAGAGCTTTCATGATATAATTTTAAAGTCATGTACAAAATTAAAACAAATCGTGGTGAAGTATTTGAAACTCAAGAAGAAAACCTTTTACAAATTTTACAAAGGAATTCCATATATCTTCCTGCATCCTGTGGAGGTAAAGGAGTTTGTGGAAGATGTAAAATAAAAATAATTGAAGGCAAAACAAAATCATCTCATTTTTTTGGAATATCAGAAGAAGAAAAAAATCTCGGTTATGCTCTTGCATGTCAAACCTATCCAGAAAGCGATATTTTTATTGAAGTTCCAGAAAAATTAATTACTGTCACTGAAAGAATCTCTTCAGCAAAACTTTGGTTAATTGAAAGACCCTTTAAAGAAAATCCCTCCCTATTTGATCCCTTAGTTAAAAAGATTAAATTAGAAATTACACCTCCCACAATTGAAAATCCTGAGGCAGACTTGGAAAGTATAAAAAAAGCTTTAAATAAAGATCTTTCAATATCAAGAAGACTTGTTTCAATACTGCCTGAATTTTTAAGAGAAAATAACTGGCAGATTAATGTTGCCTTTACAGAAAAGGAAATTATTGATTTTTTAAAAGGGGATACAAAAATTTATGCAGTTTCCGTTGATATAGGAACAACCACTGTGGCTTTAGCTTTAATTGATCTTGAAGAAGGCAAAATCTTAGATATTGCCTCCTGTTATAACTCTCAGATTAACTATGGAGATGATGTAATTACAAGAATTATTTATGCAGTGGAAAACAAAAATGGACTTGAAATTTTAAGAAAATGTATTGTTGAAGACATAAATGCACTTATTAATACAGTATCTTTAAAACACAAAGAAGGAAAGATTTTATGTGTAATCATATCTTCAAATACAACAATGGCTCATATTTTCTGGGGTATTAATCCAAAGTACATAAGAGAAGAACCATACACTCCTGCATTAAATCATTATCCTTTATGGAATGCCTCTCAGGCAAAACTTCTTCTACAACCTGATGTTCCTGTCTATACACTTCCATCTGTAGCAGGTTATGTTGGAGGAGATATTGTAGCAGGAATACTCTCATCTGGAATGGATCTTCAAGAGGAAATCTCATTATTTATAGATATTGGAACCAATGGAGAAGTTGTTATAGGGAATAACCAATGGCTTATAACAGCCTCTACCTCTGCAGGCCCTTGTTTTGAAGGAAGTGGAATAAGTTGTGGAATGAGAGCTACCTTAGGAGCTGTAGAATCATTCTCCTACAATAAAAACATAGACAGCTTTACAATAAAGGTAATAGGCGATATAAAACCAAAAGGAATATGTGGAACAGGAATGATAGATATTGTTTCTGAACTTTTTTCAAAGGGTATTATTGATCAAAAAGGAAAATTCATAAAAGGAAACTCTAAATGGATAAAGGAAATTGATTATGAAGAGGGATTTATTATTTCTGAAAACTGCTACATTACTCAATCAGATATTGACAACATAATAAGAGCAAAAGCTGCAATCTATGCTGGAATATCAACGCTTCTTGAAGAAGTTGGTATTAGGGAAAAGGAAATATCAAAAGTTTACATTGCAGGAGGATTTGGAGAGTTTTTAGATATAAAAAAGGCAATTAAAATTGGTATGCTACCTAATTTACCTGAAGAAAAATTTCAGTTTCTTGGAAATACCTCATTAGCAGGTGCTGTTTTATGTGCATTAAGCTATAAATTAAAAGAAAGGGCAGAAGAAATTGCAGATAAAATGACCTATATTGATCTTTCCCGTTCAAAAAAGTTTATGGATGAGTATATATCTGCACTTTTTTTACCTCATACTGATTGGGAAAGATTTAGAGAATTAGGTTAAAATTAAGCATAAATTAACTTTGGGGGCAAAGATGAGAGTTTTCAATACGCTTACTGGAAAACTTGAGGAGTTTAAGCCAATAAGTGATAAAAAAGTAGGCATTTATGCATGTGGAGTTACTGTCTATGACCTATGTCATATAGGTCATGCAAGAAGTGCTATAGTTTTTGATGTAATCGTTAGATATCTTCGTTACAAAGGCTATGAAGTAAAGTTTGTAAAAAACTTCACAGATATTGATGACAAGATAATAAACAGGGCAAACAAAGAAGGAGTATCATGGAAGGAGATTGCAAAAAAATACACTGAAGAATACTACAAGGATATGGATCGTCTCGGAATAGCAAGAGCAGACATAGAACCAAAGGCAACAGAACATATAAATGAAATGATTGAAATTATTCAAACACTTATTAATAAAGGATTTGCCTATGAGATTGA
This sequence comes from Thermodesulfovibrio sp., assembly GCA_039630505.1. Classification (GTDB taxonomy): domain Bacteria; phylum Nitrospirota; class Thermodesulfovibrionia; order Thermodesulfovibrionales; family Thermodesulfovibrionaceae; genus Thermodesulfovibrio. The sequence continues at coordinate 12,319 of JBCNUV010000016.1, forward strand.
AGAGGAGCATGGAAAGAGTGTTTATTTTTCAGTGGAGAAATTTCCTGAGTATGGAAAACTTTCTAAGAAAAAAATTGATGAACTTATAAGTGGAGCTCGAGTTGAAGTTCATGAAAAGAAAAGAAATCCTCTTGATTTTGCCCTTTGGAAAGCCTCAAAACCAGGAGAACCATGGTGGGATTCTCCATGGGGTAAAGGACGTCCAGGATGGCATATTGAGTGTTCTGCTATGTCAATAAAGTATCTTGGAGAAACCTTTGATATCCATGGTGGAGGTGCGGATTTAATATTTCCTCATCATGAAAATGAAATTGCCCAATCTGAGGCATTTACAGGAAAATCCTTTGTAAAATACTGGATTCATAATGGATTTGTAACAATAAACAAGGAAAAAATGTCTAAATCCCTGGGAAATGTTCTTAACATAAGAGATTTACTTGATATTTATGATGCTGAAGCATTAAGACTTTTTCTTCTTTCAAGCCATTATAGAAGCCCTATTGAGTTTACTCACGAATATATTAAAGAGGCTGAAGCTTCAGTTGACAGAGTATATAGCACCATAATGAGAATTGAAGATTTTGAAAACTGTGAAAGAAAAAACAAAAGCTCTATTGATTTGGAAAAGATTAAACCAAAGCTTGAAAACCTAAGGACAGAGTTTGAAAAGGCAATGGATGATGACTTCAATACAGCAAAGGCATTAGGAGTTATATTTGATTTTATTAGAGAAATAAATCGTTTTATGGATAAAAAACCTTCAAATAATGAAGAAATTGAATTTCTCCTTAGGGCAAAAGAAACAATTAGGGAAATTGGCAGTATACTAAATCTCTTTCAAAGGCAGCCTATTGATTGGTATAGGGACTTGCTTAAAACTAAAAAAATTCCAATAACAGAAGAGGAAATAGAAAGGCTTATCAAAGAAAGAGTTGAAGCAAGAAAAATAAAGGATTGGCAAAGAGCTGACAGTATTCGTTCGGAACTTTTATCAAAGGGAATTATTCTTGAGGACAAACCAGGCAAAACAATATGGAAAGTAAAAATAAATTAATCTATATATATGGTGTAAATCCTGTCCTTGAGGCATTCAAAACTCCCGATGCACTAAAAGAGATTTACATATCAAAAAACAGAGTCTCAAAGCTTAAAGAAATTGTAAAACTGGCAGAGAAAAGATCAGTTCCAGTAAAGATAGTTGAACAACTCTTCATTGATAAAATTGCACAGGGAGTTCATCAAGGAGTAGTAGCAAAGGTAAAGCCTAAAAAAACAATAACTCTTGATGAAGCCTTAGAAGTCTCAAATAGAAAAAATGAACCAGCTTTTTTTTTAATTCTTGATTTAGTTGAGGATCCTCAAAACTTTGGTAGCATTTGTAGAGTAGCTGATGCAGCTGGAGTCCATGCAATAATTTATCAAGAAAGACGATCAGTAGGAGTTGTCCCATCTGCATGGAAAGCCTCAGCAGGTGCTTTATGGCATGTCAATCTTGTGGAGATTAATAATATTAAATATGCTATAAAAACCCTCAAGGAAAACAATATAAAAATATACGGAGCAGAGGCCAAAGCTGAAGAATTATTCTGGGAGACTGATTTTACCCAACCCTTAGCATTAGTTCTTGGTTCTGAAGGAAAGGGAATTAGAAAAACTGTAGCCTCATTCTGTGACAAACTCATAAAAATTCCTATGAAAGGTAAGACAAACTCATTAAATGTCTCAGTTGCTACAGCTTTACTTGCCTTTGAAGTTTTAAGGCAGAGAGGATTTAATAAATAAGTAATGAATAATAAAAAACTTGAGATACCTATCAAAGGAATGACATGTTCTGCCTGTGCTCAGGCTATTCAAAGAGCATTAAACAAAGTAGAAGGAGTAAAAAATGCTACAGTCAATCTTCTTACTGAAAAGGCTACTTTGGAGATTGAAAGGGATGTCGAAATAAATCGTTTAATAAGTATTATTAGAGCTACAGGATATGACATAGGTAAGGTCTCCCTTTATCTTCAAATAAATGAATTAGATGCTGAAATTGAAAGACTCATTGAAGAAAAAATTACTAAGATTGAAGGCATTATTGAGATTAAGGCTGACACTGTTAATAAAAATGTTTCAGTTGAATACATACCCACAATAGTTGAGGAAGAAAAAATTTTATCCTCTTTAAAAAGTCTCGGGATAAAAGCAAAAAAATATACAGATATACTATCTGCACAAAAAGAAAAAATAAAAGAATTTAAATCACTAAAAAGAAACCTGATTATTAGTTTTCTTTTGACATTACCAGTTTTTATTGGCAGCATGTTTCACGTTCCTTTTTTAGCTGAAGGGTATGTTCAGTTATTCTTTACCACTGCTGTTCAGTTTATTACAGGAGCAAGATTTCACAGACTTGCCTTTATTGCTTTAAAACATGGCAGTGCAAATATGAATACTCTTATAAGTCTTGGAACAAATACAGCCTATTTTTATAGCCTTGCTATGTTAATTTTCGGTCATGAAGGAGCTCATCTTTATTTTGAAACTTCAGCAGTAATAATTACACTTATACTTTTTGGTAAAACCCTTGAGGAAAGAGCAAAAGCTAAAACATCGGAGGCAATACAAAGGTTAATTCAGATGCAACCTAAGCGAGCAGTGGTAATAAGAAACGGAGTTGAGAAAGAGATAGATATTGATGAGGTTTTAGTTGGAGATATTGTAGTTGTTAAAGGATCAGAAAAAATTCCTGTTGACGGAGTAATTTTAGAAGGTGAAGCAACTGTTGATGAGTCTATGATAACTGGTGAGCCTATCCCTGTTGATAAATCTAAGGGTGAAAAAGTAGTTGGAGGTAGTATTCTACTTACAGGATTTTTAAAGATTGAGGCAAAGGCAGTTGGCAAAGAAGCCTTCTTAAGTCAGATAATAAAACTAATAGAGGATGCTCAAAGGGTAAAACCACCGATTCAGACACTGGCAGATAAAATATCAGCTATATTTGTTCCTGTAGTTTTAATCATAGCATTTTTAACCTTTGCCTTTTGGATAATTCTTAAGGGAGAAATATCAATTGCTTTAAATAACAGCATTGCAGTCCTAATAATTGCCTGTCCCTGCGCGCTTGGACTTGCAACTCCCACAGCAGTTATGGTTGCCACAGGTAGGGCTGCAAAGGAAGGAATCCTTATAAGAAATGTGGAAAAGCTTGAAGAAATTGGCAAAATAGAAATCCTTTTTTCTGACAAAACTGGCACTTTAACACATGGCAAACCAGAAGTAAGAGAGGCTCAATATTTTGATATGGATCAAAGGGAGATCTTAAGGATTGTTGCAACCTTAGAAAAATACTCTGAACATCCTCTTGCAAAGGCTCTTCTTAGATATTGTATGAGGAAAGGAGTAAATCCTGATGAACCTGAAAGTTTTCAAGTAGTTACTGGAGGGGGAGTTTTAGGCTCTGTTTATGATTCAAAAGGTAATAAAAGGGAAGTTTTAATCGGAAGTAATAGGTTTATGCAAAGAAAAAATATAGTATTACCAGATATCTCCTATCAAGAGCCTGCAACAACAGTTTATGTTGCCATTGATAATGAAGTAAAGGCTGTTTTTTTTATTACAGATCCAATAAGAGAGGAATCCTTTGAGATTGTAAAAGGACTTAAGCAGCTGGGCATAGAAGTATTTATAATTACAGGAGACAACGAATCTAATGCTAAAGAAGTAGCAGAAAAATTAGGAATTAAAAAGTTTTTTGCAGAGTTACTTCCTAATGAAAAGGCAAAAATTGTAAGGAAATTCAGAATACAAGAAAGAAAAACTGTTGCCATGGTAGGAGATGGAATAAATGATGCACCAGCCCTTGCAGAAGCAAATGTAGGGATTGCAATGGGAAGTGGAACAGACATTGCAATTCATACAGCTGATATAACTTTAATGAAAGGCGGACTTAAAGGAGTGCTTTCATTAATTAACCTAAGTAAACTCACACTAAAAACCATAAAGGAAAATCTTTTCTGGGCATTCATCTACAACATAGTTAGTATTCCTGTTGCTGCTGGAGTACTGTATTTTTTAGGTGGTCCTCTTCTTAATCCTATGATTGCCTCATTGGCAATGTCTCTAAGTTCTGTTTCAGTTGTAATTAACTCATTAAGACTTAAAAGAAGATAAATTCTACTACATTAAAAACTTGTCTCTCAGATATCGAATTATGTCATCATATATAGAGGGAACAACGAGAAAAACCTCTATATCTTTTGGCAAAGGAAGTTTAACTCTGTCTTGGTCTCTTAGTATAAGAATTGCTGACTCTCCTTCATTAAGACTAACTGAAATTTTATTTGCTATCTCTTCAATTCTCTTTTGGCTTATTTTATTAAAGTACTCAAAGACCTTCTGCATAACATTACTCGTCTTAACAACTCTAAGACAATTGCCCCAATCAATAAACTCTCCAAATATCTCAGGATCTTCTATACCTATAACAATAGCACCCTCTGAAACTTTCTTATCTATAAATGGATACAAGTAAGGATTTGTTTCTCTTACTACATCAATTGCTTCCTGTCCTTCAATGAATATTGTCTCAATAAAAATTTTTGTAACAAAACCTAACTTTTCAAGCTTTTCAACATGAAGGAGTGCTTCTTGCCAGTATTTTTCAATCATTTCTTTTAGTTTTTCATCTTCTTCATTTAAGACAAAAAGATTTGGAATACAAAAAAGTCTTCTTTTACTTTTGAAATCATCTACACTTAGTCTTTGTATTTTCCCTAACTCTGCCATATTTTATCCCTTAATATTAGTGAACTTTCTTAATTCTTCAAGTTTATTGTATGCTTTTCCGCTATCAATTGACTCCTTTGCAATCTCAATTCCTTCTTTAAAATCAGAAACAACTCCAGCTACTTGCAATGCTCCAGCAGCATTCAATAAAACCATATCTCTACAATGTCCCCTTTGTCCTCTAAGAATATCTAAAGCTATCTTTGCATTTTGTTTCTTATCTGCACCTTTTATATCTTTCAAAAATGCTCTTTTTATTCCTACATCTTCAGGATAAATCTGAGTTGACATTATTTTTCCATCTTTAGCTCTTACAATGTAAGTCTTTCCTGTAACTGTTATCTCATCAAGTCCATCTTCACTATGAACAACCATTATATCTTTAGAGCCAAGTCTTAATAAAACTCTTCCAATTATCTCCATATAATCTTTTGAAAAAACACCTAAAAGCTGGTGTTTCACCTCTGCTGGATTAAGCATTGGACCAATAATATTAAATATTGTTCTTATTTTAAGTTCTCTTCTTACAGAAGCAACACTTTTCATGGCAGGATGATAAATTGGCGCAAATAGCACTGTCATACCGCACTCAAAAAGACATCTCTCTGCCATCTGTGGTGTCATATTTACATTTATACCAAGCTCCTCTAAAACATCTATACTTCCACATTGACTTGAAGCAGAACGATTTCCGTGTTTTGCAACAGGAACTCCGGCTCCAGCAACAACAAAGCTTGTTACAGTTGAAACATTAAAGGTTCCTGATTTATCTCCGCCTGTTCCAACAATATCTATAGTTCCTTCAGGAGCTTTAATCTTTACTGCATGCTCCCTGAAGAATTTTACAGTTGCAAAAATTTCTTCTTCTGTCTCTCCCTTCATAGAAAGTCCCATAAGAAAAGCTGAAATTTGAACAGGAGAGGCTTTCTCTTCAATAATTTCATTAAAACTTTCCCTTAAAAGAATTTCAGGAAGATCTTCTTTTTTGCTTAATCTATAAATTGCCTCTTGTATCATAGCCTTAAAAAGTTTTTTAATAAATCTTTGCCTACCTTGGTCAATATACTTTCAGGATGAAACTGAACTCCTTCAACTGCATATTCTTTGTGTCTTATACCCATAATTATACCATTTGAAGTCCATGCACTAACAGTAAGACATTCCGGAAGAGTTTCTCTTTCAACAATAAGGGAGTGATATCTTGTTGCTTCAAAGGGATTTGGAAGTCCTTTAAAAATTGTTTTACCATCATGATAAATAAGAGAAGTTTTTCCATGCATTATCTCATGAGAACGAATCACTCTTGCACCAAAAGCTGCACCAATTGCCTGATGTCCAAGGCATACTCCAAGAATTGGTATTTTACCTGCAAAATATTTTATTACATCAATAGAAATTCCAGCTTCAGAAGGAGTACAAGGTCCTGGAGAGATTACTATTCTTTCTGGCTTAAGTTCTTCTATTTGTTTTATTGTTATTTGATCATTCCTGTAAACAACAATATTTGGATTAATTTCTCCAATATACTGATAAAGATTATATGTAAATGAGTCATAGTTGTCAATTAAAAGAATCATTTCTACTTTCTCTGCTTTAAAAAACTTACTGCCTTAAGCATAGCAGTAGCTTTATTAACAGTTTCATTATACTCATTTTCAGGAATAGAATCTGCCACTATCCCTGCACCTGCCTGTACATAGACTTTATTATTTTTTATTATAAGCATTCTTATGCCAATACACATATCCATATTACCACTAAATCCAAAATATCCTATTGCTCCTGCATAGGGACCTCTTTTGGTTGGTTCAAGCTCTTCAATGATCTGCATTGCTCTTACTTTGGGTGCACCTGTTACAGTTCCTGCAGGAAAACAAGACATAAAAACATCAAACATGTCAAAGCCCTCTTTAAGCTTTCCTTCTATATTGCTCACAATATGCATTACATGGCTGTATCTTTCAACTGTCATAAACTCTGTTACATTGACTGAGCCTATCTCTGCAACTCTCCCCACATCATTTCTTCCAAGATCAACAAGCATAATGTGCTCAGCTATTTCTTTCTCATCACTTAGTAATTCTCTCTCAAGAGCAAAGTCTTCTTCCTCTGTTTTTCCTCTTGGACGCGTTCCTGCAATAGGTCTTACAATAATCTTTCCATCTTCAAGTCTAACAAGAATTTCAGGAGAAGAACCTACGAGAAAAGTTTCACCTGTATCAATATAAAACATATATGGAGAAGGATTAATAATTCTAAGAAGTCTATAAATATCAAAAGGATGAGCTTTTGTTTCAACTTCAAATCTTTGCGATATTACAACCTGAACAACATCTCCATTTAATACATAATCTTTTGCTTTTTTTACTGTGGAAATGAAATCTTCTTTACTAAAATTAGAACGAAAATCTTCCGTAATTTTATCATCCTTTTTGGGAACATTTAAATAAGTCCTGAATCTTTCATCACTATGAGTTTTAAGATTCTCTACAACCTCATCAATTTTCTGCTGTGCCTTTTTATAGATAGAAATAGCATTTTCATTTATAAAGGCATTATAGACAATTTTAATTGATTGTTTGAGATTATCAAAGATAAGCAGGATTTCTGGAATCATGAGAAATATATCAGGAATGTCAATTGAAGGTTTAGAAAGATCTGGCACTTTTTCAAAAAGCTTCACAGTATCATAAGATATAAAACCCACCATTCCACCGAAAAATCTTGGAAGTTCTGAGTCAACATAGGAATTATAGGTAGTGAAAAAATTTTTTAAAAAAGCAAAAGGTTCTAAATCTTTATAAACTTCTTTAACCTCTTTTTTTTCAACAGTTATTTCTTTGCCTTCTACTTTGATTAAACATGCTGGTTCAATACCAATGATTGAGTATCTACCCCATTTTTCTCCTCCCTGAACACTTTCAAAGAGAAAAGAAGGACAACGATTTATCTTGAGAAATGCTCCTACTGGTGTATCAAGATCTGCAATAATCTCTCTGTAAAGAGGTATTACATTAAACTTCTTTGAGAGTTCAAGAAACTCTTTTTCTTTTAGATTCATGAAATAGTTTAAATAATTCTGCTGCAAAAAGGCAATTTTGTTTTATTAAATTCCTTTTAAATACTTCCTTTCTTTGAACTCTTCCTTTTTACCATCATTCCAGTTACTTACAGGACGAAGATAACCTACAACTCTTGAGTACACTTCAGAAGTATTTCCACATTTAGGGCACTTAAAATGTTCTCCCTCGATGTATCCACAATAGCTACACACACTGAAGGTAGGAGTTATACTTATGTATGGAATTCTGTAATTTTGAAAAACTTTTTTTATAAAACTTTTTAGTCTTTGTGGATCTGGTTTTTCTCCTAAGAATATATGTTGCACTGTGCCTCCAGTGTATTTACTTTGTAATTCATCTTGATGATCAAGAATGTATTGAATTGACTCTGTAAATCCTACAGGAAGCCATGTGGAGTTAGTATAGTATGGATGTTCTTTCCCTTGAGTTATTATATCTGGATATTTTTGTTTGTCTATCTTTGCAAGTCTATAGCTTGTTCCCTCTGCAGGTGTTGCCTCAAGATTATAAAAATTTCCTGTTTCCTGTTGATATTCAATTAGTTTTTCTCTCATTAAATCTATAATCTTTAATGCAAATGCTTTACCTTCCTTTGCCCAAATGCCTTTTGCATCAAGCCATTTAGCATTTGCTATTGCCTCATTCATACCAATTATCCCAATTGTAGAGAAGTGATTACTCCAGTAAAATCCTGTTTTTTCTTTCACAATGCTAAGATAATGTTTTGAATAAGGATATAATCCTGTATCTGTAAATCTTTCAAGTATTTTACGTTTTATCTCAAGAGATGTCTTTGCAATGTCCATAAGCCTTATTAGTCTTTCAATGAATTCTTCCTCTGAGTTACTTATATATCCAATCCGTGGTAGATTAATAGTAACTACTCCTATACTACCAGTAAGAGGATGAGAACCAAATAATCCTCCACCTCTGTGTCTAAGCTCGCGGGTTTCAAGTCTAAGACGACAACACATACTTCTTGCATCCTCTGGTTTAAGATCTGAGTTTACATAGTTAGCAAAATAAGGAATTCCATATTTTGCAGTAGTCTCCATAATTAGATCAACCACCTTAGAATCCCAATCAAAATCCTTCGTAATATTTATCGTAGGAATAGGAAATGTAAAAACTCTTCCCTTTGCATCTCCCTCAGAAAGCACTTCAAATAATGCCTGATTAAACATATCCATCTCTTTTTGAAATTCTCCATAGGTTGCCTCTTGAGCCTTACCTCCAATAATAACAGCCTGTGAGGCAAGATGATTGGGAACTTTAAGGTCAAGGGTTATATTGCTAAAAGGAGTCTGAAATCCAACTCTTGTTGGTACATTAAGATTAAATACCCATTCTTGAAGAGCCTGTTTTACTTGTTTATAATTTAATTCATCATAGGCAATAAAGGGTGCAAGAAGAGTATCTACATTGCTAAATGCCTGTGCACCTGCTGTTTCTCCTTGAGTTGTATATAGGAAGTTTACTATTTGTCCTAAAGCAACCCTGAAATGTTTTGGAGGCTTTGACTCTACCTTGCCAGCTACCCCACCAAATCCACGAATTAATAAATCCATTAAATCCCATCCAACACAATAGGGTGCAAGAACATTTAAGTCATGGATATGGATATCTCCATTTATATGGGCATCTCTTACCTCAGGAGGATAAATTTTATGTAACCAATAACTTTTACTTATCTCTGATGAAATATAATGGTTTAGTCCTTGAAGACTAAAACTCATGTTTGAGTTTTCATTTATTCTCCAGTCAACTTTGCTTAAATAGTTTTCCACAAGCTCAAGTCCGCTTTGTCTTGCAATCTCACGCATCTTTGCATGCTGATCACGATAAATTATGTAGGCTTTGGCAGTTTTTCGGTAGGGACTACTAAGAAGAATCTCCTCTACTATATCCTGTATTTCCTCCACATGAGGATCACGGTCTCTTATTAGCTCTTCAGCAAGCAAAAGCACTTTAATTGTAAGTCTTTTTGCAGTTTCATAGTCAAACTCACCTGTTGCTTTACCAGCCTTTGATATGGCTATGGTAATTTTTTCAGGATTAAAAGGAACAATCCGTCCATCACGTTTAATGATGTTTTTAAACATTATATGTCCTCCCTCGAGGCTAATTCAGAAAGCCAAAGGCTTTCTGGCTGGATAGGTCTTCCGGCTTAGGGCTTCATACCTACTTGCCCGCCTTCCCAGAGACTCTGTCTCCAGTGGCTTACTGGGCTTTCGTTCCCAACACGGCTGCGGGGCAGCGGGGGATTCTCACCCCTCTTCCCTTACATCCAGCAAATTAAAGATTAAAATTGACAAAAGGATTTTGTCAAATTCGGTAATTTTAAACCAAAATAACAAGATTATCTCTATGAATTATTTCATCTGAGTATTTATAGCCCAAAATCTTTTCAATCTCTGAAGATTTCTTTCCCTTAATAAGTCTTATTTCGCAAGAAGAGTAATTAACCAATCCTTTTGCAATTCTTTCTCCTTTTTCATCAATGCAGTAGACAGCATCACCTACATCAAAATCTCCCTCAACTTTCTTAACTCCTGAAGGTAAAAGGCTTTTTCCTTTTTCAAGCAATGCCTTAACAGCACCTTCATCAATATATAGATTCCCCTTTGATCTTGTTGCATAAGCAATCCAGCCCTTTCTTGATTTTACCTTTTTAGATACTGGTTCAAAGTATGTCCCTACCTCTTTTCCTTCAATTGCAGCCTTAATATTTCCATATTTTCTACCACTTACAATATGAACAGAAACACCAAAGGACGTAGCTTTCTTTGCAGCTATAACTTTTGAATACATACCACCTGTTCCATATCCTGTAGTTGTTGGTTTAGCTATCTCTATAAGCTCCTTAGAAACCTCTTTAACATGCCTTATTATTTTAGCATTAGGATCTTTTTTAGGATCTGATGTATAAAGTCCCTCAACATCCGATAAAATTATCAAATGATTTGCTTCAATAAGTCCTGAAACAAGGGCTGCAAGCTGATCATTATCACCAAACTTTATCTCATCTGTTGCAACAGTATCATTTTCATTTATTATAGGAATAACGCCCATCTCAAGAAGTGTAAGAATTGTATTTTTTGCATTAATATAACGAACTCTGTCACTTAAATCATCCCTTGTAAGAAGAATCTGAGCTATATGTTTTTTGTATTTAAGGAAAACTTTCTCATACATCCACATAAGAAGAGGTTGTCCCACAGCAGCTGTAGCCTGTTTTTGTCTGATCTCTTTAGGCTTACTCTTAAGTCCAAGCTTTCTCAAACCAGAAGCAATTGCACCAGAGGAAACCATTACAACCTCTATAGATTTATTATGAAGCTCTGAAACTTCTCTTGCTAAAGAAAGAATTCTTCTTTGGTTAATTCGGCCTGCTTTATCAGTAAGAAGATTACTTCCTATTTTTATAACAACTCTCATTTTTTACCTAACTTCTCAACAAGATAGCTTAAAAGTTTATCAATACCTTCTTTTTTTACTGCACTTATTGGGAAAAAATCAATTCCCTTTTCTTTACAGTATTTTTCAAGTTTTTTAATTCTTTCTCCTTTATGAGCGATATCAATTTTTGTTCCAACTATTGCAAAAGGCTTTTTTATAAGAGCTGGATCATAAAGTTCAAGCTCTTTATGAATTTTTTCAAAATCTTCCCGAGGATCAGACTCTAAAAAATCCGAAACATCAACAAGATGAAGAAGGAAAGAGGTTCTTTCAACATGTCTTAGAAATTGATGTCCTAATCCTGCTCCTTTATGGGCATTTTCAATTAATCCTGGAATATCAGCAACAACAAAGCTTTGATAATCACCATATTTTACGACTCCAAGCACTGGAGCAAGAGTTGTAAAAGGATAATCTGCTATTTTTGGACGAGCAGAGCTTATCACTGAAATTAGCGTTGATTTACCAGCATTTGGAAGCCCTATAAGTCCTACATCTGCAAGAAGTTTAAGCTCAAGAATTATCCATCTTTCCTGTCCCTTTTGTCCAGGTTGGGCATATCTTGGAGCTTGATTTGTTGGAGTTACAAAATGAGCATTTCCTAATCCTCCTTTGCCGCCTTTTGCAACAACCACATATTTGCCTTCTTCATCAAGATCTGCAAGAATCTCTCCTGTCTCAGCATCTTTAACTACTGTTCCAACAGGAACTTTTATTATTAAGTCCTTTCCGTCTTTACCTTTCATATTACTTCCTTTACCATGCTGACCTCGTTCGGCTTTATAGGTTTTTTGATATTTATGGTCAAGAAGTGTATGAAGTTCAGAAGATGCTTGAATTATTACATCTCCACCTTTTCCACCATCACCACCATCAGGTCCTCCTCGTGGAACATACTTTTCCCTCCGAAAACTTACGCACCCTCTACCACCGTCACCAGCTTTAACATATATTTTTACGTAGTCAACAAAATGCATAAAAAGAAAAGGTGGCAAAAGCCACCTTTTAACTTATTGGGCAGGTTCAACTACTGGATAGACGCTTACTTTAAGTCTCTGTTTATCTTTTCTCTCAAATTTAACAATTCCATCAATTAATGCAAAAAGAGTATAATCAGAACCAACTCCTACATTTACTCCAGGATGAAATTTCGTTCCTCTTTGCCGGACAAGAATATTTCCAGCTTTAACAAACTGGCCACCAAACCTTTTTACACCGAGCCTTTTTGCTTGACTGTCTCTTCCATTTCTTGAACTTCCAACGCCTTTTTTATGTGCCATATTTATCCTCCTATAATTTCCTTTATCCTTATTTTAGTATACCATTGTCTGTGACCCTTTAGCTTAGGTATTGCCTTCTTTGAAGGAGGTCTGTAGACAAGAACTTTTTTGCCTTTTGCCTCCTCAATAACCTCAGCCTTAACCTTTAGACCCTCAATATAAGGAGTTCCTATCTTAGTCTGTCCATCTTTCTTAAAAAGCAAAACTTTGTCAAAAATTACTTCTTTACCCGGATCAACATTAAGCTTTTCAACTTTTATTATATCTCCAGATTTAACTTTATACTGTTTACCTCCTGTTTCTATAATCGCATACATAAAAACCTCCTTATGGAATTACTTTATTCAATGGATACTCAACAAAACCTGATGCACCTGCTTCCTTAAGCTTAGGTAAAAGTTCTCTAACTCTTTTTTCGTTTATTATAACTTCTACTGCATACCAGCCTTCATCATAAAGCTGTGAAATTGTTGGAGAATGTAGAGAATTAAGTAAGCTTAAAACTTTCTTTAAAGACTCCTTTGGAACATTCATTTTAAGTCCTACTTTTTCCTCAGCCAGTAAAGCACCTTGAAGAAGCATTGCTATATCCTGCATCTTTTTCTGTTTCCATGAATCCTTCCAAGCATTCTTATTTGCGATAAAACGTGTTGTTGACTCAAGAATAGTCTCAATAACTCTCAATTTATTTGCCTTGAGAGATGTTCCAGTTTCTGTTAAATCAACAATTGCATCAGCAAGATAGGGTGGTTTAACCTCTGTTGCTCCCCATGAAAAATATACTTCAGCCTTAATTCCTTTTGATTTTAAGTATTTCTTCGTATATCCTACAAGTTCAGTGGCAATCCTTTTTCCCTGCAAGTCTTCAACCTTTTTTATTGGAGAATCCTCTGGAACAGCTATAACCCATCTTACAGGCCTAAATCCCTCCTTTGCATATTTAAGCTCTGCAACCTCTATTACATCAACATTCTGCTCAAGAATCCAATCATATCCTGTAAGCCCACAATCAAGATATCCTTTCTCTACGTATACTGGTATTTCCTGGGCTCTTAAAAGCATCCCTGATATCTCATCATCATCAATTACAGGATAGTATGATCTGGGAGACACATTTATATTGTATCCAGCTTTTTTAAAAAGCTTTAATGTAGTCTCTTGAAGACTTCCCTTAGGCAATCCCAGCTTTAAAACTTTTTCTTTCATCCCTTTTTAAAAACCTCCAAAATAAACCTGAGAAGTTTTAATTTAAAATTTTTATCAATCTTTCGTCAACTTTCATTTTACATTTATTAGAATTAGAAAGGTACAGTTGATAATTTTACTCAACAATTATGTTATCAATTAATCTTGTGTCTCCAATTTTTAAAGCAATTGCAACTAAATATTTATCTTGTTTTTCTCTTATCTGTTCAAGTGTGAATGGATCATAAACACCCGCATACTGAATTTCTTTAACAAGAGGTTCATTTTTAAGTATTTCATAAATTTTTAAGTTAACATCTTCTGGATTATATCCCTCTTTAAGTAATTTTTCAGCCTCTTGTAAAGCTTTATATATAACAGTAGCTGCTTTTCTTTCCTTTTCGTTTAAATATGTATTTCTTGAACTCATTGCAAGACCATCTTGTTCCCTTACTGTTGGACATACGATAATTTCTATATCAAAGTTCAAATCCTCAACCATTTTTTTAATTATTAATGACTGCTGATAATCCTTTTGTCCAAAATATGCTCTTACTGGTCTTATTATGTTGAAAAGTTTACATACAACTGTTGCAACACCACGAAAATGTCCTGGTCTGAATCTTCCACATAGTTTCTCACTTAGGTTCTCTACTATAACATATGTAGCATACCCTTCTGGATAAAGAGATTTAACATCAGGCAAGAATAGATAGTCAATTCCTATAGATTCAAGCTTTTCCTTGTCTGTCTCTAAATCTCTTGGGTATCTTTCATAGTCTTCACCTGGAGCAAACTGTATAGGATTTACAAAAATACTAACAACAACTATATCATTTTCTTCTTTTGCTCTTTTAACTAAGGATAAATGCCCCTCATGTAATGCTCCCATTGTTGGAACAAAACCTATAGATTTACCTTTAAGCTTTAATTCTTTACTTATTTCTCTCATTATACGTGGAAGTCTTATTATTTCCATCATGGTTATTAATTATAACTTAATTTTGCATAGGACAAGCAATTCTGATATACTTAATTTATGTTTTTTCTTAAAAAACTCATTACTTCTTTTATCTTGCCACCTGGAATTTTAGTAGTCATTTTTCTTTTAATTGCAATCTTTGAGAAAAAAAGAAAGTTTATTCGCTATTTGGCTCTTTTTTTTGCTTTATTTGTATATTTAATCTCTATCGAACCTGTAAAAGATATTCTATTGTATCCCCTTGAAAAAAGCTATAGTGTCTCAGAAAAATTAGATGCTGATGCTATTGTTATACTTGGCGGAGGTTTTTACAGCTTAGAATCTTTCAAAGAAGACACAGTAAACAGGCTCCTTACAGGATACAAAGTTTATAAAAAAACAAAACTGCCAATTATTGTTTCTGGAGGAGTAGTTGATAGAAAAATTCCTGAAAGCACAGTTATGGCTAATATGTTAAAAGAATTAGGAGTTGAGGATAAAAAGATTATTGAGGAAAATAAAAGTAAAGATACTACTCAAAGTGCTTTATATGTTTATGAAATATGTAAAGAGAAAGCCTTCAAAAGATTAATACTTATCACATCAGCCTATCATATGAAAAGAGCAGTCAAACTATTTAAAAAAACAGGAGTTGAGATCTTACCTTATCCAGCAGATTTTAAAAGAAGTAATTACTATAATATTTATAGCTTTTTACCAATATTCAGTCACTTTGCTGTCTCTTCAAAAGCTATAAGGGAATATATAGCATTGATAGTTTATTAAAAAATGGAAAGTTAGGGGCAAAACTGCCACCTAACTTTCCCTAAGAAGTTTATTCAGATAGATATTTTGTAGGAGCTTCTTTTATAAAGGTTTCTCCAGTCTCCTTGATTAGAGGTGTTCTACCTCTCAAAATACTTATCCATACTCTTATAGAGTCCGCCACAATTAATACAACCATTATAATCATCACTGCAGAAATCACAGCCAGCAGGTAGTTTTGCTTTGGAAGATAATTATTTACAATATTCTGATAACCAGCAACAATTGTTGTAACAAGTAAAAATGCCATAGGTATCACTGTTACCCAAATATACTTTGTCTTTCCAAGCCTTAAAAGAAAAGTTGTTGCTATTGCCAAAGCCATGCCTCCAAGAAGCTGATTATTTACTCCAAAGAGAGGCCATATTGTAGATATTGTTCCTGTATAAAGAAGATATCCCCAGCAGAATGTAAATATTCCACTGGTTGCAATTACACCGGGCCACCATTTATAGTCTCTAAGCTTTGGATAAAAGACTCCCCCTATTTCCTGCATAAGATATCTTCCAACTCTTGTGCCAGCATCAATAAGCGTTAGAATAAATAAAGCCTCAAACATAATGGCAAAGTGATACCAATAACCCATTAAATGCCTTAATCCACCAATTCTTGAGAAAATATCAGCCATACCAACTGCTAAAGAGACTGCACCACCCGGACGACCTGCAAGCTCTTCACCTACAAGAGCAGAAAGATAGGGAAGGTCCTGAACCTGCATGCCAAGCTTCTGAAACACAGCAGGTGGACTATTAATAGCAAAGTAGTCTGCTGTAGGCAACACTGTTGCTGCTATTAATGCCATAACTGCTACAAAACTTTCTGTAAGCATGGCACCATAACCTATTACTCTTATATCTTTCTCATTTGCCACCATCTTTGGTGTTGTTCCTGAAGATACAAGGGAGTGAAAACCTGACAAAGCACCACATGCTATTGTGATGAACATAAAGGGCCAGACTTTACCAGGAATTACAGGACCGCCACCGGAAATAAACTGTGTTGTAGCAGGCATCTGAAGTATGGGATTAACAAGAATCACACCAATAGCAAGTAAAAACATTGTTCCAAACTTCATATAGGAACTAAGATAATCTCTCGGAACAAGAAGCAACCATACAGGTAATACAGCAGCAAAAAATCCATAAACAGGAATCAAAACTGAAAGTTGCTTTTTGTCCAATGTAAAATAGGGTGCAAGGGCTGATTCTTTGATAACAGGTCCAATTACAACAGCAAGAATAATAAGTGCTACACCAATAATACTTCCCTCTACAATCTTTCCTGGTCTTAACCATTTAAGATAGGCTCCTATGAAAATCGCAATTGGAATCGTTACCCCAACAGTAAAAGCTCCCCATGGACTGTTAAAAAGTGCATTAACAACAGCAATAGAAGCACCTGCAAGAACAATAATCAATAAAAACAAAGTTGCCACAAGAACAAGCCAGTAAGAAACAGGTCCTATCTGGGCCTTAGCAATTTCAGCAAGAGATTTACCATTATGCCTTACAGATGCAAAGAGAACAACCATGTCATGAACAGCACCAGCAACAACTCCTCCAATCAAAATCCAAAGAAAACCAGGTAGATAACCAAACTGTGCTGCAAGAACAGGTCCTATTAATGGTCCTGCACCAGCTATTGCTGCAAAATGATGTCCGAAAATAAGCCATTTATTCGTTGGAACATAATCTCTTCCATCATTAAGTCTTACTGCAGGAGTTGTACGATTAGGATCAAGAGCAAGAACTTTTGCAGCAATAAAGGCACTGTAAAATCTGTAGGCAAGCACAAAAACGCATGCTGCAATGATTACCAATACCAATGCATGCATAAAAACACACCTCCTTTTTTATTGTTATAAAAATAATTCTATAGGCAAGCGAGGTGATCCACAACAAAAAATTGATGAATAGAAATAGTTTTAGTATGAATTGAATATATTCAGGTTGAATGGAAATTAACTGTTACACTTTATTCCAAGAACTTCTTTAAGTTCTTTAATGATTGATTTACTTACAGGAAGTTGAACTTTTTTCCCTTCAACAACAAGCCAGTAAGTTCCTTTAAACCATGGTAATACTTCTTCAATTCTTTTTAAATTCACAATATAGCTTTTATGAATCCTCATAAATCCTTCTTCTTTAAGCCTTGTTTCAAGTTCTGAAAGAGTTCCGTCAAAATAATACTCATCTTTTAATGTAAAAATTTTTACCCTACCTTCATATGCTTCACAGTAAAGAATATCCGAATAAGGAACAAAACTAATAACACCTGCTTTTTGTTGAACAGGAAGTTTTTTGAAGACCCTTCTTTTTTCAAAAAACTGACTAAGCCTGTTTACAGCATTATTCCATTCAGTCTGATTATTTTTCAGATTTTCTATCCTCATAATAGTTTTTGCAATTCTTTTTTCTTCAAAGGGTTTTAAAATATAGTCAATTGCTCCTAATTCAAAGGCTTTTATGGCATAATCATCATAGGCTGTGGCAAATACAACCAGCGGTGGATTATTAAAATTTGAAAGAATACTTGCAGTTTCAAGTCCTGACATATCAGGCATTTCAATATCAAGAAATACTACATCTGGTTTTAATTTTGAGTATAGAAATATACAATCCTTTGCCGTGCCAGCCTCTCCAACTATCTGACATGTGGGAAAATGGGAAAGAATATAAATCAATTCTTCCCTTGCATATGGTTCATCATCAACTACTATGGCTGAAAATAACATTTTTCAAAGTATGTTTCTTTGGAATCTTAAATGTTACCTTTGTACCTAAATTTGGATAACTTTCTATATGAAGGAGACTTTCTTCTCCATAAAATTTTCTAAGTCTTTCGTTAACAAGATATAATCCTAAGCCAGAGTCTTTTTTGTCTAAATTCTTATTGGAAGTGGAAACTATTCCTACCCCATCATCTTCAACTGAGATTACTATGTAGTCGTTGTTATCTAAAATGCTGACTAAAATTTCACCCCCTTCAGGTTTAGGTCTTAATCCATGTTTTATAGCATTTTCCACAAGAGGCTGGATTGTAAAAGGGGGTATTGTTATATCAAGGTCTACTGATGGTTCTATATAGTAATTGACTGTCAGTTTATCCCTATAACGAGCCTGTTCTATGGCAAGATAAGACTCCACATAGGAGAGTTCTTCTCTTAGAGTAATTTCCTTTTCTTTCTTTAAACTATATCTTAAAAATGTTGCTAAATTGAGAAGTAAATCTTTTGCCTTTAAAGGATCAATTCTTATAAGAGATATTATTGTATTTAGGGCATTAAATATAAAATGCGGATGAATTTGTGCCTGAAGTGATTTAAGTTCTGCTTCTGTTTTAAGTCTTGCGAGAGTTTCAAGTTCAACTATCTCAAGCTGAGTTGAAAATATATGAGCAAGTCCTCTTGCTACCTCAAGATCAACAGTAGTAATGCTATTTTCTCTGTCATGATAAAGTTTTAGTGTGCCTATAACTTCATCTCTTTTTTTTAAAGGAACGATAACAGCAGAATTTAGTTTACATTTTGGATTTTTACAGCCAATTTCTTCTTTTTTATTTGCAATCTGTATCTCTCCTGAGGTAATCGCATTTAATGTTGCCTTTGTAAGTAGGGAATTTCCTTGATAATGATGATCACTACCTATTCCAACATGGGCAAGAATTTTCTTCTTATCAGTTATTGCTACCGCTGCTAATCCAAGGCTTTCCATTATAATTTTTGCAATCTTGTAAGCAGAATACTCATTCAATCCTTGTCTTAAATGGGGCAAAATAAGATTAGTAATATTTAATGTAGCTCTTACCTGATTTGCTGCTATCCTTTCCTGATGTTCAACAGCGGATTTTATGATTAACATAAATATTCCAACTCCAATAGAATTTACTGTGATCATTGGTATGGCAATAATTTTTACAAGTTCTAAAGCTTCTGAAAAGGGTTTTGAAAAGGCAAGAATAATGAGCATTTGTATAACTTCACCTAAAAAACCAGCTAACAATGCAACATGCCATGGAATCAACCCTTTCTTCCAGTATCTATAAACGAGTCCTCCAAGAAAACCTTCAACAACTGCTGCTAAACCGCATGCAAAAGCTGTAAATCCTCCAATAAAGTATCTGTGAATGCCTGCTATCAGTCCAGCTGCAGCACCTACCAAGGGACCACCAAGTAATCCTCCTACCATAACTCCAACTACTCTTGAATTAGCAAGGGCTCCATGAATTTCCACTGCTCCAAAAGTTCCTAAAATTCCAAGACCACCACAGACAATTGTAAGAATGAATTTATCCTTCGTAGAAAGTTTTCTTGACAGAACTCTTCCAAAGACAGACATTCTTGATAGAATAAAAGCTACTGTGGTTATAATGCCAAGTCTTTGTGAAAGAATTAATGTTAACTCAGGAATATCCATATTCTAAAGTATAAAATAAATTTGAAATTGAGAGCTATTTTTTATTCACTATATCTTTTCACCATAATGGAACCAATGGTAAAAAAACAAAAACAATAAAAAAGAATAACCAACAAAGAAATCACTCCTTCAATATCTAAAAACTCCTTTCTTATAAGAATGTTTGTGTGAGTAAGAGGCATTATATAGATAATGGGTTTAAAGACTATCGGAATTCTATCAATAGAGAAAAAAGTTCCACTGAAGAAAGCCATTGGCATTATAAAAAAATTTGAGTAAGTCGCAGTATCTTCGTGAGATTTTGTTATCATTCCTGTTATTACACCAAGGCTTGCAAACATAAAACAATTAAGAAGAAGGCTTAAAACAAAAATAGGAGTTATTGAAAAATCTGAAGGAACTATGAAACCTACACCAATTATAAGCAAAGAGGCAAAAAGTCCCTTCACCATACCAGCCATAACCTCTCCTATCATTATTGAAAAAGGCTTTATTGGAGACTGTATATAAACTTGAAATGTTTTAAAATAAAGTCTACTAAGGTTTAAGGAGCTTGCAACCCAGGAGTAGGAATTATTCATTGAACTCATAGCAACAAGCCCAGGAAGAAGAAAGCTTAAGTAGTCAGTTCCTTCAGTTAGTTTTACTGTCTTTCCCAAACCAAGACCAAATGTAACAAGATAAATGATCGGTGCCATCATCGCTGAAAATATATATCCCAATCTTAAAAGTTTCCTCTTAAACTGAAGCATCTCTTTAAGAAAAACAGGATACCAATCTATCATTTACTTAATCTCCTTGATCCTTTCTCCAGTTAACTTTACAAAAACATCTTCAAGATTTGATTTTCTAATCATTACTCCATCACTTCGCTGTTTTGCAATCTCATAGGCTTCTTCTTTACTGTGACATATTTCACTGATTAGTCTTCCATCCTTATCAGTAAATTCTACAACATACTCTCCTACATCTTTTTTAAGTTCTAATGGACTGCCAAGAGCAATTAATCTTCCACGAGAAAGAATCCCTACTCTATCACAAAGTGCTTCTGCTTCTTCAATATAATGAGTTGTAAGAAGAACTGTTCTTCCTTCAGTTTTTATTTTTCTTATTATCTGCCAAAGTTCTCTTCTTATATGAGCATCAAGTCCAATTGATGGTTCATCAAGAAACAATACCTTTGGCTCAGCCAGTAAAGCTCTTGCAAGAAGGGTTCTTCTTTGAAGGCCTCCTGAAAGAGTTGATACAACTGAGTGTTTTTTCTCTATAAGTTCCATAACTTTAAGTATTTCATCTATTTTTCTTTTTAAGTTTTTGACTTTATGAAGCATTCCATAAATTAATAAATTTTCATAGACAGTAAGCTCTTTTTCAAGATTATTTTCCTGGGGCACAACTCCTATGATTTTTTTTACTTCAAAGGGATTATTGATAACATCTATTCCATCAATAAAACATCTTCCTTGATCAGGTTTTGTAAGAGTAGTAAGAATTTTTACTGTGGTAGTCTTGCCTGCACCATTAGGTCCAAGTAATCCAAAAATTTCACCCTTTTTAATCTCAAAAGTAAGTGAATCCAGTGCCTTTACTTTTCCATAACTTTTTGAAATACCTTCAAGCTTTATCATAATGCATCGTGAAGCTTAGTTAGTCTTGGTGGCCTTCCTTTTATTTCACAGCATTCTGTAATATGAGCATCCCTTACTTTAAGAAGGGTTCCTCTTTTTGAACCATATCTAAATACTGTAATCCCTTTAAGTCCTTTCTTGTAGGCAAGAATAAATATTTTTGCAATATCTTCTTTTTTTGTCCTTTGAGAAAGATTAATTGTTTTTGATACAGCATTATCTGTGTATTTTTGAAATGCTGCCTGCATCTCAATGTGCTCTTCAGGAGTGATTTCAAGGGCTGTTTTAAAAAGTCTCCTTATTTTTAAAGGAACTTCTTTCATCCCTCTAAGATCTCCCTTTTGCCTAAGCTTATTTATAAAATCTTCACTGTAGAATCCTTCTTTTTTTGCCATTTCTATAAGATATTTATTTATTATCTCAAACTCTGTATCAAGTATTCTTTGCTTGTAAGCAAGTAAAAAATATGGCTCTATCCCACTTGAACAGTCTGCAATTATTGATATTGTTCCTGTTGGAGCAATTGTTGTCGTGGTAGCATTTCTCATTGGAATACCCTTTTTATCCCATATAGAACCTTTAAAATTCGGGAAAACTCCTCTTTTTTGAGCAAGTTCATAGGATGCTTCATGAGACTTTTGACTTATAAAATGCATAATTTTTTCAGCTAAAGCAAAGGCTTTTTTATGATTATAGGGAATTCCAAGCTCAACAAGGCAGTCTGCCCAGCCCATTATACCAAGTCCTATCTTTCTATTTCCTTTATGAATTTTTTCTACTTCAGGGACAGGATAATAGGTAACATCAATAGCATCATCAAGAAACCTTGTGGCTATTTTTACATCATGCTCAAGAATTTTAAAATCAATTTTACCTTCCTTAACATACTTTGCTAAATTAAGCGAACCAAGAATACATGCTTCATAAGGAAGAAGAGGCTGTTCTCCACAAGGATTTGTGCTATCTATCTGTCCAATATGGGGAGTTGGATTATATCTATTTATGGTATCTATAAAAATAATTCCTGGGTCTCCTGTTTCCCATGCTGCTTCAACAATTTCATTAAAAATCTCTTTTGCCTTAACCTTTTTTACCACTTCTTTATTTCTTGGATTTATTAAAGAAAAGTAATCATCTTTAAACAAGGCTTCCATAAAGGAATCTGTAACAGCCACAGATATATTGAAGTTGCTAAGATTTTCTATTCTTTTAACTCTTATGAATTCTATAATATCAGGATGGTCTACTCTTAATACTCCCATATTTGCTCCTCTTCTTGCTCCACCCTGCTTTATAATATCTGAGGCTTTATCAAATATCTTCATAAAAGAAACAGGACCACTTGCCACACCGCCTGTACAACGAACAACATCACCCTTAGGTCTTAAATTGGAAAAATTAAATCCTGTTCCACCACCACTCTGAAGAATCAAAGCAGCATCCCTAAGTGTTTTAAAAATGGAGTCAATTGAATCTTCTATTGGAAGAACAAAACATGCAGCAAGCTGAGCTTTTGGTTTACCTGCATTCATTAGGGCTGGAGAGTTAGGTAAAAATCTTAAAGAACTTATAAGTTTATAAAACTTCTCTTCCCATTCAAGAGAGTTCTCTTTATAGATTTTTTCTGCTTGTGCCACATAATTTGATACTCTATGAAAAAGTTGTTCAGGAGTTTCAATAATCTCTCCCTTTTCATTTTTTAAAAGATACCTAATTTCAAGAACAGCTCTGGCTCTATCTGTAAAAATCATTATTATAGTCTATCATATAAGGTTGCAACTTGAGCATATGAAAAATTAAAATTAAACATGAAAATTAAATGTCCTATATGTGGTAAAGTTGTAAAGTATGAAAACAATCCATGGAGACCCTTTTGTTCAAAAAACTGTAAAATTATTGATCTATGGAACTGGTTTCATGAACAATACTCAATAAAAGTTGAGGAAATTGATGAAAAAATAAATATAAAGGAGGTAGAAGATGATCAAAACAACAGTATGTGGTGCAGCAGGAAGAATGGGAAGTAGAATAATTGCTCTTTCCAAGGAGTATCCTGAATTGAAAATTATAGGTGCCATAGAGGCAAAGAATAATCCAAAAGTAGGAACAGATGCTGGATTAGTAGCAGGAGTAGGACAGCTTGATGTAAAAATAGCTGACAGCTTAGAGAGTGTTATTTCTGAGACCGATGTGGTTGTTAATTTCACAAATCCTGAAGCCACCTTAGAGCATTTAGAGATAGTTAAAAAGTTTAAGAAAGCAATGGTAATAGGTACAACGGGTTTTAATACTGAACAACTTTCTATTATTCAAAAGGCATCAGAGGAAATTCCTATCGTTCTTTCTCCTAATATGAGCATAGGAGTAAATCTCTTATTCAAAATACTAAAAGATATTGCAAAAGTTCTTGGCGATGACTATGATATAGAAATTATTGAGGCACATCACAGAATGAAAAAAGATGCACCAAGCGGGACTGCTTTAAAAATGGCAAAGGTTATTGCTGAAGCATTAAATAGAAACCTTGATGAAGTAGCCATATATGCAAGAAAAGGAATAATAGGAGAAAGAACAAAAAAGGAAATAGGAATTCAGACTATCAGAGCAGGAGATATTGTAGGTGAACATACTGTAATATTTGGAGGATTAGGAGAGAGAATTGAGATAACTCACAGAGCATCAAGTAGAGATACCTTTGCAAGGGGTGCCTTAAAAGCAGTAATATGGCTTTATGGAAAAGAAGCTGGGCTTTATGATATGGGAGATGTCCTTGGAATTAAATAAAAGGGAGGAATTTTCCTCCCTTATTTTAGCCTCCTTCAACAATTGAAAACTCTTTCCACATGAACCAATTACCTGTATCTTTAAGAAAATTATATGTTTCAGAAAAAATTTTATAGTGTTGTTCTTCCTCAAAGATTAATCTCTCAAAAAGCTTTTTTTCTTTATCTGTATTAACTTCCTCTTTTACTTTATTGTAAAAATCTATTCCCTCCTTTTCCATATCCATTGCAATTCTGAATGCTTCAAGATCATCGGTTTGAGCTTTAACTCTCTCCATCATTTTGTCCTTCATCTCTTCAAATATTGTCTTGACTGTCTTTATGGGATTAGCCTCTTTTATGGTAAGTTCAAGTCCTTTAAGAACTTCTTCAATCATTTTTATATGATTTTTCTCATCCTCTGCAATCGTAAGAAACATTTTCTTTCCAACAGGATGGGAAACCTTTTCAGATGCCTCTGTATAAAACTTTACTGCATCTGTCTCCATCTTTAAGGCAATCTCAATGGATTTCATAGTATTACCTCCAAACTATTCTTCTACTTCAAACATATCCTTAGTAGCACCACATATAGGACAGGTCCAATTATCTGGTAAGTTTTCAAAGGCAGTTCCTGGAGAGATACCATTGTCAGGGTCTCCCTGTGCAGGATCATAAACATAACCACATACACTGCATTTGTACTTTTTCATACCATCCTCCCTTAAAAATGATTATAATAATTATAAATTATTTTATCGTAAGATTTCACGAAAATTCTTAATTTTTTTTTCACTCAAAATTATGGCAATTTGTATCAGGATAATGTTAAAATTAACAGAAAATGCCAAAGTATATATTTATAACAGGTGGAGTTGTTTCTGCTCTTGGCAAAGGAATAGCAGCAGCTGCAATTGGAGCCTTACTTGAGGCAAAAGGATATAAAATTACCATCCAAAAACTTGATCCCTATATCAATGTTGACCCTGGCACATTAAGTCCTTTTGAACACGGAGAAGTATATGTGACTGATGATGGTTGTGAAGCAGACTTAGATCTTGGACACTATGAAAGATTTACCAATCTTACCACTTCTCATGTTAACAACTATACATCAGGAAAAATATATTTTAATGTAATTTCTAAAGAAAGAAAAGGCGATTATCTTGGTCATACTGTTCAAGTTGTTCCACATATTACAGATGAAATAAAAGAGGCAATTAAATCTGCTGCAGGAGACAATAAATATGACATCGTAATTGTAGAAGTTGGTGGTACTGTTGGAGATATTGAAGGACTTCCTTTTCTTGAAAGCATAAGACAGTTTAGATATGATGTAGGAAGAGAAAATGTCCTATATATTCACTTAACACTCGTTCCGTATGTAAAAAGCGCAGGAGAGCTTAAGACGAAACCAACTCAACATAGTGTAAATAGCTTAAGAGCAATAGGAATCCAACCTGATATTTTAATATGCAGAGCAGATAGACCTATTCCAGAAGCACTCAAGAAAAAAATAGCTCTACACTGTAATCTTGATCTTGACTCTGTTATATCAGCTCACGATGTAGAGACTGTTTATGAAGTTCCACTTAATTTTAAAAATGAAGGACTTGATCTTCTTATAGAAAAGAAACTTTCCTTGCCTCACAGAGTAGAAGATTTAACACACTGGGAAGAGGTAGTCAATAAAATTAAAAATCCTAAGACAGAGGTTAATATAGCAGTCGTAGGAAAATATGTAGGATTAAAAGACTCATACAAAAGTCTTACAGAGGCTTTAATACATGGTGGAATAGCTAATGATGCAAAAGTAAACATAATATGGGTAAACTCAGAAGATATAGAAAAAAATGGAGCAAAACCATATCTTTCAGAGGCTCATGGTATTTTGATTCCGGGAGGATTTGGAAGCCGTGGAGTAGAAGGTAAAATTGAAGCAGTTAGATACGCAAGAGAAAACAAAATTCCATTCTTTGGAATATGTTTAGGAATGCAGTGTGCTGTAATAGAAATAAGCAGAAATCTTGCCAAACTTAATGCTAACTCAACAGAGTTTGATCCTGAAATAGAACATCCTGTTATATATCTAATGGAAAGATGGTTTAATCCCCGCACAGGACAGTATGAAATTCGTTCAATAGACTCTCAAAAAGGTGGAACTATGCGACTTGGAGCATATCCATGCACAATTAAAGAAGGAACAAAAGCCTTTGAAGCTTATAAAACAAAGGAAATATCAGAAAGACATAGACATAGATATGAATTTAATAACAAATATATTCCAATCCTTGAGGAAAATGGAGTTATATTTAGCGGAACATCTCCAGATGGACAATTAGTGGAGATTATTGAACTAAAAGATCATCCATGGTTTTTGGGATGTCAGTTCCATCCAGAGTTTAAATCAAAACCATTTAAACCCCACCCACTTTTTAAGGCATTTATAAAGGCTTCTTTACAAGAAAAAAGGTTACTTTTTAAATAAATAAAAGAGAGAACGCCCACTTAGGACGTCCTCTCTTTCATCTAAGAAAACTTATACTGAGACTTTTATTTGCTTTTCTCCGTATTTATCAAATACAGCTTTCTCCTTAACTGTAGAAGCAATCTTATAAAGCAGAGTAAGAACAAAGAAGCCGACAGCCCAAACTCCTATTGTTATTATTGCCTCTGGTAAAGTAGGCCAATACTCGAATACTCTTTCAAAGGGATTTGGAATAAATCCTCCTACTACAAGAGTTATACCTTTTTCAAGCCACATGCAAAGGAAGGTACTTGCAGCTCCTATTGCAAGAGTAACCTCCCACTTTCTTAAAGGTGGTGTAATCAAGATAATAAGACCTATTGCTGCAAGAAGTACACATATACTCATCACAGGAACAAGTTTTGAATACCCTTCTAAACCTTTAAAGAGATATATAATAGAGTATTGATGACTTGTTATTCCACTGTAGAAAGCAGTAAATACTTCAAATAGATAGAAGGCTATAGTGACAAGTAGAAAGTAAGCTGCTGTCTTTGCAAGGGTCTGGATTGCCTCTTTTCCTGGATCAAAATTAGTAAACTTTCTTACAATCATGCATAAAATTACTAAAAGAGAAGGACCTGAGGCAAAAGCTGAGGATAGAAACTTTGCTGCCATAATAGCAGTCATCCAGTAGTCTCTACCTGGTAAACCCTGATATAAGAAGGCGGTAACAATATGGATTGAAGGGGCCCAACATATGGCAATATATAAAAATGGTTTAATCCACTTCGGAGGTGGTGCTCCTTTTTTCTCAGCCATAAGAATTACCCATCCACAGAGAAGATTCAGAATAAGATATCCACTTAATACAATCATATCGTAAAACATGATTGAGTTAGGTGTTGGATGTAAAAGAACATTAAGAACTCTCATTGGTTGTCCAAGGTCAACAAAGATAAAAAGCATACACATAAGAATAGAAGGAACTGCAAGAAACTCACCTAAAACAGCAATTCTTCCATACTTCTTATAGTTGTGAAGATAGTAAGGTAGTACAATCGTTACTGCAGAAGCAGCAACACCAACAAGAAATGTAAACTGACCAATATATAAACCCCAGGAGACATCCCTACTCATTCCTGTAATTCCTAATCCTATTTGAAACTGGTATAAATAGGTGATAAAAGCAGCACCGATTAGTATTGCTAAGAAAAATAACCACCCCCAGTATCTTGGGCTTCCTTTTAACGCAAGTTCAAGCATCTTTCATCCTCCTATATTAAATAGTACACACTCGGTTTTGTTCCGAGTTTAGCTTTACGCCTGATAGCAAAATTAGAAGACAGAACCTTCCTTACTTCTGAGTTAGGATCAGCTATATCACCATAAATTATAGCTCCATTTGAAACCTCTACACATGCAGGAGGAAGCCCTCTGTCAATTCTTTCATAACAGAATGTACATTTTTCAACAACACCCTTCATTCTAAATGGAAACTCAGGATTCTCATTTTTAACATACTGTCTCGGATCTCTCCAGTTAAAACTTCTCGCTCCATAGGGACATCCAGCCATACAGAATCTACAACCAATACATCTATGCATATCCATCATTACAATCCCGTCTTTTCTCTTAAAAGTTGCTTTTGTAGGACAGACTCTTACACAAGGTGGATTTTCACAGTGATTGCATAATACTAAAACAGACATATTTTTAATTTCAGGTGCCATATACTCATCTTTCAACTCTGGAAAAGCATTCTTAAATTTTTCTTCCCATATCCATTTTATTTCTTCCTTAGGATTTAATATCTTAGGGACATTGTGTATTCGATGGCATGCCTCTGTGCAATCATTTATTATTTTTGGATTAAGCTTTTTTAAATCTATTACCATTGCCCATCTTTTAGCATGTAATGCCTCAGGAGCTTTCCTATATCTTTCCACAAATGCTTCAATTTCTCCTCTACCTACTACTTCAAATAAAGACCAACCACCAAGTCCAATAAAAGCGCCTATACCTAAAATTTTTAAGAATTCTCTTCTGTTGATGTTACTCATAATCCTGCCTCCTTCTTGATATTCTCCTTAGGCTCAATATGGCAATCCCAGCAGTACGGCTTCACTTTTACATAGTTATGACACTCATCGCAGAACTTTGACTTGTTTGAGTGGCAATGCATACAAGTATTCTGTAAGCTCATATTAAAGGTTTTACCTTGACTATTTACATAAAGAGTTTTGCCCTCTCTTACTACAGCATCTCTCCAATCAATGAGCATCTTCATATGCTCTCTTCTCATAAATTCCTTAGACTCAACACATTTTCTTTCAGCTTCTGGAAGTTTCATTATCTGTGGTGTATTTATCTCTACTTTAGGTTTATAGTACTCTTTACCTATACTTAAAGTAAAAGGTAAAGTTACAAACACTATAAATATGAGCAGTCCAAAAACTATTTTTCCTCCATCATACAACATGGTTATTTACCTCCCTTTCCTGGTAGTGGTTCCATCCTTAAGTTGACTTCTCTTTCTTTTTCACCTTTCATTATTAGCGCATTTGCAACAAGCTCTGTAACTCCAGAGACTCTTACTCCCGGTACCCAGTAATTCATTAGTGGTGGTAAAGCTGCTCTGTCTATTGCACATATGTTTGCTACCAAATTTACACCAAACTTTTCATGAACATATCTTACTGCATTTGCTCTTGGGAAGCCTCCTCTCATTCTTAATTCCATAATCTCTCCTGCATTAAGACCAGAACCACTTCCGCAGCAGAAAGTTTGTTCCCTTATTGTTTCATCTGGCATATCATAGAAGTGATTACATACATTTCTGAGTATATATCTTGGCTCTTCAAACATTCCCATACCTCTTGAAACATTGCAGGAGTCATGGAATGTTACAATAAGATTATCATTTCTGCTTTTATCAAATTTAAGAACACCATGCCTTATAAGATCAGCTGTAAATTCACTTATATGCACGATTTTAGTTGATTTGGCATGTTCAAACTTAGTCCCTGTAATTGGTGAAACAGGCTCTTCAAGAAAATCAATAGGTCCATACCATGTATCATGATACTGATGCCATATTCTCCACATGTGTCCACATTCTCCACCAAGAATCCATTTAACCTTAAGTCTCTTTGCCTCTTCATATATCTTTGCATGAAGTCTCTTTGCCATCTCTAACGATGTGAAGAAACCAAAGTTTCCTCCTTCGCAAGCATAGGTACTCCAAGTATAGTCAAGTCCTATCTCATGAAAGAGCATCATATAACCCATACAATTGTAGATACCAGGATCTGCAAATAAGTCTCCTGAAGGAGTTACAAAAAGAATTTCAGCGCCTTTTCTGTTTATAGGAGGTTCAATTCTTATCCCTGTTATTTCTTCTATATCATTACACATAAACTCAAGAGTTGATTTCATTGTATGAGGCTCAATTCCGAGATGGTTTCCAGTTCTATAACAGTTTGCCACAGGCCCTGATATCCAGTCTGTATTCAATCCCAAAAGATTCATGAGCTCTCTTCCCATAATTGTAATCTCAGCAGTGTCAATTCCGTATGGGCAGAAAAGGGAACAACGTCTACACTCCGTACATTGATAGAAGTAATACCACAACTCTTTTAATACATCAAGATCAAGATCTCTTGCTCCACCAGTTCTTCCAAAGATCTTTCCACCTACCGTAAAGTATTTCCTATATACTGATCTTAAAAGCTCTGCTCTAAGAACAGGCATATTCTTAGGATCTCCCGTCCCAATAAAGAAGTGACATTTGTCAGCACAGGCACCACAGCGAACACAGATATCCATAAAAACATGGAATGTTCTAAACCTTTCAATTCTCTGCTTAATTCCTTGGATAACAATATTTTTCCAATCCTCTGGCAGCTTCCAGTCAGGATCAGTAACATGAAAGTCTCTTGCATTCGGCATATCAACATAGGCAAGATTCTTACCCTTTGCTCCATAGCAGTAAAAACCCGGTTTAAACTCTACAGGTAAAGTGTCCATCCAATGTTTGGATGGCATTTTCTTTAAATTAACATCTGAAATTAATTCTTCTGGTCTTGGAAGTGCCATATTCTCACTCCTTTTCTACTGGTATTCCAGCTTTTTTCATTTTTTCTCTAAATTCATCTTCATATTCTTCATAATGACGATGTTTAACTGGATATTCCCAAGGATTTACATGTCTCTTCATCCTATTGTTATTTGCTAGATTTCTTGTAGGACTTAAGAAAACTCCTCCCATATGCATTAGTTTACTGAAGGGGAAGTATGCAAAAAGAACACTTACCAAAAACAGATGAATGTAAAACAGGCTTCCAACTTCCTTCGGGATGACAGGTTTGAAGTAAACCAATCCAAGAGTAAGTTCTTTTATAGCTGTTACATCAACTTTAAAGAAATATCTCATTAATATACCTGTTGTCACTATGCCTAAGATTAAAAACAATGGGAAGTAGTCTGATGGAAGAGATATATACTTTATCTTGGAATCAAAGATTCGTCTGCCAAGCAAATAAAGAAGAGCAACGAATATGGTGAAATTAGTTATATAAAAGAGTGGTGAACCAAGTATATGTATCTGCAAAAATGAATCTAACGATTCAATTGCTGATATAACCCATGGAGTCTCTGGTGTAAAGAATCTCATATGCCTTAGAAATATAATTAAGAAAGAGTAGTGAAAGACTATAGCACCAAGCCAAAGCCATTTACTTGAACCTACATAGAGTCTGCCTTGAATTAGTTCAGCCTTTGTATTTCTAAAAAGACTTCTAAAAGCAACAACTTCCAAGAACATTCTTAATGCTACACCCCAACTAGTTGAAGGATTATCGATTTTATTTTGTTTGAAACCAAGAGAAGAGTAATACTGGCCAGCAGTTGTAGGAATCTTATATGGAACAGGAGACTTTCCCCATTTAATTACTCTATAAATAAATCCAACTACGAATATGATAAAAGCAGCATAAGGAAATACCACACCAAAAAGGACATTCAAACCAATGAGTGCTGTTCCTACATAGGCAAACAATATTAATGCTAAGACTGATATTAAAGCTATTCCTATACCCATCTCACCCTACCTCTCTTTTAATTGATTTTTATTTATTTTCTAAAATTTTATCATCAATTTCCGTTACAATATTCCACTTCTTCAATAACCACCAAGTTCTGTCCAGTAGCTCCCGAGCTTTGATATCATAAATTCTCTCTCTGTACTTCATGAAAATATCAAATGCTATCAATGCTAAAGAATCAATCCTTGACATTAAATCCATTAACTGTTCTGAATCTGCCTCCTTATGAAGCGCATTATATATAGCCTTTTTGATTAGGAAGATGAATCCAACAGCTTGAGATGGTGTAAAATCTTGTACCGCTCTAATTTGAATAATATTTTCTAATGCAGGAAAAAATCTTTCTACATCAGCATCAGCAATGATATTATCAATTATTTGTTCAACAGAAAAATAGGTGTTGTAACCTATCGGATTTGTAAATCTTTTATGCTTTTCTCTTAAGAAAACCTGACTTTGTTCAGGATAAGTAGAAATAATTAAATCAAAAGCTTCCTTAACTACATCGTCTCTCTTTTTTGAAAGGAGACTGTTAATACTCATTTTTCTCCTTTAGAACAATGTTTTTAGATTAGAAACCTGGATAAATTTAACAAACAAAATACTCTTTTTCTTTAAATACAAAAAAGGGGCAGTTATCTGCCCCTTTTGTTAAATTATACACATCCAGTTGGTTTAGGTAATCCTGCATATCTACATGCCTGCTTTGCTGGTCCATCTGGGAATAATGAATAGAGATACTTGGTATTTCCTTTATCAGGACCAAATGCCTTCGCCATTTCCTTAACAAGGATCTTAATCATAGGAGCAATTTGATATTTCTGATAATAATCTCTTAAAAAGTTAATAACCTCCCAGTGCTGTTCCGTTAATGTAATACCATCTCTTGCAGCAAGATACTCTGCAAGCTCTGGTGACCAATCATCAAGATTCTGAATGTAACCATCTTCATCAACCTCAATCTGTTTTCCCTTAAATTCAATAGTTGGCATTTTTTCAACCTCCTTCTTAGTTTTTTAAAAAATTTTAACATCTTCAATAAATTCACTTCAAGAGTATATTAACTCTAAAGTATACCCTACTTTAAAGTCAAATAAATTTAGCTTATAAACTTATAAATATTTTTCAGCCTTTGACATTTTAACCTTAAATATCTCACCCTTGTGATATACAGATAAAGATGCATCCTTGATCTCTTCAGGAATTGAGAAATTAATTTTAGCTTTAGAAATTAATAAAGCAGTAAGAGCCCTTATCTCCTCATTTTTGTGTTGTAATAGCTCTCTTAATTCGTTATCCTCAATCTTTATATAATCAAGAAGATTAATCTTATTTGACAGTTTAATCATGCTTCTTAATACACTCTCTAAAAAACTTTCCTCTTGTCTTTGTGACCATAATATAGGAATTATATCTTCAAATAAAGATGGTTCAGCACAGATAATCTCTCCTATCAACTCTGCTGATCTCCAACCTACTCCTCCTGACTCATCTGTCATTGACCAAAGAAGCTTTCTAATTGTATTTCTTAATGGTTCAATTTCTTGTAACTCTACATAAGCTTTTGCCACATGTTCCATTGCTCTTATTGCTTTCCACGAGATAGGATTTTCTTTATCATAGGAAAGAGAAATTAACCATCCGAAAACATTAGCATTATCTAATGAAACTTTCTCAATCTGTTCATAGTTTTCCTCTTCAAGTAGGCAAACAAAATCTCTCTTTGATATCTTTATTTTTTCTCCTGCTGCCCTTTTAGTGCTTTTTTCTAAGGCTTTTATAAAGAAGAGCCTTCCGGAAAAAAGTTGATTTTTTAGATAAACATATTGGTGGGTTTTATAGTCATAGGCTTTTTCTTTTAATTCATAGTTTGCTCCAAGCTCTATATTCTCAATACCATCAGGACAGGCAAGCATCATCGCATTAACTAAGGCTTCTCCTTGATTACGACCTGTTGGTTCACATACATATAAAGCTCCACATTGACATTTTCCATATATGACTTCTCCAAATTCTGTATTTTTACTTTCTGGAGGATCTATAATCCTACCACAAAAAAGGCAAGTTGGTAGTTCTCTTTTAGCCATTTTTATTCTCCTTGTAAATTTTTGCCATTTTTAAAATACCTTTTGTCCATTGTTCTGTTCCCAAAGCATGAGTATGAATATAGGTTCCAAGAGTATTTTTATAAACAGCACCATCCATATTTTCTATTATTCCTTCACCTCTTATCATTTCAAAACTCATGGTAGGTAAACTATCATACTCAATAACTCTTGAGTAGTGAAACTCATGTCCTCTTATTTCGATACCTTCATCATAAAAGGGATTTTTATTATTTACCTTAGCTATTACATATCCATGAGCTTGAGGTTTCTTAAACATCTTAAGCCTAAAGGGAAAAATTCCTGCCATTGGAAACTCGCCTTCATTAGTTATTAAGCTTTTACATAGATACATTAATCCACCACATTCTGCATATATTGGCAGTCCCTCCTCTGCCTTCTTTTTTATATCCCTCATTAATTCTTCATTTTTACTTAAATAATTAACATTTGTCTCTGGAAAGCCACCTCCAATATAAAGGGCATCAATATTAGGAAGTTTTTTATCTTCAATGGAGTTGATAATAACAATCTGGGCACCGTATTTCTTTAGCTCTTCAAGATTTTCTTCATAGTAAAACTGAAAAACTCTGTCTCTTATTACACCAATTTTTAATCCTTCTGCAATTATTTCGCCATTTTGGCTTTTCTGACTACACTCTATGGGCTGTGCTTTTTGAGCAATATTTAGTATTTTTTCAATCTCTAAAAAATTTGATATTTTTTTTATAAAACTCAAGACTTCTTTTTGCATTTCATGTTCCTGATAAGGCAGAAGTCCCATATGTCTTTCAGGCATCTTTATTTCTTTAAATCTCGGAATAGCACCTACCACTTCTACAAAGCAGTATTTTTCTATTGATTCTCTTATAATTTTTTCATGTCTTGGATTAGCTAATTGATTTAATACGACTGCCTTTATTTCAAGATCTCTTTCAAACTGAATAAATCCATTAATTAAAGCTGCTACAGAGCGAGTCATCTTTGTGCAATCTATAACTAAAATAACAGGGCATTTTAAAAGCCTTGCAAGTTCTGCAGAACTTACAGAACCATCTACATCAAGTCCATCAAAAAGTCCTCTGTTTCCCTCAATTACTGATATATATCCCCTTGCTCTTTCAGTAAAAGATTGGATAACTCTTTCCTGAGGAATCATAAATGTATCTAAGTTATAGCAAGGTTTTCCTGAAAAAAAACTAAGCCATCCACTGTCAATATAATCAGGTCCCTTTTTAAAGGTAATAACATTTAATCCTTTTTCTTTTAAAGCTGATATAACTGCTAAGGTTACAGTTGTTTTTCCTACACCACCGCGGATACCTGATATAAGAATTCTTGGAAACATTGACAGAAGCCTCTAAGCTAAAGTATCATGAAAATCTATGTATTTTCAAGAAATAATTTTTACACTTAATAAATACTGGGCTCAGAAAGGATGTGTAATACTACAACCCTATGACCTTGAGGTTGGTGCAGGAACATTTCATACAGCTACATTTTTTAGAGTTTTAGGACCTGATGAGTGGAACACAGCCTATGTACAACCATGCAGACGTCCAACCGATGGAAGATATGGAGAAAATCCTAATAGACTGGGACAGTATTATCAGTATCAGGTAATATTAAAACCTTCTCCTGAGGCTTCTCAAGAGATATATATTGATAGTTTAAAGGAACTTGGAATTGATCCTTCCAAGCATGATATAAGATTTGTTGAAGATGACTGGGAAAGTCCAACCCTTGGTGCATGGGGACTTGGATGGGAAGTATGGCTTGATGGAATGGAGATAACGCAGTTTACCTATTTTCAACAAGTTGGTGGAATTGATTTAAAACCTGTTTCTTTAGAAATTACCTATGGTCTTGAGCGAATAGCGATGTATCTACAGGGAGTTGAAAATGTTTTTGATATAAAATGGAATGAGTATATAACCTATGGAGATATACATAGACAAAGTGAGATAGAGTTTTCTTACTTTAATTTTGACTACTCAGACCATACACTCATAAGAAAACACTTTGATGAGTATGAAAAAGAGTCTGAGCGTTTAATAAAACTTGGTTTAGTCTTTCCAGCCTATGAGTTCTGTCTAAAATGTTCTCATATGTTTAATCTCTTAGATGCCAAGGGAGTTCTTTCTGTAGTAGAAAGAACAAACTATATAGGTAGGGTAAGAGCTCTTGCAAAGGCTTGTGCAGAGCTTTATCTTAAAAAAAGATATGGAGAAAAAAAGTGAGTAATCTGCTTTTTGAAATAGGAGTTGAAGAGATTCCCGCACGATTTTTACCTCTTGGAAAAATTCAACTTGAAGAAAATCTCAAAAAAATCCTATCTGAATACAGAATAAACATATCTGAGTTTAAGGTTTTTATAACTCCAAGAAGACTTGTTCTTATTGCCAATTTATCAGAAGAACAAGAACCAGAAGAAAAACTGATCTGGGGACCTCCTGCTCATATTGCCTTTGATGAATCAGGAACTGCCAAGGAGCCAGCTTTAGCTTTTGCAAAAGCTCAAGGAGTAAGTATTGAGCAGTTACAAATAAAACAAAAAGGTAAGGGAAACTATGTTTGTGTTCTATTAAAACAAAAAGGTAAAAAAACAGAGGAAGTACTACCTGAAATATTAAAAAGTCTCTTTACTTCTTTAAATTTTCCAAAAATGATGCGTTGGGGAAATAAGAATCTAAGATTTGTAAGACCTATAAGATGGCTTTTAGCTCTATATAAAGACAAAGTTATACCTTTTGAGATAGATGGAATAAAAGCAGGAGAATACACTGAAGGACATAGATTTTTATCAGAAAATCCTTTAAAGATAGAAAAAATAAGCGACTATGAGAAAATTCTTGAGAGTGCTTTTGTCATAGTAGACCAAAATAAAAGAAGAAACATAATTATAAGTCAAGCAGATAGACTTGCCAGCACAGTAAATGGGAAAATTTTTTGGGATCAAGAATTACTTGAGGAAGTGACAAATCTCATAGAGTATCCAGAGGCTGTGTTATGTAAATTCTCAGAAGAGTATCTGAAACTACCAAAAGAACTGCTTATTACAGTTATGAAAGACCATCAAAGATATTTCTCTATAGTTGATAATGAAGGAAATCTTAAAAACTACTTTGTTGTAATAAGCAATACAAAATCAGAAAATGAGGAAAACATAAGAAAAGGTGCTGAGAGAGTCATAAAAGCAAGATTTGAAGATGCAAAGTTTTACTATGAAGAGGATTTAAAGAAAGGAATTGAAAATCTTCTTGAAAAAACAAAGGGAGTTGTCTATCATAAGGAACTTGGAAGCTTATATGATAAGGCTATTAGAATTAGAAAGATTGCTTCAAAAATCGCCAATATTATAATGCCTGAAAAAATTAAGTTAGTAGAACTTGCATCAAAATACTCTAAAGCAGATATAGCAAGCGGTGTAGTAGGCGAATTTCCAGAGTTACAGGGAATAATGGGAGGATACTATGCAAGACATGCCGGATTTCCAGAAGAAGTATTTTATGCAATAAGAGAACATTATCTTCCTAAAGGATTTACTGATGAAATACCCTCTAATGATTTAGGGTGTATAATAAGTATTGCTGATAAAATTGACCATATTTCTTCTTTTTTCTATATTGGAGAAATTCCTTCTGCAACAGAAGATCCATTTGGCTTAAGAAGAGCTGCCAATGGAATTATAGCTATTCTTTTAAAGAAAAAATATCCTTTAACAATGAGTTATTTAGTCTCAACAGTTTCAGAGTGGATATCTGAAGAAGTAAAGAAACAGATTTTAAGTTTTTTAACTCAGAGATTTGAAAGTGTTCTTGAAATGTCTGGTTATGAGATTAATTTAATTAAAACTATTAGTGAACTTATTCCTATTTTTCCACCTTATGAAATTGAGGAAAGACTTAAGGCATTAAAGGAATTCAAAGCCAGTGAGAAATTTGAAGGCTTTTTCCTTGCTGTAAAAAGAGTCTCTAATATTATAAAAAACTACGAAAGAATGCCTCTTAATAAAGATCTCTTTGTTTTATCTGAAGAAAAAGAGCTTTACAGTAGCATGGAAGAAATAAAAAAAGAGTTAAATGATTATTTAAAAAATGAAAAATATATCAACGCCTTATACCACTTAGATAGACTTACACCTACAATAAACAAATTCTTTGACAACGTACTTGTAATGGATAAGGATGAAAATATCAAAAGAAATAGGCTTGCTCTATTACAAGAACTTTCTGAAATACTTAAATCTGTAGCAGACATATCAAAACTTTACTAAGATCTTATTCAGCAATTTAGTCTTTTTTGTTGTATTATATTATGTATGAAAAAAAATCCACACCTCTGCCATAATATTTCTGGAGGCATAATATGAGTATAAAAATTGCATTTTTAATATCTTTTTGTCTTGTCTTTCTTTTTTCTTGCACAGAAAGAAGAATTTATCTACCAGATGGTAAAGAAAAAGGTGAAGTCTTAAAAAAGGAAGAAAAAATTAAAACTGAAGAGATAAGTAAAATTGACAGCCAAAAGCAAGATGAACTTAAACCATCTGAAATAAAAGAAGTTGTAAAGAAACTCCAGGAAGAAATAAGTGATATATATTTTGACTATGATAAGTATGATATAAGAACTGAAGATATACCTACACTTAAAAAAGTTGCCTCTGTACTTCAAAAATATCCTAAATTAAGATTGATTATTGAGGGACACTGTGATGAACGAGGAACTAATGAGTATAATTTTGCATTAGGACAAAAAAGAGCTAACTCTGCAAAACAGTATCTTATAAGTCTTGGAATTTCCTCAACAAGAATAGACATTATAAGCTATGGTGAAGAAAAGCCTTTATGCACTGAGCAAAATGAGGCTTGTTGGCAGAAAAACAGAAGAGCACACTTTGTATTTATTGAGGAGGAAAAATGAGAAAAAATATCAAATTAACATTAATAGGAATAGCCTCAACTATAATTTTATCTGGCTGTGTTACTACAGGAGAGTATGAACAGATGAAAGCTGATATTTTAAGGCTTTATATGGAAAACAATCAACTAAGAAAAGAAGTATCTGAACTAAAAACAAGAGTTGACAAAATATCGTCAGATTTAAGTACTGCTACAGCCTTAAAGGAAGGACAGCTTACTTTAATATCCCAAACACAGGAGTATGTAAAGGAACTACAACTTCTAAAGGGCAGATTTGAGGAAAACTCATACAATAATGAAAGAAGATTTAAAGAGTTAAATGAGAAGATAGCTGAATTACAGAGTAAAATTTTACAGCCTGTCCAACCAGTTTCATCAAAAGAAACTGAACAAAAAAAGACCGCCTCTGAATCAAAAAATCCAAAAGAACTCTATGATTCAGCCCATATTGATATAAAGGAGAAAAAATACGCCTCTGCAAGAGCCAAATTTGAAGAGATTATAAAAAATTATCATGATTTTGAACTTCTTCCCCACTCTTATTTCTGGATTGGAGAAACCTACTATAATGAGAAAAAGTATGAGGATGCTATACTTGCCTATGAAGAGTTCTTAAAAAGATATCCAAAACATGAAAAGGCTCCAGGAGCACTTCTTAAAGAAGGAATGGCATTCTTAGAGTTAAAGGATAAAAAAACAGCAAAGATAGTTTTTGAAAGAGTTATTGAAAGATATCCTAAATCAAAGGAAGCAGAAATTGCTCAACAAAAAATAGGAGAAATACTTAAAAGTCAGAGCACTGGAACAAAAAGCAAATCTAAAACAAAAACAAAACCTAAACAATGAAAGACAAATTTGGCAGAAATATAAATTATTTAAGAATCTCTGTTACGGATAGATGTAATCTTAGATGTATTTACTGCATGCCTGAAGAAGGTATTAGTAAAATTTTGCCTCATAGTGAAATATTGAGTTATGAAGAAATCCTACAAATAGTTGAAATAGGAGTAGATTTAGGAATAACCAATATAAGAATTACAGGTGGTGAACCACTTTTAAGAAAGGATATTGTTAATTTTATTGAAAGACTTGCAAAGACAAAGGGCATAAAAGACATTGGAATGACCACAAACGGAATTCTTCTTAAAAAATTTGCTAAAGCTCTCTATAAAGCAGGCTTAAAAAGAGTGAATATCAGTCTTGACTCACTTGATGAAAATAAATTTAGAAAAATAACGAGGATAGGCTCAATATATGATGCGCTTGAAGGTATTAGAGAGGCAGATAAAGTAGGATTAAAACCTATCAAAATAAATGTAGTTGTAATGAAAGGCATTAATGATGATGAAATAGAGAGATTTGCTCTCTGGAGCAAAGAGGTAGAATATCAAATTAGATTTATAGAGTTTATGCCAATTGGTCCAAATGCATGGAAAAAAGAATTCTTCATCTCTAAGGATGAGATAAAAGAAAGAATAGAAAAAAAAGTTGGTAAACTTATTCCAGTTCATGTTGAAAAATCAGGTCCAGCAGAATACTTTATGCTTGAAGGAGCAAGGGGACTTCTTGGGTTTATAAGTCCTCTTACAACTCACATATGTGTAAGATGCAATAGACTAAGACTTACTGCTGAAGGAAAGCTAAGACCCTGTCTTTTTTCAGATAAAGAGTTGGATTTAAAAAAACTTTTAAGAGGCAGAGCTTCAAAGGAACAAATAAGAGAAATGATTATAAGAACAATTTATTTAAAGCCTCAAGGCATATTAGATCAAACAAAACCTTTAAGACCTATGTCAACAATAGGAGGCTAAGGTTTTTTGAAAATTCCTGTCTCAGTAGCAATAATAACAAAAAATGAAGAGAAAAACATCAGGGAGGCCCTTGAATCAGTAAAGGATTTTGAAGAGATAGTGATAGTTGACTCCTTTAGCAATGATAAAACTGTTGAGATATGCCGTAAGTATACTGATAAGATTTTTCAGATTGAATGGAAAGGTTTTTCATGGCAAAAACAATTTGCCATTGACAAAACAACTCTATCATGGGTATTAGTTCTTGATGCAGATGAAAGAGTTACAGAAGAGTTAAAAAAAGAAATTCTTGAAAGAATTAAAGATAAAGATACAGTAGGATATTTTATTTCGAGAAAGAACTTTTTCTTAGGAAAATGGATTAAACACAGTGGCTGGTGGCCCGATTATACCTTAAGACTCTTTAGAAAAGACAAAGGAAAAATGGAAGAAAGACAAGTTCATGAAAAGATTGTAGTAGAAGGTAAAACTGATTATCTTAAAGAGCCTTTAATTCACTATACATATCAAAGCATTGAAGATGTTATAGAGAAAATGCAGAATTACTCTCGTCTTTCTGCTATGGAAATTATAAAGAAAAATCCATCAAAATATAAAATACTAATAAAAATGACAGTGGCACCTATTTTTACTTTTTTCAAGATGTTTGTTTTAAGATTTGGATTTCTTGATGGTTTGAGAGGTTTTCTTCTTGCTATATTTTACAGTTTTTACTCATTCTTAAAATATGCTAAAGCATGGGAAAAATATGGAAATAGAAAAACAGTTTAAGTTGAAGTTTAAAAGATCCTTTATTGATGATTTAGCTGTTTTCTGGAGACTATTAAAAGAACACAGACTTAGACTTATTTTTGCATTAATCTGCAGTGTAACTATCTCTGGAATAAATGGAGCTATTGCATGGTCTGTTAAGCCTGCAATGGATGAGATATTCGTCAAAAAATCCTTTGAGTTTCTGTATCTTATTCCCTTTGGAGTTGTAGTATTGTTTACTCTTAGAGGTACTTTTACCTTTATTAATAATTATCTTATGAGCTCAATTGGAGCAAAGATTGTAAGAACCATTAGAGATGCTTTATATAAAAAGCTTTTAAAACTTCCTATGTCATTTTTTTGCAAAGACACTTCAGGTAATCTTATTTCCAAAGTTTTAAATGATGTTGATCTACTAAATCGGACAGTCTCCCATACAATAAAAGATTTTTTTGTTGAAGGACTTACAGTTGTCGTTCTTGCAGGAGTTGCTTTTTATCGAAGATGGGATTTGGCTTTACTTTCCTTTGTAGTTTTACCTCTTATTATTTATACAATAGCCACTGTGGGAAAAAAGGTAAAGGATCTTGGAATGAAAACACGCTTAAGAATTGCAAAAGTTACCACACTAATACATGAGACCTTAAGCGGAATAAAAATAATTAAAGCATTTACAATGGAAGCTGACATGATCAAAAGATACAAAAATGCCTTACAAGAACACTACAGGAACATCATGCGAGAGGTTAGAACAGAAGAGTTTGCAAATCTTTTAACTGAAACTATTGCAGGTATAGGAGTGGCTATGATCATATTCTATGGTGGATATCTTGTATTAACTGATAAAATCTCTTCAGGAGACTTCTTCTCCTTTGCTACAGCAGTACTTCTTATGTATACACCTTTAAAAAGATTAAGTAGAGCCAATGCATCATTTCAAAAAGGTAGAAATGTTATAGAGCGACTTAGAGAGATTATATTTTTTGAAGATGAACCTGAAGAAGGAAAAATAAAAGAG
Source organism: Thermodesulfovibrio sp. (assembly GCA_039630505.1). Taxonomy (GTDB): domain Bacteria; phylum Nitrospirota; class Thermodesulfovibrionia; order Thermodesulfovibrionales; family Thermodesulfovibrionaceae; genus Thermodesulfovibrio. Next base: position 54,868 of record JBCNUV010000016.1, read on the forward strand.
ATAAAAGGACATGTAGTTTTTAAAAACGTCTTTTTTAAATATCCTATCTCTAAGGATTATGCCTTAAAGAATGTAAGCTTTGAGATCAATCCAGGAGAAACTGTAGCAATTGTTGGTCCCTCTGGTGCAGGAAAAAGCACTATAGCAGATCTTATTGCAGGATTTTGGTATCCAACTGATGGTGATATATTAATTGATGGAATTAGTATAAGGGAATTTTCTCTTAATAGTTTACGTTCTCAAATTGCGCTTGTTACGCAGGAAATTTTCTTATTTAATGACTCAGTAATAAACAATATAAAATTCGGGAATATATCATCTTCAAAAGAAGATGTTGAAAAAGCTGCAAAGATAGCAGATGCCCATGAATTTATAATTAATCTACCTAATGGTTATAATTCCATAGTAGGGGAAAGAGGAGTTTTACTTTCAGGTGGACAAAAACAGAGAATTACCATAGCAAGAGCAATTTTAAGAAAGCCCAAGATTCTAATATTTGATGAGGCAACAGCAAATCTTGACACAGAATCAGAAGAAAAGATTCAGAAAGCCCTTGAAGAGATAAGAAAAGGAAGAACAACTATCATTATTGCCCATAGGCTCTCAACTATAAAAAGAGCAGACAAAATCATTGTCTTAGATAAAGGACAGATTATTGAACAGGGAACACATGAAGAGCTTTTACAGAAAGGAGGCCTCTACAGTGAATTATGGAATTTGCAGTTTAGTGAAGTCTCATCTTCTTAAATCTTCTATGAAACCAGTAATACTGTTCAGGATACTGCCTTATTAAGTTTTCAACAAGCATATTATATTTTTCAATAAGAAGCATAATATCTTTTTGCAACTCTATCTCAGGATAAATTTTAATCTTATGACCATCTTTCTCTCTTATAATAAAAGCTGGGATAATTGGAGAACCTTTCCTTTGAGCAATAACAAATGCACCTTTCTGGCACTGAACATATTTTCCAAAAAATTTTGCATAAATACCAGGCCTTGCTTGATCAGCAAGTATAAATACAATCATATTTTTATTCAGTGCTTTTATTATTTCCCTTGGAACTTCCTTATCAGAATGAAAGGGAATAGGATAAATTTTATAAGAACTTATAAGATTGTATAAAAACCCTTTAGGAAGATATTTTCCTTCCTTAAAAAGCACAGCTACTTGATAACCTTTTTCAGCAAGCCAGGCAAGCATTATGGGAATATTACCTAAATGGGCACTCAATGCGATTACTCCTTTATTTTTCTTTAAAGCTTCATCAAAGTACTCAATCCCTGAAGCCTTAGCCCATTCAGCAAGTTTTTCTTTCTTTTTAATGATAAATGCTATTTCAAGGCCAGTAAGAATAATTCCTTGAATAAATCTTTTTAACAATCTTTTTAACTCCTTTTTCTCGTATTGTTGTCCAAAGGCAATCTTTAAATTTTCAAAAGCCACATATTTTCTTTTTAAAGGAAGAAGATATAATAGACTTCCTAAGAAAGATGAAACCCATAGAAGTTCATTTTTTTTTAAGAATTTTCCAAGCAATAGAAAGAACTTAACAGCAGATTTAAAAAAAATATGTTTCAGAATGGATCTCATATAAAATTCAAAATTATTAATTATAACATCAAACTTACTTTATTTTCAAAAAGAATTGATTTTTTTAATAGTAAAATTTTAGAATTTTTCATGTCTTATTCCATAGCATTTTTTGTAAGTTTCTCGTTAATAATCTTGATTATCACTTCAACATCTGCAGAAGAACTGTTTCAAAAAGGCATTGAACAATATAAAAAGGAAAACTATGAAGAAGCTCTTGAGATATTTGAAAAAATTTATCAAACTCAGCCTTCAACCATTGTAAGTTTTTATCTTGGACTTACATACAAACAAATAGGTGATTACAAAGCTGCAAGGGATTACTTTTATAAATCTTTAACAGGCATACCAAAAATAAATGATGCCTATGTTGAAATCGCCGAAGTTTTGTATCATCTTAATCAACTAAATGAGGCAATGAAATGGCTTGCCGAGGCTGAAAGAGAGTTTATAATGCCTTCAAAGGTTTTATTTTTAAAAGGGCTTGTTCTTTCAAAAATGGGAAAGTTTGATGAGGCAAGGTACTCCTTTGAAAAGGCAAAATCTATTGATCCAGCCCTTACCCAAGCATCAGATTTACAGATAGCCCTCACATACTCATCAGAAAGAAAGATAAAGGAAGCCATGAAGACTCTTGAAGGATTGATAAAGATTGAACCAAAAACAGATATAGCAGAGTTTGCATCAGAGTATCTTACCGCATTAAAGACTGTCTTCAAGCAGTGGAGTATAAACTTTAGCATAGCCTATCAGTATGATGATAATGTTTTATCAAAGCCAGCAACCCAGATTGGAGTTCCTGCAATAGATGAAATATCTGGCAAAAAAGATTCAGCCATAGTCAGTAATTTTAGAATTAGCTATAAACCAATATTAGAGGATAGTTTATTCTTTATAGGTGAGCTTGGTCTTTACAAAAAGAATTATCTTTCAATGCATAGATTCAATACCACCATGGGAACAATTACCTTCAATCCAGGTTTAAGGATTAGGGAAGTCTTTTTAAACTTTCCAATTAATTACTCCCATATGTGGCTATATGAAAAGGAATATAGCTCTCTTTTTTCAATTAACCCGACCTTGAGCTTTCCCCTTTACAGACAGCACATACTTCAGATTATAGCGGGATACTCTAAAAGAGAAATTCTAAGATATAATGAAGGTTTTGATCCAGATGAGGACAGAGACAGCAATCAATACAGTTTTTCCCTCGGATATTTTTTCCCATTTAATGAAAAAGGTATAGTTTATTCCAGATATGAATACTCAGTTGATGATACTCAGGGAAAAAACTGGGAAAGTCAATCCCATAAAGTATCCTTAGGTATAATTTATCCAGTGATTGATAGACTTAGTATTCAGGTTGCTTCAGACCATACTTGGCAGAACTATAGAAATACAAATACATACTCAGGCAAAGGAGTTAAAGGCTTTCCTGAAAAATCTGAAAAAAGAAAGGATAGAATTTATACATTAAGTAGTGGTTTGATTTTTGAAATATCAAAGACTCTGAGGATGAACTTAAACTACTATCACTTAAGAGCTGACTCTAATTTCCCAATTTACGACTACAAAAGAAATATTTACACAGTTGAGTTAAGCTTTAGCTTTTGATTATTATGAATTTGGGTGGCTTTAAAATGCTTGCTTTAATAACACTCATTATAACCCTATTTTATCTAAATTTAGCAAGCGCTGAGGAAGTTGGAAAAGTTACATCTCTTCAGGGATTTGTAGACATTCTAAGAGAAGGAAAGCCTCCTGCCATCACTGTAAAAATAAATGATCCTGTCTATTTAAATGACATAATAAGAACAAAATCCGACTCAAAGGCTGAGATAACCTTCAAGGATGGAACAGTGGTGAAAGTTGCACCTCGTAGCAGGATTGACATCAGTGAATACTTTCTTGATGCAAAGACTTTTAGAGTAACAATAAATCTTCCAAGAGGTAAGGTTGGCGCCAACCTATCAAAGGAAAGTATTGAAAAGATTAGAGCCTCACCAAAGGCTAACAAATTTGAGATAAAAACACCTATAGTAGTTGCAGGAGTAAGAGGAACAAACTATATAGTCTCTCACTATATGACATACTCCACAGTAACAGTGATTACTGGCAGAGTTTACTGTTACAATCCACAGTTTTCTGATAGAGTTGTGGATGTATTAGGAGGGCAGTCAACAGTTATAAGAGAGGGAGCACCACCATCACCTCCAAGAAGACTCACACCATCTGATATACAAAGAGAACAAAGAGATATCACACCAAGCATGGCTGAAGAAAGTGAAAAGGGAATAGTTGATAGTACGATTATCTCAGGAATCTATGAAGAAAAGCCATTATTTTTAGATGCCTACCGTGCTTATGAAGGAGAAACTATGTATCAGCCCTTCAGGGAAACAACACCTCCTATTACTGAAACCACTCAAGTTACAGAGCCTTTAAATATTGATGTAAGTCTTCTAAGCATTGAACCAGACAGCATAAATCTTAACTATAAAGTTTCGGCAAACAGAAATATAAATGTTCAATACAGGATTAAGCATAATGGAAGCTATGGTAACTGGACAGTTGTAAATGCTTTGCCGCAGAATCCTGTTTATTTTTCAATCCCTGTTTTATCAGGCGGTAGTTACCAGATTGAGATGAAGGCAACAGATAGTTTTGGAAATACGAAAGAATGGAGTTCATCAACAATTAATCCAAAACTAAATAATCTTTCAGGAACTATTAAAATTGATAACTCACCAAATTTTACAATTAATGGAAGTGTTGCAGGTGCCTTTGGAATAGATAAAGGAGTGGCTAAATTTACGGTTTTGTCTTCTATTTCTTCTTCCTCTACCTTTAAGGCAGGAGGTGGTAACAGTTCAGAGGGATACTGGATATTAAAAGGACCTGCCTCTTCTTCCTATTTTAGACTTCTTACACCATCTTATCTTTTTAAAGGATTTGGTAACTCTAATCTTAGTAGCTCTACCACACAAGCAGGAGAATGGCCAATAGTAGTAACATCTTTAACTACAGAACCCTGGATAGAGTTAAAGGAGCTTACATTATCTGCTAAATTTACAGGATATGACCATTATTATGATGGTACAAAGATTAATGAAGTTCCTCAAGCACAACCACATACAATACTTATTGGAAGAACAGGACCAATAGTTTTGCCATCAAACATAGATCAAACAGTGACATATGAAAGAGAAAATTATGGAATAGGTTATATCTCTGAGGTTCAGCAGAGTGTAACAATGGGCTGGGGTAATTTTCATAATAACTCTGGAAGTAGTTTAAAACTAAAAGGTTATGCAGGAGGAATTGGAGAGGACATATATCAGAACTATGCTCTCTATGGATTATACATAGGCAGTGATGGTTCTGCCGGACTTTTTATTGGTTATCCCTATGGAGCAAATCAAATTTTACATAGAGATATAAATATTCTTGATATTGAACCAGCCTTTACATTAAAAAAGAAGACAACTGGTTATTCCACAATGAATACATGGTCAGATTATATTCAAGGTAACTATCAGGGATATTTTATTGGTGGCAGTGGAAATAATACAATATCAAGAAAGGATATAAACACTACCTCTTATGGTATTATTGGTTCAGCTACGCTTTCCCTTAAAAAGGGAAATAATCCTGAGCCTTGGGGAGTATTTGGAATAGAACTCGGAGGAAGCCATAATGCAGTATCACCTACAGGACTTAAACTTGAATTTGGTGGAGACAACTGGGATAACAGAGATGCATCCATAGAAACCCCAGATTACTGGATTGGAAGTATTTCAAATGCAACAGTTTCATCAGGAGAAATATTGGGAAACTTTCAGGGTAAATTCATGACACCCAATCATTATGGAAAAATTGAAGGTAAAATGTTAGGCACCTTAGGTAGTAATAAATGGGTTGGTGTGGTAATTGGAAGTTATGAACCCCTTATTGAACTTTCTCATTTAAGTGAAATTGTTTCAAATTCAAATATTAGCAAGATTTACAAACAGAATTTTTTACCAACAGGAGCAAGAATTAACGCATATGTTGGCGGAGATAGTTTCTGGAGTCAAGGACAAGGAAGCATTTATTCGATCGGAAAAATAGATAATTATAATGAAATAGACTTCTCTTCAGGTACACCTTATTTGTGGTATTCACCTATTAACTGGTCATCAGGCTCATTAAGATACTTTGGCTATATAGGTGGAAGATTTGGACAGAAAACAGACCTTTCCTATAATCTTAGTGCCTATGTTTCAGGAATATATAATGATTCAACAAATAAGGGAGTTTTCCTTGGAAATCTTTCAACAGATGCAGCTTCCAATGTTTTGACTCTTGAAAAGAGATTTTTCCTTGAAGGTGAAAATACTGTAAAAGCAGTAACTCTTGGAACAGGTTCAATTCCTACCACACCTACAAGTTCAATTATATCAAATATAAGCATTGATACAAACTTATATGGAATAACAATACAAAATCAGGAAAGCTATATAGTCATGGATACAAACACAAATAATTACACCTTCGGAGCAGGAATAATTGGAATGGGTGGAATATATAATACTGAACCTACAGGTTTATGGGAAATAACATATACTGGAAGTTTTGAAGGAACTCCCCAGACATTTAATGCTTTGATTAAGGGAGATTTATGGGGAAATGAAAACTCCATTCAAAAGGTAATTCATGGTAAAACCTATGGTTCTTTTTCAGATATAACGGGAACTCCCTTTTTAACTGGAATATTTGTAGGTGAAACAGTGGGAACCTTTGATCCAACAAACAAACACTGGCAGAGTCTAACCTTGGGAGTGGCTATGGAGACTACAAAATTTTTAAGTATGGCATGTCCAGGTGGAGTTTGCAATAAAACTGGAACAAATTTTACAGAAGAACAGGAAAAATTAAGAAAACTCGGTATTCCGGTAGTTGAAGTTGGAAAGGCAAGTTTTTATGGTTCAGGTAATAATTTAACTGTAAATTTAAACAACGTTGTTTTCTTTTCAACTCAAACAGGACAGAAACCTCTTCTTTGGTCAACTGCGAATGTAAGCGGTAGTTATACTGGAACACCCAATCTTAATCAGGCTATAACACTTAATGCTACAAGTGGTGCTTCAGGTTCTGTTAATTTTACTCCAACTTACTGGTCAAATGGAAACTGGGCAGCAACCATAGCAAATGATACAGCCTATCCTATACAACTTTCAGGAGGCTCATATAATGGTTCTATAAATATGAAAGGTTTAGCCTCAGGTACTTATGGAAGTGGAAATTTCTCAGGAACTGCATCGGGAATTGTAAAATAAGTCTATCATTTCATTTCTTGACAAACTTTTAAATATTATAGTAGTTTAAAAAATACGGGCGGATAGCTCAGATGGGAGAGCGCAGCCCTTACAAGGCTGAGGTCACAGGTTCGATACCTGTTCCGCCCATGGAAGAATTGGGGTGGTAGTTCAGCCAGGTTAGAACGCTTGCCTGTCACGCAAGAGGCCGCGGGTTCAAGTCCCGTCCACCCCGTAAGTAAAATCAAGGGTTTACAAAAGATAGGTTACTTCTTAGAGTCCATACTTGTGATAAAAATCTTTCTCAAATGTTATTAACTATCTTAATCCTTTTTTAGAACTAAGCTATAAAAGGATGTGGCTTAATCTGGAAAATTTTTACATAGGAAGAGTTCAAAAGATTAACGCTAATGACCAAAGTAAGTTTAGGAAGTTTAAGTCTTTCTTTGAAAAGTTCAAAAACTTTCAGGGTTCAATTACAAACAGATTTTATTAAAGAACTTGACCTTGACAGGCGGATATAGACAAAAGATTAAGACAATTAGTAATCAGTTTTGATAAGCAAGATTCCTTTTTCTTCAGCTAATTTTTCAACTTCTTCCTTTGACTCTACATAAACAATCGTTGGGATTGTCTCCTTATCTAATAAAGATGCAATAATACTTGCTCTCTTTAATGCTCTCTCTATATCATCTTCATGAAGACT
>JBCNUV010000017.1:0-45395 GCA_039630505.1 Thermodesulfovibrio sp.
AATGACTATTGATGAGGCAATTGAAACAACAAAGATTCACAGTGTGGCTGGTTTGCTTCCTGAGGGAAAAGGACTTATTATCAGTCGTCCCTTTAGGTCACCCCATCACTCATGCAGTGATGTTGCCTTAATAGGAGGAGGACAAATTCCAAAACCTGGTGAAGTTTCCTTAGCTCACAATGGTGTGCTTTTTCTTGATGAACTTCCAGAGTTCAAAAGAAATGTTTTAGAAGCACTTAGACAACCCCTTGAAGATGGATTTGTAACTGTTGCTCGTAGCTATGCTACTGTTCAGTTTCCTTCAAGATTTTTATTGATTGGTTCTATGAACCCATGTCCCTGTGGCAACTATGGTGATAGTATTAAGCCCTGTAGTTGTACTCCTCAAATGATAATTCGTTATCGTTCAAAGATTTCAGGTCCCCTTCTTGACAGAATTGATATTCATATTGAAGTTCCAAGATTACAATATCAAGAATTAAAAGATGACACTCCTTCAGAAAGCTCAAAAGCTGTAAGAGAGAGAGTAATTAGAGCAAGACAGATTCAGCTTAAGAGATTTAAAGATGAAGGAATATACTGTAATGCCTATATGAAAATAAAACATTTAAAAAAATTTTGCAAAATTGATGAAAAGGCTCATCAACTTCTTCAGTCTGCGATGGAAAAACTTGGTTTAAGTGCAAGAGCCTACACAAAGATAATCAAAGTAGCAAGAACAATAGCTGATCTTGAAGGTTCAGAAAATATAAGAAGTCAACATATAGCAGAAGCTATACAGTACCGTAGTGTTGAAAGACAAAGCTTTTAGTTTTCTAAAAAGACAAATTAAAGCCTAAGAATAGGAGATTTTGAAAATGGTAAGACATGATGTCAGTCTTTTTAGTGATTTTGATATCTATCTTTTTAAAGAAGGAAATCATTTTAAATGTTATGAAAAGCTTGGATCTCACATTATAGAGGTTGATGGACAAAGGGGAACTTACTTTGCTTTATGGGCACCAAATGCTGAAAAAGTTTATGTTATAGGTGATTTCAATGGATGGAAACCTTTACATCCTCTTGCAGTAAGATGGGATGGCTCTGGTATATGGGAAGGATTTATTCCTGGAGTTGATAAAGGAACAAAGTATAAATATTACATCATATCAAAGTATGGTTACCGATTAGAAAAAGGAGATCCCTATGCCTTTTTCTGGGAAGTCCCTCCTGCTACTGCCTCAATTGTTTGGGATTTAGAGTACAAATGGAATGATCATGAATGGATGAAAAACAGAGCAAAAAGAAATAGTTTTAATGCTCCCATTTCCATCTATGAGGTTCATCTTGGTTCATGGAGAAGAGTTTCTGAGCAGGGAAATAGATTTCTCACATATAGAGAGCTTGCTGAACATCTACCTAAGTATGTAAAAGAGATGGGATTTACTCATGTTGAGTTTTTACCAGTTATGGAACATCCTTTCTATGGTTCTTGGGGATATCAAGTAGTTGGATATTTTGCACCTACTTCAAGATATGGCACTCCTCAAGATTTTATGTATTTAATTGACAAGCTTCATCAGAATGAAATAGGAGTAATTTTAGATTGGGTTCCTTCTCATTTTCCCGATGATGGGCATGGACTTTGCTTTTTTGATGGAACCTATCTTTATGAGCATCAAGATCCTAAAAAGGGATATCATCCCCATTGGCATAGCTATATATTCAATTACGGAAGAAATGAAGTGAGAAATTTCCTTATAAGTTCAGCATTGTTTTGGCTTGAAAAATATCATATTGATGGATTAAGAGTTGATGCTGTTGCCTCTATGCTTTATCTTGACTATGGAAGAGCCCCTGGAGAGTGGATTCCCAATAAATATGGAGGCAAAGAAAACTTAGAGGCAATAGATTTTATAAGAAGACTTAATGAGGTGGTATATGAAAAATATCCTGATACCCAGACTATTGCTGAAGAGTCTACTGCATGGCCTCTTGTTACTCGTCCTACCTATATTGGAGGGTTGGGTTTTGGTATGAAGTGGAATATGGGATGGATGCATGATACCCTTTTTTATTTTTCAAAGGATCCAATCTACAGAAAATATCATCACAATGAGCTTACCTTTAGCATATGGTATGCTTTTTCGGAAAACTTTGTTTTACCCCTTTCTCACGATGAAGTTGTATATGGTAAAGGCTCTCTTTTAAATAAAATGCCTGGGGACAAATGGCAAAAGTTTGCAAATTTAAGACTTCTTTTTGGATATATGTATGCCCATCCAGGGAAAAAGTTACTATTTATGGGAGGAGAGTTTGGACAGTGGGATGAGTGGTATCATGAGACAAGCCTACACTGGAGTCTTCTTGATTATCCAGAACATCAAGGTATTCAAAGATGGATAAAGGACCTAAACAATCTTTACAGAAATGAGCCAGCTCTTTATGAGCTTGATTTTGATCCAGCAGGATTTGAGTGGATTGATTTTAGTGATGCCGACCAAAGTATTATAAGTTTCATAAGAAAGGCAAAAGAGCCTGAACGTGTCATTTTAGTTGTCTGCAATTTTACTCCTGTTGTTAGATTTAACTATAGAATTGGCTGTCCCTTTAAGGGTTTTTGGAAAGAGATTTTAAATAGCGACTCTTCAATTTATGGAGGAACTAATTGGGGAAACAATGGAGGAGTTCACGCAGAGGAAATACCCTTTCATGGAAGGCCTTACTCTATTTCTTTAACTCTTCCTCCTCTGGGAGTAGTCTTTTTTAGGTATATTAATTCGTAAATTTTTTTCAGTTTTTATTAAATTTTTATCTCGGGTAAACGACTAAGGGATTCTTTTATTTTTTCATCGGGATAATCAAAATCAGTTAACTTTCCTGATAAATATGCTTCATAGGATGATAAATCAAGAAATCCTATGCCACTTAGATTAAAAAGTATGACCTTTTCCTTTCCTTCTTCTTTTGCTTTAAGAGCTTCATCTATTGCAACTTTTATAGCATGGGCACTCTCAGGTGCTGGAATTATTCCTTCAGTTCTTGCAAAAAGTATTGCTGCCTCAAAAACAGCAGTCTGTCCTACTGCCACTGCCTCTATTAATCCATCATGATAAAGTTGGCTTATAAGGGGAGAGTCACCATGATATCTTAAGCCTCCAGCATGAATTTCAGGAGGAATAAAATCATGCCCCAGTGTATACATCATAAGAAAAGGTGTAAGTCCAGCTGTATCACCATAGTCATATCTGAACTCACCCTTTGTAAGAGTTGGACAGCTTGAAGGTTCAACTGCTATAACTCTTATATCCTTTCCATTAAACTTATCATAAAGAAAAGGAAAACTAATTCCAGCAAGATTACTACCTCCTCCACAACAGCCAATTATAATGTCAGGATAATCTCCGATTATTTCAAACTGTTTTTTACATTCAAGTCCAATGATTGTTTGATGAAGTAAGACATGATTTAGTACTGAACCGAGTGCATAGTTTGTGTCTTTGTGAGTTACTGCATCTTCAACAGCCTCAGATATTGCTATGCCAAGTGTTCCTGGATGATTTGGATTTTCTTTAAGAATTTTTCTTCCTGCTAAGGTTTTGTCAGAGGGAGATGGATAGACCTTTGCTCCCCATGTCTCCATCATTATTCTTCTGTAGGGCTTTTGCTCATAGCTTACTCTAACCATATAAACTGTTATTTCTATTCCCATCAATGCTCCTGCTAAGGAAAGTGCTGAACCCCACTGACCTGCACCTGTCTCTGTAGTGATTCTTTTTATTCCCTCAATTTTATTGTAGTAAGCCTGAGGTATGGAGGTATTTGTTTTATGGCTTCCTGCTGGACCGAAACCTTCATGCTTAAAATAAATCCTTGCAGGACTTTTAAGGGCTTTTTCAAGTCCTATGGCTCTATAAAGAGGAGTAGGTCTAAAGCTTGCATAGATATTCAAGACTTCTTCGGGAATCTCTATCCATCTTTGAGTGCTTACTTCCTGTTCAATAAGAGACATGGGGAATATAACTTTTAAGTCATCTATAGATACAGGTTTTTTAGTTTGAGGATTAAGGGGTGGTGGTGGTAACTTTGGCATATCTGCTTGTATGTTATACCATTTAGTTGGTAGATCTTTTTCTGAAAGTATAACTCTTCTCATTTTTTTCCTCCGTTAAGTAATAATTTAAATTTCTTAATTATGAAAGCAAACTTCTAATTTTTTCAAGATAATATAACTTTCTATTCTTCTTTGATTTGCAAAGCCCTTTTAATAAGATCTAAAGGAAGATTTGAAGGAATCTAAAATGATATAATATTTTTCTGTGTATTACATTGGATTAGACATAGGTGGCACTAACATAAAAATTGGTATAGTTTCTTCAGAGTGGGAAGTTATTAAGCTATACAAGACTCCAACAGGCAACAATCCTATGGAAAAAATTATTGAAGAGATAGACAAACTTTTTAGTCAGTTTAATATAAAAGGAATAGGAGTTGGTATTGCGGGCTTAGTAGACAACGAGGGCAATGTAATTAAAGCATCTAACATACCATTTTTTAATAAATTTCCACTAAGTAAAGAACTAAGAAATAGATATAAAGTAGATGTAAAAGTAGAAAATGATGCTAAAGTTGCAACGGTTGCAGAGGCTTTATTTGGACAAGGAAGAGACTCAAACATTTTTATTCTTCTTACTCTTGGCACAGGGATTGGTGGTGGTCTTTGGTTTGATGGTAAATTGTGTGATTTTCCAATGGAAGTTGGACATATGAGCATTAATTTTCAAGGAAAGTTATGTAATTGCGGTAATACAGGATGTCTTGAAGTGCATGCATCAGCAAGAGCCATAAAAGAGACTCTTATACAAAGAATTGAAAACGGTGAGGAAAGTCAAATTAAACAACTTTATGAAGGCAATATATATAAAGCAACTTCTGAAGATATATATAAAGCAGCTATGGAAGGTGATCATTTATGTAGAAGTGTTCTTAAAGAAGCAGGTAAGGCTCTTGGTGTGGGAATGGCAAATTTAATAAATATTTTTGGTCCTGAGAAAATTATTTTAAGTGGAGGACTGTCTCAAGCAGTAAATATTTATCTTGAAACAGCCATAAATGAGGCAATGAAAAAAGCAATGAGGGGGCTTTTAGAGTCATTAACCATACTTCGTTCTTCTTTAGTTGACAAAGGAGGAGTTCTTGGTGCTGTTGCAGTTTTAAGAAATCAGAATGAGTTGTATTACGTAGACTCTAAAATAAAAGAAAGGAAAGCAAAGTTTTAATGAAAAGAATAAGAAATTTTTCAATAATTGCTCATATAGATCATGGAAAATCTACACTTGCAGACAGACTTCTTGAGTTTACAGGTGCTGTTAACCTTGGTGGAAAGATGGGTCAGATTCTTGATTCAATGGATCTTGAAAGGGAAAGGGGTATTACAATAAAAGCACATGCAGTAAGGCTTAACTACAGAAGTGATGATGGGCAGAATTATATTTTAAATCTTATTGATACACCGGGACATGTAGATTTTTCCTATGAAGTATCTCGTTCTTTAGCTTGTTGTGAAGGAAGCCTTCTTGTGGTTGATGCCACACAGGGAGTTGAAGCTCAGACTGTAGCTAATGCTTATTTGGCAATTGAGCATAATCATGAAATAATTCCTGTAATAAATAAAATAGATCTTCCCCAGGCTGATCCTGAAAAGGTAAAAAGACAGATAGAAGATATATTGGGTATAGATTCTTCTGAAGCGATACTGGCTTCTGCAAAAGAGGGAATAGGCACAAAAGAGATTCTTGAGGCAGTTGTAAAAAGAATACCACCACCAAAGGGTGATCCATCTGCACCACTTCGTGCAATGATATTTGATTCTTGGTTTGATAACTACTTAGGAGTTATTGTCCTTGTGAGAGTCTTTGATGGAATAATAAAACCGGGAATGCGGATAAAACTGTTTGCAACTGGAAAGGAGTATGAAGTTCAAAGACTTGGTATTCTTACACCTTTTCCTAAGGACATAGAAAAACTTGAAGCAGGTGAAGTAGGATTTGTTGTTGCTGGAATTAAAAATATTGGTGATACAAAGATAGGAGATACAATCACTTTGGCAGAAAATCCTGCAAAAGAACCTTTACCAGGCTTTAAAGAAGTAAAGCCAATGGTTTTTTGTGGACTTTATCCCACTGAGACTAATCAGTATGAGGAGTTAAAGACTGCACTTGAAAAGTTAAGACTAAATGATTCTTCCTTTTTCTTTGAGCCTGAAACATCAGCAGCTCTTGGATTTGGATTTAGATGCGGATTTTTAGGCTTGCTTCACATGGAGATCATAAAAGAACGCCTTGAAAGAGAGTTTAATCTCTCACTTATAAGCACAGCACCTACAGTAAGATACAAGGTAGTTGACAAAAAAGGAGAGTATCTTATTGATAATCCAAGTAAAATTCCTAAGATCTATGAGAGAATTGAAGAGCCTTTTATGAAAGTCTCTATAATTGTGCCAGAGGAGTTTGTAGGAGAGATTTTAAAGCTTTGTCAGGAAAGAAGAGGAATTCAAAAGGAGTTTTCATATATAACAAAAGACAGGATTCTTCTTGTATATGAAATGCCACTAAATGAGATTCTATGGGATTTTTATGATAAGCTTAAGTCTCTCTCTAAGGGTTATGCATCAATGGATTATGAGTTTATTGGATATAGACCTTCAGAGCTTGTAAAGCTTGATATTCTTATTAATAAAGAACCAGTGGATGCTTTATCAGTTATTGTTCATAAAGAAAAGGCTTATTACAAAGGGCGTGCAATAGTTCAGAAACTAAGAAGCGTCATTCCAAGACAGCTTTTTGAAGTTGTAATTCAAGCTGCAATTGGTAGCAAAGTTATAGCAAGGGAAAGTATAGCTCCTCTTAGAAAGAATGTTCTTGCAAAGTGTTATGGAGGAGATGTTACAAGGAAGAAAAAACTTCTTGAAAAACAAAAGGAAGGTAAAAAAAGAATGAAACAGATTGGACGAGTTGAAATACCCCAGGAAGCATTTCTTTCAGTTTTAAAGGTTGAGTGAGGGTTAGGGAAAATGACAACTAAAAAGATTTTTGACTATATAAAAAGCATAGGAATTGCTATACTAATTGCATTGTTTATAAGAGCATATATTGTTCAAGCATTTAAAATACCATCTGGTTCAATGATTCCAACACTGTTGATAGGAGATCATCTTCTTGTAAATAAATTCATATATGGAGTAAATCTACCTTTTTCAGATAAAAAGTTTCTGATTTTAGAGACTCCTAAAAGGGGCGACATAGTAGTGTTTAGATATCCTGAAGATCCAAACAGAGATTTTATAAAAAGAGTTATAGGAGTTGAAGGAGATATTATTGAGATAAGAAATAAAAGGGTTTTTGTAAATGGAGTTGCACTTGAGGAACCATATGTAAAATATACAGACTCATATATTCATCCAAGAGAGCTTGATCCAAGAGATAATTTTGGACCTGTGAAAGTTCCTCCAAATAAAATTTTTGTAATGGGAGACAACAGAGACCAAAGCTATGATAGTCGTTTTTGGGGCTTTGTTGACTTAAAAGATGTCATAGGTAAGGCACTTATCATATACTGGTCTTGGGATAGTGAGAATCAAAAACCAAGACTTGAAAGAATTGGTAAGCTTATAAAGTAATGTTTACTGGAATTATTGTTGAAGTTGGAAAAGTCTATGATATTCAAAAAATTGCTCAAGGAGCAAAGCTAAAGATATTCTCTAAAAAAGTAATACATGAATCTAATATAGGTGATAGCATCTGTGTAAGTGGAGCTTGTCTTACTGTCTGTGATATAGACAAATCAAAAGGTATATTATCTTTTGATGTATCCCATGAAACACTAAGGAAAACCACACTTGGAGAGCTTAAAAAGGATGATTATGTTAATTTAGAGCCTGCCCTAACACTTAATACAAGGCTTGGAGGGCATCTTGTAAGCGGACATGTAGAGGGAATAGGCAGAATAAAAAGGATTGAAAAAATAGGAAGTGATCTAAAAATAGAGATTGAAGCTCCAGAAGAAATTCTTAAATACTGTATAAAAAAAGGTTCAATTGCCGTTGATGGTATAAGTCTTACAATAGTTGATATCTTATCAGGCTCATTTACAGTTGTAGTTATCCCGCATACTGCCAGTATGACAACAATAGGAGTTAAGAAAGTTGGAGACAAAGTTAACCTTGAATCTGATATAATTGCTAAATATATAGAAAAATTTGTAAATCAGTTACTAAATGTAAGACAGAAACCACTTATAGAAAAACTGAAAGATTATGGATATATTTAAGGGAGTTTGAATGAAGTTTATAGTTCTTGCAGGAGGTTCTGGAACAAGGCTATGGCCTTTGTCCAGAAAGAATTTTCCTAAGCAGTTTTTAAAGTTTTCCCTTTCAGGAGATAACGGAGAGGAAAGCTTTTTTCAGAGGACAATAAAAAGAATCTCTCTTTATCCACAGGCAGAGATCTTCATTGTAACAAATGATAAATACAAGTTTTATGTTATTAATCAGTTAGAAGAGTTAGTAGATAAACTAAAAACTAAGCCCAAGATTGAGATTGTAATTGAACCTTTTTCAAGAAACACTGCTTCAGCAATTGCCCTTTCTATGAGATATGCATTGGAAAAAGGAGTCTCTCAAGAGGAAGTCTTTTTTGTTTGTCCTTCAGATCATCTTATAAAACCAGAGGAAAAATTTATAGAGTCTATAAAGGTTTCAGAGGAGTGTGCTAAAAAAGGCTACATTATAACATTTGGTATAAAACCAACTCGTCCTGAAACAGGCTATGGATATATAAAAATAAATAGTCCTCTTAGTGGTTTTGAAAGCTTTTACATTATTGAAAGATTCGTAGAAAAACCTGATATTGAAAATGCAAAAAAATATATTGAAGAAGGAGACTACTACTGGAACTCCGGTATGTTTATGTTTAAAATGGATACAATGATAGAGGAGTTCAAAGAGTATGTACCTCAATTGGGAGAAATATTTGAAAAATCTTATGAAGAAGTTTTAAGGAATTTCCAAAGTCTTTCAGATATCTCTATTGATTATGCAGTTATGGAGAAAACTAAAAAAGGAGTTCTTCTTCCTCTTGATCTCTTCTGGTCTGATATAGGCTCATGGGAAAGTTTGTATGAGATTTTAGATAAAGATTCTTCTGGTAATGCAGTCTTAGGAGACTGTTTAAATATAGGTACAAGGGAAAGCCTTATCATAGGTAATAAGAGATTTATTTCCACCATAGGGCTTCAGGATTTATTAATTGTGGAAACAGAAGATGCTTTATTGATTGCTAAGAAAGGAGAAGGTCAAAAAGTCAAAGAAATAGTAAAGATTCTCTCTGAAAAGGCTCTTTCACAGATTGAAGAGCATGTAACAGTTTACAGACCTTGGGGAAGCTATACTCTCCTTGAAAAAGGGCTAAGATATAAAATAAAAAGAATATCAGTAAAACCTGGGCAGAAACTTTCTCTTCAGATGCATCATCATCGTTCTGAACACTGGATTGTTGTAAGGGGAACTGCAAAGGTAAGAATTGGAGATAAAGAACAGTTTGTCCATGAAAATGAATCAGTTTATGTTCCAAAAAGCACCCTTCACAGACTGGAAAATCCAGGGAAAATTCCCCTTGAAATAATTGAAGTTCAAGTGGGAGAGTATGTGGAGGAAGATGATATAAAAAGATTTGAGGATGTCTATGGAAGAGAGGATATTTAGAGAGTATGATATAAGAGGTATTTATGGAGAAGATCTCACAGAGGAGATTTCCTATCTTATTGGAAAAGCCTTTGTCTCTTTAGCCTTTGAAGAGCTTGGCAGAAGACCAGAAAAGTTTTCCGTTGGGATGGATGTAAGATTTTCATCGGAGCCTCTTAAAAAATCACTAATTAAAGGGATCAGTGAATGTGGTGTAGATGTGATTGATATAGGATTATGTCCTACTCCTTTACAGTATTTTTCACTTTTTATGCTTCCTGTAGATGGAGGAGTAATGATAACAGGAAGCCATAATCCACCTGAGTTTAATGGATTTAAAGTTAGTATAGGAAAAGAAACCATTTATGGTGAAAAAATCAAAAAAATAAAAAAAATCATTGAAAAGGGTAATTTTGTGAGTTTTAACAGGACTGGAAAAACTGAACAATACGATATAAAAAACGACTATATCAAATATATGTTAAACCATTTTCCATCTTTTGAAGGAATAAAGGTTGTTGTGGATTCAGGAAACGGAACAGCTGGATTAGTTGCTCCAGTTATCCTAAAGGGACTGGGTGCTCAAGTAATAGAACTTTATAGTGAGCCTGATGGAAGATTTCCAAATCACCATCCCGATCCTGTCATTGTTGAAAATCTTAAGGATTTAATTAAAGCTGTAGTGGATGAGAAGGCTCATCTTGGTATAGGCTTTGATGGTGATGCAGACAGAATAGGAGTTGTGGATGAAGAAGGTAATATTGTATGGGGAGACAGATTAATGATTATATTTGCAAGGGATATCTTAAAAGAAAATAAAGGAGCAAAAATAATTGGTGAGGTAAAATGTTCAAAGGTAATGTATGAAGAGATTGAATTAGCAGGTGGCATTCCTGTGATGTGGAAGACAGGACATTCTCTTATAAAGAAAAAGATGAAGGAAGAAGGAGCACTTCTTGCAGGTGAGATGAGTGGTCATATATTTTTCAATGATAGATACTTTGGATATGATGATGCAATATATGCCTCTTTGAGATTAATAGAGATAGTAAAAAAAGCTGGCAAACCTTATGGTATAAAAAAACTTTTACAGGGTGTAAAGACAATGCAAAGTACTCCAGAAATAAGAATTTGCTGCATGGATGAAAAGAAGTTTATGGTTGTAGAAAAAATTAAAGAATACTTTAAGAAATATGAATGTAACTTTATAGATGGAGTAAGAGTGAATTTTAAAAAGGGCTGGGCATTAATAAGGGCTTCTAATACTCAGCCAGTGTTGGTTTTAAGATTTGAAGCTGAAACAGAAGAAGATCTTGAAGAGATTAAAAATATTGTCCATCAAAGGCTTTTTGAAGTGTTTCAATTTTTAAAGATATTATGATATACTTAAAGACTTTTTTGACTGCGAGGTTTTCATGAAAATGTTGAGAATTCTTATATTTTTTTTCGTTTTTATATTTTCATTTGAAACTTTTGCTCAAGAACTTCCTATTGTAACAGCTATTGAGATAAAGGGAATTAAAAGAATTGAAGAGGCTGCAGTAAAGAATAAAATATCTCTTAAACTGGGAGAAGTTATTTCTCAAGAAAAAATCTCTGAAGATATAAAGTCAATCTACAGAATGGGATATTTTGAAGATGTAAGAGTTGATATTGAACCCTTTGAAGGAGGTGTAAAGGTAATATACTCTGTCAGAGAGAAACCTACGATTACCAAAGTAAGCTTTGAGGGAAACAAAGAGTATGATGAAGATAAATTAAAGGAAGTTGTAACGATTACTGCAGGAGCTATTGCAGATGTAACTCTTGTAAATGACAATGCTCTTAGACTTAAGGCATTTTATGAGTCTGAAGGTTATTATTTTGCTAGGATTGTTCCTTTATTAAAGAAAAAAACTGAGGAAGAAGTAGAACTTACATATATAATAGAGGAAGGCAATAAAGTCAAAATAAAGGAGATAAAGTTTGAAGGTAATAAAGCAATATCATCAGGAAAAATTAAAAAAGTAATGGCAACATCAGAAAGAAAGATTTACTCATTTATTACAGGAAGTGGTTTTTATAAAAAACATGAAATGTTACAGGATCTTGAAAAAATCAAAGATCTTTATCATAACAATGGATATCTTAAAGCTTCTGTTGGAGAGCCAAAAATAGAGTTTTCTGAGGACAAAAAATGGATGACAATAATAATTCCAATTTCTGAGGGAGCTCAATTTAAAATTTCTTCTGTAAATATTAAAGGATACAAGGACAATAAAGAATTGGAAGAGCTTAAAAAACTTATAAAACTAAAAGTAGGAGAAGTATTCAGTAAAGCAAATATGCGTAAAGATGTTGAAGCAATTACTTCATTTTATTCCGACAGGGGTTATGCTCTTGTAAGTGTTTCTCCTGATGTAATTCCTAATGAAGAAAAACTCACAGTTGATGTTACTTATAACATTAAACCAGGAGATAAGTTTACTATTGGAAGAATAAATATATCGGGAAATGTTAAGACAGTAGACAAGGTAATAAGAAGAGAAATCAGAGTGGATGAGGCTGATGAGTATTCAGCATCAAAGATACACAAGAGCAAAAAGAGACTTGAGGATCTTCAGTATTTTGAAACAGTTGATATAAATCAAAAACCTGATCCTGATAAAAAAACAGTTGATCTTGATATACATGTAAAGGAAAAACCCACAGGATTTTTGACAATAGGTGGTGGATACAGCTCAATTGATAATCTTATAGGTATGGTAGATATAACCCAGACAAATCTTTTTGGTAGAGGTTATTCGCTTACTTTAAGAGGAGAGCTCGGAGGAAGAAGTTCTTACTATAATATCGCTTTCAGAGATCCATGGTTTTTAGACAAGCCTCTTTTTTTTGGGATAAATCTTTATAGGCAAAAAAGAGAGTATGTAAATTATACAAGAGATGCAACAGGATTTTCTCTTACATTTGGTAAAAGATATACAGATGAATGGTTTGCTTCAATAACATATGATATTGAAAAATCAAAGGTTACAGATGTTGATGAAGATGCTGATACGATAATAAAAGATATGCAAGGAGATCTTATTACAAGTTCTGTGACATTTCAAATTATAAATGATACCCGTGACAGTTATATTGATCCAAGTAAGGGAAGAAGACACTCTCTGAGTTTAACTATTGCTGGTTTAGGAGGAGATACAGGTTTTTGGAAAAGTTTACTTGATCTTGGTTGGTATATACCAGTATTTGAAGAATCAACTCTCCATTTACGTGGTAGAATTGGAATGTCTGATACTCTTTTTGGGAAAAAATACCCCCTATATAACAGATTTTATGTTGGAGGGCTTGATACAATAAGAGGTTTAGGATACGGAGAGGCTGGTCCAAAGGACAGTAAAAACGAACCAATTGGAGCAAAGAAAGCATTGATATTTAATATTGAGTATTTATTCCCTATAGTAGCTGAAATGAAATTTAAAGGACTTATATTTTTTGATTTAGGTAGGGGATACAATGAGGGAAAATTTTTTGGCTCTGATATAAAATATACATCTGGATTTGGTTTTAGATGGTTTTCACCGCTTGGCCCTTTTAAGATAGACTATGGAATAAATCTTAACAGAAAAGAAGGAGAGTCAAAATCTAAGATTGAGTTTGGATTTGGTTCATTTTTCTAAAATTTAAAATTTAGGAGGAGAAAATGAGAAAATTTTTATTTTTGGTTTTTATCTTTATCTTTACATTATCCTGTGTTTCATTTGCTCATGCAGAAGTAAAGATAGGAGTAGTTGATCTTTACAGAGTTTTAAATGAATCAGAAGAGGGAAAAAAGTCCATAAATGAACTTCAGAGCATGTTTGAGGCAAGACAAAAAACTCTTGAAGAAAAACAGAAGAAGATACAGAGTTTAAAAGAAGAGCTTGAAAAAAAGCGTTCTGTTTTAAGTGAGGAGGCAAGAAAAGCTAAAGAAGAAGAGATTGAACGCTTAGGAAGAGATCTTCAGAGAACAGCAGCAGACTATCAAGTAGAGCTTCAGAAAAAGCAAAATGAGATTACTCAAAGCATGCTAAGAGAAATAAGACAGATCATAAATGATTTTGCTAAGAAAGAAGGCTATAGTCTAATACTTGAAAAGGTTGAGCAAATCATTCTATTTACTACGCCTGAAGTTGATATTACAGATAAAATTATCTCAATTTTTAATCAGAAAACTTCTCAACAAAAGGGAAAGAAATGAAGCTTTCTGAGATAGCCAATCTCTTTAATGCAAAAGTTGAAGCAGAAGAAGATGTTGAGATATTGGGAGTAAAGGGTCTTGAAGATGCTCAAGAAGGAGATATCACCTATATAGTAAGCTCAAAATATGCTGAAGTTGCCAAAGAAAGCAAAGCTTCTGCCTTTATTGTGAGGGAGAAACTTCCTTATTTAAATAAACCTCAACTTATCTGTGAAAATCCTCAATTTGTTTTTGCAAAGCTTCTTGAGATATTTTATATAAAGCCACATCCCTATCAAGGGGTGAGCAAAAAATCATTTATTGCTTCTACTTCAAAAATAGGTAAAAATGTAACAGTCTATCCCTTTGTCTATATCGATGATGATGTTACAATAGGAGACAATACTGTAATTTATCCTTTTACATTTATTGGAAAAGAAACATCAATAGGTTCTGACTGCGTAATTTACTCTCATGTAACTATTAGAGAAAGAATTAAGATTGGAAATAGAGTAATCATTCATGCAGGAGCACAGATAGGCTGTGATGGTTTTGGATATATTTTTCATGAAGGGAAACATCATAAGATTCCTCAGGTAGGTGGAGTAATTATTGAGGATGATGTGGAAATAGGAGCATGTGTAACTATAGACAGAGCTACAACAGGAAATACTATTATTGGAAAGGGAACAAAGATTGATAATCTTGTTCAGATTGCCCATAATGTAAAGATTGGACAAAATGTAATAATTGTAGCTCAGGTTGGTATAGCTGGAAGTTCTAAGGTAGGGGATGGATGTATACTTGCAGGACAGGTAGGTATCTCAGATCATGTAGATATTGAAGCAGGAACAATAATCACAGCCCAGTCAGGAGTTATGCCTGGAAAGGTTCAAAAAGGCATATTTTCAGGAACTCCCATAATGCCTCATAGACAATGGCTTAAAGCAAATGCAATTTTTCAGAAACTTCCTGAGCTTTACAAAAAAATAAAAGATCTTGAAGAAAAAATTAAAAAGATTGAAGACTCCAAAGCTTAGTAACTTTAAAGGAGGTGTAAATGATTGATATTAAAGAAATAATGAATATTCTTCCCCACAGATATCCTTTTCTTTTGGTAGACAAAGTTTTAGAGCTTGTTCCAAATGAAAAAGCTGTAGGGATAAAAAATGTTACAATAAATGAGCCTTTTTTTCAGGGACATTTTCCAGGAAATCCTGTAATGCCTGGAGTTCTTATAGTAGAAGCAATGGCTCAAGTAGCAGGTGTGCTTGCATTTAAATCGGGAATGGAAGGAACAGGAGTTCTTTTTTTGAGTATTGAAAAGGTTAAGTTTCGTAAACCGATTGTACCTGGTGATCAAATCATCTTTGAAGTCAATGTAATTCATAGAAGAGGAGGAGTTTGGAAGTTTGCAGGTGTTGCAAAGATTGATGGAAAAGTGGCAACAGAGGCAGAATTCACAGCAATGGTTACAAAGTGAGGTAAGGTATTAATGAGCACCATACATAAAACAGCTATTGTTAGTCCAAAAGCAGAGATAGATAAAGAAGTATTTATAGGTCCTTATTGTATAATTGGAGACAATGTTAAGATAGGCAAAGGCACTCGTCTTATAAATCATGTTCAGATTGAGGGAATAACCGAAATAGGAGAAAACTGCATAATATATCCATTTACAACAATTGGATTTCCGCCACAGGATATTAAGTATAAAGGAGAACCAACAGGAGTTAAAATTGGAAATAATAATATCATAAGAGAGTATGTAACCATTCACAGAGCATCAGTATCAGGAGATGGTTGGACAGAAATTGGGGATAGTAACTTTATAATGGCATATGTACATATTGCTCATGACTGTAAAATAGGGAATCATGTAATTATGGCAAATCTGGCAACACTGGCAGGTCATGTTCAGGTTGAAGATTTTGCATTTATTGGAGGATTAGTGGCTGTTCATCAGTTTACAAGAATAGGCGCTTATGCTATGATTGGAGGTTTCAGTGGAGTAGGACAAGATGTTCCTCCTTTTACTATGGCATCTGGACCAAGAGCTAAACTTTATGGATTAAATTTAGTAGGACTTAAAAGAAGAGGATTTAGTGATGAAACTATCAATATACTAAAAAAAGCCTACAAGATCCTCTTTAGAGATAAACTTCAATTAAAAGAGGCAATTGAAAAAGTCAAAAAGGAACTTCCCCAAATTCCTGAGATTATACATTTGTTAGAGTTTATAGAGAAAAATAAAAGAGGAATATGCAGGTAGGAGTAGTTGCAGGAGAAGGTTTTCTTCCTCTTATTTTTACAAAGGAACTAAAAAAAAGAGGCTATAAAGTTATAACTGTTGCCTTAGAGGGATTTGCAGATAATGAATTGTTAAGGTATAGTGATGTCTTTGAATCAATAAATATAGGTAAAGCAGGTCGAATTATAGATTTTTTAAAAAAAAATAATGTTAAAGAAGTAGTTTTAACAGGAAAGGTTCCTAAAAAAATTATCTTTGAAAGAGAGAAAATTAACCCAGATTTAAGAGCATTAAAAATGCTTTTTTCAGCCAAAATTAGAGGAGACAATGAACTTCTTCAAATTGTTGAAAAAGAGTTATTGGCAGAGGGGATAAAGATAGTCAAGATATCAGAATTTTGTCCTGAACTTATTACACCGGAAGGTGTTCTTACAAAGAGAAAACCTACAACAGATGATTGGAAAGATATAGAGTATGGTTTTGAAATTGCAAAAGAAATTGGAAAACTTGATATAGGACAAACAGTAGTGGTAAAAGAAAGATCTGTATTAGCTGTTGAGGCAATAGAGGGAACAGATGAAGCTATTTTAAGAGCAGGAAGATTTGCAAAGGACTCCATTGTAGTAAAGGTTAGTAAGCCTCAACAAGATTTAAAACTTGACCCGCCAGCTGCAGGAGTAGATACAATAATAACTATGGAAAAAGCTAAAGCTAAGATTTTGGCTCTTGAGGCAGGAAAAAC
This sequence comes from Thermodesulfovibrio sp., assembly GCA_039630505.1. Taxonomy (GTDB): domain Bacteria; phylum Nitrospirota; class Thermodesulfovibrionia; order Thermodesulfovibrionales; family Thermodesulfovibrionaceae; genus Thermodesulfovibrio. Next base: position 16,913 of record JBCNUV010000017.1, read on the forward strand.
TCTTTTAATAGAAAGGGAAAAAACTATCGAAAAAGCTGATGAGATGAATATAATCGTAGTAGGTGTAAAAAGGCCTTGAATTTTCTAAGTTGTATAAATGATGCTTTAAAAACAGTTCACAAAAACTATCAGCTATTATTTATTCATTTCTTTTTTGTCTTCTTTAGCTTTTTTGGTTTGTTCTTTATCTTAAGTATCCCCCTTGGCATAATTTTTGTAATATTTGGAGTTGACCTTACCGATATGCTAAAAGGTAGTTTTTTTGAGATACTACTTTCTTCTATACATCTTATGAAAAAATTTTTAATTTTCGCAATTATCTTTATTGTCGGGCTTTTAGTTTATGTTATTGCCGTTTTCAGTTTTTGGGTATATATTTTTTCTGGTACCATAGGTGTTATGTGTGATTACTTAAAAGAAGGAACTGTTTTTAGTTTTAGGAATTTCCACAAATATGGGAAAAATTTTTTTTGGAAAGTAAGTTTTTTTGGGCTTTTTTCAGCTATTATTTTTATTTGTTTGACTTTTCTTTTTGGATTTATAAGTGAAGTAACCTCTAAGATAGTAAACTTTATAAGTCAGTATAGCCACGCATTATCTTTATTTTTCAATGTTTTTATCTATTTAAGCATGCTTCTTATAGGTATTGTTACATTTATTGTGTGGATAACATATACACTTTTTGGATTTTTTGGAATGTTTATAAAGAATTTAACCGTAACAGAAACAATAAGGGAAACCAAAAAATTAATATTTTCCTACCCAAAATCTATTGCAAGAGCTTCACTTTTATTTATTATATATATTTTAACAGGTGGAGTTATTCTTTCTTTTGGTTCTTTGCTTGCAATAATTCCACATATAGGAACTGTGCTTGTAGCAGCATATCAGTTTATTACTCAGTTTGCTCATGTTTACATTAGCATGATTGTATTTGCTGCATTTTTATCTTACTATATAAGTCTTGATACTTCTGTTTTAAAGTCTGAGCAAGATAAAGCTCTTGCTGTTGAAGACTCTCAACAACAATCTCAAAGCCCTCCTCCTTCAGAGCTTTCTTGATAGCTTCTTGAAAATCTTCAATATCAAATTTATTAAATAATTCTTTTATACCCCAAACATTATCAGCTTCATTAGGACTACATAAAAAAATTCTTTTTAACAAATTTCTGTCTACAGTAAGAGGTATAGTGCCTTGCTGAAGAAAGCCATCAATCCATCTTTTTTGGGCAGAGCCAATAATTTTTATATTTTGAAAACATATTTCTCCAAAGGATTTACGGGCAAAACAGAGAGAACTCTTATTAAAACTGTCTTTTTCTTTTTTTATTTCAACAGAAATACCTAATAGATTGAAGGCTTTTAAAAATATATGACTTAAAATTTCGTAGGTTTTAAAAAGGCTACCACGAAATCTTCCTTCTTTTTTACAAGAAAAGCTATATGTAAGATCATCATAATGTAGAATTCCTTTGCCTCCTGTAGGTCTTCTTATAATGGGAATTTCATTTTTTATGCAAAAATTCTGGTTAATTTCTTCAATTTTTTGAAACTCTCCAATTGTTACAGCTTTTTTAATCCATCCATAAAGTCTAAAAGTGGGAAATGCTTTACCCTGACGAACAAAAAAACTAATAGATTCATCAATTGCCATATTTAGGTATGGATCAAACTTTTGAAACTCAATAAAGCGGATGAGCATTATTTGATATATATGAAGTTTACCTCTTCATTGTTCTTCTTCAAGGATGATTTTATGGTTTAAAAGAGACATTTCTTTTATTTTTCCTTTGAATATTTTCTGTTCTCCAAAGATGTTGCGAAGATATATTTGATCTCCTTCAGGCCTTAGTATATCAACAGACTCTAAGTAAATTTCCTCTTTTCCATCTTTAATTACATATGCATTTGCTTCACACATTGAATTCCTCCTTTATATGAAGGATTAGTTTTTCCACAAGATGTGGAAGAGGTTCTTTAATAACTCCAATTATATCAATTCCTTCTTGGTTAATAGGTAACAAGATTTTTTTTGCTGGGCTACTTCCTATTGCTTCTACCATTTTGGGAGTTATCTCTCCCATCATTCCATTTGCAACAAGAATGCTTAATGGCCCTAATATGATATCAACTTTTTTAACATTCCACACGATTGCATTTTCTCCAGAGGCTCCCTTATTTGCCTTACACTTCATCATATTAGCTGTGGCAGCAGCATTTGTTCCAAGAGCAAAAATCTCTACTTTATCTCCAAATGTTTCTCTTAGAGATTTTATAATATAACTGCCAATTCCTCCACCCTGACCATCAATAACAGCAATTTTTAGCATACTTTAAATACTCTAAAAACTTTGATAAATAAATGTCAATTAAACTCTTGTCAAGGCTTAATAAAAACTGTCAACAAAAATTTAAAAAATTAGACAAAATATTTAAGGCAGTTGTTAAAATAAATGATATTTAATTAAGGAGCATCAAATGGAAGAAATTTTTCAAGCTTTTATTCTCGGAGTTATTCAAGGTATTACAGAGTTTTTACCTATAAGCAGCACTGCTCATCTTATTATTGTACCTTGGCTTTTTGGTTGGAAGGGAACAATTAACTCATTAAGTTTTGATATTGCTGTTCATGTTGGAACTCTCATCTCTATTTTTTATTGTTTTTGGAAAGACTGGATTGACATATTTCTTAGGGATAAAAAAATGCTTTTTTATATCATTTTAGGAACTATTCCAGCTGGGCTGGCAGGTATTACTTTCCATGATTTTATAGAGAATGAGTTAAGGAATCCATTAATTATTGTTTTTACATTAATATTCGTTGGCATTTTAATGCTTATTGCAGAAAAAGTAAGTAAAAAAGAGAGAGAATCCATAAACATCTCAGATGCTTTATTTATAGGTACTGCTCAGGCAGTAGCTCTTATTCCAGGAGTATCTCGTTCAGGTATAACTATTACAGCTGGATTATTTAAGGGACTTGAAAGAGCCTATGCAGCGCGGTTTTCCTTTTTGCTTTCTACACCTGCAGTGGCAGGTGCAGCTGTTATTGATTTATATAAATCTATAAAAATTGGTTACTTTTACGATTATTCTATTTTTACTGTCGGAGTGGTTTCATCTTCAATTACCGGAATATTAGCAATCAAGTTCTTACTTAACTTTCTTAAAAAGTATCCCTTAAATTTGTTTATCTATTATAGATGGATTTTAGCTTTTGCGATTTTTTTGTTATATTTTCTTAGAAACTAATGCGTCAAAGAATAGTATATAGAAAGTCCATAAAAAATTTACCTTCAGAAAAAACGAAAGAAAAAGTCAAAGATTCCTCCACATTTAGTGTTTTTAAAGCAGCTTTATCAATTGCCTTTTCAATCTATCTTGCTGTAAGTCTTATAAGTTACAACTTTTTAGATCCTTCATTTTTTACTTTTACAGAGTCAAAACCTTCAAACTATGGAGGCATAGTTGGTTCATACATTTCAGATTTTCTTTTAAGTATTTTTGGAGTTGCTACATTTTTAATTCCACTGTTTTTAGCATTTTATGGATTAAGAGAGGTTATTGGAAAAAGTTTAAAGAGTGAAAAGTTTGGATGGTTTTTAATTTTGCTATTTTCAATATCTGTAATGCTTGAACCTTTAAGAAAAACTATTGAAAAATATAAAAAGCTTCCCGAGGGAATCTCTTGGATATTATTTAATCTTAGTGAAAGTTTTCTTTCAATTACAGGAACTTATATTTTTTGGGCATCTATTTTTGCTGCTGCAGTTATTCTTATAAAACCAGAGTTAATAAAAAGGAAAAAAGAAGCAAATTCTTATCAAGATGTAGAAAAATTATCTAACTGTTACGATGAAATTAAAGTTGTAAAGGTTTCAAAACCTGAAGCAGTATTAGTTGAAAATAACCAACAAAAAATTAAAACTAAATATGAGATTGATGAAAGAAAAACTGATGAAAAAGATCAAAAGGGATTTACGCTTCCACCTCTTTCTCTTTTGAAGATTGAGGAAAATAATGAGAGCATTTCAAAGGAAGAAATTGTATCATCTGTTCAGAGTATTGAGGCGAGATTTGCAGAATTTGGTATCCACGGCAAAATAAAAGAAGTTCATCCAGGTCCTGTAGTTACGATGTATGAGTTTGAGCCTGCAAGTGGAATAAAGCTTAGCAGAATTATAACCCTTAGTGATGAACTGGCTCTATCCCTTAAAGCTCAGAGTGTAAGAATATATCCGATTCCTGGAAGCTCTACAATTGGAATAGAAGTACCAAATAAAAAAAGACAAATTGTAAGACTTGGTGAGATTATCTTGTCAGAAAAATTTCAAAATACTACTTCTTATTTAACCTTTGCCCTTGGTAAGGATATATATGGAAATCCTGTAGTAACTGATCTTGCAAAAATGCCTCACTTACTTGTGGCAGGTGCTACAGGGTCTGGAAAAAGTGTATGTTTGAACACCATGATTTTAAGCCTTCTTTATAAGGCAACTCCTAAGGATGTAAGACTTCTTCTTATTGATCCGAAACTACTTGAGCTTTCCATATACGAAAATATTCCCCATTTATTGTATCCTGTAATAACAGACCCTAAGGAAGCTTCCGAAGCTTTAAAAAAACTAATTGTTGAGATGGAAAGAAGATACAAAATTTTTGCATCAAAAGGATTTAGAAACATTGAAAGTTACAACCAGAAAGTCTCAGTTGAAGAAAAAGTTCCATATATAGTTGTTTTTATTGATGAGTTTGCAGATTTAATGTTTACAGCACCAACAGAGGTAGAACAATCTATAACTCGTATAGCCCAAATGGCAAGAGCTTCAGGAATTCATCTTGTTGTTGCCACGCAACGTCCAAGTGTTGATGTGATAACAGGCATAATAAAGGCAAACTTTCCTGCAAGAATTGCTTTTCAGGTAAGTTCTCGCGTAGATTCAAGAACAATTCTTGATACGCAAGGAGCTGAAAAACTTCTTGGAATGGGGGATATGCTTTTTATGGTTTCAGGCGTGAAAATATTAAGAGTTCATGGTGCTTATGTAGGAGAAGAAGAGGTAAAGGCAGTTGCTGATTATTGGCGTAGTCAGGGTAGCCCAGATTACACTCTTTTTGAGTCAATAAAAATCCCTACTGAAAAAAGGGAAAACGGAAAAATTAAAGAACAAGACAAAGATGAACTTTATGAGGCAGTGATTGAATATGCCAAACAAGTTGGTGAAATATCAATTTCCCTTATACAGAGAAAGTTTAAGATTGGTTATAATCGTGCAGCAAGAATTATGGATTTACTTGAAGAAGAAGGGCTTGTAGGGCCTCCTCAAGGTGCAGGGAAACCAAGAAAGTTTATAGGCAGATTTTAACTTGCATTTTTTATCTAAATTATGTTAAATTAAAAATGCCTGGTGGCTATACCGGAGGGGAAACACCCGTTCCCATTCCGAACACGGAAGTTAAGCCCTCCAGGGCCGATGATACTATGACCGCGAGGTCATGGGAAAGTAGGTCGCTGCCAGGCTTTTTTTGTTTTATATTAATCCATCTTTCTACAAAAAAGATTTTCAAATTACTTTTTAAACTATTCTTAAAAAATTTCTTTACTTTTTTAATGTTTCCATGTTATAAAAGATTAGCCTTGCATTTTGCAAGCTTTTACTGACCTGCCATAGGTGGGGAGATTAAAAGGAGGTTTAAGGAAGTATGGCTTTTCAGGGACGTGTAAAGTGGTTTAATGAAGCTAAGGGGTATGGATTTATTCAGCAGGATGGTGGAAGAGATGTCTTTGTCCATTACACTTCAATTAAGGGTGAAGGATTTAAGACTCTGAGACAGGGTGACAGAGTGAAGTTTGACATTGTTGAAGGAGACCGTGGACCTAAAGCAATTAATGTAGAAAAAGTCTGAAAACTTTAAAGGGGGCTTTTGCCCCCTTTAATAGACTCTTCAGAATGTATCTTCCCCACTGGGTTAAAACCCATCTAAAAGAGATAAAAAAAATGCAAAGATTTTTTAAGAATAGAGATATTAATACCGTTTGCGAAACTTTAAGATGTCCCAATAGAGGAAGTTGTTACAAAGAACCTGTAGCTACATTTATGATACTTGGAAATATATGCACAAGGAATTGTCTCTTCTGTAATGCAGAAAAAGGTATACCATTTCCCGTAGATAAATCAGAGCCAGAAAGGATTGCTTTTACAGTAAAAGAGCTAAAATTAAAGTATGCTGTAATAACATCTCCTGCAAGAGATGATCTTTTTGATGGAGGAGCAAGACATTTTTTTGAAACAGTAAAAGAGATAAAAAAACATAACTTTAATACTCTTGTTGAGGTATTAGTGCCAGATTTTAAAGGTAGATATGATTCAATAAAGATTGTTATTGAGTCAGGAATAAATGTTTTTGCTCATAATATTGAAACAGTAAGAAGACTTCATGGTTATGTAAGAAAGGCTGAGTATTCGCGTTCTCTTAATGTTCTGTCCTTGGCTAAAAAGATTAACTCTGATATTTTTGTGAAATCAGGATTTATGCTTGGACTTGGAGAGACAAAAGATGAGATAAAAGAGACGTTAAGGGATTTAAGAGATTCAGGCTGTGATATTTTGACTATAGGACAGTATCTTCGACCTTCAAAAAAAGCTATACCTGTAGTAGAATATATAAAGCCAGAGGTGTTTGAAGAGATTGGACAGCTTGCAGTTTCGATGGGATTTAAAGCTGTGTTAAGTGGACCACTAATTAGAAGTTCTACTAAGGCTTATGAAACTTATTTAGCAGTAAAGGAGGGAAGATATGGAAAACTTTGAGTTTTTTAATCCAACAAGAATTATATTTGGTAGAGATACTGAAAAAAGGATTGGCAAAATTTTAGAGAAAGATGATGTGGAAAAAGTTCTTTTTGTATATGGGAAATCTTCCATAAAGGAGACAGGACTTTATGATAAAGTTGTTGAGTCTCTTAAAAAAGAAGGAATAGAGTTTATTGAACATGGAGGGGTAAAGCCAAATCCTGTATTGTCCCATACAAAAGAAGGAATTGAAAAAGCAAAAAAGTATAAAGTAGATGCAGTTTTAGCAGTAGGAGGAGGCTCTGTTGTTGATGAAGGAAAAACAATTGCTGTGGGTGCTAAAACTGATAAAGATGTTTGGGATTTTTTCAGAAGAAAAAGGGAGATAAAAAAAGCTTTACCAGTATATGTTATACTTACTCTTGCGGCCACTGGAAGTGAGATGAACGGTTTTGCTGTTATTACGAATGAAGAAACAAAGGAGAAACTTTCTATTTCTTCAGAGCATATTTTTCCAAGAGTTTCAATTCTAAATCCTGAACTTACCTTTACTGTGTCAAAGCAGTATCAGGCTTATGCAGCTGTAGATGTAATAGCCCATGTTATTGAATACTATTTCAGCGGACAGTATTGTCCAAATCTTCAAAATAGAATAATTGAGAGCATAATAAAAACTGTTATAGAAACAACAGAAATAATACTTAATGAGCCTAATAATTATAATGCTCGTGCAGAGTTTATGTGGGCTTCAACAATTGCTTTGAATGGACTTACAAGGTTAGGTATAAAAGGAGGAGAGTTTCCTAATCATATGATAGCTCACTCCTTAGGTGCACTTTATGATCTTGCCCATGGAGCATGTCTAAGCATTGTAATTCCCGCATGGATGAAGTGGTATAAAGATAAAAATAGACCTCAATTTGAGAGATTTGCAAAAGAGATATTTAATGCAAATACAGCACAAGAGGCTATAGATAACTTAAAGGCATGGTTTAAAAAGATCGGAGCTCCTGTAAGCTTTAAGGATGCTGCAGTGCCGGAAAAAGACATAGATATAATTGTTGAGAATGCCTATAATATAGCAGTTGTATGGGATATGGCTCAAAAATATGATCGTGCGGTATTGACAGAAATACTAAATTATGCAAAAGATTAAATAAAAACGGAGGATAAAAATGTTTGATTTCCCAAGAATTAAAAGACTGCCACCTTATGTATTTGCTGTGGTAAATCAACTAAAAACTGAGTTAAGAAGAAAGGGTGAAGATATAATAGATCTTGGAATGGGAAATCCTGACATTCCTACTCCTAAGCATATTGTTGATAAACTTTGTGAAGCAGCAAGAATAGGGAAAAATCATAGGTATTCAGCTTCAAGGGGAATTACTCAGCTTAGATGTGCTATTTCAGAGTGGTATAAAAGAAGATTTGATGTGGATATAGATCCTGAAACAGAGGCTGTTGTAACAATTGGTTCAAAGGAAGGACTTAGCCATCTTCTTTTAGCTGCAGTTCAACCAGGTGATGTAGTACTTACTCCATCACCTGCCTATCCTATTCATCCCTATGGAGCTATTATTGCAGGAGGAGATGTAAGATACTTTAATGTTTCTCCTCATATGGACTTTTTTGAGGAACTTGAAAAGGCTTATAAAAACTCTTGGCCAAGACCTAAGATATTAATAATTAACTTTCCCCACAATCCTACAACTGCTGTAGTTGAAAATCTTGATTTTTTCAAAAAAGTTGTTGATTTTGCAAAAGAAAACAATATTATGGTTATCCATGATTTTGCCTATGCAGATTTAGTCTTTGATGACTATAAAGCTCCAAGTTTTCTTCAAGCCCCTGGAGCAAAGGATGTAGGAGTGGAATTTTTCTCTATGACAAAAAGTTACTCAATGGCAGGATGGAGAGTAGGATTTTGTGTGGGTAACAGAGAGATTGTTGGTGCATTAACAAAGATTAAGAGCTATCTTGATTATGGGATGTTTCAACCCATTCAGATTGCCTCAATAGTTGCACTTAGAGGTCCTCAAGACTGTGTTGAAGAGATAAGAAAGACTTATGAGCGTAGAAGGGATGTTTTGGTTAAGGGATTAAATCAAGCAGGCTGGAAAGTTGATCCACCTAAGGCTACAATGTTTGTATGGGCAGAGATTCCAGAGCCTTTCAAAAAAATGGGTTCTCTTGAGTTTTCTAAATTTTTGATAAACGAGGCAAAAGTTGCTGTTTCTCCTGGCATTGGATTTGGTGAAGGTGGAGAAGGATTTGTAAGATTCGCCCTTGTTGAGAATGAACACAGAATAAGACAAGCAGTAAAGGGAATTAAGAGAGCATTAAATCTTGTTCCATCAATTAAGAAAATTAGAAAAGTTGGTTAAGGAGGTCGAATGAAACAAGTTAAGATCGGTATCATAGGTTTTGGAACAGTGGGTACAGGAACTGTAAAAATTCTTCTTAATCAAAGAGAACTTATAAAAAAAAGAACAGGTATAGATCTTATTCTTAAAAGAGTTGCTGATAAAGATATTAAAAGACCAAGGGAAATAACTCTTCCTGAAGGAGTCTTGATACCTGATGCATGGCAGATTATAAATGATCCTGAGATAGATATAGTTGTAGAGCTTGTTGGAGGAATTGATCCAGCTAAAGAATTTATCATTGAAGCCTTAAAAAAGGGCAAACATGTTGTTACAGCAAATAAGGCTCTTTTAGCAGAACATGGAAATGAAATTTTTAGCTTAGCTAAGGAAAAGGGGCTTCAGATAGGATTTGAAGCAAGTGTAGGAGGTGGTATTCCTATAATTAAAGTAATGAGAGAGGGACTTGTGGCAAATAAACTTCTTGCTATCTATGGAATTATTAATGGAACAACTAATTATATACTTACGAAAATGACCTATGAGGGTATTGATTTTCAAGATGCTTTAAGGCAGGCTCAAGAACTTGGCTATGCAGAGGCAGATCCAACTCTTGATATAGAAGGAATTGATTCTGCTCATAAGCTAACAATTCTTGCCTCCTTAGCCTATGGAATTCCTTTAAGTTTTAATAAAACCTATTGTGAAGGAATTACAAAAATAACTGCTCAGGATATAGCTTTTGCAAGAGAATTTGGATATAAAATAAAACTTCTTGCGATAACAAAAATTCTAAATGGAGAAATTGAACTAAGAGTTCATCCTACAATGGTTCCAGAGGATTACTTAATAGCTAAGGTTGACGGTGTCTTTAATGCTATATATGTGGAAGGAGACAGTGTGGGAGCTACCCTTTATTATGGTAGGGGAGCTGGAAGTATGCCCACAGGCAGTGCTGTTGTGGCTGATATTGTTGATATTGCAAAGGGTGTAAATCCTGTTTCTCTTGATTTTTCAGAAAAATATAGTATAAAACCAATTGAAGAGATAGAAAGTATGTATTATTTTAGATTTGCAGCATTGGATCGTCCTGGAGTTCTATCTAAAATTTCAGGAGTATTCGGAGAGCATAACATAAGCATTGCATCAGTAATTCAGAAAGGTAGATCAAAGGGTGGAGCTGTTCCCTTAGTAATACTAACTCATAAGGCAAAGGAAAAAGATGTAATTGAGGCAGTTGAAAAGATTGATAGACTTCCTGTTGTTGCCGCAAAGAGTGTGTTTATAAGGGTTGAAGGACAGGAAACATAGTTTTTTGAGATATCATAGAACTATTCTACTTCCCTTTGTAGGCGAAGAGGGGCAACAAAAACTTAATAAATCAAAAGTATTGATTGTAGGTGCAGGTGGACTTGGTAGTGCTGCTGCCTACTATCTTGCCTCATCTGGTATAGGATACTTAGGAATAGTTGATCCTGATACAGTAGAGCTTAGTAATCTTCAAAGACAGATTCTTCATAATGAAGAACACATCGGAATGCCAAAGGCAATTTCAGCGATGATAAGCCTTAGGAAACTAAACAGTGAAATAAAGATATTACCTTATCCTGAAGAAATCAATAAAAAAAATGTTTCTGAGTTAATTAAACATTATGATATTGTTGTTGCCTGTCCTGATAACTTTAAAACGAGATTAATTCTAAATGAAGTTTGCCTTAAGTTGAAAAAACCCCTTGTAGTTGGTGCTGTATCAGAGTTTGAAGGACATGTTTTTGATGTAATTCCTCCTAAGGGACCATGTTATAACTGTCTTTTTGAAGATGCAGAGGATGAAAACTTAGTTCATGGTATTTTAGCTCCAGTGGCAGGTGTGATTGGTTCAATTCAGGCTGTTGAGACAATAAAGATTTTGCTTTCTATTGGTGAGCCTTTAAATGGTAGGATGCTCATTTATGATGCATTAAAAGGTTTCTTTAGAGAAGTAAAGTTTCTTAAAAATCCTTCATGTCCGATTTGTAATGTTAAGGATTAAAAGAGAAATATTTGATGAGATGATAAAATACTGTAAGGAATGCTTACCCTATGAAGCATGTGGTATTCTTGCAGGGAAAGACAACGTTGTTACTAAGATTTATAAGATAAAAAACACTGAAAACTCTCCAGTAAGTTATTTTATGGAACCAAGACAACAACTTCTTGCAATGAAAGAAATAAGAGAATATGGTATGGATATGCTTGCTATATTTCATAGCCATCCCTATGGCAGTGCTAATCCTTCTTACAAGGATTTGGAGCTTGCTTTTTATGATGTCTACTACATAATAGTTGCCTTTGAACCAAAATTTGAAGTGAAATGTTTCAAAATAAAAAATAAAAAAAGCGAACCACAGCAACTACATATTGAGTAAAGATGAGAACTAAGATAGCTTATATTATATTTTTTGTCTTACTTTTTTTAATAGGTGCAGCTGGAGGATATTTATATTGGATTTTTTCAGACTTGCCAGATATAAGAGTTTTAGAGGGTTATAGACCTTTTGAAGCATCCATAGTATACTCCTCCGATGGTCAAGTTCTTACAGAGTTCTTCTATGAAAGAAGAAAATTTGTTCCTCATTATGAAATACCTGAAATAATCAAAAAAGCCTTTATAGCAGCAGAGGATATAAGATTTTATAAACATCCCGGTGTTGATATTATTGGAATTATGCGGGCTCTTTATAAAGATATAAAAGCTGGGGAAATTGTAGAGGGTGGTAGCACCATAACACAACAACTTGCAAAGATGTTATTTTTAAAGCCAGAAAAAAGTATTACGAGAAAAATAAAAGAAGCTATTTTATCAATTCAAATTGAAAGAAGATATACAAAAGATGAAATCTTGGGTTTATATCTCAATCAGGCATATTTTGGAAATAGAGCATATGGTATAGCAGCTGCATCAGAGGCTTATTTTGGTAAATCCTATAAAGAGTTAAACCATGCTGAGATTGCTCTGCTTGCCTCACTTCCAAAGGCTCCTTCAGCTTACAATCCCTTTAAAAGACCTGACATAGCTTTTAAAAGAAGAAACATCGTTTTACAGAAAATGCTTGAAGAAGGATTTATAACCAAAGAACAATACGAGGAAGCAATAAGAGAGCCTTTGCCAAAGCATCCTCACTGGAGAAAGTTTGAAGCTCCCTATTTTGTTGAAACACTAAGACAGGAGCTTGAAGCAAAATATGGAGAAAGACTCTATAAAGATGGCCTTAGGATTTACTCAACAATTAATTATAATCTACAGAAAAAAGCTGAAGAGGCTGTAAAAAGGGGGTTAGCAGAGATTCATAAAAGAGTTAAACCGCAGGTTCAAGCTTCATTGATTGCTATTGATCTAAAAACAGGGCAAGTTAAAGCTTTAGTAGGAGGAAATGATTTTTGGGAAACACAATACAATCGTGTTTTCTCGTTGCGTCAACCAGGAAGTGCCTTTAAACCCTTTGTTTATGCAGTGGCCCTTATGGAAGGCTGGAGTAGTGATGATACTATTCTTGATGCTCCTGTTTCTTTTCCCAGTTCAGTTCGTGGAAGAAAGTGGACTCCAAAAAACTACGATAACGAATACTACGGAGAGGTTTCTCTTCGTAAAGCAATTGCTCTTTCTTTAAATGCGGCTACTGTAAGACTGGCCTCTCAAGTAGGAATTAAAAATATTGTTGAGTTTGCCAAACAGTGTGGCCTTACTACAAAAATACATCCCTATTTATCAACTGCTCTTGGAGCATCTGATGTTAGGCTAATAGAGCTTACGGCAGCCTATTCTGTTTTTGCTACAGGAAAAAAAATTAAGCCAATTTTTTATGAAAAGATTACTGACCATAATGGTGTTATAATTGAAGAAAATAAACCTGAGATTGAACAAATATTACCTGAAGAAATTGTTGAACAAATGCGAGACTTACTTAGGGAAGTAGTAGTTTCAGGGACAGCTCAAAAGGCAAAGGAAATTGGAAGAGAAGTATATGGCAAAACAGGGACAACGAATGATTTTTCTGATGCCTGGTTTGTGGGATTTGATGATTCTCTTGTTGTAGGAGTTTGGGTAGGAAGAGACAATCACAAGCCAATTGGGCCAAAAGAGGCAGGAGCAAAAGCAGCACTTCCAATCTGGATCTATTTTATGAAAGAAGCAGGTCAAATGTTAAAATAAAAAAGTGGGAAAAATAATTACAATAGCAAATCAGAAAGGCGGTGTTGGAAAGACCACAACAGCTTTAAACTTAGGTGCATGTCTAAGTATAGAAGGTAAAAAGATTCTTTTAGTAGATTCAGATCCTCAAGGAAATCTTACAACAGGACTTGGAATATCAAGGGATGAGCTTAATGTAAGTCTTTATGATCTTTATATGAACTTTTCCTTGCCTGATAAAGCATTCATTGAAACATCCTATGAAAATCTATGGATTATTCCATCTACAATTGATCTTGTTGGAGTAGAAGTAGAGATTGTTCAAAGAGAAAATAGAGAGTTTATTTTGAAAAATATACTTTCACAATTGGTTTCAAGTTTTGATTTTATAATAATTGATGCACCACCTTCGCTTGGACTTCTTACTCTTAATTGTTTGGTTTGTGCAGACTCTCTTATAATTCCTGTTCAGTGCGAGTACTATGCTCTTGAGGGATTGGGATTACTTATGAGGACAGTAGAGCTTGTAAGAGCTAAACTAAATCCTAATCTTAAAATTCAAGGAATTCTTCTTACAATGTTTGATGTAAGAAATACTCTTTCAAGACAAGTTGCTGAAGAAGTAAGAAAATTTTTCGGCAAAAAAGTTTATAATACAGTAATACCAAGAAATGTTACACTGGCAGAGGCTCCAAGTCATGGAAAGCCAGCTGTTTTTTATGATATGAGATCAAAAGGTTCACAAAGTTATTTAAGTTTTGCAATGGAGTTTTTAAGTGAAGAAAGCACTCGGTAAGGGATTAGATGCCTTAATACCAAAAATTGAAAAGACAGAAAAAGAAAGCTCATTAATTGAAGTAGAGATAGAAAGAATAATTCCGGGTTCTACTCAGCCAAGAACAGGTTTTGATGAGAAAGCTCTTAAAGAGCTTGCTCAATCTATTAAAGAAAAAGGAATTATTCAACCAATTGTTCTTTCAAGAGTGGGAGATGGCACATTTAGAATAATTGCTGGTGAAAGAAGATGGAGAGCAGCAAAAATTGCTGGAGTTGAAAAAATTCCTGCAATAATAAAGGATGTTTCACCTTTGGAGGCTGTTGAGATTGCCCTTATTGAAAATCTTCAAAGAGAAGACCTTGATCCGGTTGAAACAGCCTCTGCCTTTGAAAGACTAATTAAGGAGTTTAACATTACTCAGGAAGAACTTTCTCAAAGAGTTGGAAAAGATCGAGCAACAATAGCAAACTACCTAAGAATTCTTAAGCTTCCTGAGGAAATTAAGCTTTGGCTTAAAGAGGGTTTACTAACGATGGGACATGCAAAGGCATTATTGTCAATTCAAGATGATGATAAACAAAAGGAGATTGCTCAAACTGTGATAAAAAAGGGTCTTTCTGTAAGACAAACTGAAGAACTTGTAAAAAAATTATCTAAACCTCCTCTTAAGAGAAAGAAAGATAAAATTCCCGAGATAGCAGATCTTGAAGATAAACTTACAAGTGAGCTTGGTGCAAAAGTTAGAATTATTCATAAAGGTAAAAGTGGAAAGCTTGAGATATTTTACAACTCCCTTGATGAGCTTGATGGAATACTTGAAAGAATATTTAAAAAATCTTTCCAGGATTCATAACTTCCTTAGGATCAAAAACTCTCTTTATAGCTTTCATTAAATCAATACTTTTTTGGGAAAGCTGGATATCAATATATGGTTTCTTTGTAATTCCTATACCATGTTCTCCTGATATGGCTCCTTCAAGAGAGACAGTAAGTTCAAAAATTTTTTTTAATAGATCAAATCCTTTTTTTCTTTGCTCTTCATCTTCTTTGTTTACAAGAATATTTACATGTATGTTTCCATCTCCAGCATGTCCAAAGGATACTATTGGAATTCCTGAGCTTAATGAGAGTTCTTTTAATTTAGTTAATGCATTTGCAAGTTTATCTATTGGAACAGCTATATCAACATTAATCTTTTCTTTGTCTTTCATTTTTAATATACACGGTGAGATACTTCTTCTTGCCTGCCAAAGACTTTCCCGTGAGTAGTAATCTGTTGCAATTTGAGTTTCTCCTTTAAATTTTCTGGCAATATCTACGATCTTTTCTGCCTGTCTTTTTATTGATGTAAGTTCTCCATCAAGTTCAACAAGTAGTAAGGCATCAATGTTTAAGTTTAATCCTAATTCTTTATTTTCTTCTATTATCTGAAGGCATGTTTGATCAAGAAACTCAAGGGTTCTGGGAGTAATTCCAGAACTTATAATTTTTGGAATAAATTTTCCAGCATTTTCAAGATCTTTAAAGCTTATAAGAAGAGTAATTACTTCTTCTGGTTCAGGTAAAACTCTCAAAGTTATCTTTGAGATAATACCGAGAGTTCCTTCTGAACCAATAAAAAGTTCCTTTAGTTCATAGCCTACAACTCTTTTAGAAGTTTTACCTCCAAAACTTACAATAGAGCCGTTTGGAAGTACTATCTCTAACTGCATCACATAGTTTCGTGTTACACCATATTTTATAGCTCTTGGACCCCCAGCATTTGTGGCTACGTTTCCACCAATTGTGCAGTACTCCATAGATGCTGGATCAGGAGGATAAAAAAGCCCATAAATTAAAAGTTCTTTTTGGAGTTCTCCATTTATAACACCTGGTTGGACAGTGGTTGTAAAGTTTTTAGTATTTATATCAATAACTTCTGTCATTCTTTCAAGACTTATTACTATACTTCTTGAATTAACAGGAACTGCTCCACCTGACATTCCTGTGCCAGCTCCTCTTGGGACTATCTTTAATCCTTTATTTATAGCCCATTTTACGATTCTTGAAACTTCATCACTACTTTTAGGCCATGCAACAAATTCTGGAATTACTCCTTGAGCATAGGAAGCATCATAGCTATAACATATAAGGTCTTCTTTTATATCGGATATATCTATACCTTGAATTAAGTTTAAATCTTTCATGCATATACCTCAGCTTCTTTAAGTTCAAGAGATATAACTGTTGAAACACCTTCCTCTTGCATGGTAACACCGTATATGTAATCGGCAAACTCCATCATTAGTTTGTTGTGGGTGATTATAATAAATTGAATTTGAGAACTTAAATCTTTCAATAACTTTCGAAATCTTAATGTATTTGCATCATCAAGCGGGGCATCTACTTCATCAAGGATACATATTGGAGATGGACGAATTGAAAGACAAGCAAATATAAATGCAATTGCTGTAAGTGTTTTTTCTCCTCCAGAAAGAAGATTGATATTGTTTGTTTTTTTTCCTGGAGGCTGAACAGATATGTCTATATCTGAATTAAGAATATCTGTTTCTTGAGTTAAGATTAACTCAGCCTTACCTCCTCCAAAAAGCTCTTGAAAAACCATGTTGAATTTCTCTTTAAGTAAATCAAAGGTTTCTTTTAATTTTTTTCTTGTAAGGGAGTTAATCTTCTTTATTGCCTCTTCAAGTTCTTTTATGGAAGTCTGGATATCTTTTTGTTGATTAAGCAGAAAATTATATCTTTCCTTTACTTCTTCATACTCTCTTAGAAGATCTACATCTACAGGACCTATCTCCTTTAGTTGATTTTTAAGAAGTATAATCCTTGATTTTAGTTGATCTAAATTTTTGTCATTTTCAACTTCTTCTTTAATAATATCTACTCCGTAGAGATTGTAGATTTCATTCCAGATATTTTCAAGTTTGATTTTCTTTTCTCCTTGCAATGTCTTTTTTTCTCCAATAAGTTTTGTAAATTCATATAGTTGTTCATTTATTTTTTGATATCTAATTTCAAGCTCTGTGAGTATTGATTTTTCATCCTGAGTTTTTATCAAAAGAGCTTGTTTTTCTTCTTTTAAGGATTGTATTTCTAAAATAAGGTTTTCAAGATTTTTTACTCTTTGAGCTTTTTCATCTTCAATCTGATTTATTCTTTCTTTATTTTTCTTAATTTCCTCTTCGTTTTTTAGGTGTTTACTTGAAAGTATTTTAAGCTGCTCACTAAGCCTTTTTATCTCTATTTTTTTGTTATTTAGTTTTTCTTTTAGAGCGGACAACTCAATTTTTTTAGTTGATATGGTTTCTTTATGGATTTCGATTATGTTTATAACTTCTTTCTGTTTATTTTTAAGGTTTTCAATTTTTGTTTCTAACTCATTGATAAAGTTTGATAAATCTTCTATCTCAGAGTAAAGTTTATCTTTTTGCTTAGTATTTTGATTTATTTCTTCTTCTGTTGCTCTTTCTTCATTTTCCATGTATTTTAATCTTTGTTTTGTGTTTTCTAATTCTTTAAGAAAGTTCTTATATTTTTCCTCCTCATAAAAGACTTCTTTGCTAATTTGAGAAATATACGTTTTCTTTTCTTCAATCTCATTTTTTAGCTTTTCTTTTTTAGAGCTTAATTTATTAATTTCATCTTCAAGGAATTTTATTTCTGCTTTTAAGTTATTCTTTTTAGCTTTTAAGTCTTCCAAGGCTCTTTTTTTCTTAAGTAAATCAGAAGGTTTACCTATCTTTATAAATCCGTCTGAGAAGACTACTTCGCCTTCTTTTGTTATGAAGCAACATTGTGGATAGTCTTTTCTTTTTTCTATTGCTTGTTTTAGATTGTCGACGATGAAAACATTGTCAAATAGTTCTTCACTTATTTCTGGATGTTTTATTTCTAAAAAATTTTTTAATTTTTTTGTGTTAGGAATCTCTATGTTTTCCTTCTTATTTGGGCTATTATTTTTGAGAAGAAAAAATTTTTTATGTTTAATTTCGCCAATTTCTTCAATATTGTCTATAACTGATGCTTTAAGTTTTTCATCTAAGAATATTTCAACTAATTCTTCAGCCTCAGGTGATACATTTAGAAATTCAAGAAATAGTTCATGCTTTTTATCTTCTTCCCAGATTTCAGAGGAAAGAGACTCAATTTTTCCGTTGACAATAGCTTCTTTTTCTTTTTTTTCTAAAATTAACTTAGTTTTTTCTTCAAATAAAGTTTCTGTTTCTAAAAATTGCTCTCTTAAAATGTTAAGGGTATTATTTTCTCTCTGAAGGCTTTCTTTGAGTTTTTTTATTTTCATTTCTTTGTTTTTTAGATCTATTTCCATTTGGTTTATTTTCTGATATAACTCCTTTTTCTTGTTTTCAATAGAGTTTATTCTGTTTTGAAGGGTTTCGAGAGATTTTTTTATTGATTGATAGTTATTTTTTTTATTGACAAGTTCTGTCGAAAGATTAAAAAGGATTTTTCTTTCTTTTTCAATAAGTTTTTCAATTTGGCTAATTTCTTTTTGATATATTAGTAAATTTTTTTCTTTGTGGATAATTTCTTCTTGAAGAATTTCAATAAGTTTTTTCGTTTCTTCAAATTGGGCAGTACAATTTTTAAGTTCTTCTTTATTGTTTTCAATTTCTTTATTTATTGAATTTATTTCTTCATCGAGTTTTTGTATATGTTCTTTTTTAGTTAACTCTTCCTGCGTAAGCAGTGCTAACTCTTTTTCTATGTTTGCTTTTTTTAGCTCATTTTGTTTTATTTGATTGTCTATTTTTTCAATATTTGTTTCAAGCTCAAATATTTGTCTTTTGTGTTCTTTAATTTTTTCCGTAATTTCTTTTGTTTCATCCTTTAATTTTGATTGTTCATTTTCAAGATTTTGTATTTCGTTTCTTAATTTTTGGATTTCATCAATAAGATTTAAAACCTCAGTTTTTGAAACTTTAAGTTGGACATTTTTAAGTTCTTCCATTATTTTTTTATATTTTTCCGCTCGTTTTGCCTGTCTTTCAAGTAATGAATACTGCTTTTTTAGCTCTGTTAGTATATCTTCTATTCTTTGAAGATTTTCTTTGGCTGCTTGAAGCTTTGCTTCAGACTCTGTCTTTTTTAACTTATATAGAGAAACTCCAGCGCACTCTTCAACAAGAGCTTTTCTTTGAGAAGGCTTAAACAAGATTTCATTAATCTTTGTTTGATCAACTATTGAGTAAGTTCGTATATCAACTCCTTCAGATGTAAATATTTCTTTAATATCTTTTAGACGTGCCTGCTTTCCATTAATTATAAAATAGGACTCTCCTGTTCTATAAAATCTTCTCTTAATCTCTATATCTTGTGTTTCTGTGTTTTGTACATCTTTCGAGTCTTTTCTGATATTTAAAAGAAGTGTTACTTCTGCGAGTCCTTTTTCTTTCTTGGAAGAGGATCCTTGAAATATCACCTCTTCCATTTTTTCTCCTCTTAAGATACGAGGATTATGTTCACCAAGTACCCATCTGAATGCATCAACAACATTGCTTTTTCCTGCTCCATTTGGGCCTACAAAACAGGTTATCCCTTCATTTAGTTCTATCTTTGTTTTTTCAGGGAAGGATTTAAAACCATTTAGTTCTATCCATTTAATACGCATTTTAATATTTTAGCTTATTTTATTATTTAAAAGTTTTAATGTAAACATAAATTTTTTTTATTTGACCAAATATATACAACTATTTTAGAGTTGATAGACATAAGAAATTGTGATATAAATCCAAAAATCTTAACATTAGGAGGAAAATATGACGAAGAAACATGAGACACCTTTATTGGATGAGCTTGAAAAGGGTCCGTTTCCGAGTTTTGTCAAGGAAATGAAAAAAGCAGCTGCAAAAAATCCGATGGCTGCTGATGAACTTGGACTTCTTGAAAAAAGCTTCAGAGACAAAGTTACTTACTGGAAGCATGGAGGTATTGTTGGAGTAAGAGGATATGGAGGCGGAGTTATTGGAAGATATTGTGAATTGGCAGATCAATTTCCAGGTGTAGCTCATTTCCATACTGTTCGTATAAATCAGCCAGCTGGATTGTTTTATACTTCAGAAGCTATAAGATTTATCTGTGATGTTTGGGACAGATATGGAAGTGGACTGACAAACTTTCATGGTTCAACAGGAGATATAATTCTTTTAGGAACAACAACAGACAATCTTGAACCTTTAGCAACAATATTTAGTTTGAATGGTTTTGATCTTGGTGGCTCTGGTTCTGCAATGAGAACCCCAAGCTGCTGTGTAGGTCCAGCAAGATGTGAATGGTCAATGATTGACACTCTTGATATTACCTATGAATTAACTCAAGAGTTTCAGGATGAATTACATAGACCTTCATTCCCATATAAATTCAAAATCAAAACAGTTGGTTGTCCAGTTGACTGTAATGCTGCGATAGCCCGTGCAGATCTTTCTATTATAGGAACATGGAAAGGTCCAATAGAAATTGATCAAGACAGAGTTAGAGATTACGCAAAGAAAGGTATGAATATCCAAGAAGAGATAGTTAATCTCTGTCCTGGCAAATGTATAACATGGGATGGAAATAATCTTAAGATAGATGATAGTGATTGTTTGCATTGTATGCACTGCATTGCAAAACTTTCTGGTGCATTAAAGCCAACTCCTCCTTTTGGTGCTACAATTCTTATTGGTTCCAAGGCTCCATTTGTTATAGGTGCAACACTTTCATGGGTAATATTCCCATTTATGGAGATGAAATCACCTTATCAAGAGATAAAGGACTTTATTAGAAAGGCTACAGAATGGTGGAGTGAATATGGAAAGAATAGAGAGAGAATTGGAGAGCTTATATTAAGATTGGGTATGAGAGAGTTCCTTGAAGCTGTTGGACTTAAGCCAACTCCAGAAATGGTAAAAGAGCCAAGAAGAGATCCATTCTGGTTCTGGAAAGAGGGAGATCTTGAAGGAAAGCCATGGGAATCATGGTTAAAATAATAAATTAAGGAGGTCAAATATGCCATATGTTATTCCCGAGGTAGTTGATGTAAAACAAAGAAAAACAGATATAGGTCCACCTCATTACAAAAACTTCTTACCACCAATTATTCAGAAAAACTATGGAGACTGGAAAGAACATCAGATTTTAAGTCCAGGGTTAATGGTTCATATAGCTAACTCTGGCGATAAAATCTGGACAGTAAGAGTAGCTTCTCCAAGACTTTTAGCTACTGATACCTTGAGAGAAATTGCAGAAATTGCAGATAAGTATTGTGATGGCTATTTGAGATTTACAACAAGAAATAATATAGAGTTTCTTGTATCAGACGAAAGCAAAGTAAATCCTTTAATTGAGGAACTTAAGGCAAGGAATTTTGTATTGGGTGGAATTGGTTCAAGAGTAAGTAATGTTGTTCACACACAAGGATGGATTCACTGTCATTCAGCAGCAGTTGATGCTTCAGGTCTTGTTAAATCCTTGATGGATGAGTTTATTGATTACTTTACCACAAAAGAGACTCCAAATAAGGTAAGATTCGCGGTTGCCTGCTGTACTAATATGTGTGGTGCTGTTCACTGTTCAGATATTGCTTTTGTAGGAATTCATACAAAAGTTCCCAGAATTGAGCATGAAAGATTTAAGGATCTTTGCGAGTTGCCTACTACAATGGCAGCATGTCCTACTGCAGCAATAATTCCTGATCCAGCTAAGAAATCCATAAAGATAAAAGAAGAAAAATGCATGTATTGTGGAAACTGTTATTCTGTATGTCCTGCTTTGCCAATTAAAGATCCAGAAAATGACGGCGTTGCAATAGTGGTAGGTGGAAAGGTAGGTAATCTTAGAACTCCTCCAAAATTCTCAAAAGTAGTAGTAGCTTTCTTACCTAATAATCCACCAAGATGGCCTGAGGTTATTAAGGCGACAAAGAAGATTTTTGATGCTTATATTGCTGGTGCTAAAAAACATGAAAGAGTAGGTGAATGGATTGAAAGAATTGGCTGGGAGAAGTTCTTTGCAATAACTGGAATACCATTTACATGGCAGCATATTGATGACTGGACCTATGCTTTTGAAACATTCAGAACCACAGCACAGATTAAATGGGTTAAATAGTTCTAACAAAAGGAGGGTAAATTTTGCCCTCCTTAAATATTTTTGAAAGGGGTGAAATTTAAATGGACAGAGAGGAACTTAAAAGACAGATTTATACTTTAATTGAACAAGCCCAGGGAAAGAAAAAATATAAACAAATGGATGTAATAAAACATTTCAGAAATCTTGGTGTTCCCGATTCAGAAACAAAGGAAGCAATAAGAGAGCTTGTAGATGGTGGAAAGTTAATATATACATATATGGGTGGTAGTTATATTGAGCTTGCATCCAAGTTAGAAAAGTTTGAAAAGGATATATTCAAATAATTTCAAATTACCTTTTAAAAAATTAAAAGGGAAGGGTATAAATATACCTTTCCCTTTTTGATTTATCATGAAAGATATTGAAGAATTAGCTACGAGGATAGTTACTGCACTGAAGGATCAGCAAAAAAAAATATCAACAGCAGAATCATGTACAGGAGGATTTATAGCCTCTTGTATTACAGACATTCCAGGAGCAAGTAAAGTTTTCTTAGGTAGTATGGTTGTTTATACAGAAGAAATGAAAAAAAATCTTCTTCAAATTCCTGATGAAATTTTTAGGTATGGAATAATTTCTCCTCAAATGGCTGAGGAGATGGCATTAAGAGTAAGAAAAATTACTGGTTCAGACTATTCTATTTCAACAACAGGAAATCTTGGTCCTGACACTATGGAAGGAAAACCAAAAGGCTTGATTTATGTTGCTGTGAGCACACCCAAGGAAGTTTATGTTAAGGAACTTAATCTAAAAGGTGATAGATTATCAAATAAAAAGGAGACAACAAAAGAATCATTTAAGCTTCTTTTGTCGCTTTTGTAAATAAACTCCTATTAACTGAGGTTTAATATGAAAGAAATACCTGAGGAAGTAAAAAAAGAAATTGAAGAGCTTGTAAAGGAAATAAACTATCACAACTACCGCTACTATGTTCTTGACAGTCCTGTAATATCCGATGAAGAGTATGACATGATGCTAAGGAGACTTAAAGAACTCGAGGAAAAATGGGGATATATTCTTCCTGACTCACCAACTCAGAGAGTAGGTGCAGTACCATCAGAAAAATTTGAAAAGGTTGAACATCGCGAGCCAATGCTTTCACTGGACAATGCCTTTTCCTTTGAGGAACTCAGAGATTTTGATGCAAGAGTAAAGAGACTTCTTGGTATTAATGAAGAGATAGAATATACCGTTGAACCTAAGTATGATGGCTTAGCTGTTGAATTATCGTATAAAAATGGACTTCTTTATAAAGCTTCAACAAGGGGCGATGGCTATGTAGGTGAGGATGTTACGCAGAACATAAAGACAATCAAAGCAATTCCACTCAGGATTGAGGGAGTGGAAGAGATTCCAGAAGAGATAGATATTCGTGGAGAAGTCTACATGAACATTGATGAGTTTGAAAGAATAAACAGGGAAAGAATTGAAAAAGGAGAACCTGTATTTGCTAATCCAAGAAATGCAGCATCTGGCTCTGTACGACAGCTTGATCCTTCAATAACTGCAAGCAGAAGACTCTTTATGTCATGCTATGGATTAGGTTATGTAAAGGGCATAGAGTTTAAAACTCAGATTGAGTTTATTGAATGGCTTAAAAAGGCAAGATTTCCTGTGCCAGTTTATGTAAAGCTTGTAAAGGGGATAGATGAAGTAATTGAAGCTGTAAAAGAGCTTGAAAATCTAAGAAACAGTTATCCATTTGAGACAGATGGAGCAGTAATAAAGGTAAATAGTTTTGAACTTCAGAGAAGACTTGGCAGTAAGACTCGCGAACCAAGATGGGCTATTGCCTATAAGTATCCTGCCCATCAGGGAATAACAAAACTTAAGGATATTCTTGCCAGTGTAGGAAGAACTGGAGTTATAACACCTGTTGCAATCCTTGAACCTGTAAGGATTGGAGGAGTTACTGTATCAAGGTCAACTTTGCATAACTGGGATGAAGTTGAAAGAAAGGATATAAGAATCGGAGATTATGTTATTGTGGAAAGAGCAGGCGAGGTTATACCTCATATTATCGGAGTTGTTGTTGACAGAAGAACAGGTAGTGAAATAAAACCAAAGATACCTGAAGTTTGTCCAGTTTGTGGATCAAAAACTGTGAGAGAAGTTGGAGAGGTAGCTGTTAAGTGTATAAACTTTAACTGTCCTGCTCAGGTTGAAGAGCGCATAAAACACTTTGCATCTCGTAGAGCAATGAATATTGAAGGATTGGGTGATAAAACAGTCGAACTTTTACACAGTAGAGGAATTATAAAAAGCTTCGTAGATTTATATAAACTAAGACAAATAGACCTAGTAGGGCTTCCTGGATTTGCAGAAGTTTCATCAAGAAAGCTGATTGAGGCAATAGAAAAAAGTAAAAAGACTACTCTTGCAAGATTTCTTTATGCTCTTGGAATAAGTCAAGTAGGAGAGTATGCCTCAAAGCTTCTTGCAAAATATTTTAGAAGTCTTGAAGATTTATATTATATAAAAGTAGAAAAGCTAGTTCAAATTCCCCAGATTGGAGAAAAAACCGCCAAAGCAATTGAGCAGTTTTTCAATAATGAAGAAAATCTTAAAGCAATAGAGGAATTAAAGAAATTCGGACTTAAAGTTGAAAATCCCGATTATGAAGAAAAGAGAAGACCTTCTCCTTTAAATGGATTAACTTTTGTAATAACAGGAACTCTTCCAAAAGCAAGAGAAGAAGTAAAGGAGATGATAGAAAGGGCTGGTGGGAAGGTTTCTTCATCAGTTTCTAAAAAAACAGACTATCTTATAGTAGGACAGGAGCCTGGAAGCAAGTTGGAAAAAGCTAAGGCTCTTGGAGTAAAGACCATATCCTATGAAGATCTATTAAAAATGATGGAATAAACTTGTACAGAATAAGAATATATCAGCCCGGTAAGATTAAATCTAAATTCATAAAGGAAGGATTGTCTCACTACCTTAAAATGATTAGGCCATTTGCTAAGATTGAAATTATTGAATTAAAGGAGGGACATGGCGATGTAAAAAAGATTATAGAGGAAGAATCAAAACAAATAATAAATAATGTGCAAGGTGATTTTATCCTTCTTCATAGGGAAGGTACAATGTTTGATTCCCTTCAGTTTGCTGAGCTAATCAAAAAAAGAACCATCCATCAGTTTGTTATAGGAGGTGTCTATGGTGTAAATGATATTGTCTATAATGCTGCCTCAATTAAGCTTTCTTTTTCAAAAATGACCTTTACTCATGAATTAAGCAGACTTATACTACTTGAACAATTATACAGAGCAATGACGATTATTCATGGAAAAAGATATCACTATTGATTATCTTTGAATTAATCCAAGGATTGTTTCAAATATTGCGTTTATTTTGGGATGAATAGCCTGTTTTATTTTTTAGATGCTTTAAATTTTATATTTATCTCTCTATGGAAGGCTTCAACTCCTTTATCCTTAGTTCATTTTGTTTGATGAATATAATATTTTCCTTTTTAAAGGCTTCTGCTTTACTTCCTTAATATATAATCAGTGTAGTTTCACTCGGAGAGTAATTATGCCTCTTTTTCTTTTATAGGAATAGCCTCTTCTATGAGAAGAATTGGAATATCATCCTTTATAGGATAGTAGACTAAACAGTTTTTACATATCAGTCTTTCCTTTTCAGGTTCATATATTAAGTCTCCCTTACATTTAGGACATACAATTATTTCGAGTAACTTTTTATCAAGTGCCATCTATAATCCTCCTTAATCTTTTTATTACCTTTTCTTTACCAACTATTTCTAATACTTCGTAAATGCTTGGGCTTACAGTGTTTCCTGTTATTGCAACTCTTATAGGCTGAGCCACTTGCCCGAGTTTTAATCCTTTTTCATTAACGATATCCATAAAGATTTTTTCAATTTTATCCTGAGAAAAATCTTCAACCTTAGAAAGTCTTTCAGTTACTTCTCTGAGAATTGGAATTGTATCAGTGTTTATATATTTTTCTCGAGCTTTTGGATCTATTTCAATATAATCAAGAATATAGTATCTCATAGCATGGGCAAGTTCTTTAAGTGTTCTACATCTTTCTTTAAGTGATCTTATAGCTTTACATGCCCAGTTTATATCTAAGTTTTCTCCTTCTTTTAAATATCCCTCTTTTATCAAAAAAGGTTTCACAAGTTCAAATAGTGTTTCTTCTGGAGTAAGCTTTATATGTTCGCTGTTAAGCCATAAAAGTTTTTCTGGATTAAAGATTGCATTGGCTTTGCCAACTTGCTCAAGATTAAAGTACTTTATTAACTCTTCCCTTGTAAATATTTCTTTGTCTCCATAGGACCAACCAAGCCTTGCAAGAAAGTTTATTAAAGCTTCAGGAAGATATCCTTCGTCTCTGTAGGCCAAAATAGATGTGGCACCATGTCTTTTACTTAAACGAGCTTTGTCTGTGCCAAGAATCATTGGAATATGAGCAAATTGAGGTGGATTAATACCTAAGGCATGATAGATGTGTATCTGCTTTGGTGTGTTATTTAGATGATCTTCTCCCCTTATTACATGAGTTATTCCCATTTCAAAGTCATCTACAACAACGCAGAAGTTATAAGTAGGTGTTCCATCACTTCTTAGTATTACTAAATCTTCCATTTCGCTGTTTTTAAAGGTAACTTTACCTTTTACAAGGTCATCTACAACTGTCTCTCCCTCAAGAGGCATCTTAAATCTTATAGCGAATGGTTTATTAAGAACTTCATTTGTCTGTCTACATCTACGATCATATCTTGGTGGTTTTCCTTCTTTTAATGCTTTTTGTCTTCTTTCTTCAAGTTCCTCTGGAGTGCAATAGCAACGATAGGCTTTATTTTCATTAAGAAGTCTATAGGCATATTTTCTGTATATTTCTATCCTATCAGTCTGTCTAAAAGGACCTTCATCCCAGTCAAGTCCTAGCCACTGCATTGCCTCAATTATTGATTCAATATACTCTTCTGTAGAACGGGACCTATCAGTATCTTCAATTCTTAAAATAAATTTACCATTGTGATGCCTTGCAAAAAGCCAGTTAAAAAGAGCTGTTCTTGCTCCTCCTATATGTAAATGTCCTGTAGGCGAAGGTGCAAATCTAACTCTTACCACTTTACCTCCTTCCTTCTAATTTCAAAAATTAATTTAATACCAATAGTATAACATACCAGTATTAGACATCTCATTGATAGAAAAAATTTTGTTGCAAAAAAATTTTTGATTATATAATAATAAATTAATTTTATAGCTAAAAAGTCTAAAGAAAGGAGGCATAAAAAAATGCTTAAAAAAATGACAATAGGCAAAAAACTTACCTTAGGCTTTGGGCTTGTAATAGGAATGGTGGTTATTATGGGAATTGTTGCGATATATCAACTATTTAATATTAACACTCATGCTAAAGACCTTGAAGAAAGAATTGATAAAATAAATATGGCAGCATTTATAAGAAAGACTGTAAAGGATATATACATAGATATAAGGGATTTATTGCTTACAGATGATATCAAGATAAGGGAAGAAAAAAGAAAAGCGATAGAGGAAAAAAGAAAGGCTTACAGAGAAAAACTTGAAGAACTTTCAAAGATAACTCGTTCTGAAAAGGGAAAGGCAATTTTAAAGGAACTTCAAGATGCAATAGCTGATTCAAGAGAAGTAGTAAATAAGACAATGGAGCTTTCCTTTGCTAATAAGAATAAAGAAGCAATTGAATTTTTTAACAGAGAAATTCCAAAAAGAAGTGAAAGAGTAGACAAAGCATTAGATGCTGTTGTTCAATTTCAATATGAAAATGCAAGAAAAAGAATAGTTGAAATCGAAGCCTCAATAAAAAATGAAATATTGATATTTATAGTCTTTTTAAGTGTAAGCACTCTATTAGGAGTTTTCTTTTCTTTATTAATATCTCGTTCTGTAAGAAAACCTGTTACAGACCTTAAGGAAATTTTCCAAAGAGTCTCTCAAGGAGATTTTTCAGTAGAATCTAAAGTAGACAGCAAAGATGAGATAGGTATGATAAGTAGCTCATTAAATGAAGCAATAAAAAATATTAGAAGACTCATAGCAGAGACAAAGACTGTATCAGAGTCTCTTGCATCATCTTCTGAAGAACTTTCAGCAACGACAGAGCAGATATCAAAAAATCTAAAATCCCAGACAGAAAGAGCCTCACAAATTGCTTCAGCAGCAGAAGAGATGTCTCAGACAGTTATTGACATAGCAAAGAATGCCTCACAGATAGCAGAAGTAAGTGTAACTAC
>JBCNUV010000018.1:0-18633 GCA_039630505.1 Thermodesulfovibrio sp.
GATGGTAATGCCTGGTGATAATGTGAATCTTACTGTAGAGTTGATAGCGCCTATAGCGATGGAGGAGGGTTTGAGGTTTGCTATAAGGGAAGGTGGAAGAACAGTAGGTGCAGGTGTAGTTACAGAGGTGCTGGAGTAAAAGATGAGAGAGATAATACTTCTTCAATGTAGTGAATGTAAAAATAAAAATTACTCTACAACTAAAAACAAAAAGAATACGCCGGATAAATTACAGTTAAGAAAATATTGTAAACACTGTAGAAGACATACTTTACATAAAGAAACAAAACCTTAATAGGCCAGTAGCTCTAACGGATAGAGCACCGGACTCCAAATCCGGGGGATGGGGGTTCGAATCCCTCCTGGCCTGTTTATTATGTTTTTTGGGGTGAGTGATGATATCAAGAATTAAAAATTTTTTTCATGAAGTAAAGATAGAAGCAAAAAAAGTTAATTATCCTAAAAAAGAGGAAGTGATAGCCTCCACATGGGTGGTTATTATCACTGTAGTTTTAGTTTCATTCTTTCTTGGATTGATAGATTTTATATTATCAAAAATTATAAGTACCTTTATTGGGTGAAAACAAAATGACAAAACAGTGGTATGTAGTCCATACAATGTCTGGTTTTGAGGAAAAGGTAAAGGCTTCAATTGAGGAAAGAGTTAAAAGCAAAGGGCTTGAAGATAAGATTTCAAGAATTCTGATTCCTACAGAAAAGATAATTGAAATAAGAGGGAAAAAGAAAAAAGAACAGGAAAAAAAGTTTTATCCTGGGTATATTCTTGTTGAGATGGAACTTAATGAAGATACGTGGCATTTAATAAGAACAACTCAGAGAGTAACAGGCTTTGTTGGGGGTAAAAAGCCTACTCCTATTCCACCAGAAGAGGTTGAGATGATTCTACAACAACTTGAAAAAGGTAAGGCTCCTCAGATAAAGACTCACTTTACAAAAGGAGAAACTGTTAGAATAACCGATGGACCTTTTACTAACTTTACAGGATATATTGATGAAGTAGACTCTGAACATGAAAGAGTTAAAGTAATGGTAAGTATCTTTGGTAGACAAACACCTGTAGAACTTTCATTTTCACAAGTAGAAAAGGTTTAAAAGGAGGAATAAAGTATGGCTAAAAAAGAAGTGACAGCACAAGTAAAGCTTGTTATTCCAGCAGGTAAAGCAAATCCTGCACCACCTGTGGGTCCTGCTCTTGGTCCACATGGTATTAATATTATGGAGTTTTGTAAACAGTTTAATGCTCAGACTCAAAACATGGGAGACACTCTTATTCCTGTTGTGATAACTATTTATAAAGATAGGTCATTTACCTTTATACTTAAGACTCCTCCTACATCTGAGCTTATTAAAAAAGCTGCTGGCATAATAAAAGGCTCTGGAGATACAGGTAAAGAAAAGGTAGGCTTTTTAACCATGAAACAAGTAGAAGAGATAGCGAAGACAAAACTACCAGATTTAAATACGAAATCATTAGAGGCTGCAATAAAAATGGTAATTGGTACAGCAAAAAGTATGGGTGTTGAGATAAGGGGGTAAGAATAAATGGGAAAAAAATTAGATGCAGTAAAAGAAAAGATTGATCTTCAAAAGGAGTATACCTTTGAAGAAGCAATAGATATCTTGAAAGAAAATAGTTTTGTTAAGTTTGACGAAACAGTTGAGATGGCGATAAATTTAGGAATTGATCCAAGGAAGTCTGATCAAGTAGTAAGAAGCACTGTGATTCTTCCACATGGAACAGGTAAAAAGGTAAGAGTTTTAGTTTTTGCCAAAGGTGAAAAAGAAAAGGAAGCAATAGAAGCTGGTGCTGACTATGTAGGAGCTGAGGATTTGATTGAAAAAATTCAGCAAGGCTGGCTTGAGTTTGACAGAGCTATTGCAACTCCAGATATGATGGGACAGATTGGTAAGCTTGGTAAGATTCTTGGGCCAAGAGGTTTGATGCCCAATCCTAAGCTTGGCACTGTTACTTTTGATGTAGCTAAGGCAGTCAGAGAAGCAAAGGCAGGAAAGATTGAGTATAGAAATGACAAAGGTGGAGTTGTTCATGTGCCGATAGGTAAACTTTCTTTTGATAGACAAAAGCTTGTTGATAATGCTATAGCAGTTTTAAAGTCAGTGTTAAAGGCAAAACCACCAACTTCAAAGGGAAAATACATTAAAAAAGTATATATATCTTCTACGATGGGACCAGGTTTAAAGATAGATATATCAAAGCTTAAGCTTTAAAACAGGCTTTGCCTGTTATTATTAAATCTGAGACAGCAGGTGCCAAGTGGCTTAAAGGGCTTAACCGCCTGCCGAGATTATGAATATAGAAAATTTAAAAAATTTTCATGCGCACCGCTGTCCAAGAAAGGAGGTATAATCTGAGGACCACAAAAGAGACAAAGAAAAAAAGGGTTGAAGAACTTGCTGAAAAGATATCTAAGTCTAAGGCTTTTATTTTGACTGACTTTCAAGGTCTTACAGTTGCTGAAATCTCTGAGTTAAGACAGGCAATGAAAGACTCAGGAGGAGAGTATAAGGTATGTAAAAACACTCTCTTTAAGATAGCCTTAGAAGGTGCACCTTTTAAAGAGCAACTTGAAAGCTTTTTAAAAGGATGCACTGGAGTAGTTTTTGGTTATGATGATCCTGTTGAGATTGTTAAAAAGGCAATTGAGTACTCTGAAAAGAATGAAAAATTTAAATTAAAACAGGGTGTTGTTGAGGGAAAGGTTTACTCACCTAAGGAACTTAAGGAGATTTCAAAGCTTCCTTCAAAGAAGGTTTTACTTGCAATGTTGATTGGTGGTATGAGTTCTCCTTTGTCTAAGATGGCATATGCACTTAAGGCAGTAAATCTTAAGCTTTTGTATGCATTAGAGGCATTAAAAAATAAGAAAACTCAATAAAAGGAGGAAAGCTTATGGCAATTACAAAAGAGGAAGTTTTTCAGTTTTTTGATAATCTTACCATTTTAGAACTAAGTCAGTTTATTAAAGAGTTTGAAGAAAGATATGGTGTAACAGCAGTAGCTGCTCCAGTGGCAGTTGCAGCAGCACCTGGTGCTCCAGCAGCTGCTCAAGCAGCTCCAGCAGTGGAAGAGAAGACGAGCTTTGATGTAATATTAAAAGCAGCAGGAGACAAGAAAATTCAAGTAATTAAAATAGTAAGAGAACTTACAGGACTTGGACTTAAAGAGGCTAAGGATTTAGTTGATGGAGCTCCAAAACCAATCAAAACAGGAGTCTCCAAAGAGGAAGCCGAAGCAATTAAATCAAAACTTGAAGCAGAAGGTGCTACAGTAGAAATTCAGTAAAAAATAAACTAATTAGAGAAGGAGAACCATGATAAAGCCTTTAAGAGAGAGAATAAACTTTGGAAAGGTGCCTCCACTTGTGGAGGTACCTTATCTTTTAGAGTTTCAGAAAAAGTCTTTTGAAAAATTTCTTCTAAAGGATGTTCCACCAGAGGAAAGAGCTGATGAAGGGCTTCAGGCAGCCTTAAAGAGCGTATTTCCTATAAGTGACTACAATGGAACAACTACAATAGAGTTTATCTCATACTCTGTTGGAGAGCCTAAATTAACTCCTTATGAATGCATGATTAAAGGACTTACTTACTCTGTTCCTATAAAGATGAAAGTTCGTCTGAATATATGGGGTAAGGATGAGGAAGGAAAAAAGTTTCTGAAAGAATCAAGAGAACAAGAGGTTTTTCTTGGTGATCTTCCTATGATGACTGAAACAGGAAGTTTCATAATAAATGGAGTTGAGAGAGTCATTGTAAGTCAGTTGCATAGATCTCCAGGTGTGTATTTTTCACCTGACAAAGGTAAAAGCAGGATAAGTGGAAGATTTCTTTATTCAGCAAGGGTCATTCCTGTAAGGGGTTCTTGGCTTGATTTTGAGTTTGATTCAAAGGATCTTCTCTATGTAAGAATTGATAAAAGAAAGAAACTTCCAGCTACCATTGTTCTTAAAGCGCTTGGATACAGCAATGAAGATTTGCTTAAAATTTTCTATCCAATAGAGGAAATAAGAATTAAGGATGAAAATACTTATACAAGAGTTGTAAGTGACATATTAATAGGGGTAAGAACAAAGGTTGATATCTATAGCCCTGATGGCAAAGATATTATAGTAAAGGAAGGAAGCAAAATTACCAGATATGCACTCAAAAAGATGAGAGAGCTTGGAATTCAGGAAATACCTATTCCTAAGAGTGAAATAATAGGAAGAATAACTCTTTCAGATATTATTGATCCTGAAACTGGAGAGGTTATCGTTGATAGCAATAAAGAGATTACAGAGGAAGCTTTCAATAGAATCTTATCTGCCAAGATTAAAAAGTTAGAACTACTTTTTATAGATAATGTTAATTATCTTCCTTCATTACGTGAGACTTTGCTTACAGATAAAGTTGAAAATAAAAAGCATGCATTAAGAGAGATATATAAAAAATTAAGACCTGGAGAGCCAGCCACTGAAGAAGCAGCTGAAGAACTGTTTTATGGTTTGTTTTTTGATCCTAAAAGATATGATCTTTCTCCTGTAGGAAGACTAAAGCTGAATCAGAAACTTGGACTTGATATTCCTCTTGATGTTAGAGTGCTTACTGATAGAGATATTATTGAAATTGTTAAGTATTTACTTAATCTTAGAACAGGAAAAGGAGAAGTTGATGATATAGATCATCTTGGAAATAGAAGAGTAAGAGGAGTAGGTGAACTGTTAGAAAACCAGTTTCGTATTGGATTAGTAAGAATGGAAAGAGCTATGAGAGAAAAGATGACCATAACAGATGTTGAGTCAGCAATGCCTCATGACATAATAAATACAAAGCCTGTAATGGCAGCTGTTAAAGAGTTCTTCAGCACAAGTCAGTTAAGTCAATTCATGGATCAGACCAATCCACTGAGTGAGATTACACATAAAAGAAGATTAAGTGCTTTAGGACCTGGAGGACTTACTCGTGAAAGAGCAGGATTTGAAGTTAGAGATGTACATCCAACTCATTATGGAAGAATATGTCCTATTGAGACTCCAGAAGGACCTAATATTGGCCTTATAACCTCTCTTGCAACTTATGCGAGAATAAATGACTTTGGTTTTATAGAGTCTCCTTACAGAAAAGTTGTTAATGGAAAAGTTACAAATGAAGTCCACTATTTAAGTGCTCTTGAAAGTGAAAACTATGTTATTGCAGAGGCTACAACTCCTGTTGATGAAGAAGGAAATATTATTGGAGAGACAGTGGCAGCAAGGGTTAAAGGCGACTTTAAGATGGTATCCCGTGAAGAAGTTCAATACATGGATGTATCTCCTAAGCAGATAGTAAGTCTTTCTGCTTCTTTAATTCCATTTCTTGAAAATGACGATGCAAATAGAGCTTTAATGGGTTCAAACATGCAAAGACAGGCTGTTCCTTTAATTCAGACAGAGGCTCCTATAGTTGGAACAGGAATGGAACTTTATGCTGCAAGAGACTCAGGTTGGCTTGTAGTTGCAAAAAGAGCAGGAATAGTTGAGAGTGTTGATGCAAGAAGAATTGTTGTAAGAGTTACTGAAGAAGGAGGAGGAGTTGACATATATAATCTTGTAAAATTTCATAAGTCTAATCAAGGCACATGTATGAATCAGAAACCTATTGTTAAAGTTGGGCAGACAGTAGAAAGAGGAACTATACTTGCTGATGGTCCTAGCATGGACAAAGGTGAACTTGCTCTTGGTAAAAATGTTCTTGTTGCCTTTATGCCATGGGGTGGATACAACTTTGAGGATGCTATCTTAATTAGTGAAAGACTTGTTAAAGAGGATGTTTATACATCAATTCATATAGATGAGTTTGAAATTGAGTGTAGGGATACAAAACTTGGTCCTGAAGAGATTACAAGAGAGATTCCAAATGTCAACGAAGAGCTTCTTAAAAATCTTGATGAAGACGGAATTATAAGAATTGGTGCAAAGGTAAAATCAGGAGACATTCTTGTTGGAAAGGTAACTCCAAAAGGAGAAAAAGTTCTTACTCCTGAGGAGAAACTTCTTTATGCCATATTTGGTGAGAAAGCAGAGGATGTAAAGGAAAGCTGTCTTTATGTTCCTCCAGGTATTGAGGGAGTTGTTATTGATGTGAAGATATTAACAAGAAAAGGAAAAGAAAAATCAAAAAGGGCAAAGGCAATAGAGGAAGAAGAAATAAAGAGAATAGAAAGGGATAGAGAAGATGAGATAAGAATCCTTAAAGAGACAAAGGCAAGCAGAATCAGAAAGATTTTACAAGGTAAAATTGTACTTGAAGATGTAAAGAAGGGAGAAAAAATAATATGTCCTAAAGGAAAGGAGCTTACAGAGCAAGTAGTGAATCTACTGGATGTAAATCAATTACTTAAGCTTAAGGTTGATGATCCTGATGTTAAAGCAGAGATAAATAGAGTTAATAAAGAAGTTGAACAGAATATAAAGCAGATTTATGCGAAATACAATGAAAAAATTGAAAGAATTAAAAAGGGAGATGAACTTCCACCAGGTGTTAATCAGATAGTCAAAGTTTACATTGCTATGAAGAGAAAGATACAAGTGGGAGACAAGATGGCAGGTAGACATGGAAACAAAGGAGTTGTTTCCATGATTTTACCTGAGGAAGACATGCCTTATCTTGAAGATGGAACACCTGTTGATATAGTGCTTAATCCATTAGGAGTTCCTTCAAGAATGAATGTAGGACAGATTCTTGAAACCCATTTAGGTCTTGCTGCAAAGGCTTTAGGGCTTTATGTTGCAAGTCCTGTTTTTGAGGGTGCTAAAGAGAATGAAATAAAAGAGCTACTTAAAAAGGCAGGATATCCAACAACTGGACAGGTAACTCTTTATGATGGAAGAACTGGGGAGCCATTTGAAAGACCTGTCACAGTTGGGTATATGTATATGCTTAAGCTACATCATCTTGTTGCTGATAAAATTCATGCTCGTTCTATAGGTCCTTACTCTTTGGTTACTCAGCAGCCTCTTGGAGGTAAAGCTCAATTTGGAGGACAAAGACTTGGAGAAATGGAAGTATGGGCTTTGGAAGCATATGGAGCAGCATATACACTTCAAGAGTTTTTAACTGTAAAAAGCGATGATATAACAGGTAGAACACGTATGTATGAGGCAATCGTAAAGGGACATCCTGTATTAGAGCCAGGAGTTCCTGAGTCATTCAATGTTCTAATAAAGGAGCTTCAGAGTCTTTGTCTTGATGTAGAGCTTTTAGAGAAAAAGAAAAAAAATTGATGGGGGGATAAGCCTTGACAGAGGATATTTACTCACTTTTTCAAAAACCTAAAAACCCAAGAGATTTCGATGCCATAAGAATAAAACTTGCTTCACCTGAAAAGATAAGGGAATGGTCCTATGGAGAGGTTAAAAAACCAGAGACTATTAATTATAGAACATTTAAACCAGAACCAGAGGGACTCTTCTGTGCTAAGATTTTTGGTCCTATAAAGGATTGGGAGTGTCTATGTGGTAAGTACAAGCGAATGAAACACAAAGGTGTTATATGTGATAAGTGTGGAGTTGAGGTAATTCAGAGCAAAGTAAGAAGAGAAAGAATGGGGCATATTGAGCTTGCTGCTCCTGTGGCTCACATATGGTTTGTAAGAGGAGTTCCAAGTAAAATGGGACTTTTATTAGATCTTTCTGTTAGACAGCTTGAAAGAGTTATTTATTATGAAGACTATATTGTTATAGATCCTGGAGATACACCGTTAAAAGAAAAAGACATTTTAACAGAAGAAGAATATAAAAAATATGTTTCTCAGTATGGGAATAGATTTAAAGCAGGAATGGGAGCAGAGGCTATAAGAGAAATTCTTAAAAAGATTGATCTTGATGCCCTTGCTAAGGAGCTAAAAGAAAAAATAGAGACTGCTACTTCTACTGGAATAAAGAGAAAGCTTACAAAAAGACTTAAGGTTGTTGAAGCATTTAGAAACTCAGGAAATCGTCCTGAATGGATGATTCTTGATATTATTCCAGTGCTTCCTCCAGAGTTAAGACCTCTTGTTCCTCTTGAGGGAGGAAGATTTGCTTCTTCTGATTTAAATGATCTTTACAGAAGGGTTATCAATAGAAATAACAGACTTAAAAGACTTATTGAGCTTAAAGCTCCAAGTGTAATCATCAGAAATGAAAAGAGAATGCTTCAGGAAGCAGTAGACACTCTTTTTGACAATACTAAGCGCTCAAAGGCTTTGAAGGCAGGCACTAGGAGACCTCTTAAGTCTTTGAGTGATATGATAAAGGGCAAACAGGGAAGATTCAGACAGAATCTTCTTGGTAAGAGAGTAGACTACTCTGGGAGATCTGTTATTGTGGTGGGTCCTGAACTTGAGATGCATCAATGTGGATTGCCTAAGAGTATGGCACTTGAGCTATTTAAACCTTTTGTTTTCAATAAACTTGAAGAAAAGGGCTATGCAACAACAATAAAGCAGGCAAGAAGACTTGTTGAACAAGAACGTCCAGAGGTTTGGGATGCTCTTGAAGAGGTTATTCAAGAACATCCAGTACTTTTAAATAGAGCACCAACTCTTCACAGGCTGGGAATTCAAGCTTTTGACCCTGTATTAGTAGAAGGAAAGGCTATAAAACTTCATCCATTGGTATGTACAGCTTTTAATGCAGACTTTGATGGTGATCAGATGGCTGTTCATGTTCCTCTTTCCTACGAAGCTCAGATAGAGGCAAGAGTATTGATGATGTCTGTTGGAAATCTTCTTTCTCCTGCAAATGGAAAACCAATAGTGGTGCCAACACAGGATATGGTTCTTGGTATTTACTATTTAACAAAGGAAAAGAAGAATGCAAAAGGAGCAGGAAAAGTCTTTTCTGATCCAGATGAAGTTGTTCTTGCTTATCAATGCAATGTTGTGGAAAAACATGCTCCTATAAAAGTTAAATTAAATGGAGAACTTGTAAATACTACAGTAGGTAGAATCTTATTCAGAGAGATTGTTCCAGAAGGTGTTCCATTTCAAATGATTAATAAAGAGTTAACAAAAAAGGAACTTGGCAAATTAATTGAATATATTCATTATAACTTTGGAAAAAGAGATACAGTTTTATTCTTAAATAAACTTGAAAGATTAGGCTTTGAGATTGCTACTCAGTCAGGTATTTCTATATGTATTGATGATATGCATATACCTTCAAAGAAAGCTGAACTTATAAAAGAAGCTGAAGCACAAGTAATGGAAGTTCAAAAACAGTATGCAGAGGGCTTAATTACTCAGGGTGAAAGATACAACAAAGTCATAGACATCTGGGCAAATGTTACAGAGAAAGTTGCGGAGGAGATGATGAAAGAACTTGGAGCAGAAGAAGGTAAAGAGCTTACTCCAGAGGAGCTTGCTGAGAGAAGATCCTTCAACAGCATCTTTATGATGGCTGACTCGGGAGCTCGTGGTAGTATTGCCCAGATTAGACAGCTTGCTGGTATGAGAGGACTTATGGCAAAACCATCTGGTGAAATTATAGAAACACCTATTACAGCTAACTTTAGAGAGGGACTTACTCCACTTCAATACTTTATATCTACTCATGGTGCAAGAAAAGGTTTGGCAGATACAGCTTTAAAAACAGCAAATGCTGGTTATCTGACAAGAAGACTTGTTGATGTAGCCCAAGATGTATTTATTACAGAGCATGACTGTGGAACAAAAGACGGAATATATACTGCTGCTCTTGTAGAAGGTGGAGAAATAGTTATGCCCTTTGAGGAAAGAATATTTGGTAGAACACTGGCAGAAGACTTAAAAGATCCATTTACAGGAGAAATAATTGCAAAGAGAGATACTTTGATAGATCAAGCACTTGCAAAGAAGATTGTAGATTTGGGAATTGATAGAATAAAAATTCGTTCAGTTCTTACATGTAAAACAAAGTTTGGTGTTTGCTCAAAATGCTATGGAATGGATCTTGCAAGAAATGAGCCTGTAGAGATAGGAGAAGCAATTGGAGTTATTGCTGCACAGTCTATTGGAGAACCAGGTACTCAGCTTACAATGAGAACATTTCATATTGGAGGAGCAGCAACAAAGATAGTTGAACAAGCTGTTCTTGAAGCTAAGAGTTCAGGAACAGTGAGATTTAAAAATATCCATTATGTAGAAAGAAAAGATGGCTCTCTTGTTGTTATTAATAGAAATGCTATGATTGTTATTGTGGATTCTTCTGGAAGAGAAAGAGAGAAGTATAATCTTGT
This sequence comes from Thermodesulfovibrio sp., assembly GCA_039630505.1. Lineage (GTDB taxonomy): Bacteria > Nitrospirota > Thermodesulfovibrionia > Thermodesulfovibrionales > Thermodesulfovibrionaceae > Thermodesulfovibrio. Next base: position 10,255 of record JBCNUV010000018.1, read on the forward strand.
ATACGGAGCTAAGATTGTTGTCAAAGAAGGACAAATGGTGGAGCCAGGGCAAAGATTGGCTGAGTGGGATGCTTACACAACACCTATTATTACTGAGATAGGAGGAAAGGTAGCTCTTGGTGATATGGTGGAGGGAGTAACATTTAAAGAAGAGACTGATCCTACCACAGGTCTTTCACACAAGATAGTGATTGATTATCCAGCAAGTTACAGACCTCGTGTTACTATAAAAGACAAAGATGGAAAGACAACTAAGCTTCCTTCAGGAGCACCAGCAAGATATCTTCTTCCAGCAGGTGCTATTCTTGTTGTTGACAAGGGAGATGTTGTAGAGCCAGGAGATATTCTGGCAAAAATTCCAAGAGAGACGATTAAAACAAAAGATATAACAGGTGGACTTCCAAGAGTAGCAGAACTCTTTGAGGCAAGAAGACCAAGAGAGGCAGCTATTGTTACTGAAATAGATGGAATAGTTGAGTTTAAGGGAGGACAGAGAGGCTCAAGAGTCATAGTTGTAAGAGGAGCTGATGAAACAAGAGAGTATCTTATTCCAAAGGGCAAACATGTAATAGTTCATGATGGAGACTGGGTTAAAGCAGGTGAGCCTCTTATAGATGGTTCAATTAATCCACATAGTATACTGGAAATATTAGGTCCTACAGAACTACAGAGATATCTTGTAGATGAGATTCAGAAAGTTTATAGACTGCAGGGAGTTTCAATTCATGATAAACATATTGAAGTTATTGTTAGACAAATGATGAAGAAAGTAAGAGTAGAAGATCCTGGTGATACCTCTTTTCTTATAGGTGATGAGGTTGAAAGATCTACATTTATTGAGGAAAATGAAAGGGTCATAGCTCGGGGAGGTAGACCAGCTCAGGCAAGACCTCTTTTACTTGGAATTACTAAAGCAGCTCTTTCAACTGAATCTTGGGTATCAGCAGCCTCATTCCAAGAAACTACAAGAGTACTTACTGATGCAGCAATTGAAGCAAGAGTTGATGAATTAAGAGGATTAAAAGAGAATGTGATAATGGGAAGAATTATTCCTGCTGGAACAGGTTGTCCAGCTTATAAGGATACATTGATAAAAGGTGAGTTCTATCATATGCAGGTAGAGCGTTTCGACAAAGAAAGCATTGAATAGAGTTGAACACACTACCACGTTTTATAGCGGATGTAATGCTTGGAAGCCTGAGCCGATGGCTCAGGCTTTTTGGTTTTGATACTCTTTATAAGAATAGTTTTACAGACAGGGAGTTGATAAAGATTTCTATACAGGAAAACAGAATCCTTTTGACAAGAGATACTGCTCTTTCAAAATGTAAACTTTTAAAGAAAGTTTTATTAATTCAATCTGAAGACACAAAAGAACAGATTATAGAGGTTTTATCTTTTATTCCAAAGTCTTTTGATTTGTTGAACCTTAAGCCCAGATGCCCTATATGTAATGGAGAGGTAGAAAATACCATAAGAGAAAAAATTAATGGACAGATACCTGATTATGTTTTATTGTCTCAAAAAGATTTCATGATCTGTAAATCCTGTGGAAAGATTTACTGGCATGGAACTCATAAAGATAAAATAGACGAAATAAAGAAAGAAATTTTAAAAAGGTTAAAATAGTGTGTTTTTATCTTTAAAGACTTTTAAAACTCTCATAGCAGTTGGAATAATCTGATTTTCAATATAGTATTCAGTATCAATCTTTGAGAAATCTGCAAGCTCTACAGGATAAGCTCTTTCACTTATTGAGCCAGAACCTTTTTGAATTATATAACCTATGACACTTCCTTCACCTACAGGGATTCCCTTTTCAAGAAGTCTTTTAGCAGCTACTACATGAGGAGATATTAACTTGTATTCTGAAACAGGCTTTGAAAGTTGTTCATAAACAACAAGCTCTTTAACTTCATATCTATTTTCTCTTAAAGCTTTAATTCTTTCATTAAGATACTTAAAGGCTCCTTCAATGTCTTCATCAATTAGACACATTCTTAGTATTTCTTGCTGTGTTTGTCTTGCATATTTGCATAGGTCTCTTCTTACAATTTCAAGTCCTCTTATTTTGAGTCTTCCTTTTTCATCAACAAGTGCATATCTTTTTTTCGCAACTCCACCTGATTCTCTTGGAACAAAGAGTCCTTTAACATAGAAGTCCTCAAGATCAAGTCTCATAAGACCAGGTAAGTTCTGGTTTATCTCTTTAATGAAATTTTTGAGTTCTTCTTTCCTTTCTCCAATCTTCAAAAATGCTGAGTCTGTATCTCCATATACTGCATGAAATCCCTTTTCTTCAGCTTTTTTTAAAACTTCTTTAATCCAGTATCTTCCAAGTGCTGTAATTGATTCAGCACATTCCTTGGAGTACCATCTACTTGCAGGGTATGCGTAATAACCATATGAAGCATTTATGATAGTTTTTAGAGCTCTCTGTTTAGTATCAAGAAGAAGATAATCATGGGATTGAGGATCAAGTTTTTTTAATTCTTTCTTAAGTTCAAGTCTTTCAATTAAAAGTTCCTCAATTGCTTGCGACTCAAAGCCTCTTTTTTTCTTACAAAACCAATAAGGAAGCTCTGGAACTTTATATCCGCTTTCTTTACAACAACTGCAGTTAAGAGTATCAATAGAGATATTGTATGTAGCAATTATTGATGGATAAAGAGATGCAAAATCAACAACAGCAATTCCTTTATGAAGACCTACTTCGGGTTCTTTTACAAAACCTCCTTCATAAGTAGTTTTTTGTCTTTCTTTTATCTCATCAAATTTTGGTTGATTTGGTATTACTCTATTTTGCCTTTTGGATTTTTTAATATAATACCACTCAACAAGCTGACTGTAGGGCATTCTTGATGTATCAAAAAGGGACTGTCCTGTAATCTTTGTTAGTTCTTCAATGTCAGGCATGAGCATTTTTGTAAGTTCATAGACAAGTTCACTGTCCTTTAAGCAGTATCTTGCAAGCTTGTCAATTTCATGACCTTTATCCCATGCTTGAAGTATGTCTTCATATTCCATTTCAAGCTTTGTATCTCCGAGAAGTTCGTGAGATACATTCTTTAATGTTAACTGTTCAGTCTGAAGCATTGGTGAAAGAATGTTAAAAATAAAGTTAAATATATCAATATGAACTCTACCAATCAGTCTTGCAGTTGTAAATCTTGCTCTTTTTGAAAGAGTTATTCCTGAGTTATCCCTTGAAAGAATACTTATATCAACTTTAAGCTGTTTTGCTCTTTCCCTTAAAATCGGCATATCATAAAGATCTGTGTTATAACCTGCAATTATGTCTGGGTCATACTCTTTTACAATCTCAATAAAGGTTTTTATAAGCTCTTTTTCGTCTTTTACAACCTGTGCTTGTACTGTGTATTTTGCATCTTGATAGGTAATTACTTTTGATAATGACTCTCCAAATACTGAAATCATAACAATTGATGGAATACCTCGCTTAACTTCAAGAACTTCCATATCAAAGGCAAGAACTCTAAGTTTTGGTGGAGATTTTTCAACTTTCTTAAAGGATTTTATTTCATTACCATTAGTTTCAATATCAAACCAGTTAAGACAAGAAAGTCCTTTTTCAGCAAGATAGACTCTATATGCAGAAATCTGATACTCAAACTCATCAAAGACAGAGCCAGATCCTCCCCTTTTCTTTTCAAGAACTTTTATAGCATCTCTTACTTTTTGCAAATCTTGATGTTTCTTTGTATAGATTTTTATAAACTCTTTTTCTTGCCCATAAAATATCCGCTTTTCTTGAGTTATCTCAGTTACAGGTAAGGAATTTTTCTTTACAATTTCTTCAATTTCTTCAATAGCTTTATTTTTATCTGAAGGAAGCACTAAAAAATAAGGTCTGTACGAGGAGTCTATAAATTTCTCACGCTTTCCATTTTCTAATATCCCAAATAAAACTATGCCTTCCTTTGAGTCATCTATGTCCAGTAAATAAAAAAGCATCTATATAAATTATACATAAAAAAACAGATTTTTTGTTTTTAAGTGTTGCTTTTTTAATATAAAATTAGTTAAATTATCTTTTGCGTACTTTGATTGCATTTGTTTAGGAGAGTTGACAGATTTTTTATTTTTTGATAAACTAGAAAGTCTTGTCTGCGAATGTTAAAGATTTGTTAAGCTTGAATTTAAGTAATTTATAATGAGGTGAAAAAGTGCCAACAATTTCGCAGTTGGTAAAAAAGGGAAGGAAAAAAGTTGAAAAGAAAACAAAATCACCTGCTTTGCAGTCATGTCCTCAAAAAAGAGGAGTTTGTATAAGGGTTTATACTACAACTCCTAAAAAACCTAATTCAGCTTTAAGAAAGGTGGCAAAAGTTAGATTAACAAATGGAGTGGAAGTTATAGCTTACATACCTGGAGAGGGACATAATTTACAGGAGCATTCAATAGTTCTTGTAAGAGGTGGAAGAGTTAAGGATTTACCAGGTGTCAGATATCATATTGTAAGAGGAGCCTTAGACTGTGCTGGTGTTAGCAATAGAAGGCAGAGTCGTTCAAAGTATGGTACAAAGAGACCAAAATAATTAGGAGTATAAAATGCCAAGAAGAGGTTATGTACCAAGAAGAGAAGTTTTACCTGATCCAAAATATCAGAGCAAACTGGTATCAAAATTAATAAATGTAGTTATGAAAGATGGAAAAAAATCTATAAGTGAAAAAATATGTTATGGAGCTCTTGAAATAATTAAAGAAAAAACAGGACAAGATCCTTTAAAGATACTTAAACAAGCAGTTGAGAATATTAAACCTGTTCTTGAGGTAAGACCTCGTAGGGTTGGTGGTGCTACATATCAGGTTCCAATGGAGGTAAGGCCAAATAGAAGATTAAGTCTTGCATTAAGATGGCTTGTAATGTATGCAAGACAGCGTAAAGAAAAAACAATGATGGAAAGATTAGCAGGAGAAATCTTAGATGCCTACAATAATGTAGGCGGTGCAATAAAGAAAAAAGAAGAAACCCACAAAATGGCAGAAGCCAATAGAGCCTTTGCTCATTATAGATGGTAGTTTAAAAGAGAGGTAACAATGGAAAGATTCCCACTTGAAAAAACAAGAAATATAGGTATTATGGCGCATATTGACGCTGGTAAGACGACAACTACAGAGAGGATTCTTTACTATACGGGTGTTACCTATAAAATGGGCGAAGTTCATGAAGGAACAGCAGTCATGGACTGGATGCCTCAGGAACAAGAGCGTGGAATAACAATAACTGCGGCATCTACAAGCTGTATGTGGAAAGGACATAAAATTAACATAATAGATACTCCAGGGCATGTGGATTTCACAATTGAAGTTGAAAGATCTCTTAGAGTTCTTGATGGTGCAATTGCTATATTTGATGCTTCAGCTGGTGTTGAACCTCAAAGCGAAACAGTATGGAGACAGGCAGACAAATACAGAGTTCCAAGAATTGCTTTTATTAATAAAATGGATAAAATAGGAGCAGACTTTTTTATGTCTATTGAAAGTATGATAGAAAAGCTTGGTGCTAATCCAGTTGCTGTACAGATTCCAATTGGCAAAGAAGATACTTTTAGAGGTCCCATAGATCTAATTGAAATGAAGGCTTATTACTTTGATGATGAAAGCTTAGGAGCTAAATTTGTAGAAGCTGAGATTCCAGCTGAGTATCTTGAAGAGGCAAAAAAATACCGAGAAAAAATGATAGAGGCTCTTTGTGATGTAGATGACATAATTATGGAGAAGTATCTTTCAGGCGAGCCTATTTCCTCAGATGAAATAAGAGCTGCTTTAAGAAAGGGCACGATACAGATGAAGATTACTCCTGTGTTATGTGGTTCTGCCTTTAAGAATAAAGGAGTTCAAATGCTTCTTGATGCTATTGTCTACTATTTGCCTTCTCCCCTTGATATTCCTCCAGTAAAAGGTGTGAATCCATTAAATGGTATTGAGTTAGAAAGAAAGGCTTCAGTAGATGAACCATTAACAGCTTTAGCATTTAAGATTATGGCAGACCCTTACATGGGTACTCTTACTTATGTAAGAGTCTATTCAGGAGTTTTAACATCTGGCAGTTATGTTTATAACTCTACAAGAAACATAAAAGAAAGAGTTGCAAGAATCTTTAGAATGCATTCAAATCATAGAGAAGAAATAAAGGAAATATGCGCAGGAGATATTGCAGCTGTTTTGGGACTTAAGAATACTTTGACTGGCGATACTCTTTGTGATGAAAACAATCCAATTGTGCTTGAGTCTATAGAGTTTCCTGAGCCTGTTATTTCGGTGGCAATAGAGCCTAAAACAAAAGCTGATCAAGAAAAACTTTCTATTTCACTGCAGAAGATTTCTCAGGAAGATCCATCCTTTAGGGTTAGTTTTAATGAAGAGACTGGACAGACGATTATCTCTGGAATGGGAGAGCTTCATCTTGAAATAATTGTTGATAGACTTACAAGAGAGTTCAAAGTTGGAGCAAATGTTGGTAAACCTCAGGTTGCCTACAAAGAGACTATTAAAATGTCTGCAAAGGCAGAGGGTAAGTTTATTAAGCAGACTGGTGGACGCGGTCAGTATGGACATGTGTGGATTGAGATAGAGCCATTGGAGAGAGGTAAGGGGTTTGAGTTTGTAAATAAAATTGTTGGAGGAGCCATTCCAAAAGAGTTTATTCCTGCTGTTGAAAAGGGAATTATTGAAGCAATGGAAAGTGGAGTTCTTGCTGGATATCCTGTAGTTGATGTTAGAGTAACGCTTTTTGATGGTTCATATCATGAGGTTGACTCTTCAGAGCTTGCGTTTAAAATTGCTGCTTCAATAGCATTTAAGGATGCCTGTAAAAAAGCTGAACTTGTCTTGCTTGAGCCAATTATGAGTGTGGAAGTAGTAGTTCCTGAAGATTATATGGGTGAAGTAATAGGAGACCTTAACTCAAGACGTGGTAAAATTCAGTCTATAGAAAAAAGAGGAAAGGCACAAGTAATAAGAGCAATGGTTCCATTAGCAGAGATGTTTGGATATGCCACGGATTTAAGGTCAAAAACTCAAGGTAGAGGCACCTATACAATGCAGTTTTCACACTATGATGAGGTTCCAAAGAATCTTACAGAGCAGATAATTGCTAAGATAAAAGGAAATAATAAATAAAGTTTTAAGTTTAAAATAAGGAGGAAAGATAATGGCGAAGGCAAAATTTGAAAGGACGAAGCCGCATGTAAATGTAGGCACGATAGGGCATATTGATCATGGTAAGACGACTTTGACTTCAGCGATAACGAAGTATTTGGAGTTGAAGGGATTGGCGCAGTACAAGAGTTATGATCAGATAGACAATGCACCTGAGGAGAGGGCGAGGGGTATTACGATAAATACAGCTCATGTAGAGTATGAGACAGAAAAGAGGCATTATGCGCATGTGGACTGTCCTGGGCATGCTGATTATATAAAGAATATGATAACTGGAGCTGCTCAGATGGATGGGGCTATTCTTGTAGTTGCTGCCAATGATGGTCCTATGCCACAGACGAGGGAGCATATACTGCTTGCAAGGCAGGTTGGGGTGCCGTATATAGTAGTGTTTATGAACAAGGTTGACATGGTAGATGATGTAGAGTTATTGGATTTAGTAGAGCTTGAGGTTAGGGAACTACTTAGCAAGTATGGATTTCCTGGGGATGAGATACCGATAGTGAAGGGTTCAGCATTGAAGGCATTGGAGAGTACGAGCAAGGATCCTAATGCAGAGGAGTACAGATGTATACAGGAGTTATTGGATGCATTAGACAACTATATTCCTGAGCCTCAGCGTGAGATAGACAAGCCATTTTTGATGCCGATAGAGGATGTATTTTCTATTTCGGGTCGTGGGACAGTAGTGACAGGCAGGGTAGAAAGGGGTGTAATAAAGGTAGGAGATGAAGTAGAGATAGTGGGATTTATGGAGACTCGTAAGACAGTAGCGACAGGTTTAGAGATGTTTCGTAAGATATTGGATGAGGGTAGGGCAGGTGACAACATAGGAGTGTTATTGAGGGGTATAGGCAAGGATGAAGTAGAAAGGGGTATGGTGCTTGCTAAGCCTGGGAGTATAACTCCGCATACGAAGTTTAAGGCTGAGGTATATGTATTGACTAAGGAGGAGGGTGGCAGGCATACACCGTTTTTCAATGGATACAGGCCGCAGTTTTATTTTAGGACTACGGATGTAACGGGAGTGATAAAGTTACCTGAAGGAGTAGAGATGGTAATGCCTGGTGATAATGTGAATCTTACTGTAGAGTTGATAGCGCCTATAGCGATGGAGGAGGGTTTGAGGTTTGCTATAAGGGAAGGTGGAAGAACAGTAGGTGCAGGTGTAGTTACAGAGGTGCTGGAGTAAAA
>JBCNUV010000019.1:0-7659 GCA_039630505.1 Thermodesulfovibrio sp.
ATTCAAGCGAGCCCAGTATCCAACAGCCACACCAAGTGGTCAGTCTTTTCCTGTAGGAAAGGTGAGGTAGATGTGAAAAATACCTTGAAGATCGCATAAAAAAATGATAAAAATGATATCAGGAAACTTTAATTTTTGAGGTTTACTATGTTTACCTTAGGCTTTCAAGAATTGTTAATCATATTTATCATAATGATGGTTGTCCCTACAATTTTTTGGATATGGTCAGTAATTGATATCCTGAAAAGCGATTTTACAGGTTATAACAAGATAATCTGGCTATTAGTAGTGATTTTTCTTTTTGCCTTTGGCTCATTGTTGTATTTGTTCATTGGTAGAAAACAAAAAGTTAAATTAAAGAATTGATTTATCTATGAAAAGGATACTTCTAATATTTTTATTCATACTTTTGTTTAGCCTAAAACACTCCTTTGCAGACAAAGGGCTTTTTTGTTGGGATAAAATAACAATGCATACTCAAATTACCTCTCAAACAGAAGTTGAATCTGTAAAAGGAAAAATAGAATCGGAAAGGTTAGAACTTAAAAAGGAACTAATAGATGCAACTCTGCTTTCTATTGAAAAAAGCTGGCAGAGAATCAGTGAAGATAGCTGTGTTTTTCTTGATGAAGAAATAATAAGGCATTTTGAACTTTGGAGGTCAAAATTCAAATCTATGAAGCCAGAAAATTATAAATTCACATATGAAAACTCAATAAGCTTTCATGAGCAGGAAGTACCACAGATAAAAGGATTTGGACCTATTTATCCGCCAATAAGCCAAAAGATTAAAATTGATAAGTCTTTCAAGATAGGAAGTGAACTTAAACTGGATAACAAACACAATTATAAAGTAATAAAAATGTCAAAAAATCTGGAAAATGCAAATTTTACTGAAAAGGAAGTAACGGTTTATTTAGTGTATGTGGAATATAACCCGATTACTCTAAGCAATAAATGTATTTATAGAGTTAATCCCAGAATGATAGATTCAAGGACTTATTATGTCTATGTTGATGAAAACTAAAAATGGAGGTTTAGCCATGAAGAAGTTTATTTTAGCAGGATTTATTTGTATGTTAATCTTCTCTATGTCCTATGCACAACAGATTCCTACACCAAAACCTGTAACAGACTGTAAAGCTACCTTAGAGGCATGGGGAAATCCACCAAATTGTTACTGTCCCTGTGAAACTTGTCGTCCTGTATGTAAAGAACCTGAAAAACCAAAACCTGACAAGGATAAAAAGTCAAGTTCCGTGTTAATTGCTATGGAATCAGAAAGTAAAAAACAAAATCCTTCACCAGGTAAAAAGAAAGAAGAAGAGAAAACTAAGAAATGTAGTATTATCGTCTATGGTCTTGGAACGAGTTGTGCAAATGCTTTTGATAATGCAAAAAATAAGTGTAAAAACGCCCATAATGGAAAATTTACATTTGAAGGATTATGCACTGAAAATAAGGATGCACCTGAGGCTGAAAGATACAGAAAGGATATTTATTGCGAAGTAGATTGTAAAATTTAGTCTTAATAAAAAGGTAATGAGAGTAAATAGACGACAATGATGGAAAGAAAAAAATCATTTTTCATTTTACTTAATTTCATTTTTTCTCTAATCTTTTGTCTAAAAGCTTATGGAGAAGTCCTTACAGAGCAAAAAATTAAAAACTTCACATACCACCTTGCCTTTGGAGAAAGATTAGTTAAACTTAAAGATGGAAAATACGAAGCTGGAAGCAAGCCTGAAGATTTTATAAGAGTATACATAGATAAATTCTCTATAAAGGATTTAGATGGCGATGGAGTCAATGATGCTGTTGTGATTTTAGTTGGAAACTATGGAGGTTCTGGAGGGTTTTATGAACTAACAGCTTTGATATCCAAGGATGACAAGCTTGTCCAGACAAACTTATTGTGCTTGAAAGTGAGAGGTTAAACCTGCATATGTTTATAATAATTTATCGGATCTTGAATTTCTTGCCAATGTTTTTGTGGAAGCGGTAAGCCATAAACTCAACAAACCTTTTTGTTGTCCATCCTTAAAAAAATTGAATGTTTTATAGTTTAAAGAGGAACAATCTACCTGAGAAAGATTGAATTGAAAGCTTTTAGAAGATGGCAGAATAAAGCGAAATGACTTTTTGCCATTGAATGTTATCAATCTTTTTCTTCAGATATTGACCATAAAGTGTTAAAGTTTAATTTTTATCATGCCAAAATCTCTTCCCTTATTACATCTGAGTATTCTCTTTATCCCATTTCAAAACAGACTGCATAAAAACTCAATATTGAAATACCTTACAGAACTCTTATAATTTTCAGTTGCTTTGGTGAAGCCTTACCTGAATCTTTCTGCTACATTAAACAAAAATCAAAAAACTTCACAAGACAAATGTACATATACATTTGATGAGGTCGTTAATATCCATGCGAAGAATGGGAATACTACAGCAATTAACTCCTTAGTAGAAAAATATCTTACAAGATTTGACTATGAAAAAGCAGAAAAGGCATTTAGGAAACTTATGAAACTTTTTGGCAGTATTGCTTATGAAGGACTTAACAAATTTTTATCTTGCTACAGGATAAATTAACTCAGATTGCAATGGCACTTCTTAAAACTGATATGGGCAGATACAATGAAGCAACTAAGATTTTATAAAAAGCTACTAAAAATCCACCACCTACTGTAGAAATAGTTTCTACTACAGAAAAGATTAGTCAACCAAAAACAAAAATATGTTATAAGGTTAAAAACACAGGTGTAGAATTAGAAAGGTAAAGGTATTTCACAATAGAAAACTTTTTTATTCTGATGACTTATACAGAGACATTTCAAAGGCTGTAACAAAAAATAAACTTTTTGCAACATCGGGTAAAAAGATATATGAAGAAATGAGATGGATAAAGGTTAAAGCAAAGGATGAAGTAAGCCCTATTCAGAGTAAATCAAAAGGGAAAAGATTCAAACATAAATATAAAGTATGCCGTTACAAATACAAAGGATATAGTTGATAAAATCGTTAAGCAAGCTAAAACTCTCTATAAAGCACAAAATATCTACATTGAGATGCTTATAGATGAAAATGCCACAAAAGCAAATTATTTTAAAGAAAACTGAAGATATATCCCGAAAGACAAGACATGGTGTGCTTTTGCAAAATCAGTATTACATGTTAACCTATGATTTTTCCAACTGATACAAAAACTAAGATCACAAAGAGAGAATTGATAAAATACCATTAAACTAAAGTGACTTTCAGAATGGAATATACACGAAGGGTATAAATCCTTTAATAATGATGAAGTTATATCTGAATCAAAATAGTATAAGGATTTAGAAACACATTAGGAAATCATAGATAGGAATAATGGAGAAATTAAATGTCTCTGTCTCCACATATAAATCCATTATTCTTACTGCCAATGTAAAAGATTATCAAACGCTAACAAGAACACGACCGCAGGGAATAGAAGCACGTGGTTACAGTTTTTGTAGCATACACAGATGTCGATGAAGTTGTTAATAAAAAAGTTGGACTTTTTATTTTAACAGGAAGCCTTCCAATGGCACAAACTCCATCAGATATCGGTTCATCAATTTTCAAGCCAATATCAAGCAAAACTATGACACTAAAATATGGATTCAAAGGAGCATCGGTATATGATAATGCTCTTAAAAAATGGCAATTTTACAAAATGACCACCATAACACATCATAAAGTTGAGGATATGTTAATCAGATTAATGATAATTTTGTCCTTGCAACTAAGATTCATAAGACTGCAGTATATGATTTCCCAAAACATTATAGAATCGAGCTTCAAAATCAGCCAAATTTCTTAATTTTTGAACAATTCTTAAAAGTTCAATGCTTATTGTGGATAAACTTTACTTCTAAAAATTAAGCGATAAGTTTAATAATGAACTCAACTATTGCTTTTGCTGAAATTTCCTCATAATCAAGAAGTTCTTCTGGTTTACCACTTTTTGGGATTTTTTTACAAGCAAGACTATATATCCTTTCAGAGTTTATTTCTGCTCTTACAGCCTCTCCTATACCTCCTGCTGGATAGTGATCTTCAACAGTTATTATAGCCTTTGTTTCAGATAAAGCTTTCTTTAAAGTTTGAACATCTAAAGGTTTCACACTATAAAGATCGATAACCCTAATTAAAATTCCCTTTTTCTTTAATTCTTCATAAGCCTTTAATGCTTCATGTAATGTAATCCCTGCACCTACAACTGTAAATAAATCTTTATCCGAAGACTTTACTGTCTTTGATCCACCAATTGGAAATTCTTCATCGTAACTATAAATAACAGGAGTGGCTGCTCTTGTAGTTCTTATATATACAATTCCATTATGCTTTGCTGCCTCTCTTACAAGTTTTTCAGTTGACACTGCATCACTTGGATATAAAACAACGCTATTAAGAATACTACGCATCATTGCTATATCTTCAAGTCCCATCTGACTTGGTCCATCCTGTCCAATTGATACACCTGCATGGGAGCCCACAAACTTAATATTTGCTTCACTGTATTGTGCCATTCTAATATGATCAAAAGCTCGAGTCAAAAAAGCTGCAAAAGTTGATACAAAAGGAATCTTTCCTCTTAAGGAAAGTCCTACTGCCATACCGACCATATTTTGTTCTGCAACAAAACATTCAAAAAATCTCTCGGGATAATATTTTTTAAATATCTCTGAATAAGTAGAGTTACTCACTTCTGCATCTAAAACAACAATCTCTGGAAACTCTGGAAATATCTTAACTAAAGCCTCGCCATAGGCACGCCTCGTTGCAACCATATCTCCAATATTATATTTCTTTGAAAACTCCTTGATTTCTAAGGATTGAGAATTATTCTTCATAATATTAGGCTTCTTTACGGGTGCTATTATCTTTTTTACTTCACCAATTTCTTTTATAGCCTCTTTATATTCTTTCTCTGTAAGTGCTACTCCATGGTATCCATCTTTGTCTTCAAGAAAAGATATACCTTTGCCTTTTATGGTTTTTGCTATAATCATAGTCGGAGAATCACTCTTTAATGCTTGTTCATAGGCTTTAAAAATCTCATTAAAATTATGTCCATCAATACATATTGTTTTCCATCCAAAGGCAGAGATTCTCTTTTCATAAGCAGTTAAATCATGTCCATACATTGTCTCACCACGTTGTCCAAGTCTGTTTACATCAATTATTCCAATTAGGTTGTCAAGTCGGTAATAGGCTGCCAACTGAATTGCCTCCCAGACAGAACCTTCCGCCATTTCGCTATCACCTAGCAAGACAAATACTTTATATGGAATTTTATCTATATACTTTCCGTTTATAGCCATCCCAACACCAATTGAAAGTCCTTGACCAAGGGAGCCTGTAGCAGCTTCTGAGTATGGAAATGTTCTTACTGGATGACCTTCAAGGAATGAGCCAAACTTTCTTAAAGTTAAAAGTTCCTCTTCGGAAAGCTTTCCAGCCACTACCCATAAGGAATACAGAAGTGGTGCAGCATGACCTTTTGAAAAAATTAGTCTATCATTGGTGGAATTTTGTGGATTCTCTGAATCAAAATGAAAAAAGCCTCCAAAAAGGAGGCCCACCATAAGTTCTACTGCTGAAAGGCAAGTTGTAGGATGACCAGAACCTGCAACTGTTGTTGATTTAAGAATATAGTATCTTATAAGATTAGCTATTTCTTTTAAATTTATCACTTTTTATTTTCTATAACATCACTTATTAACATCTTAAGAAGTCTCATTCTACTTGGATGTTTAAGTTTTCTCAAGGCCTTTGTTTCAATTTGACGTACTCTTTCCCGTGTTATAGATAAATATCTTCCAACTTCCTCGAGTGTGTGGTCTCTGTCTTCTCCTATTCCGAATCTCATTTTTATTACTTTTTCCTCTTTTGGTGTTAAAGTTTTCAAAATTCTTTGGATATGCTCACTAAGTTCTGCTCTTTCCGCCTCTGCAATAGGAGAAGGAGATGTTTTATCTCCTATAAAATCTTCAAGCTCTGTATCTTCATCGCCTATTGGAGTTTGAAGTCCTATAGGATCCTGTATAGCTCTAAAGACTTCCTCTACTTTTCTTACTGGAACTCCCAGTTTTTCAGCAATCTCCTCATTACTTGGTTCTCTTCCAAGTTGTTGAGTAAGTTCACGTGAAGCTTTTGTAACTCTATTATAAAACTCCATCATATGAACTGGAACTCTTATCGTTTTAGTCTGATCAATAAGTGCTCTTGTTATAGCCTGTCTAATCCACCATGTAGCATATGTAGAAAACTTAAATCCTTTTTCATATTTAAACTTATCTACAGCCTTCATAAGGCCTATATTACCTTCTTCTATTAGATCAAGAAGGGGAAGACCTCTTCCAACATAGTTTTTAGCAATATTTACTACAAGTCTTAAATTTCTTGTAATTAACTCATTTTTTGTCTCTTCAACAAGACACTTTGCTTTGTATATCTTCTGCCAAAGATTCTTTAACTCCTCTATCTTAAGTCCTGATTCATTTTCAATTTTTTTAATCTCTGTAGAAATCTCTTTATAAAGTGTTTCTAACTGTTTTATATTTTCACCAGCTTTCTTTTTTTCATTTATTTGTTTACGTAACTCCTTTAGAGAACCGTAATCTTTTATCTTTTCCTCTATTTTCTCAATATCATTTATTAAATTTTCTAAACGATTAATTGTTCTATTTAATGCCTCTTCAACTTTATCCTCTTCGGTTAAAGTCTCAGAATCCTCTTCCTTATTTATTTCTTCTAAAATTTTCTGATAAAGAGAAAGCCCCATTACTGTTTCTTTAATTATTGTTTTTCCCTCTTGAAGCTTTCTGGCAAGCTCAACTTCCTCCTCTTTTGTAAGTATTGGTATATCTCCCATTGAGTTAAAGTATGCTTGAACTAAGTCCTCTACATGTTCTTCTTCTTCAAGTTCCTCCTCTTCTTCTAAAAATATATCTTCTTCATCTTCATCAACAACTCTTACACCCATATCACTTAAAACATCTATAAGATCCTCTATCTCTTCAGGAGAGTAGTACTCTGATGGTAAAGCTTCGTTAATTTCATCATATGTAAGTTTTCCTCTTTTTTTACCAAGATTTACAATTTCTTCAAAAATATCTCTCTCCCTCATATTTGTCCTCTACAAGATTTTATTTCGTTATATTTAAATCTTACTAAATTTTTTAAAAAATTCAACTCCCTTAGCTTACTTAAAAAATAAATAAAAAAAGAGAAAGGGAAATGCCCCTTCCTCTTTTCATAACAAGAGAAAACCTTTTTTGACAAGAAGAATAAAAGAGTAGGTCAAGACGCACGGCCTATTAGTACTGGTAGGCTCAACACCTTACGGTGCTTACACCTCCAGCCTATCAACCTGGTAGTCTACCAGGGGCCTTTAGGTCATGGGTTTCCCCATGAACGGGAGACCTTATCTTGGGACGGGCTTCCCGCTTAGATGCTTTCAGCGGTTATCCCTTGCGGACATAGCTACCCAGCATTGCCGCTGGTGCGACAACTGGAACACCAGAGGTCCGCCCACCCCGGTCCTCTCGTACTAGGGGCAGCCTCCCTCAAGTCTCCTACGCCCACAGCAGATAGGGACCGAACTGTCTCACGACGTTCTGAACCCAA
>JBCNUV010000002.1:0-53446 GCA_039630505.1 Thermodesulfovibrio sp.
GCTTGCCCTTAATGCAGCAATTGAGGCAGCAAGGGCAGGTGAGCAGGGTCGTGGTTTTGCAGTTGTTGCTGATGAAGTGCGCAAACTTGCAGAAAGAACCACAAAGGCAACTGATGAGATAGCAGAGATGATAAGAGGAATTCAGACAGAAGTAAATGTGGCATCAGGTTCAATGGAGGATGCAACTAAGAAAGTGGAAGATGGAGTTAAACTTAGTAATGAATCAGCCAAGATGCTTGAGCAGATACTAAGCAAGGCACAGGAACTACAAGGCATGATACAGCAGATTGCTTCTGCAACAGAACAAATGAGCTCAGTAACAGATCATATAACGCAAGATATTGGAAGTATAGCTGAAGGTATAAAAGAAATATCTTTGGCAGTGGAACAGTCTGCTCAGACAGCAAGTAATATTGCAAGACTTGGTGGAGAGTTAAAACTTGCTATTGATAAATTTAGAGTATAAAATTCAGTAATTCTATGTAAAAAGGAGGAGTCTATGTTTTTTGAAACTTCGGTTTTAACTTTAATTGTAATTATTTTTTTAGCCCTTTACATTCTCAGTAGTGCCATCAAAGTTCTAAAAGAGTATGAAAGAGGAGTGGTCTTCAGGCTCGGTAGAGTTATTCCAGTGAAAGGCCCAGGACTTGTTTTTATTTGGCCAATAATTGACAAAATGGTTAAGGTTAGTCTGAGAATTGTAACAATGGATGTTCCTGCTCAGGATATAATTACAAAAGATAATGTTTCAGTAAAAGTCAATGCAGTTGTCTACTTCAGACCCATTGATCCAGTTAAAGCAGTAACGGCTGTAGAAGATTTTTACTATGCTACAAGCCAAATCGCTCAAACAACTCTTAGAAGTATTCTTGGACAGAGTGAACTTCAGGACTTGCTTACAAATCGTGAAAAGATTAATGCGGAACTACAGCAAGTAATTGATTCACAGACTGAACCATGGGGAATTAAGGTAACAGCTGTTGAAGTTAAAAATGTTGATCTTCCCCAAGAAATGCTAAGAGCAATGGCAAGACAGGCAGAAGCAGAAAGAGAACGTAGAGCTAAAATTATCCATGCAGAAGGTGAGCTTCAAGCTGCAGAAAAACTTACAGAGGCAGCAAGAATCATAGCATCAGAACCAGCAGCTTTACAGTTGAGATATCTTCAGACATTGAAAGAAATAGCATCTGAAAAAAATTCAACGATTCTTTTCCCTCTACCAATTGATTTAATCACTCCATTTATGGAGCTTATATCTCGTGACAAAAAATAAAACAAAAGCACTGCTAAGATTTATTGCCTTAGCAGTGCTTATTGCATTTTTTGTATTTTTACTCTATGAATTTGGAGTTATTGAACTATTTCTTAATGAAGAAAAACTTAAAAATTTCATTAATTCTCTTGGTCCCTTTGGTGTTATTGGATTTATAGTTTTGCAGGCTTTCCAAGTTGTGGCAGCTCCTATTCCTGGTGAAGTTACTGGATTGCTTGGTGGATATCTATATGGAACCTTTTTGGGAATAGTCTTTTCAACAATTGGACTTACTCTTGGCTCAGTATTTGCATTTCTTCTGGGAAGAGTTTTTGGTAAACCTTTCGTTGAAAAAGTTGTTGATCCAATGATACTAAATAAGTTTGACTATTTACTACATCATAAAGGTGCTTTTTTAGTATTCTTTCTCTTCCTAATTCCAGGGTTCCCCAAGGATTACTTAAGTTATATTCTTGGATTGAGTAGACTTTCCTTATTAGAGTTTACAGCAATTGCTGGAGTTGGACGACTTCTTGGAACAACTCTTCTTTCCCTTGGTGGAGACTATCTAAGACACCACCAATATGAGAAATTTTTAACATTGGCTGGAATAGGAATCGTAGTAACATTAATAGTATGGTTATTTAAAGACAAGATCGAAAGAATCTTAAGAGTATGGCATATAAGTAGATACAAAAAAAATAAGAATAAAAAGTAACTACCACTTTATTAATGCAGCACCCCATGTAAGTCCTGCTCCAAAGGCAGCAAGCATTACGTAGTCTCCCTTTCTAAGTCTACCTTGTTCATTGGCTTCATCCAATGCAATAGGAATTGATGCAGCAGAAGTATTCCCATATTTATGTATATTTACCATAACTTTCTCCATGGGTAAATCAAGTCTTTTAGCCATTGCCTGAATAATTCTTATATTTGCCTGATGGGGAACAAGAAGACTAAGCTCTGAAGATGTAAGTCCACCTTTCTTTAAAGTAGAATCAACAACTTCTTCAAGAGTTTTTACTGCTACTTTAAATGTTTCATTTCCCTTCATTTTTATAAAATTAAGTCTTTTTTTAATCACATCTTCTGTAATAGGCATTTTTGCTCCACCTGCAGGAATATGAATAAAATCCCACATTGTTCCATCTGAAAATATGTCTATTATCTGAATTCCTTCATTTTTTTTAGTAGGTTCAACTACCACTGCTCCAGCACCATCAGCAAGCAAAACACATGTGGTTCTGTCAGTCCAGTCGGTAAATCTTGAAAGCATCTCTGCACCAACAACAAGAGCTTTTTTTGATGCACCGGTCTTTATAAATTTTTCTGCCACAGATAAAGCATAAATAAATCCTGTACAGGCACCATTAATATCAAAAGCAACTGCATTGCTTGCTCCAAGTTTCATCTGAAGAATACAGGCAGTTGAGGGAACAAGCATATCAGGAGTTACTGTGGCTACAATTATCAAATCAATATCTTTTGCAGTAAGATTGGCATTTTTTAATGCCTTTAATGAAGCCTCAAAGGCAAGATCACTTGTGGTCTGATCAGGTGCTCCTATTCTTCTTTCCTTTATTCCTGTTCTTTCTGTTATCCATTCATCTGATGTTTCAACCATTTTTTCAAGATCATAGTTTGTTAAAACTCTTTCAGGAACATAAGAGCCTGTTGCCACTATTTTAGCTTTCATTCATCTCCTCCATCTGATTTAAGCTTTCTGCAATTCTTGTGTATATCTGTTTTTTTGCCATTTCTACAGCAACTTTTATAGCATTTTTTATCGCTTTTGCTGAAGATCTTCCATGACATATTATACTTGTGCCATTAATTCCCAATAACAAAGCTCCACCATATTCAGAATAGTCTATTTTTTTACGAAAACTCTTTATTGCAGGCTTTATCATCATGTAGCCAATTCTTCCTGTTATTATATCCGCAATCTCTATTTTAAGCATCTTAATTAATGCTTCAGCAAGTCCTTCACCCACTTTAAGCACAATATTTCCAACGAATCCATCACATACCACTACATCAGCTTGACCGAAAAAGATATCTTTACCTTCAATATTTCCAATAAAGTTTAATTTTGATGACTTTAAAAGTTTAAAGGCTTCCTTAGTAACTTCATTTCCTTTAGAGCCTTCCTCTCCTATGCTTAAGAGAGCTATTTTGGGAGATTGGGAATTAAAAAGTGCTTTATGATAGGCTTCTCCCATATAGGCAAACTGAACTAAATGTTCAGGTTTGCAATCCACATTTGCTCCTGCATCAAGCAAAATAAAATGTCCTTTTAGACAGGGCATTACAGTTGCAATTGCAGGACGTTCTACATTAGGAGGCTTTCCAAGTAAAAGAAAGCTCAAAGCCATCATAGCACCAGAATGTCCAGCACTTATAACAGCATCCGCCTTGCCTTCTTTTACTAATTCAACAGCCTTTCTCATTGAGGTATTTTTTCTTCTTAGTGCTGAAGATATATTTTCATCCATATGAATTACATCTTCAGCTGGCACTACAGATATGATACCTTTCGTTTCCCTTTTTTCAGGCAAAAAACTTTTTATTTTTTTTTCATCTCCAACAAGAATAACCTCAACTTCAAAATCCTTTACAAATTCATATGCACCTAAGATATTTACTTCAGGAGCAAAATCACCTCCCATTGCATCCACAGCTACTCTTAACATTTTTAGTAATTACTCTTCAACATCCAAGAATTTTCTTCCTCTATAGGTGCCACAATTAGGACATACCCTGTGTGGAAGCTTAGGCTCCTTACACTCAGGGCATAAAACAAGATTAGGAGGTATCAGTTTCCAATGAGCTCTTCTTTTATCCCTTCTTGAAGGGGTATGACGATGTCTTGGATTAGCCATTTTTTTTCATCCTCCTTAAAAGTGATTGTAATACTGCCATTCTTGGATCTATCTCTTTAACTACACAATTACAATCAGATACATTTAAATCTGAACCACAAATAGGACATAAACCTTTACATTCCTCAGAACACAATGGCTTCATAGGAATATTAAGTAAAATTTGATCACGAATTATATCTTCTGTATCAATTACTCCTTCTTTGTAAAAATCTACTTCCATTTCATCTTGTTTTAGTTCTACAAGTTCTTCCCTATTTAACTCTTCTATTGGATGATAACTTATCTCTACTAAACTTCTAATAGGCATTTTATAATTTTTTAAACACCTACTGCATTGAAGCTCAACTTCTCCATTTACAACTCCCTTTACAAAAACCTTCTTTCCATTTTTCTCTATTTTTAAGACAGCCCTAAATGGAGTTATAATATTAACTTCTCCTTCTATTTTCGGAGTCTCCTCTACTTCAATATTTAATCCCTCTTCAGGTATTTCAAAGATCTCAATTTTCATCTAAAAAACCTCAAAAATAAAATTCTCCCTGCCGGGAGTTAAGAGATATTTTAACAAAAAAATAGAAGTTCTTTACAGTAGTTATGCTGCTTTTTTTAGTTTTTCCATTATTTTCCAACTTTTTAATATATCAATCGCTCTTTGAAGTTGAGTATCTTCTTTTTCATCAACCTCTTGTGGAACCATTTCCTTAGGTTCAAATTTTTCTCCCTTAAAATGTTTTTCAAGGTCCTTTTCTCTAATTACAGGAATTTCTTTACCATTTTTGCTTTCAAGTTTTACGACTATATCAGGCATAATCCCAACTGCATGAATGCTTCTTCCCTTAGGTGTATAGTATTTTGCTGTTGTAAGCTTTAAAGCAGAACCATCACTTAAAGGTATAAGACTCTGAACCGAGCCTTTTCCAAATGTTTGAACTCCAATAATTAAAGCTCTTCCCCAATCCTGTAAAGCTCCTGCAACAATCTCTGAGGCAGATGCAGAACCTTGGTTTACAAGAACTACCATAGGAATATCAGTGTAGGAAGGCCTTACTTGTTCTGTATAATACTGCATTTTTTCTCCAGCTCTTCCCTGTATTGATACAACAAGATGGTTTGGAGGTAAAAACTGTTCAGATACATCAACAGCACTCTGAAGAAGTCCTCCTGGATTATTTCTTAAGTCAAGAATCAAACTTTTCATACCTGAGTCTTTAAGAACTTTTAATGCATTTGCTAAATCTTGCGCTGTTGCCTCTTGAAATTGAACCAATTTAACATATCCGATCTCTTTATCAATCATCTTATACTTTACACTTTTTATTTTAATGATATCTCTTATAATTGTTATATCCCTTGGTTCTTTCCATTCATCTCTCTGAATTGTAAGAGTAACAGGTTTTCCTTTAGGTCCTCGCATCTTTGATACCGCATCATTTATATTCATATCCTTTGTGGACTGTCCATCAATTCTTATTATTTTATCACCTGCCTTTATTCCTGCTTTCCATGCAGGAGTATCTTCAATTGGGGCAATTACTGTTAAAACTCCATCTTTTATTCCTATCTGTATTCCTATTCCACCAAACTCACCTTTTGTTTCTGTCTGAAAATCCCTATAAGCCTCTGGAGTCAAATATGCTGAGTGAGGATCTAAAGAGTTAATCATTCCTTTTATAGCAGAGCGAATTAACTCTTTCGGATTTACATCATCTACATAATTCTTTTTTATAGTTGTAAAAACTTCAGTAAATGTTCGTAAATCTTCATAGACTGAGTCTGTATTCTGAGCAGCCGACCATCTTCCTATAATTACTCCAATAAAGGCAATAATCAAAATTAAAAATGATATAGCTATCTTTTTCCTCATCTTTTAATTTATCCTCCCTTTATCTTCTTAACCAATGTTCTGGATTAAGTGGTTTTCCTCTATATCTTACTTCAAAATATACTGCTGGTGTATCTATACTGGATTTCTCTCCAACAACACCTAAAATCTGTCCTGCTTTCACATAGGCTCCTTCTTTTACTCCTATAGAACCAAGATTTCCATAGACTGTGTAGTATCCTTCTCCATGACTTATTATAACAAGGTTTTCATATCCTTTAAAATAGTTTGCATAAACAACCTTACCCTCTGCTGAAGCTTTCACCTGTGTACCAGGTGATGCTTGAATATAAATTCCGCTTCTGAACATAGGAACATTAAAAACAGGATCTCTCTGATTCCCATAATGCGCAATAACAGGACCACTTACTGGCCATACAAGAGTACCCTTTCTTTTTGTAAACTCTCCTTCAGGCAGAGAAAAAGTTCCTGTTCTTCTTTCTTTTTTCTCAGTATCTTGAAGAAGCTTTGTAAGTCTTCTAGCATTTTCTTCAAGCTCCTTAATTTTTTTCTCATATATAGCTTTATTTTCCCTGATCTTAGCAAGCAAGAGTTCCTTCTCTCTTTTTTTCTGTTTTTGAGCTTCTTCTGCCTTTCTTAAAAACTCTTCCTCTTGCTTTACTGAAGTATAAAGCCTTTTTAGTTCTGTTCTTTGAATAACCAAATTATCAAGCTCTGCTTTGTATTGCTGTATTAGTTTTTTATCAAAACTCATAATTTTTTGAGTATTTCTTATCATACGGAAAGCCTTTGTAATGTCATCTTCTATTAAAACTATTAAAGCAGGATCAGGCTGATTACTTAATTTTTGAATACTTTTTATTCTACCTATAAGATAGAGTTTTCTAGTTTCAAGTTGATTACTATAACTTTTTATTCCTTTTTCTGTTTGATCAATTTTTGTTTGTAGATTTTTTATTTTTATTCGATGAGCTTGTATTTTTCTTTCTATTTCATCAAGCTCTCTTGATACTCTTTTTAAATCCTCAATAACATTTTGTTCAAGTTTTTTCGTCTCTTTTAACTTTTTTCTATGGATATCAAGCTGTTTTTTTATCTGTTGTATTTCCTCCCTTGGCTGATTAGCTAAGGCCGGCAAGCTTAACGTAATAATAAACATTATTAAAAAGCTTATTTTCCCAAGCATATTTAATACTTTATCTTACCAAGAGCAAAAAAGGAAGACAATACTCCAAGAGAAATACCAAAAATAGGCATTAGAACTAAAATATCAACGGGAAACTCTATTTGAGTAACAGCAGGTAAAAACTCTGAAAAACTTCTTGAATTTAAAAGGAGATACAATAAAAATAATAAAAAACCAGCAAAAATGGTTCCTCCAAGGCCAATAACTCCTCCTTCAATCAAAAATGGAAATCTTATGTATGATGGAGTAGCTCCAAGAAGCTTTAGAATTTCAATTTCTTCAGTCTTTTTCCAGTAAAAATTCTTTATAGTTGCATAAACTATAAACAGAATTGCAGTTGAAATGAGAAAAAATCCGACAACAGCAAGATTCCATAGGGTTATTTTTATCATTTTTAAAGCTCCTATAATTTTAGCAGGATAGTAAACATCATCAACAATCTGCATTTTTTTTATACTGTCTGTAATCCTTTCAATATCTTGAAGACTTTCTTCCTTTATAAAGGCCTCTACTGTATCAGATAAGGGGTTGTATCCAATAAGCTCAATAATAGATGGATCAATTATATTTTTCATTTCTTTTATAGCTTCATCTTTTGAAATATACTTTATGTTAGAAAAAACTCCCATTTTTTTAAGTTGATCAATCATTGCTGAAATCTCAGTTGGCTTTGTTTGATCTTTTAAATAAATCACAATAGCAGCTTTTGTTGAAAGTCTCTTAGTAAATATTTCCACATTATAAAGAATCATAAAAAATCCAGTTAGAATGAAAAAACATATACCAAGACTGATCACAGACAAAAGAGTTGACCATTTATTAAGCCATAATCCATTAATTGCTGATTTAAGATGAGTTTTCATAAATTTTTCCTTCTTTTAAGCTTAAAACTCTGTATTGCTTATTCTTAAAGAAATCTGAGTTATGTGTGGCAATCACCACAGTACATCCTCTTGTATTTATTCTTTTAAATAGAGCAAAAACATCCTCGGATGCTTCAGGATCAAGATTTCCCGTAGGCTCATCAGCAAGAATAATTTGAGGATCCGTTATGATAGCTCTTGCTATTGCCACCTTTTGTTGTTCTCCACCTGAAAGCGTTTTAACAATACTTTCTACTTTATGCCTTATTCCAACCTCTTTAAGAACTTCCATAACTTTTTGTCTTATATCTTTTTCTTTTTCACCAATAATTCTTAAAGGAAGGGCTATATTATCAAAGACTGTAAGATCTTGTCTTAATCTAAAATCTTGAAAAACAAAACTAACAACTCTTCGTAAACGTGGAATTTCCTTCTGTCTTATATTAGAAACCTCAAAGTTTGCAACTCTTATTTCACCTTCATCTGGAAACTCACTTCCGAAGATTAATTTAAGAAGTGTTGTTTTCCCTGAACCAGATGGACCTGTTATAAATACAAACTCTCCTTTTTGTATACTAAATGACACATTTTGTAAAACTGGTATACCACTGTAGTATTTGTGAACTCCTTGAAATATTATCATTTTTTAAAAAACTCTCTAACTGTATGAATAATATCTTCAGCTGTAAGTCCATAAAACTTAAGTAGCTCCCTCCATGAGCCTGAGCAACCAAAGGTATCTCTTACTCCAATTCTCTTTACAGTAACAGGAGAGTTTTCAGAGACAAACTCACAAACAGCAGAACCTAATCCTCCAATAATGGAATGCTCCTCTGCTGTTATAATTAATTTTGAAGACTTAGCAATCTTAAGTAGTGTTTCTTCATCAAGAGGTTTTACTGAGGAAAAGTTAGCAACACCTGTATCAATTCCTTCTTTATTTAAGATTTCTGATGCTTTTAATGCTTCTGAAACCATTAATCCATTAGCTATTATGTTTACATCCTTTCCAATTCTAAAAACATAAGCCTTTCCAATCTGAAATTTATAATCCTTAGGCATAACTGGTGGAACCTTTGATCTTCCAAGTCTTACATACATAGGTCCATAATACTCTGCTGCTGAAACTATAACTTGTGAGGTTTCATATGCATCAGCAGGAACAATAACAGTCATGTTAGGTATAACTCTCATGAGTGCAACATCCTCAAGAGCCTGATGAGTTGCTCCATCCTCTCCTACTGTAATTCCGCCGTGAGTTGCCACAATTTTTACATTAGCATTTGAGTAACAAACAGTCTGTCTAATTTGTTCCCATGCTCTTCCTGTAGCAAATATTGCAAAGGTTGATGCAAAAGGAATTTTTCCAGTAAGAGCCAATCCTGCAGCCACTCCAATCATGTCCTGTTCTGCAACTCCTATATTAAAAAATCTATCAGGAAATTTTTTAGCAAAATTCACAGTCTTTGTTGAACAGCTTAAATCAGCATCAAGAACTACTATATCAGGATTTTTCTTACCTAACTCTGTAAGTACTATTCCATAGGCATCCCTTGTTGCCATCTCCTTTCCGTAAAAATCAGAAATTTCACTTAAACTACATGTACAATCAATTTTTCCCATCTTTCAACTCCTTAAGAGCTATTTCAAGCTCCTCCTTTGTTGGAGCTACTCCATGATACTGAACCTTTCCTTCAAATATTGAAACTCCTTTGCCTTTAATAGTATTTGCTACAATCATTGTTGGCTTACCCTTTACTTTTTGAGCAGTATCAAGAGCTTCAACAATCTCTTTTATATTATGACCATCAATCGTAAATACATTCCAACCAAAGGCTATAAATTTATCCTCTATTGGTTTAATATTCATCACATCAGTACAAGATCCGTCAATCTGTAGATTATTATGATCAAGTATTGCACAGAGATTGTCTATTTTGTAATGAGAAGCAGTCATTGCAGCTTCCCATACTTGTCCTTCTTGAATTTCTCCGTCTCCTAACAGGCAGTAAACTCTTGAGTTTATTCCACTTAGTCTAAGACCAAGAGCCATACCACATGCAACCGAAAGTCCTTGTCCCAGTGAGCCTGTGGAAACCTCAACTCCTGGTAAGTCTTTACAACAAGGATGTCCCTGTAAAGGTGAACCAAGTTTTCTTAGACTGTTAAGTAAAGATTTATCAAAATAACCAGAGAGAGCCAAGGCTGCATAAAGAACAGGTGCTGCATGTCCTTTTGAAAGAATAAATCTATCTCTTTCTGCCCAGTTAGGATTCTTTGGATCATGTTTCATCTTGTAAAAATATAAAACAGTTACAATATCTGCAGCAGAAAGACTTCCTCCTGTATGTCCTGAGCCTGCATTAGCAAGCATCTTGACAATTTCTATTCTTATTTGTCTTGCTTTTTCCTTCAAAAACTCAATATCTACCACCATTTCACCTCAAAATTAAATTAATTTTTTAATTAATTATAAATCAAAATCAAAAAAAAAGACATCTTATATGGTATTCTAAAAATATGAACGAAGTTTATCTACTTGATGGAAGTTGTTTTGTCTACAGAGCCTATCATGCTATAAAGGGATTAAGAACATCAAAGGGTATTCCAACAAATGCTATTTATGGCTTTACAAGAATGTTACTAAAACTTCTAAAAGAAAAAAGTATAAACTACATGCTATGTGCCTTTGACAGCCCTCATCCAACAAAAAGACATAAACTTTATGAAGAATATAAAATAACAAGGCCAGAAACACCTAAAGATTTACCAATTCAGATTGATTACATAAAAAGGATTATCGATGCCTTAGGTATTAAAAGAATAGAAACTCCAGGATACGAAGCAGATGATATAATAGCTACTGTTGTTGATATTATTAAACAGTCTGCTCCTTTAAGTTTTATAATAGTTAGTCTTGACAAGGATATGCTTCAGCTTATTTCTGACAATGTAAAAATTTATGATCCTTTCAATGAAATCCTTATTGATAGAGAGTATGTCATAAAAAAATATGGAATTCCACCAGAGAAACTTAATGATTTTATGGCTTTGGTTGGTGATACGATTGATAATATCCCGGGAGTAAAAGGAATTGGAGAAAAAACAGCATTAGATCTTATAAAAAGATATGGATGTATTGAAAACATAATAAAAAATGTTGAAGTTATAAGGCCTCCAAAATTAGCAGAGCTTATAAAGAAAAACATTGAATCTCTTAAACTCAGTAAAGAGCTTGTTATGTTAAAAAAAGATGCTCCTATTGAATTAAAACTTGATGATCTTATAGTAAAAGAGCAAGACAGAGATAAAATTATTCAAATCTTTCGAAAACTTGAGTTTAATACACTTTTAAAACAAATAATAAAAGAAGTTTCAGAGCCTACATCTAATCAAATTAGCTTCATAAAAAACAATACTGCGGAACTAATTAAAAAAATTAAAGAATATGAAAAATTCACAGTAACACTTCACGAAGAAAGTATAATCTTAGGAATAGATGGCTCTTTTTATGAGACATCTCTCAGAGATTCAAGAGTCAATGAGATTTTATCATCTGAAAATTTAAAGATTATATACAATGTGAAAGAAGTCCTAAAAAAGCTTAAAAACTTTGAGATTAAGATTCAACCACCTTACTTTGACCTTATGATAGTAGCTTATCTTATCAATCCAAATAGAGGCAAATATAGTATTGATGAACTTATTCTTGAGTATACGGGAAAGGTTTATGAAAAAAATGAAAGTATAAATCCTTACATGTTTGAACTTTATGAAAAACTAAGTAAGGAATTAAAAGAAAAGGAACTTGAAACTGTTTATTTTAACATCGAAATGCCTCTTATAGAAGTTCTTTTTGATATGGAAATGACAGGTATAAAGGTTAATACTGAAAAACTTGAAGCTCTTACTAAACAAATATCTATAGAAATTGACAAGACTAAAGAAAAAATCTATAGAATTGCAGGCACAGAATTTAATATTAACTCACCAAAAAAGCTTGCTGAAATCCTTTATGATAAATTGGGACTTAAAAGCAGAAAAAGAGGTAAAAAGGCACGTTCCACAGAGATGGAAGTGCTTGAAGAACTCGCTATTCAACATGAACTACCTCAAGAGGTTATTAATTATCGTACTCTTAATAAGATTTTTTCAAGTTATTTAACTCCATTAAAACAGTACATAAATCCTGAAACTAAAAGAATTCATACAAAATGGTCTCAAACAGTGGCAGTAACAGGAAGAATAGTAAGCAGTGAGCCAAATTTGCAAAATATTCCTGTAAAGGGTGAATGGGCAAATTTATTAAGAGAAATCTTTATTCCTGAGGATGGATATCTTTTTCTTACCGCTGATTACTCTCAGATTGAATTAAGAGTTTTAGCTCATATGAGCGAAGACCTTTCTTTAATCCGAGCATTTCAGGAAGGAAAGGATATTCACACTGCTACAGCATCTGAAATTTTTTCTTTACCTGAGAATGCTGTTACAGAGGAACACAGAAGAGTTGCAAAGACCGTAAACTTTGGTATCTTTTATGGAATAAGTCCCTTTGGTCTTTCTGAGTCATTAAAAATTCCCTATGAAAAAGCCGAAGAATTGATTGAACTTTATTTTTTAAGGTATCCAAATGTTAGGAAATTTATTGAAGAAACAATAAATTTTGCAAAAAAGAATGGTTATGTAAGAACGCTTTTTGGAAGAATTCGTCCTATTGCAGATATTAATAGTCCAAATCAGTTTTTAAGAATGCAGTCAGAAAGAATGGCAGTAAACTCAACAGTTCAAGGAACAGCAGCAGATATTATAAAAATTGCAATGATAAGAATATATAATCGGTTAAAAAGAGAAAACCTTAATGCAAAGATTATACTTCAAATTCATGATGAAATAGTTCTTGAAGTTGAGGAAAATATTATTGAAAAAGTAAGCGAGATTGTAAAAAATGAAATGAAAGATTTTTCTCTTTTAGTTCCCCTTGAGGTAAACTTAGCTTTTGGAAAAAGTCTAAATTTATAAAAAATTATTGTTGAATTTATACAAAACCTATGTTAAAATTTACACGGAAAAATGAATCAAATATATTTAATACCTCAGAGCGAGCCAATTCCTGCTCCTTCCGAAATATTCATTTTTCTTGAGCAGCTTTTTTTTCTTATACATATAATTATTATCAACTCAATTCTTGGATTAAGCCTTATAATTCTCTATAAATGGAATAAAAATCAAGACTTTTTTGATGCAAATAAATCTATAGTTAAAAGCATACCTATACTTTTTGCTGTCGGCATAAATATGGCCATTCCAGCCCTTTTATTTCTACAAGTTGTTTTTGGACATCTTTTTTATACAAGTTCTATTCTTATGGGAACCTTTTGGATACTTATTATTCCCTTTCTCATA
Organism: Thermodesulfovibrio sp.; assembly: GCA_039630505.1. Lineage (GTDB taxonomy): Bacteria > Nitrospirota > Thermodesulfovibrionia > Thermodesulfovibrionales > Thermodesulfovibrionaceae > Thermodesulfovibrio. The sequence goes on from JBCNUV010000002.1 coordinate 13,433, forward strand.
ATTGCCTACTATAGTTCCTATTTTCATTACAAAAAATTTGGAGCATCAAACTATGCAAAATTATCACTCTTTTTAGTTATTCTTATAATTTTCTATATTGCCTTTATGTTTGTAAATAATCTCTCAATGATGGAAAGGCCTGAAGAATGGATTTCTTATTTTTCAAATAGGAAAGGAACAATTCTTCTTTGGAATGTATCAAGCATTCCTCCAAGATTTTTGCACTTTATTGTAGCATCCTTAGCAATAGGTGGCATCGTATATGGTGTATACTTCAAAAAAAGCTCTGAAGAAAAACTAAAGGAAGGTTTAAAAATCTTTGCTTATGCGACAATTATTCAGATCATCATTGGTTTTTGGTTTTTTCTTACTCTTCCAGAAAACGTCATTAAAAAATTTATAGGAAAAGATATATTTGCCACATCTGTATTTTTATTTGGAGTTGTAACTGCATTCCTATCAGTCTTTTTTTCCCTTAAAGGTAAATTAAAACTCAGTTTGATTTTTCTTACATTAACCTTGGTTTCTATGATAATAAACAGATACAACTTAAGAGTCTTTCACTTAAGTGAAAGCTTTAGTGTATCTCAACTAAAGATTCTTCCTCAATGGGATGTTTTTGCAGTATTCTTGGTTATCTTCATTTTAGGAATTTCTGTCATTATATACATGCTAAAGATTAGTTTTATAAAAGGCAAAAAAGGATAATGAATTATCCTATATGGGAACTTTACTTTCTTAACTCTGGCACTATAGTTGCATTAATTGCAGTGCTTCATGTTTTCGTGTCTCATTTTGCAGTTGGTGGAGGAGTATTTCTCTGGCTTACAGACCTTAAAAGTTTTAAAGAAGGTAACATAGCCTTAAGAAACTATGTTCGCAGACATATATGGTTCTTTTTGCTTCTTACAATGGTTTTTGGAGGTGTATCGGGAGTTGGAATCTGGTTTTCTATTGCACTTTCAAATCCTTGGGCTACCTCTGTTCTTATTCATACTTTTGTATTTGCATGGGCTATTGAGTGGGTTTTTTTTATTGTAGAAATAATCTCTCTTCTTATTTATTACTATAAGTTTGATACTCTTTCAGACAGAGACAGGCTAAAAATTGCATTTATTTATGCTGTAGCTGCATGGTTAAGTCTTTTTGTAATAAATGGCATAATAACCTTTATGCTAACTCCTGGAGAATGGTTAAAGACAGGTAGTTTTTGGGATGGATTTTTTAATCCTACTAATCTACCAAGTCTATTTTTCAGAACTGCTATATGCATAATGTTTGCAGGTCTTTTTGGCTTTGTTACAGCAGTATTTGAAAAAAATCAAATCCTAAGACAACAACTTCTTAAATACTGTATAAAGTGGCTTTATGTTCCTGTCCCATTTCTTTTTATTTTTGGTTTCTGGTACTTTTACTCAATTCCAGAAAATGCAAGATTTACGAATTTCATACTTAATAAACAGACCACAAACGCTGTTAATGTATTTATCATAGCTTCGGTTTTAGTTTATATCTTAGCTCTAATTTTAGTGTCAAAGACATCTCAGTTAATTCAGAAAATAGCTGTATTTGTTCTTCTTTTAATAGGACTTTCATGGATTGGTAGTTTTGAATATATGAGAGAGTATGCAAGAAAACCCTATGTAATTTATGGATATATGTATTCATCCTCAGTTTTGGTACATGATGAAGAAAGAATAAACAAAGAGGGATTCTTAAAGCTTGCAAAGTGGAGTACAATTAAAGAAGTTACAGAAGAAAATAAGCTTATTGCAGGAAAAGAAATATTTAATCTTCAGTGTCTTAGTTGTCATACGATAAGAGGTATTAAAAATGATATAGTAGAGAAAACAGAGGGACTTACATATTGGGGTATATTATCTCAACTTTATGGACAGGGAAAAATCTTAGACTACATGCCAAAATTCATTGGAAATGAAAAGGAGATGAAGGCTCTGGCAGAGTTTATCGCAAGTCTTCATAATAGGAAAGACGACAAATTAACAGAGTTTAAACCATTAAAAGAAAACATTACTATACCTTCTTTTAATCCTGAAAAAGACGAATATGTCCTACTTGTCTGGAGCACTCTTGGAGAAAAATGTATAACTGACTCAGACAGATGGTTTTCCTTTTTGTATCCAGGAAGCTCTTTTCAAGCTATTTTAATAAAAAGAGGTAAAAAACCTGAGATCTTATCTGAAGGCATAGAGATTCAATACGTAGTTCAGAAAGGATATGAAAATCCATCAAGGCATTCAGATTTTTGGAAGTATTCAGAATCCCTAACAGGGAAAAAAATAGCAGAAAATACTGGAGTTACAGGTAAAACTCTTAAAGGAGTCTTGGATTATAACAAAGATAAAAAAATATTTTATGTTGAAGGACTCCCTGTATTACCTTACAGAGATGATGGAGTTTTTAATCCCTATCCAATTTTTGAAGCAAAAGCAGTTGACAAGAAAACAGGCAAACTCTTGCAATCCACATTATTCGTTGCACCTGTATCAACTGAATTAAGATGTTTTATATGTCATGGAGGAAAACCAAGATGGAATGGTATTTCAGGAATTTCAGATGAGACAGCAATAAATATACTAAAAATTCATGACAGAAACCATGGAACAAAACTTCTTGAAAGCGCCTTAAAGGGCAAACCACAAATGTGTCAGAAATGTCATGAAGACTTCATTGTAAAATCAAAAGGTATAAAAGGACACAACAGTTTCTCAGCTTCCATGCATGGTTGGCATGCAAACTATATTCCATGGAAAGATGAAAAAGCCTGTAACTTTTGTCATCCAAATGATGCAAAGGGAAATACAAAATGTAATAGAGATATTCATGCTAAATTAGGAATCGGTTGCACTCAATGCCATGGAAAACTTGATGAACATGCCTCTTCAGTATTGCTTTCGCAACAAGAAACAACAACAGCCAAGCTACTACTTCGCAATCTAAAACCAGAGACACCCTTATATGATATAAAACCAAGAAAGCCATGGATACAACAACCTGACTGTCTTAACTGTCATGTAGGATTTCAAAAACCTAAAAAAAATGTAAGAGCTTTCAATAAATGGACACAAGATGAAACAGAGCTTTACAGAAATAGGAAAGACAACTCAGGAAAAATTCCATGTACAGGTTGCCATAGCTCTCCCCATGCCACATATCCTTCTTTTAATGAGTATGGTGAAAATAGAGATAATATTCAACCGATACAGTATCAAGGAATTCCTTTTCCGATTTCATCAGAGATGAAATGTGAGGTATGCCATAAGGTCAAAATGCAAGGGAACTATCATCATTCAAACATGTTCAGGAGCTTCCGGAATAAGAAAACTTTACGACAGTAGATATTTTTGTTAAAATTAAAATTATTTTAATTTGGAGGGAAAAATATGCCTTCTTTAAACAAAGAAGTTGATATTGTAAGAGGCGATACTCTTTATAATGATGGAGTACACAGATTTATATGGCTTGGTTGGGAAGAACATGAAGAAGAAGGACTTGTTCAGGTAAATCAATACTTAATAGAAAACAAAGGAGTAGGTATAATTCTGGATCCAGGAGGAGTTCATGTTTTTCCCAGAGTCGTTGCAAATGTCTCAAGATATGTAGAGCTTGAAAAAATAGAACATCTGTTTTTTTCCCATCAAGATCCTGATGTATCCTCAGGTGTTGCCCTCTGGCTTAGTGTAACAAATGCAAAGGTTTATATATCTAAGTGGTGGGTTAGATTTTTACCCCACTATGGAATATTTGATATGAGTAGAATAGTTCCATTAGATGAAGGTGGAGGAAGGATTAATCTACCAACTGGAGATTATCTTGAAATAATTCCTGCACATTTTTTACATTCTGTAGCTAACTTTCAACTTTATGATCCTCGTTCAAAGATTCTATTTAGTGGAGATCTTGGAGCAGCTATATTTCCCAAAGGTCACAGATATGTATATGTTGAAGACTTTGACAGCCATTTAAAGTTAATGGAAGGATTTCATCGTAGATATCTTGCCTCAAATAGTATTGTAAGAAAATATCTTGAAAGAATTTCTAAACTTGAAATAAATATGATTGCACCTCAGCATGGTGCTATAATCTACAAAAAAGAACATATTCAGAAATTTTTTAATTGGTTAAGAGGATTAAAATGTGGAGTTGACATAGCTGATGAATTCTATAAATAGGAGGAGAAAGAAGAATGTTCTTTAGGAAAAAAAGGACAAATTCTGAAAATAAAAAATCAGTAGATATGAATCTTTCACTTATCAAAACACTTTCCTCTGGAATAATAAAATCCAACATTGTAGGATCCACAATATCAAACACTATGGGACTTATTGACTCCAATTTCTCAAGAATAAAGGACGAGGTCTCCTCAATTGCAACTGCTATGGAAGAAATAGATGCAACAATAAGAGATATGTCTAAAAGCATTGCCTCAATTAATGAGGAAGTTAAAGCTATGGTTATTCAGAATGAGACAATGGATGAAGAGTTGGAAAGAAGAGTTCAAGATATAGAATCTTACAACAGTAAGATTATTGAAGTTGTAAACAATATAAAGGATCTTGGAAATGCTACAGAAAATATTGGCAATGTTGTAACCGCAATCTCAGACGTGGCTGATCAGACTAATCTACTTGCTCTTAATGCCTCTATTGAAGCAGCAAGAGTGGGAGAAGCTGGAAGAGGTTTTGCTGTTGTAGCTGATGAAATAAGAAAGCTTTCACAGAAAACAGAAGCTTTAACAAAGGATATAGGAAAAATTCTTGGGGATCTTAAAGACAGGGTAATTTCTGCTGTAGGAGAAGTTGAAAAGATAAGAGAACTATTCTTAAGCATTGAGAAGGATATAAAGAATATAAGACAATCATTTGAAAAAACAAAAGCCATGTCTGATACAGTGGGAGATGCGGTAAATACTCTTTCAACTGCCATTGAAGAGCAAAGTCAGGTCTTAACAGATGTCTCAAAGAGAATTACAAATACTGCCTCGATGCTTAATGAAACATATAAAGTTTTTTCTACAGTAATAAAAGTTAATGATGAAATTTCAAAATTGACAAAGTTTTAATATGGAAGATTTATTATATTTAGCTTTATGCCCTCATTGTCAGGACAAAAATTTAGTAAAATGGGAAGAAATTGCTCGTAAGTTTTCAGAAATTATAGGGAAAAAAGTAAAGCTAAAAACATTTAGTAACTTCTCAGAGTTATGCTCTGACCAGCAAAAATATGAGTTTTACTATGCTAATCCTGATACAACTATCAATCTTTTTGAAAAAGGCTATTTGATATTAGGTAAATTAAAAAATCAAGATGATATTCTATGTAGTATTCTCTCAAAGTCTTACTCTCCTAAAAAAGATGTAATTAAAGTGGCTTTAATAAATCAGAGATACTTCCTTCTTCCACTGTTATTGCATAAAAAAGAATACAAAAAGTTTAATTTAATCTTTGCAAATAACTATGATGAAGTAATTAGTCTTATAAAACAAGAAAAGGCTGATATAGGGTTTGTCTATATTCAATCTTCAGAAGATCTAAAAGATGACCATACAATAAATTTCTCAAGAGATTTTTGTTTTCCGATTTCACATTATATTCTTATGCATCCATCAATGGCAAGCTTTAAAGATAAGTTATTGTCTGTTGAAGATTTTGAAGAAGTAAATCCTGAAGAAATCCATAATCTAAAAGCTTTATACAGGCAACTTGACATAATGCTTCAGGACTGGGCTTACTCTGACATATCAGAAGCTTTAATATCTTCACCAAATATTGGAGTCCTTATTTATCATGATAAGATTTTATTCGTAAATGATTATGCAAAAAATCTGCTTGGATATTCAGAAGATGAAATATATAAAATGAGTAGCATTGATATTGTCTATGAAGAAGACAGAAAAGAAGTTGTTGATGCCATCCAAAGAAGGCTAAGAGGTGAAAAATTCTCTAAAATATATGATATTCGTTTTAAGAAAAAAGATGGCTCTTTAGTATTTGTTGAATGTTTTGCCAATACGATACTTTTTAGAGGTCTTTATTCAGGCTTTGTAGTCTTTTATGATATTACATCAAAAAAATATGAAGAGAAATTCAAAAGAATTCTAATGGAGATAAATAAAATTATTATTCAATCAATGACTGAAGAAGAGATATACAGTGGCATCTGTAAATCTTTGGTTGAAAAACTAAACTTAAAATTTGCTTGGATAGGTAAATTAGAAAAAAACAATATTATTCCTGAATATGTTTACAGTAAAGATAAAACAGTAATTAACACCTTTGATAAAAGTAACTTAACGAGGACTCTTCCCCCCGATAATAAATTATTTAAAGGCGAAATTCTTATAAATTATAACTTAGAGAATTATTTTCAAAAAGGCCTCAAATCATCATGTATAATTCCTTTATTTAAGTTTGACAAAGTAATATCATTTTTAAATATTTATTCAGAGTTTCCAAATTTTTTCAATGAATCAGTGCTGGATATACTAAGAGAAATTCAATATGATATTTCCTTTGCCCTTGAAAGAGTTGACAAAATAAGGCATAACATTATTATATCAGAGGCACTTAAAAACTCTGACACATGGATACTTGTTACTGATGAAAAAGGTGATATTCTTTATATTAATGAAGCAGTTGAGAGAATTAGTGGATACACAGAGAAAGAACTAATTGGCAAAAATCCAAGAATATTTAAGTCAGGATTAAATCCTCCAGAGTTTTATAAAGAAATGTGGGATACAATTCTTTCTGGCAAAATTTTTAATGCAATAACACCAAATAGAAAGAAAAACGGTGAAATTTTCCATGCGGATTTAAAGATTATTCCTGTAAAACTTCCTGGTAATATTCTAAGATTTGTTGCTGTTGCAAGAGATGTAACTGAAAAAATAAAACTTTCTGAAAGGATACAAAAACTTCAAAACTATGATGGTCTTACAGGACTTCTTAATTTAAATGGTTTTACAACAAGCGTATCTCAAAAGCTAAGTGAAACCGCTGCTTTTGGTTTATTTATTCTAATAGATATCTATGATATGAGTTATTTGAATAAAATTCACGGAATTTATATTGGTGATCAAATTCTAATAAAGTTTGCAGAAAAAATTAGAAATATTTTTGAAAATACCGATGCTATAGCAAGAATATCTGCCGACACTTTTGGAGTTTACTTATTAGCAAAGACTCTTGATGATATATATAAAGCATACTCTAAGTTATATGAACTAAATAACTCTTTTTTTGATATAGATGGAAAAACAATTTCTATAAATATTAATGCAGCAATATCAGTTTTTCCAAAGGACGGAGAGAATTTTAAAACTCTTTATGAAAGAACTGACATCACCTTACAAAAAGCTAAAAAATCTGGACCTGGAGTAATTCTGTTCTTTAACCCTGAAATTGAAAAAGAAACTGAAAAACTTTGGGGAGTTTTCAACTTAATTGCTAAAGCTTCAAGGGAAAATTTATTCACCTTTTATTATCAACCCTATTTTAATTCTAAAACCTTAAAAATTGCTGGAGTTGAGGCTCTTGTAAGAATTATTGATAAAGATGGGAAAATATATAAACCTGATATTTTTATTGATTACTTAGAAAATAGTCATCATCTTATTAATTTTGAAAAATGGGCAATCGCTGAAGTTATTGAAAAAATTAAAAAATGGAAAATAAATGTGTCACTTAATATTTCTGGAAAAACCATTAGTAATCCTGCCATCATATCTATTTTTTCCGAAATTCCATCTATGGTAAGGAATAAACTTACAATAGAAATAACTGAAAGAATCTTTATTGATAATCCTGAACAAACAACAAAAGTTCTCTTAGAGATAAAAAAAATGAAAAATCCACCAAAAATTGCTATAGATGATTTTGGAACAGGATATTCATCAATGATTTATCTTAAGGATTTACCTATTGATATTGTAAAGATAGACAAAACCTTTATTAGAGATATGGTTAGTGATAAAAAGAGTTTCGCTATCGTTAAAACAATAATAGACCTTGCTAAAAGACTTAAGAAGAAAACCTTAGCAGAGGGAGTTGAAACTCAACAACAGTTTAAAACTTTAAAAAGAATGAGATGTGATTTTGTTCAAGGATTTTTATTTGCCACTCCTTTACCAGAAAAAGAGATTGATTCTTTGATTGAATAAAAGATTTCACCTTTGTTTTAATTAAGTTATGAATCTTCTTTATTTTGAAAAACCCACAAGATACATTAACAGAGAGCTTAATTCAATTATAAAGGATGGCAAAAATCTAATAAGATTTGCCCTTTGTTTTCCAGATATATATGAAATCGGTATGTCTCATTTAGGATTGAAAATTCTTTATCATATTCTCAATAATATTCCCGATGTATATGCAGAAAGAGTATTCTCTCCATGGATTGATTTTCAGGAATACTTAAAAAAGAAAGGACAACCACTTACCTCTCTTGAAACCAAAAGACCACTTAAAGATTTTGACATTGTTGGCTTTAGTCTCCAGTATGAGCTTTCTTATACTTCTGTACTGAATATGCTATATCTTGGACAAATTCCTATACTTTGGCAAGACAGATTAGAGAAAAAATATCCTTTAATAATTGCAGGAGGTCCTTGTAGTTCAAATCCTCTTCCTATGTCTCATTTTATAGATGTATTTTTAATTGGAGAAGGAGAAGAAGCTATAGTTGAGCTTGTAAATATCTATAGAGAATGGAAAAACTCTCAAGGAAAAAAGGAAGAGCTTCTTAAGGAAATCAGTCATATTGAAGGCTTTTATGTTCCTTATGTAGGTAAAAAGGCTGTAAAGCGTAGATACATCAATAACTTAAATGATGCTGAGTTTCCAACTAAACCTGTTCTTCCCTATGCAAAGATTATCCATGACAGAGTATCAATAGAAGTATCAAGAGGATGTCCGTCTGGTTGTAGATTCTGTCAAGCAGGAATGATTTATAGACCCTTAAGGATAAGAACTCCTGAAAAAGTTTTAGATATAGCTAAGAAATCAATAGAAAATACAGGTTATGAAGAAATCTCTCTACTTTCCTTTAGTATTGGACATTATCCCTATCTTATTGAGCTTATCGATGCTTTAAATAAAAACTTTTCTGAAAAAGGAATTGCTATTTCTCTTCCATCAATCAGAGCCGATAAAGTTACTAAAGAACTTCTTCAGAAAATAAAAACTACAAGAAAAACAGGATTCACAATAGCACCAGAGGCGGCAACAGAAAGACTTAGATGTATAATAAATAAAAACATTTCAAATGAAGACATTGAAAGAGCCTGCAAATTTCTCTTTGAGGAAGGATGGCTAAATATTAAACTATACTTTATGATAGGACTTCCCACAGAAACCGATGAAGATATTGAGGAAATCGTTAGTCTTTCAAAAAGAATCATAAAGCTTGCAAAAATTTTTACTAAAAAGTTTGTGGAAATAAATATAACTGTTTCTCCATTTATTCCAAAACCTCACACTCCTTTTCAATGGCTGGGGCAGATTCCCCTTAAAGTAATGCAAGAAAAACTTGAGTTTATAAAACACTCTTTTCAGCGTATTAAAGTTCATTACAAAGGACATGATCCCAAAATGAGTCTTCTTGAAGCATCTCTTTCAAGAGCAGATGAGAAAGTTGGTGATGTAATATATAAAGCTTGGCAAAATGGAGAAGTTTTATCAGCTTGGACAGAGCTTTTTGATTTCCAAAGATGGCTTTCTGCTATGGATAAAACTGGAGTGGATCTTTTTTCCTATGCCACAAGGGAATATTCAACTGATGAACCACTTCCATGGGATTTTATAGATTATGGAATAAAAAAGGAGTTTCTTATAAGAGAACTTGAAAGAGCATTAAGTATAAAAAGAACAGATGAATGCACAGTAAAATGCGAAGGCTGTGGACTTAGTTGTCAAACAAAAGATAAAAAATCTAAATATGAGAAAAGTTTCACTTTTTCAGATTTTAACTATATAACTCCCTTTAATAAGGAAAAAACTACCATTGTCAGATTTTGTCATACTAAGTTAGGAATAATGAAGTATCTTTCACAACTTGAATTAAGTAGCTTTATTACAAGAGCCTTAAGAATGGCAGAAATTCCCTTTGTTCTTTCAAAAGGATTCCATCCAAAACCTGAGATATCTTTTGGTCCTTCACTTCCTGTAGGAGTTGAAAGTGAGAAAGAGTATTTTGACTTAAAAATTTACGGTGAATTCAAAGAAGAATACATTAAAAGATTAAATGAAATTTTACCTGAAGGATTAAAGATAACTAAAGCAAAAACAATTCCTAAAACTGCTCCATCTCTTAACTCATTCATTCAGATTTATAAATACTGCATTAAAACTAAAGAGAATTTCTTATTCGATAAAAAAGCTATAGAAAACATTATCATAGAAAGAGATGGAAAAACCTTTTTACTTAGGGATTTTATAGAGGACATTCAAGTTAATGATAAAGAAGTATGTATAATAGTTAAAGATACAAAACAAAAAGCAAGAATCTCTGAAATCGTTAATGCACTTTTTGGTAAACAACTTAGAGATTTACAGATAAAAAGATTAGCCATGTATGGCTTTGAAGGAGGATTGGTAGAACCTTGAGTAACGAACTTTTAATAAATGTAACAAAGCAAGAATGCCGTGTGGCTCTTTTAGAAGGTGGACAAGTTGTTGAGTTTTATATTGAAAGAAAAGGAGACTCAAGTTATGTCGGAAATATCTATAAAGGAAGAGTAGTTAAAGTTTTAAAAGGTATGCAGGCTTGTTTTGTTGATATAGGATTAGATAAGGCTGCTTTTCTTTATGTTGATGATATAAAGGGTGGAATTAAAGAAATTTATCCATTTTTTGAAGTAGAAGAAGAAACAGAAATCATTTCAAAGCCTGATGAAACTCAAAAGACTCGTAAACCTGATGAAATTAGGACTGATTTCAGAGATTTCTCTATTGAAGATTTGATTCAAGAAGGACAAGAAATACTTGTTCAAGTTGCAAAAGATCCTATCGGAACAAAAGGAGCAAGAGTTACATCAAGAATAACTCTTCCTGGAAGATATGTTGTACTTATGCCAGGAATGGAACATATTGGTGTATCAAGAAAAATAGAAAATGAAGAAAAAAGAAAAGAGTTAAAAGAGCTTGCATCAAAGATAAAACCTCCGGGATTTGGCTTAATTATGAGAACAGTAAGTGAAGATGCGACAGAGGAAGAAATTCGTAAAGATATTGATTTTCTTCTTCTTCTATGGGATAACATTCAAAAGAAAAAAGACAAAGTTCATGCTCCATCTCTTATTCACAGTGAATTTGACTTAGTTTTAAGAAGCCTAAGAGATTTTATGAATCAAAATGTAGATAGAATGATAATTGACAATTATGTAGAATGGCAAAGACTCAAGGAGTTTGCTCAGGTTTATTTTCCAAGAATTGCAGACAAGATAGAACTATATGAAGGTGAAGAACCACTATTTGATGCATTTGGAGTAGAAGTTGATCTTGATAGAGCTTTGCAACGTAAAGTATGGTTAAAATCTGGAGGATATATTGTAATTGACCAAACAGAAGCAATGACAGTTATAGATGTAAACACAGGAAGGTTTGTAGGCAAGGAAAATCTTGAAGATACCATCTTAAGAACAAACCTTGAAGCAGTCAAAGAAATAGCCTATCAAATCAGACTTAGAAATCTTGGAGGTATTATATTAGTGGATTTTATAGATATGGAAAAAGAAGAAAACAAACAAAAAATTATAAATGCAATGACAGAGGCAGTAAAAAAAGATAGAGCTAAAACAACAGTCTATAATATCACAGAACTCGGAATAGTTCAGATGACAAGAAAAAGAACAAGAGAAAGCCTTGAACATATTCTATGTGATATCTGTCCATACTGTGAAGGTAAAGGAAGAGTAAAGAGCATAAGAAGTGTAGCCTATGAAATCTTAAGAAAACTCAAATTTATAACAGTTCCTAAAGGAGCAGAAATAACAGTAATAGCAAATCCCCATGTGGCTGATCTATTAACCGATGAGGAAAGAGACTCTATAGAGGAAATTGAAAATACAAAGAAAATAAGAATAACAATCAAAAAAGACTCTCACTTACATCAAGAAAACTACTCTATTCATAAAAACATATAGTAAAATGGACTTCCTTACCGAATGTAATAAATGTGGAAAATGTAAACAACTCTGTCCAAGTTATCAGATTTTTCTTAATGAATCATTTTCTCCACGGGGAAGGATATTTCTTATTAAAACCTTAGAAAAAGAAGTGGGCTCTGAAAAATCATTGAAAAAAAGAATTTTTAGCTGTCTTCTATGTGGAACATGCGAAAATTCATGCCCCTTAAATTTAAACATAAGTAGTCTAATCTATGAAACAAGAGCAAAAATGAAAAAAAGTACGCTGCTATATCTATTTAAATATTTTTCTCTTTATCCTGGATTATTCTGTTCAATTTTACAAAATCTTAGTCATTTTAAGTTTTTTTTAAAAATTATGAAGCTTTCATACTTAAAAAATTTTTTAAATTTAAATATTAAGCTCAAAAAATCTAATCATCTTCAAGTCTACAGCAAACTAAAATCTTCTGGAAGAATAGCAATCTTTTCAGGCTGTACAGCAAATTATTTAATACCTTCAATAACTAATTCTTTAATCTATGTCCTTAATTGGCTAAACTATGAAGTCATTGTTCCCAAACAGCACTGCTGTGGAGCACCTCTTCTTTCAGCAGGCTTCAAAAAAGAAGCAATCAAACTTGCCCAGAAAAACATAAAAATCTATAAATCTTTTAATATTGATGGAGTAGTAACTCTATGTCCTACATGTTCTCACTTTATTGAAGACATTTACGAAAAGATTGTAGGAGAAAAAATCTCCATCTTAAAAGTTTATGAACTATTTGAAAAATCACAAAAAAAATTAAATTATTCTATTTCAGATTTTAAAAAACATAAGATAGGATTTCATGCTTCCTGCCATTCATCTAACTATCTCAAAGACGTAGATAAAGTATTAGAATTATTAAAAAAATTTAGCATAAATGACCTTCAAATAAAAAGTGGTTGTTGTGGCTTTGCAGGAGTTTTTTCTTTTTTATTTGAAAAAGAATCTATGGATATTCTGAGAAAAAAAGTTTTAGAATATAACAAAATGGATATGATAGTTACTTCTTGTCCAAACTGCATAATTCAGTTTAAGTCTGCAATGAAAGATAAAAAAATACTTCATTATATTGAACTAATCCATAAAATTTTATTAGAAGGAGAGAAAAAATGAAAGAAAATTCTTCAAATTTTGAGATAATCTTACCTGATGGGACCGTTTATAACCCAAATAAGAAAGAAAAGAGATATTCTCACACAATTCAAGGATATACACCTGATGGAAAACCTAAAATAATGAGATTTTCAGCAAAAACAAGCTGCGACCGTTGTGGTGAATGCTGTAGAAGAGACACTCCCGTAATTCTTAAAGAAGATATACATCTTCTTATAGAAGGTGTCATTTCTGAAAGAGAGCTTTATACAATAAGAGAAGGGGAAAAAATTCGTTCTTCTATAGATGGTGATAGTTATTACTCTTCAATGGAACTAATTAAGGTAAAACCAATATTCGGAAGCTTTACATGTCTTTTTTATGATCTTAAAGAAGGTTGCACAATTTATGAAAATAGACCATCAGTATGCAGACAATATGAATGTTGGTCACAAAATTTTACCATTACAGGACTTGATAAAAAGAGGTTAACGAGAGCTGACTTATTCAGAGAAGTTGAACTAATAGAGGAAGTATTAAAAAAACATGAAGAAAAATGTTCTGTTGTCAAATTTGTTGATTTAATAAATGAATTAAGAAAGGGAAAAGAAGAAAACACAGAAAAGATTGCAGAGATGATTCTTTATGATCTATCCATAAGAGACTGGATAAAAGAAAAACTAACAGTTTCAGATGATGTATTACCATTGCTATTTGGAAGAACACTTTTTGAGATAGCTCCTTTTTATGGCTTGATAATAGAAAAAGATGGCGAAAACTTTATAATCAAAATCACTAAGGAGGAAGAAGAATGAAGATTTTCATTGACACAGCCAATCTGGAAGAAATAAAGAAAACTTGGGAAGCTGGTTTAATTGATGGAGTGACAACAAATCCTTCTTTACTTGCAAAAGAAGGTAAAGAGCCTTTATCTTTACTTAAGGAGATATGTGAAATTGTAGATGGACCAGTAAGTGCTGAGGCAGTCTCTTTAAAATTTGAAGATATGTTAAAAGAGGCCTATGATTTAAGTAAAATTCATAAAAATATTGTTATTAAAATTCCAATGACTGAAGATGGACTAAGAGTAGTTAAAAAGCTTTCCCAGGATGGAATAAAGACGAATGTAACTCTCGTTTTTTCTCCTATGCAAGCACTCTTAGCAGCAAAGGCTGGTGCTACTTATGTAAGTCCCTTTGTTGGAAGACTTGATGATATAAGTCATTTCGGAGTACAACTCATAAGAGATATTAAAATAATCTTTGAAAACTATGCCTTTCACACTGAGATAATTGTTGCAAGTATTCGTAATCCAATTCATGTTCTTGAGGCAGCCAAAATTGGTGCTGATATTGCAACAATTCCTTATTCTGTAATAAAACAACTTATTAAACATCCTCTTACAGACATAGGTATTGAAAGGTTTTTAAAGGATTGGGAGAAACTTAAAAAGTAGGAGGTGTTAAATGACAATGAATAAAAAATACATTATTTCAGCAGTTATACTTATTTTTATAGGAATAACAATCGGATTAATCATTTCATCAAAGCTTGATATTCAATCAAAAGGATTCTCTGAGGATTATCAGATATCAAAGGAATCACAGGAGATACTTTCAAAGTTTGGAAGTGCTATGGCAGAAGTTATTCAAGCTGTAAGACCATCAGTAGTAAACATCTATACTACAAAGAAAATTAAAAGACCTTGGATTCCTTTTCCTTTCAATGATCCCTTTTTTAGAAGATTTTTTGATGATGAACTAAGCGAACTATTTAACAGACAAAGAGAGTATACTCAAACATCTCTTGGTTCTGGAGTAATCGTTGATTCATCAGGACATATTCTTACTAACTATCATGTAATTAAAGGTGCTGATGAAATTAAGGTAAAACTTTATGATAAAAGAGTTTTTGATGGAACAGTAATCGGTTATGATGCCAAAACAGATATTGCAGTTATAAAGATAAAAGCAGAAGGATTGCGTCCTATCAAGTGGGGAGACTCTGATAAACTAAGAGTTGGCGAAACAGTAATAGCTATTGGAAATCCTTATGGCCTTAATCTTACAGTTACAAGCGGAATTGTGAGTGCTACAGGCAGAGCCAATGTAGGAATTGCTGATTATGAAGACTTTATTCAGACAGATGCAGCAATTAATCCTGGAAACTCAGGTGGTCCCTTAGTTAATGTTAGAGGAGAACTTGTGGGAATAAATACAGCCATATTTAGCACCACAGGAGGATATCAGGGAATAGGATTTGCTATTCCAAGTAACATGGCAAAGGTAGTTATGGAAAGTTTGATAAAGAATAAAAAAGTAGTCCGTGGATGGCTCGGAGTAACAGTTCAGGATCTGGATAATGAAATGGCAAAAAGACTAAAACTTAAAGAAATAAAGGGTGCTGTTATTACCGATGTAGATGAAGGAAGTCCAGCTGAAAAAGCAGGACTTATGCGAAAAGATGTTATTATAGGCTTTGACGGCAAAGAAGTTGAAGACTCTGCCCATCTAAGAAATCTTGTAGCAAATACTTCTCCCGGAAAAAGAGTAACTATTGAGATAATAAGGGAAAATAGACAATATTCAATACCTGTTACAATTGGAGAACTTCCTGCAGAAAGAAAGGTCTCTTTAGCAGAGTCAGTATTAGCAGGAGTGCATGTTGAAGAGTTAACAACTAAACTAAGAAATCAGCTAAAAATTCCTCAAAAAATTAACGGAGTTGTAGTAACATATATTGAACCAGGTTCTCATGTTGAAGGATTACTCACAAAAGGAGATGTAATTATAGAAATTAACAATGAAAAGATTAACAATGTTAAAGATTTTACAAGAGTAGCTAAGGAAACCAAGACAGAAGCTATTGTATGGTTTTATAGACAAGGAAGAGTATCATATATAACTGTAAGTATCAGACAATAAAGTTAAATTAGCTTTTAAATCATTAACAAGTTTTTCTAAGGAAGACAGTTTTAAAGAAGACTCTTTAATATCAACTGTAAGTAAGTTTAGCGCAGATGGAATAAATTTTAGAAAGTTTTTCTTTCTTCTTTTTAAGGATAAAAAACCATAAGCACCCAATGCTTGCATATGCCGTTGAATTCTGCAGAGGCAGAGTTCTTCTTTGAAGTTTTCATAGGAATTTAAAACCAAAGCTGAAAAGCAAAAATTTTTAGCTTTTTCAATATAGTAATTTATAAGCTCTTTTCTTACTCTATCGGTTAAATTAACATAGGGATCCCAAAGTAAAGAGGCTAAATCATATCCAGGCGGACCTAATCTGGCTGATTGATAGTCAACAAAATATATTTTATCATCTTTAAGCATTATATTCTGGCTTTGTAAATCTCTATGAAGAATCACTTTTTTTGATTTTGAGAGTTTCTCTGCAATAAGATGAAGTTCTTTTTGTAAATCTTCAATAAGATTGGAAAAATTAAGTTTAAAAACATCTTCTACGCATTCTTTAAGAAAATAATTGCTTTCCCATCTAAAGTACTCATAGTCAAACTCTGGTAAATTGATTTTTAACTTTGATATTTCTTGAGAAATTTTAAAGTGAAGTATTACAACTTTTTCAATGATTTTTTTATAAACACTGAGAATTTCTTCATCTTTTCTTTTACACTGAAGCCAACTATAAAGAGTTAAATTTCCAAGGTCTTCAAATATAATCAGTTTTTCTTCCTTTTTTACTTCAAATATTTCAGCAACAGGAAATCCCTTTTTCTTAAAAAACTTCCCTAATAAAACTGTTTTTTTAAACTCTTCTCCTAATTCTTCCCACTCACAAAATACTTTATCTTTTTTTCTAAAATATCTTCTTGTAGAACCACCATAACTTAAGCTTTCACTTTCTTTTTTCCAATCTCCGACAGGAATTACTAAATTCTTACAAATTATACAGTCTTCAATGTATTCACTTTCTATAAATACTTCTGTCTCTGGAAGAATAATGAGATTTTTACACTTAAATGGTTTTTTAATCTTAACATTTTTTTCAATTACCAAATTACCTTTAGCATCCACTAAATCACAACCAAAGGAAGTGGGATGAACGTATATAGAAGTGAAGTTTCTTCTTAGCTTCTCAAAGACTGCTTGGGCAAATCTTACTGGTGTACCTATATCATACCAGAAGCTATATTTTACAGGAAATACTTTCACCTTTAAACCTTTATTTTTAGCATTAAACCATAAATCAACTATAGATGAAGGACCCTTTGGAAGAAGTTGTAATATATCAGGACTATATATGGCAACTCCAGTAAAAGCAAGCAATTTAAAGGAAGATAAAGAGTTAGATGAAAATTTTTCAAATTTGATACTAATCAAATTTCCTTCATTGTCAACAATTAGTTTATTATCTAAAGCATAATCATGAACCAAGAGAGTTATTACACTGCCTGTATTAATATGCCATTCAATAGCCTCTTTTATATTTCCATCCCAATAGATATCACAGTTATGAACAACAAAAATGCTGTCTTTGAGAAAATCTTTTGCATTATAAAGTGCACCACCTGTATCTAAAATATCTTTCTCAAAAAATATCTTAAGGCTGAAGTGGTTTTCTCTTATGTATCTTTCTATCTCATCTGCTTTGTAATGAAGATTTATTCCTATATCATTAATTCCAGCATTTTTCAAAACTTTATAAATATAATCAAGTAGAGGCTCACCTAATATGGGAACCAAAGGTTTTGGAATATATTCAGTAATTGGTCTAAGTCTCTTGGAAAAGCCTGCAGCAAGTATAAATCCCTTAATCATAAAGAAGATAATGTTTTCTTATTTTTTCAAAGGCATAAGTGTCCTTTATCCACCAACTCTCCATATCTTTTAAAGAAACTCCTTTTTCAATCTCTTTTCTTAATCTCTCAGAACCAGCAAGGATATCAAAGGGAAGTTTTTCAAACTCATACTCATATGGTGGTTTTCTCCATAATTTAATGTTTGGATATAAATCACAAATAGCAATCAAAATAGCAACTGCTGTTTTAAAGGGTTTAAATTTTTTTCTATCAGTAACATGGATTTGTGCACCACCACATAATTCACCTGAAAACTTATTGAATGTAGGAGTAAAATAAAGGGGTCTAAATATGACTCCATTTAATTTAAAATCTTTAAGACGTTTTACGAGTTTTTCTGGCTCAATAAATGGTGCACCAAATATTTCAAAGGGTCTTGTTGTACCTCTTCCTTCACTTATTATTGTTCCTTCAAAAAGACACATTCCAGGATAAACAGTAGCAGTATGAAGTGTGGGCATATTTGGAGAAGGCATTACCCAAGGAAGCCCTGTTTCATCAAACCATTGAATACGTCTCCATCCTTTAAGAGGTATTACTGTAAGGTCAAGCTTGGGATAAAATCTATCTCTGAAATAAAGAGCGATCTCTCCAATTGTCATTCCGTGTCTTATAGGTAAAGGATGAAGCCCGACAAAAGAGGAAAAATTAGGATTAAGTAGTGGACCCTCAGTAATCTCTCCTCCGATTGGATTTACTCTGTCAAGCACTATCATTGGAATTCCTAATTCTTCACAAGCTTCCATACACAAAGCCATTGTCCAAATAAATGTATAATAACGTGCTCCTATATCTTGAAGATCAACAATGAAAAGATCAATATTTTTTAGCATTTCATAGGTTGGCTTTCTTGTTTTTCCATAAAGACTGTATACAGGAATTCCTGTTTTTTTATCAATAAAACTTTCCCACTCAATCATATTATCCTGTGTATTTCCAAATATTCCGTGTTGTGGCCCAAAAAAAGCGGTTATTTTAATTTTTTTACTTTTAAGTAGAATATCTTTTGTATGTATAATTTTTTTGTTTACTGATGCGGGATGAATTAGTAATCCTGCCTTAACTCCATAAAATCTTTTAGGTAAAGTATTTTCAAATCTATCTATTCCTGAAATGACCATTTTATTTTGAACAGTAAGGCAGATATCCAGTTGTCAAAGGTTTTTGAATAACTCCATCTAAACTTATAAGATATATCTCCTTTTTACCTCTTCTGTCTGACATTATTGTTAAAAAATGACCATCAGGACAAAAAGAAGGCTGTTCATTATTTCCTTCCTTTGTTATCTGGGTTTGCATACCAGATAATAAATCAAGAATATGAATCTGAAATCCTTCTGTACGTGAAGAAAAAGCAAGTTTATTTTCATCAGGATTTACTGCAGGTTCTGTATTATAATTGCCTTGAAATGTTATTCTTCTTGGCAGCCCCTCTTTAGTAATCTGATAAATCTGTGGTGAACCTGCTCTATTTGATACAAAAAATACCTTTGAGGATGACCACCTAGGAGAAGACTCAACCCATAATGATGAGTAAATAGTCTTTTTATTACCGTATATATCCGATATTTTTATTTCTGAGGAGTCACCATAATTTTCTAAATATAGAAACTGTGAGTTGTTTATTACATCTCCAAGCTGAAGTAAAGCTCTGCTTCTAATTATTTCCCTGTTACTTTTATTAGAAATATCATATACCTCTATACTCCAAAATCTTCCATTAAGAGATGAATAAAAAACTTTGTTTTGCTTTAAAACTACTCTTGAGATTATCTCTCTTCTTATTCCTGTATCATAAAGATTTTTACCATTCCAACTACTTATAAAAATTCCCATTGATTTAGAAAACTTTCTTAAGAATACTATGCGATTAAAAAAAGGTGCTTTTTTGCCTGTCAAAAGTTGGTATATGTCAGAAGAAATAATATTTCCTGTATATTCATCATCTTTAAGATAATACTCTTTCTTAAAGATTGGTGATGGTGAAGTGACTGTAAATACTTGAATTAGAATTTTATCTAAGGTTTCTGCTCTTACAACAATCTCAACATCAGAAGCTCTCCATAAAGAAGGATCAAACTTTTCTCCTTTATATGGAAAAGGACCATAAACCTTAAAATACTCGGTGAATTCAAGATTTTCTTTTATAGTACTAAATAAAACTGGATGTTTTTCAAATCCCTCTATTGCCAAACTTAGTTTTTTTATTTTTGGTTGAGTTATATCAAGATAAATTTTCTCTGCAAATGATAGCTCAATAAAGAAAGTTATAAAGATAGATAAAATCAATATCAAACTCATGGTTTAAATCTTAAACCAACAACTACTTCATCTTTTGGAGGAGGAAGAGGTGATGAGTTTTTAATAGCCTTAATTACTGAAGAGTCAAAAAGTGTATTTCCTGAGCTTTTCTCAAATCCCTCTATTATAATTTGACCATCTGGAAGAATTCTTACTGAAATAACTGCCTCAAGATTCTTAGGAACTGTTTCAGGAATATTCCAGTGATACCTTATTAAACCTGAAATTAGTGCTAAGTAAGTTGGTGAAACTACTTTAATACTATTATTTTTGGTTTTATATTCAATAGAACCAAATTGAGCTTGTTCAAGAACTTTCTTTTTTGCCCTAAGAGCATCAACTCTTTCTTTCCATCTCTGTTCATCCTCTTTTGTTGTTTTCCGTGTTTTTTCCAAGGAGTTTTCTGAAAGATCTTTTTGTTTTGTTTGAGTATCTTTTTCTATGACCTTGCTTTCTTTCTCTGATGTATATGTGATTGATGTATTAATACTTTCTTGAATCAAAGTTACATAAGTCATTTCTTTAGTATCTACCATAGAGTTTTTTACACTAAACATCAGCACAAAGATAAATACTCCATGAAATAAAACTGACAAAAACAAAGAGGAATAAATCTTACCTGTCATCGAATTTCTTTTGGTTCTGTTACCATTCCTATTTTTTCTATACCAGAGGCTTTAATCTCTCCCATAATCTCAGCTACAAGTCCATATGGAACATCTTTATCTGCTTTTAAAATTACAGAAGTATTTGTATCCTTATATGCAGAAAGTAGTTTTGGAAGTTCATCTTTGTTTATCATTTTGTCATTTAAAAATATATTTCCTTCTTTAGTGATAACTATATTGATTTTTTCAGTTTCATCTAAACTTTTTCCTTTTGCCTTTGGAAGATTAACATCAATACCTTGTTTTAGTAAAGGTGCTGTAATCATAAATATAATAAGTAAAACAAGCATTACATCCACTAAGGGTGTAACATTAATGTCTGCTATGGATGATCTTCTACGGGGAGTTAATCCTGCCATGGATACTTTAATAGAGTTTCTGAAAAGTCTTCTACTTCACTAATCATCTTATTTGCCTGATATGTAAAGTAGTTGTAAGCAATTACAGCTGGTATGGCTGCAAAAAGACCAGCAGCAGTGGTAATTAATGCTTCTGCAATACCTGGTGCAACAGTTGCAATTGAAGCAGAACCCTTTACTCCTATGCTTCTAAAAGCATCCATAATTCCCCATACAGTCCCAAAAAGTCCTATAAATGGCGTTGTTGAGCCAGTTGTAGCAAGAAAGCTCAGATAACTTTCAATTTTATTTGCCTCCTCAGAAGAATACCTTTTTACTATAGCATCAAGATTAGAAATACTCTTACCATGTACTTCAGCAAATACTGCTTTATAAAGAGATGCAATGGGACTTATTTCAAATCTTTTAGCTAAGGAGAAAAGCTCTTTTGGGCCGTTGGAGTTTAAAAAAGCATCAAAAAATTTTTGATTTTCCTTTTTCATATTTTTGAATACCTTCCATTTATAAAATATAATAGCCCAAGAAAATATGGAAAAGAATAAAAGAATTAATAAAACAGACTTTGCAACGATTCCAGTTTGTTTTATAAGATCAATTACAGTAAGTTCCATAAACAAAATATTAGAATATTCAAAACATAAAAGTCAAATATGACAATGTCTGATTTTACTTTTTATACTGGACTAAAAATTCTTCTATATGAGAACAAACTCCGTGAAGAAGCTTTAGTTCCCAAAATGTAAGTCCTGTCCTTCCAAAAAAATGTTTGAAATTATTTTTTATTCTCTTTTCTATATGAGAATTATCAGGTATGTAACCTATTTTCTTCAAAAGACTAAAAAGTCTTTCATAAAGCTTATCAAGTTCTGCCTGATTTACATAAAACTGTCGCTCCATATGAAAATCTTTAATCTCTTCACATCTCATGAGCTCATAGGCAACAATCAAGACTGCCTGAGCAAGATTTAAAGAAGGTTGCAGTTGAGATGTAGGAATAGTTATAATGTATCCACATTTTTCAATCTCTTCATTGAAAAGCCCTTTGTCTTCTCTTCCAAAGACAATAGCAACTTTATTATTTTGAGCTACTTCATAAATTCTTTTTACCCCTTCTCTTACATCAACAATTACTCCTCTTTTTGATCCTCTTCTACGACTTGTTGCAACAACTAATGCTTTATCTTTTAGTGATTCATCAAGTTTATTAAAAATCTCAGCTTTTTCAAGAACATCCTTACTTGCCCATGCCATCCAGTAAGCTTCATCTCGAAGAGGCGCTGGATTAATAAGTATAAGATTAGTAAATCCCATATTTTTAATCGCCCTTGCAGAGGCACCAATATTTCCAGACTCTTTTGGTTCAACTAAAATAAAGTAAACATTTTCTTTCCAATAATTACTCTGAGATGACATTTTAAAAAGGTTCTTCTTCTGTCAGATTTTGTTCTTCCAGTTCAATAAGGGTTTTGTGAAGTTCTTCCTCTGCTACTCTAAGCTTAGTCTTACAAAAACGAATAAGTTCGGTTGCTCTTTTTACCTTTTCAACAAGCACATCTACATCAACTTCTTGAGACTCTATATATTTTAGAATGTCTTCAATCTCCTTAATTGCTTTAGAATAACTTAAGTTCTCCATAGTCTTCCTCCTTCTTTGTTACTTGTCCATATATCTTTCCCCTATAAAGCTGAATCTGAATCTTTGAGCCAATTTGGACTTCCTTAGAGTTTTTTAAAACTTTACCATTTAGATAAGTTATGCTATAGCCTCTCTTTAGTATATTTTCTGGACTTAAAAGATTAAGCTTTTCAAGGAGTCTTTCTATTTGAATGTTCTTTAGTTTAAAGATATTCCTTAGCGCTGTAAAAATTCTTTCTTTAAAGGACTTCATCATAAAACTTTCTTTTGTAATATTCTCTCTAACTTTAATCTTTATTCTGTTGTTGAAATTTGCCATTTTAACCTCATTTGTTTTAAGTATAAAATGGGTTTTTTTAATAAGATTCTGTTTCAGTGAAAATAAAAGCTCTTTTTCCGCGTGAACTTTTTTCAAAACTCCGTTATGAATCTCACTTATAATTAAGTTCATCCTTTGAGATAATTTTTCTCCTGAGTTTTTAACAACGAGTTTAAATCTTTGCTCAAGGCTCTGATTCCTTGAAATTTCAGAATTTAAAATGGATTCAACTTTATGAATAATTCTCTGCTTTAAGTTTTCCACTTTTGAGTCAAAATCCAATGCTTTATCAATAATAAATTTTGCTACTTCAGATGGTGTTTTAAAAGAAATCGAAGCAACATAATCCACAACAGTTTCATCTCTTGTGTGTCCTATTCCTGTAAAAACTGGTATAGGCATTAAAGCCATTGTTTTTGCAAGTTCATAATCATTGAAAATAGCAAGATCAGCAACAGAACCTCCACCACGAATCAAAACAACAGCATCAAATTCTTTGAAATAAAGAGCACATTTCTTTAAAGCATATATTATTGAACTTACAGCAGTGTCTCCCTGAACAAAGGCATCGAAAAGTTTTGTATAAAATTTAAATCCATATTTATTGTCATTTAAAATCTTTAAAAAGTCTTCATATCCAGCAGCAGATTTGCTTGAGATTATTGCAATTCTTTGAATAATAACAGGAATTTCAATAAGTTTATTTTTATCTATAAGTCCCTCACGAGTAAGTCTTTCTATTGTCTCCTTTTTCTTTAAAGCCATCTCACCAACAGTAAAAGAGGGATCAATTTGAGTAATATTTAGTTTGAAACCGTATTTTTCATGAAATGTGGCTTTTGCAAGAAAAAGAATTTTTATACCTCTTTGAATTTCAATTCCCGTTTTTTCATAAAAATTCGTAATTGTGTCTACATTACTTCGCCATATAACAGCATCACATTGAGCAATAATTTCGTTGTCCTTTTTCTCGACAAGTTCAATCCAGTAATTTCCATTCTTATCACAGTCTACCTTTGCTATCTCAGCAACAATCCACTGATAATAGGATATCTCTTGAATAAACTCTTTTATTTCACTTAAATATTGAGAAAGAGTTTGATAACTTACAGCTGTCTTAAGCATTCATACATGCCTCTAAAATAAGATTCTTCATCTCTCTTACTGCTCTTTCAATTCCTACAAGTATAGCTCTTGATATTATACTGTGACCAATATAAAGACCTCTAAGTCCCTTTATTGCTGCTATAGGTTTTACATTATAGTAGTTTAATCCATGTCCTGCATTTGTCTTAAGACCAAGACTTATAGAGTAAGCCACTGCATCTTTAATTCTCTCAAGCTCTCTAAGCTGAGCCTCTCCTTTTGTTTCAGAGTAATATCCAGTATGAATCTCAACCATATCTGCTCCTATTTCTTTTGAACACTCTATATCATCACGATCTGGATTTATAAAAAGGCTTACAGGAATTCCTTTATCTTTTATTATTTTTACTACCTCTTTAAGAGAATCTTTAACTTCAAATACATTTAGTCCTCCCTCGGTAGTAAGCTCTTGTCTTTTTTCAGGAACAATTGTAACCATATCTGGCTTAATATTTAATGCAATGTTAATCATCTCTTCTGTTGCAGCCATCTCTAAATTTAGCTCACATGGAACTACTTCCCTTAGAATTCTTAAATCTCTGTCCTGTATATGTCTTCTGTCTTCCCTTAAATGCACAGTTATTCCATCAGCACCACCAAGAATTGCCAGTGTAGCTGCCATTACAGGATCTGGTTCAAAAGTTCTTCTTGCTTGTCTTACAGTTGCTACATGATCAACATTTACACCTAAGATAACCATACTTAACCTCCAGAGGTTTAATTGATTTGATTATATCACTTTTTAAAATTCATTGACAAAAGCTAAAATTATATTTGACATTCTTTGAGTCTTTTTTGGCATTATAAACATAATGGATATATTCGAAAAAATCGCAGAAGAAAAAATCCGTGAAGCTATGGAACAAGGAGTATTTGATGATCTTCCAAATAAAGGAAAACCTCTAAACCTTGAAGATCTGAGTTTTGTTCCTGAGGATCTTAGAATTGCATATAAAATTCTTAAAAATGCAGGATGTATCCCACCTGAGATGGAGATAAGAAAAGAAATAATAGACTTGAAAGATCTTCTTAAGACAATAGACGACGATGAAGAAAGAATAAAAAAGATCCGAGAACTTAACTTTAAACTCCTTAAACTTAACATTGGTAAAAAACGTCCATTTTATATTGAAGACTTTCCTGAATATGAAAACAAAATAATTAAAAAATTTATAGGTTAACGGAGAGGGAGGGATTTGAACCCTCGGTGGGGATTACCCACAGCGGTTTTCGAGACCGCCCCAATCGTCCACTCTGGCACCTCTCCATTTATAATAAATATATAAAATTATATCACTTAAAAGAACCAAATGGAAAAAGTAGTGATTGCAATGAGTGGAGGAGTTGACTCATCAACAGCAGCCTATTTATTAATTAAAAACAAAATGGCTGTAGAAGGTGTATTTTTTGTCCTTTTTAATGATCCACCAAATATTGAACTTGCAAAGCAAACAGCAGAATTTTTAAAAATAAAGCTCCACATAAAAGACTTAAGAGAGTTATTTAAAGAAAAAGTTATTAATCCATTTTTTGAAGGATACAAAAAAGGTATAACACCAAATCCCTGTATACTTTGCAACAAGTATATTAAATTTCCAGCCCTTAAAGAAGTAGCTGATATGATAGGTGCAAGATGGTTTGCTACAGGACATTATGCAAGGATAAAAAGATTAGGCAAAGAATCCTTTCTTCTTAAAGGAATTGATAAAAAAAAGGATCAATCTTACTTTCTTTATGCAATAAAAAGGTCTTACCTTAATCAGCTTATTTTTCCTCTGGGAGAGTACACAAAAGAACAAGTTAAAGATTTAGCTACGGATGTGGGAATTCCTTCAAAAGCTGCAAAAGAGAGTTCAGAGATATGCTTTCTTAGACAGAAAAAATACTACGAAAAAATAAAGCCATCACTTCAAGGTCCTATAATTGAGATATCAACAGGAAAAATTGTCGGACAACATAAAGGTATTTATCTTTTTACAATTGGTCAAAGAAAAAGAATTGGAGTATCTTTGGGATATCCAGCTTATGTTGTAAAGATTGACCCTTCAATAAATGCAATCTATGTAGGGACAAAGCAAAAAGCTTTTATGAGGGAGTTTTATATAGATCAACTTAACTGGCTTGTTGATTTAAGGGAATATATAATATCTTGCAATGTAAAAATTCGATATGCTATGAATCCAGAAAAAGCTACTGTTACCATAAAAAATGAAGAAGCCAAAGTAGTCTTTGATGAACCTCAGTTTGCACCCACACCAGGACAAAGCGCTGTTTTTTATAAAGATGATATAGTATTAGGAGGAGGAATAATTAAGGAGACAGTGCAAGAGTATTAAGTGCCTTTGTTTCTTCAATTCCAAAAATAATATTCATATTCTGAACAGCCTGTCCTGATGCGCCCTTTATTAGATTATCTAAAACAGAAATAAGAATTAATCTATTAGTTCTTTGATTAACAATTGCACCTATATAACAGTAGTTTGTGCCCTTTATATATTTTATTGCTGGAACTTCTCCTTCAGGCATTATTTTGATAAAAGGTTCCTCCTTATAGCTTTCCTCTAAAATTTCTAATGCTTCCTTCGTTGTAATGGATTTGTTTAAATTTGCATAGATGGTGGATAAAATTCCCCTATTTAAAGGTAGTAAATGAGTAGTAAAATCAACCTTTATATTCCTTCCTAAAATATAACTTAACTGTTGCTCTATTTCAGGAGTATGCCTGTGTTTTGCCACATTGTAAGCTCTAAAATCTTCATTTACCTCACAGTAACTTAAAGCAATCTCTGCTTTTCGTCCTGCACCTGATACACCCGATTTAGAGTCAATTATAATTGTTTCAGGATTAATCAAATTTCTTTTTATAAAAGGATAAAGAGGTATAATCACACTTGTAGGATAACATCCTGGATTGGCTATAAGCCTTGCTCTCTTTATCTTTTCCCTGTAAACCTCAGGCAGTCCATATACTGCCTCTTTAAGTAGATCAGGAAACATATGGTGCGTTTTGTACCATTGTTCATAGATCTGAACATCCTTAATTCTAAAGTCAGCAGAAAGATCAATCACTTTTTTACCTGTGTTAAGAAGCTCTGAGGCTACTTGCTGAGATTTTCCATGAGGTAGTGCAAGAAAGTATATATCTGCTCTGTTTTTTATCTTTTCAATTTGAAGACTTTCAAATCTAAGATCTTTATATTTAAAAAAAGCAGGGAAAAGCTCACTGACAGCCATCCCTGCTGACTTTTCTGATGTAACTCCAACTATTTGAACTTCATCATGTAAAGAAAGAATACGCAAAAGTTCACATCCCGTATAACCACTTCCTCCACATATGAAAACTTTAAGCATTTTTATCTCTTTGAGAACTGGAATCTCTTTCTTGCCTTTGGTTGTCCGTATTTCTTTCTCTCTACTTCTCTTGGATCTCTTGTAAGGAGTCCCTCTTTTTTCAATTTTTGTTTAAGATCTGGATTTAAATTTACTAATGCTCTTGCAATTCCATGCCTTATTGCACCTGCCTGTCCACTCAGTCCCCCACCCTTTACATTAACAATCACATCATACTTCCCCATTACACCAGCAACATGAAATGGTTGATAGATAAGCATTCTTAATGTTTCTCTCGGAAAATACTCTTCAATTGGTTTTTTGTTCACTGTAATTTTACCTGTACCAGGTAATAAAAAAACCCTTGCAACTGATCTTTTCCTTCTCCCTGTGGCTAAAATTTCAGACATTACTCTCACCTCAGACTTTAACTTAATTTAAGAGGTTCAGGATTTTGTGCAGTATGAGGATGCTCTGAACCTCTGTAAACTTTTAGTTTCTTTATCATCTTTCTTCCTAATCTTGTTTTAGGAAGCATACCCCATACAGCATCAATAATTATCCCTTCAGGATTTTTTTCCAGTCTCTCCTTTAGTGTTTGTGCTCTTAGATTGCCTATATAACCAGTATGATGATAATAAATCTTATCCGTAAGTTTTTTTCCTGTTACTTTAATCTTTTCTGCATTAATAACAACTACAAAATCTCCATTGTCTACATTTGGCGTATATGTTGGTTT
This sequence comes from Thermodesulfovibrio sp., assembly GCA_039630505.1. Classification (GTDB taxonomy): domain Bacteria; phylum Nitrospirota; class Thermodesulfovibrionia; order Thermodesulfovibrionales; family Thermodesulfovibrionaceae; genus Thermodesulfovibrio. The sequence goes on from JBCNUV010000002.1 coordinate 42,034, forward strand.
ATGCTTTCCCATAAGCACTTTAGCAATTCTTGAAGCAAATCTTCCAAGAGTCTGTCCCGTTGCATCGACAATAAACCATTTTCTTTTTGTTTCTTCTTTTTTTAAAAAAACTGTCTTCATTTTATACCTCTCTTCAGAAAATTTATTAATCAAGACATCAAAAATATAAATTACCTTAAAGGCTATTTTTTTGTCAATTTTAATTAAACAAGTTTTCCTTACATCTTAATAAAAATTTCAAGTAATGATTTACTGGAAGACTTCTTATCCCAAACAAGACTTATAAGAGCATTATAAAAAGAAAAAGAAATATTTCAAAGATTTAGAGGTTGTAAGCCCTTAATAAGCCTCAGCAATGGCAATCATTCTACCAAAAAGGAAAATTTGTTTTCCTTTATGGTTAAGAGGAAACCTATACCATTTAGTTTTTCGTGATGATGAAAAATTGTATATAACATATTTAGAAGCTCATAATTCTTCAGCAATTTTAACAGACTCAATAACATGTTTTTTGTATAACTGAAACTTTTTTCATTAAGTTTATCAATTTTTGAAAGTATAAAAGGACAAATATTAACTTTCCCTATAGCATGTAATGAACGGAGCTATAGTTGTCTATCTTCTTCATTATAAGGATTATAAACAGTGCTAAAGGAAGTTTTATTCTTAAGCATTACATAAAGAATTCTCAAAATTTTATAAGTCCCATTAAGCAAAGCTTTGTTGTATGCAAAATCTTGAGTTCTTCTACAGTCAAATTATTCCTTGAAGTATTCATTATACCTTAAACTCTTCTCAAAAGCCTATTTTTATCTTTTAAAAAGCCTTCCCTTACCTTTAAACTTTCTTAGAGTCACAAACAGTAGAGTCAAATCCATAAGCAATAAGGCCCAAAAAGAAGCATACATTCGGTTTTTCCTCAATGACACTTCAGAAGGTTAAGGAAAATAAGGGAATAATGCTTGCATAGATAAACTTGATTCAGATTTGCCAAAAAACTACTGCATAGCAGTAAAGCTAAAATCTAAACCTTCAACCTATGCCATTGAGTATACACTTCTTAAGGTTGCCCGGTTTGTACCAAAAAGAATGATTACAATGATTGTTCCCGATGAATAACTTGTTTTTCTGAGAAAACCCACGATAAATACAGAAGAATTCATCTTCCCGTTGCTCCTTTATGCAACATTAGTTTAACTACTGTGATAGAAGATTTGATTGTGTAAATGAGTCAAGACCAGGACTCTCAAGCAGAATTCTAACTGCAAGGAAAGCCTTGAAGAAAGCTCTAATTGCTGCGGAAAGGCAAAATATCTCTGTTTATAGGTGTAGCAGATCCAGAAGATCTCCTTGCTAATGAAACAAACTTTTGAGTTTTTTATACTACTTCTTATAAAGCAGATACCTGAGATAACTTTATGTTTCAATAATCTGTTTTTATTTCTGAAGTAAATGGTTCTGAATTAGAGAAAGTTGCTAAGAAAGCTTAAAACCTTGAAGTTAAAGTAATGAATATAATTCCTTTTATTCCAAATGGAAGGACGAAGTTCTTGTAAATAGATTGACAATATAAGAAAAATTTGTTGAAAATATATTTTACAGAAATTGTAGACAATGTGGTGCTGATGCCTTTGTAAATCTTGATGAGGAAAGGCACATAAGTTTGAAATGATAAACACTGCATTAGCTTTTGAGTATTTTGAAGTACTCTAAGTAAAAGCTGGGTATCTTATAAGAGTATTTAATATTAAAAATCACCCTCCCCCACCCCCCTGATCTTTTATATTACTCTTTTAAGATACCCAGCAAAAATTTTAAGTTTTAACTACAAAGACTCCTTTGAAGTTATATGAATCACTTCCTTTATATGTTTGTCTATTAGCTCTGGCAAGAAAGGTATATCAAGATTTAAAAATCCGCTTGTAATGAGGCTTGTTGCCTCATCCTTTGACATTCCCCTTGACATCAAGTATTCAACCTGTTCCTCTGAGATTGGTCCAATAGAGGCTTCATGGGAAAGATCAGCTTTGTCTGCTCCATGGGATATAAGCTGTGGTATAGCATAAATGGATGCATCATTGGAAAATATGATCCCTCTACAGTCAAGCCTTCCCATACAGTAGTCTTTTGTCTTTGCTATAAGATCACCCCTTGAATATATGACACTTCTATGATCTGCTATTGTTCTTGCTAAGGACTCTCCCTTTGTATCTTTTCCTTCAAATATAATTTTTGAGCCAAGATCAATATAGGAATCTTTAAGTCCATAAATAACTGTATTAAATCTTGCGGATGCCCTATCCCCTTTAAGATATACTGTAGGAAAAGACTGTATTGACTTTACAGGTTTAAGAAGGACATAGTTATTTACATATAATCCATCTTCCTCAACCACTACCGCTGTTCTTGGACGAACATAAAAGTTTTCTGCCCAGTTATGTATCATTGTAAAGAAAAGTTTTCCTCCCTTTTTTATATAAAATTCAGATATTCCAAGATGAATCCCCACAGCATCTGATTTTGAAAGAGTACACCCTGTAATTATGTGTAATTCAGCACCTTCTTCCACTATGACAATGTTATGCACATTTTGACTTATATATCCTTCAGCAATCATCAAACATGTCTGTAAAGGATAATCAAGCTTCTGTCCTGGTAGAATTCTTATAAAATATCCATGGGTAGGATTAAGGGCTACATGGGCAGTGTATTTGTCTGTGTCAGGCTGAACAATTCTCCAAAAATAATCCTCAAGCCAATCATAAGTTTCAACAGCTTCATTTGTACTCATAAGTTCAACTTTTCCCTCATATAGCTTACTTAATCTTTTATACACCACAGAGTGATCCATCTGTACATAGGAGCCTGAACGTTCCTTTTCCTCTAAATCTACTCCAGCCATTAAAGCTGCTTCTTTTGCAAGCTGAGGTAAAAGGTCAAGGCTTTCAATCTTTCCTCTTTCAATAAATTTCTGAAACTTAGAAAGATCTATATCTTCTCCATAGAGAGCTTTTTTGTCTATGGCTTTTTTTGCTCTTTCTTGAATTTGTTTAATATATTGTTTGCTTACTGGCATTCGAAACACCTCCTGTATCCATTTTTCTTTATTTCAGATAATATATCCCTTGGATTCCCTCTACATTGAAGCTTACCATTCAAAAGTATATAACCTTTGTCTGCATTTATATAATCGAGTATATATCCAGTATGCGTAATTATTATGGCACTTTTCTTGGGATCTTTTATTCTTTCTCCTCTTCCAAGAAGGTGATTGGTCATCTCACCAATTAACACAATATTTTCAAGATCAACGCCAGATTCTGGCTCATCAATGAAGACAAGTTCAGGATTTTGCATAAGAAGTTGAAGAAGTTCTGCTCTTTTTACCTCACCACCAGAAAAACCATCATTTACATTCCTGTCTAAGTGATCTTTAAGATTAAGTTTTTCAGCATATTTAAGGATCTCTTCTTCTTTTTTACCATTACCTATAATACTTAAGAGTTTTCTTAAGCTAACTCCTCTTACAACAGGCGGTCTCTGAAATGAAATTCCCATACCAAGTTTTGCTCTTTCTGATAGATCCATATGGGTTACATCAATTCCCTTGAATATTATTTTTCCCTTGTCTACCTTATATTTAGGAAATCCCATAAGAGTCATTATGAGAGTTGTCTTTCCTGCTCCATTTGGACCAAATAAAACTGCGATTTCTCCATAATCCATAGAAAAATTAATATCTTCAAGAACCTTTCTTCCCTCTACAGAGACATGAAGATTTTCAACTTTTAACATCTCTGCCATCTTTATTCCTCCTCTTTGTATTTTAATTTTTTATTCTTATGTTGCATCTTGGATCTGGCTTTGTAGTATTTTTGTAATGAATAATACTATGTGCAACGCATCCACCTCTGCATTCTTTATGAAATTTGCATATCTTATTATGGCATATGTTACCGGTATTTTTTTTGAAAATCTCTAATTTTTTTGATTTTAAAATATCTGAAAGAGAGTCTTGAAATATGTTTCCAAGTGTGTAACGTTTAAATCCAGCAAGAAGATAACAGGGATAAACAGAGCCATCAGGCATTACAGAAATTTTCTCACTACCTGCAGGACAGCGATAATTATTAAGCCCACCTATAAATCCTTTACAGAATACAGGTTCAATATTAGGAAAAGAATTATTCAAATGTTTCACAATCTCCATAAATTGATAAAATGGAGTCGTCCTTTCTAAGTCTTTTTCTGTCAAGGCATCCATGTAAATAAGATAATATTTAATTCCCAAATTTTTGGCAAATTCCATAAGTCTAATTTCAGGAATCTTATCTTTAATTATCAAGCTTTTTATCCAAAGTCTATACTCTTCTATTAGTTCAAGCAATTCATTATCATAAAAATCATTAATCGAAACACCAACTTTTACTTTACTGTCTCCAAACTCCTTTAGAAATTCTCGTATATTTTTTATTAATGTTCCATTTGTGCTGACTGTTATCTCTAATCCATTCTCCAAAGCCTTTTCTATGAGTTTAGGAAAATGTTTATAGAGAAAGGGCTCACCACCTAAAATGTCTAAGTTCTTTATTTTGTTTTCATTTAGGAAATTTATTAAATATTCAATTTTATTTTCATCTAAATCATCATAAAAAAGAGCTTTGCTAAAACAGAAATCACAGTTTTTATTACATCTTAATGTTGGAAAAAACTGGACATATTCAATCATTTTTTAGAATTTCTTCTAAAGCTTCTTTTATCTCCTCTGGAAATGATTTATTTTTCAGTATTGCTCCAGGTTCATCATAACCTAAATAGGCAAGAGTTTTATGCTCTTTGACATCAATTGTTCTTAAAAAAGCCTTTAATGTTGCCTCTGCACAGGTAATACCAATTTCTCCCTTCTTCATACCACCTACAAGTATTAATAGAGCTTTTCTTTTATTTGATAAAGACTTAGTTTTCTTCAAAACATATTTTTCATACCATAGGCATTGACATCTGTCAATGAGAAGTTTAAATTGAGCTGGAATTCCAAAAAAAAATATGGGTGAGGCAATAATCACTCTATGAGAATCTTTCAATAAAGGATAAACCCTTTCCATATCATCTTGAATAATACAGTATCCTGTTTCCTTACAGCCATCACAGGCAGTACATCCTGAGATATTTAATTGACAAGGATTTAGGATAGTTATTTCATGGAAATTTTTATCGCAAAGTTTTAATGCTTCATTTAGAAGAATCTCTGAGTTTCCCTTTCTTGGTGAGCCTAATATAGCAAGAATTTTCATTTTTTAGGAAAGCTCCCTCCATTTAGGAGGGAGTATTAAATTTATTCAATCTTTTTATACATTTTCTTTGGAGAACCACAAACAGGACATTTCTCTGGTGGTTCACCCTCTACAGTGTGTCCGCATACCTGACAAACATAATAATCAGTGTCTACTTTTTTATCGAGATTTTCAAGAGCTTTTTTAAATAGCTCGGCATGAACTTTTTCAACTTCATTGGCATAATAAAAACTTCTCTGAGCTTGAGACTGTCCTTCTGCCTCAGCATCTTTAATCATTGGCGGATACATACTTTCAAACTCATAGGTTTCTCCCTTTATCGCTGCTTCAAGATTTTCCTTTGTAGTCTTTATTTGTCCTGCAGCTTTAAGATGATTCATGGCATGAACTGTTTCTGCTTCAGCAGCTGCTTTAAATAGTTTTGCCACTCCTGGATAACCCTCTTCCTCTGCCTTTTTAGCAAAGGCTAAGTATTTTCTGTTTGCCTGAGACTCTCCTGCAAAAGCATCCATTAAATTTTTAAGTGTTTTTTCCATTTTTTTACCTCCCTTTAAATTTTTGAATGATATTCTTTTAAAGCCTTTCCAAAGGCTACACCAAACTCATAGCATTTATTCAATTCCTCCTCTGAAGGTTTGTATAAAACTCTTATACCAGGTTCGAATAGTTCAAGTTTCATCGCCTTAGCATAATCATACATCTCCTTAACTGCCTCTCCTGACCATCCATAGCTACCAAAGGCAGCAAAAAGTCGATTTTTAGGTCTTAGTCCTTTAAGATAGGTAAGAAACTCAGCTACTGAAGGAAAAATAGTATTATTTAGTGTAGGTGAACCTACAAGTAATCCTCTATATTTCCATATCTCTTTAATAGCAACACTTTTTGGTGTAGCACGAAGTTTAATAATTTTCACGGGCACTCCCTCACTCTCTATACCTTTAGCAATAGGAAAAACCATCTGTTCGGTGCTATGCCACATAGTATCATATACAATAACTGCACCAAGCTTTGCTTTTGCCTCAACCATATCTGAATATAAAGCTAAAACTCTATCCACATGAGAACGCCAAATAACACCATGGTCAGGTGCGATCATCTCTATCTGAATTCCAGATTTCTTTATTTCTTCAATCTTTGCCTTTATAACATTTCCATAGAGCATTAAAATATTTGCATAATAATCAATAACAGAATCTTCAAGCTCTTCCATTGAGCGATTACTTATGAATTCATCATCAAATCTTTCAACCGATGCAATATGCTGCCCAAAGGCATCTTGACTTATTAAAATTTTTTCTTCCTTTATATAGGTAAACATAGAGTCAGGCCAATGCATCATAGGAGTTTCAATAAATTGTAAAGTTCTCTTTCCAATCTTAATTGAATCTCCTGATTTTACTGTATGGACTTTGTATTTTGAGAGATTAATAAATTTATTCAATCCCTTTTTACCTTTTTCGGTCATATAAATATTAGCCTCAGGAACTATATTGAGAATTTGTTCAAGCCCTGTGGCATGGTCATTTTCAATGTGGTTTACGATAATATTTTTTATTTTCTCAGGCTCAATTATTCTTGAGATATTTTCTATTGATATATGAACAAAATCATAATGAACTGCATCAAGAAGAGTTGGTTCCTCATCAATTATTAAGTAATTGTTATAACTTGTTCCACGAGGAGTTTCATAGCCATGAAAATCCCTTACAGCCCAATCAACAGCTCCTACCCAATAAATTTCGTTTTTAAGCTCCACAGGCTTCATGACCACTCCTCAAGAAGGGAACTAAATTTGTCAAGATGCATCTCTTCTTCTTCAAGAATCTCCTCAAAAAGCTTCCTTGTCACATAATCTTCCTCTTTTTCAGCAAGCTTAATAATCTCTTTGTAAAGAGCCACTGCCTCTTCCTCTGCCTTTTTATCAATTTCAAGCATTTCTTTGAGATTATTACCAATTGTTATTGGATCTGGTTTAGTTGTTGGAGTTCCACCGTAAAAAGCTATTCTCTCAGCAATCTTTTCTGCATGAATCATCTCATTGATAGCAAACTCTTTGAATATTTTTCCTACTGGCTCTCCTTTTATACCCTTTGCTAATACATGCTGCCACATATACTGAATACTTACTTGAAGTTCTCTTGCTACAGCTTTTTGTAGTTTCTCCATAAGTTCATTGCTTATCATAACATCCCCCCCATTTCAGGTTGATTTTTTATTAAGAAGTTTAACCTCTTGTAAGAAACCTCTGCTACCGCAGAAAGGACATTTTTGAGGCTTGTGTTTTGCTGTTCTTGTTGCACCACAATTTGTGCATCTGTATTCTTTAAATCCTATCTTCAAATCTTCCTTACTCTTACACTGAGGACATAAAACATAAATCTCTAAACAAGCATCAATAATTTGAAAATCAGGAATATAACTACTTAATTTTGGAAATTCAATATCAGCAACTACATCAAAGATTTTTTTGCATTTTATACATATGGCATGATGGTGAGCAGTAACATCAGGATCAAATCTTCTTCTTTCTGGATCAATGTATATCTCCTTTATTTTACCGGTTTTTTTAAGAAATTCAAGAACATTATAAACTGTCGCAACAGACATTGTTGGAAAATCCTTAGAAAGAGCTTCATAAATATCCTCTGCTGAGGGATGTTCTTTATTTCCCTCAAGATATTTCAAGATAGCAAGCCTTTGTGGTGTCCATTTAATTTTAAGTTTCATTAGAATAATTATAAACAAAAAATTATTTATTTGTCAAATAAAATTTCACTACAACGGTTACTTTCTAAACCTGTTATCTTACCTTTCCCAGCATCTTTTTCTTCTTAGCCATTAGTGCACATCAATGAAAGGCTTTTAACTTTCATATTTGCCCATAAATTATCAAAGGGATGAAACTCTGTACTTAGCTATTATTGTCAACAATGCTTACATAAGTTTATCTGAACTTACATACCTATTAAGAGTCCTTCTTATGTCTTAGGCAAACTTTCTTTTTCTTTAAGCTAAATTCCTTAAAGTCTGCCTATAACTTAATTCTAAGAGTTGTTGAGCTTGTCTAAGGCTTGATTACTTCTAATCTTTTAATTTTCTGTTAGCTCTAAATTTTAGAAGAAGGCTAACATAGTGTGAGATTTTTGATACAGTAATTAACCACAAAAAGTGAAAATTACCTTGAAATCCTTTATATAAAACATTATAATTTGAAAAAAGGCTAAGGAGCCAAAATGAAAAAATTATTGTTTTGCCTTTTATTACTTCCCTTTCTTCTTTCATGCGCTTCCATGCCTGAGATTAAAAAAGAAGCAGAAGAGACAAAGATATCCGAGGAAGAACTTCCAAAAACAGTGGCTATTCTTCCCTTTGAAAATAAAACAGAGGAGATAGGAATAGCAAATCAGCTAAGAAAAGCCTTTTACAATCACTTTAGCTCAAAGCCATACAGGGATATTGAATTAACTATCGTTGATGAGAAAATAGTTCAGCTTGAAAAAAGCACAGGTAAAAGCATTCTTGAAATTTCTCCAAAGGACATATGTCAGGCTTTAGGATGTGATGGATTAATTTATGGAAGAGTTACAGATTATAAAAAAATATATGCTGTTGCTTATTCTCAGCTTGGAATTGAGGCAGAAGTATGGATCATAAATACAAGAACAGAAAAAGAAGTATTAAGACTAAAGGACTCTGTCAGATATCATGAAGGTGGGATTCCTCTTTCTCCACTTAGTGCTGTTATGACAGCTATATCCACAGCGATGAATATAAGAGATATTCAGCAGATAAGGATGCTCAATGAGCTTTGTTACAAATTCAATGAGAAAATTCCGTCACCCAAGGGAATTATTGAACATAGACCCACAATAAAAGAAGTTCTCACCAATGCTAAGGATTCACCCTTTGGTAAAGGCAAGATTATACAGGTTGGAGCAGAAGGTGACATAGGAATGGTTGCTACCTTTGATATTGGAAATTTCAAAAAGGGAATACCAATGAAAGAAACACAGCCAGGAATTTACATTGGTGAGTATGTGGTAATGCCAGGTGATAATGTAAAAGAAGCTCCCATCATAGTGTCTTTGAGAAAACCCCTTGGATATGAAACTCAGTGGATTGATCTAAGTGGATTTATAACAATAGATACAACACCTCCACCAAAGGTAACAGGATTAAAAATAAAGGGCTTTCATGACAGGATTGAGATAAGCTGGCAGGCTCTTACAAATGTTCCTGACCTTAAAGGATACAAGATTTTAAGAAGTGAAACTCCTCTTACAGGTTTTAAGGAGATTGGCTTAACAGAGTTTAACTTTTTTGAGGATAAAACTGCAGAGCAAGGGAAAGTTTATTACTACAGAGTGATTGCCTTAGATACTGCTGGTAATGAATCTGAAATACATGATACAAAAAAAGCCTCTCTTACTACAAAGGAGCCTCAAATAATTTCAGGAAGCATTGAAAAGGATAAAGTTTTCTCAGGAAACTACATTATAAAAGATAGCCTAAGGATTCCAAAGGGAGTAACCATTACAGTGGAACCAGAAACAAGAATAATCTTTGATGAAAAGGCATATCTTCAGGTGCAAGGAAAACTTATAATAGAGGCAAAAGACTCTCCTGTAGAGTTTATTCCTTTAGAGAACAAAAATTGGAAAGGAATTTTAGTAGAAGGTGGATATATAAAGATGAATGGATTTAAAATTAAAAAGGCAGAGACAGGTATAATTTTGAATTCTTCAGAAGGAGTCATTGAAAATGGAATAATTACTGATTGCGATACAGGAGTTTCAGTATCAGGAATTCCTTCACCTTCTATTAAAAATTTAACAATCTCGGGAAGTAAGACAGCAGTTAGCCTTTCAAAAACAGATTCAACAATCTATATGAACAACATCTTTCAGAATGAAACAGGAATTAAAATTTCTGGATTTTCAGGTGAAATAAAGGACAACAACATCTATGATAACAATATAAACATTTATTCAGAAACACCTTTAAAGGTTGCACCAAACTACTTTGGTTCAATAAATATTGAAGAGATGAGGCTCAAAAATATTCAACTAAGTAATGTTTATGATTCAAGACTACCTGAGGGAAAAGTTGTTATAGCAATAACAAATCCCTATTTATCCCTTTCCTTAGAGGAAAGGCAGAAAAAGGCAACTGAGTTTATCATTGAGGCAGGAAATTACTTCAGGCAGAGAAACTACGGAAAAGCTGTAACTCTCTTTGAAGAGGCTTTAAAAGCTCAGCCAAGCCCTGAAATTTATTACTATCTTGCCCTTTGTTATCAGGAGATGAAGGAAGAGCAAAGAGCATTGAAATATCTTAAAGAGGGGGTGGAAAAGTTTCCGAAAGATTCTATGCTTCAGAGGGCACTGGGTTTGATTTACTACCAAATAGGCAAGGAAGAAGAGGCAAAGAAAGTATTTGAGGAAGTTTTGAAACTAAACCCTGAAGACAGGCAGGTAAGATTCTTAATGGAAAGGTTGAAAAATAAATAAAGGAGGTTTAACATGAAAAAATTATTATTATCAATTTTTTTGTTCGGGCTTATATTTGCCCTTGCTTCCTCATCTTTCTCAGTAACTGAATCCACCCTTTCATTACCTTCATGTAAAAGTGCTTCAGAAAATAATATTCTTTTTGCAGCCTCAGCAAACTGCGCTCCCTGGAACCTTCAGCCAAATGGTTGTTATGAAAGGGTTTGCTGCTGTGACAGTAATGGACAGCACTGGTGTGAAAGATGCTGTCCTGACAAAAGCGGAAAATGTGTCGCCTATAAGGTTAAGTGTTAAAAAGTTCAAGTGGTTTAAGTAGCTCAAATGGTTCAAAGGGGGTGAGGGAATGAAAAAGGAAAAATTAAAATTTTTAGCCATGATTTTTTATCTTCTCCTCACCCCTGCCTTTGCAGGTGAGCCTCCAGCTGAGCCAATCCTTAGGATTGACACAGAGATGCATACCGCACCTATAAAAAGAATCAGCATTGACAAAGAGGAGAGGTTTCTTGTAACAGGCTCACTTGATAAGACAGTAAAGCTCTGGGAGCTAAGGACAGGAAAGTTAATTAGGACATTAAGACCACCTATTGGAGAAGGTAATGAAGGAAAAAT
>JBCNUV010000020.1:0-171631 GCA_039630505.1 Thermodesulfovibrio sp.
GAAAAATACTACTCTAATCTAATTCTTGAACTGAACAATCTTTTTGATAGAGAATATAAGATGCCTTGGCAGTTCCAAGACCCTGGATTTAATGCGATGCTTAGATGGGAACTGAATTTCTAAAAAATAGAGGGAGCAGACTACTCTGCTCCCTTTTAACAATTACAATATTTTCAATATTTTTCATTAATGAAACACAAGCCTCTATCACAGTTCAAGACTTCAGGGGAAAAACTTTAAAACTAAATAAACCAGCAGAACGAGTAGTTTGCCTTATTGAGAGTGCTTTAACAGGTATATATATGCTTCAACAAGGGCATAAATTAGTTGGAATTCCTACAAATGTTTACAGTGAGGGTTTTTATTATAGTGAAACTTTTAAATATTATGCTCTGTTGGATGAAAGAATAAAACTAAAAAAGATTCCCGCAGTAGGTAACTGGGAGTCTGTTAACATAGAAAAAGTAATATCTCTAAAGCCAGATTTGATAATTATTTGGGCGAACCAAAAAGATGCCATAGAGGTATTTGAAAAATTAGGAATTCCAGTTTATGGAGTATTCATTACAAAGATTGATGATGTTTTTAAAGAAATCATGGATTTTGGATTGATTTTAGGTGCAAAGGAGAGAGCAGAAAAATTAATTAAATATTCAAAAGAAGAAATTAAAAAGATTGAGACTATATCAAAAACAATCAAGAAAAGAAAAAAGGTATACTTTAGCTGGGCTCAGCATAGTTTTTTACAAACATCCTGTGAAGGCAGCATCGTTGATGAAATTATAAAAACTGTTGGAGGAATAAACATATGTGGTCATATTAGGGCAGAATCGCAAGTTTTAACAATGGAGACACTTGTAAAATTAAATCCTGATATTATAATCATGTGGTTTAGCAAAATATTAAAACCAGATGATATTAAGAAAAATACACAATACAAAACAATAAAGGCTGTTAAAAATCACGCTATATATCAGTTTAATGATACCTTCTTCTTTGACCTTTGGACATTAAAACTATTATACTCAATGAAGTTTATGGCAAAATCAATCTATCCAGAGTATTTTGAGTTTGACTTAGAGAGAGAAAAGCAAAGATTAATGAACTTTCTCTATGGCAAGAAAATATTATAAAGTATTATAAAGTTTTTAAAGCTAATTAAAAAGTGATAAATAAAAAGTTTTACAAACATCAACTAATCACTAAGTTATCCATATTGTTCCTTCCCATAGTTGTTTCATGGATAGCTCTTTTTCTTGGAGCATATGGAGTGACACCTGTGATGGTTATCAAGATTTTGTTAAATGAGACTTTACACCTTTTTGAAATGGGAGATATTCCTGAAAAGGCAATAGTTATTGACATAAGACTACCAAGAGTTATTCTTGCAGGGTTTGTTGGAGCAGCGCTTTCCTGTGCAGGGGTTACACTTCAAGGTATTTTTCGTAATCCCCTTGTTGACCCTTTTATACTTGGTATTTCAGCTGGTGCAGCCTTTGGATGTGCTATTACAATTGGATTTTTAAGCTTTCTTCCCATTCAGATAATGGCTTTTGTCTTTGCCATACTTTCAGTAATGATTGCCTATGGAGTAGCAAGAACTCAGGGAGAAGTATCAAGGCTTCCATTGATTCTTTCAGGTGTTATTGTTTCAGCCTTTTTTACTGCAATGGTTTCAATTGTGAAGTTTCTGGTTGATCCCCATAAGCTTCAAAGCATAGTTTACTGGCTTATGGGAAGTTTCAGTCTTGCTGACTGGAAGGCTGTCAGGGTGGCTACAGTAGGATTTTTAGCTGGAGTGATACCAATTTTTCTTATGCGATGGAGACTTAATGTAATGAGCATGGGAGAGGATGAAGCAAAGGCATTGGGTGTTAATATAAAGAGAGAACGCCTTCTTTTTATAGGGTTTTCAACATTAGCTGTTGCAGTTGCTACTTCTCTATGTGGAATTATAGGATGGGTAGGGCTTATGGTTCCCCATCTTGTAAGAATGCTTACAGGACCAGATCATAAAACTCTTGTGCCTTTAAGCATCTCAGCAGGAGCTGCTTTTATGATTGCTGCAGATACTGTATCAAGAACTCTTACCAGCTTTGATATACCTGTAGGAATAATTACTGCACTTACTGGAGCACCCTTTTTTATATATCTTATGAAACGTGGTGGCAAAGAAGCATGGGGTAGATGATGTTAAAAATTAAAGAAATTTATTTTAGGCATAAAGAAAGAAAGGAAGATGTTCTTAAAGGAATAAGTTTTGATGCTCAAGGAGGTCATATTACAACGATTCTTGGTCCAAATGGTTCTGGAAAGACAACGCTTTTTAAGTGTATTGCAGGTCTATGGCATTATTATAAGGGTGAAGTTTTATTTGAAGGTAAGGCTATTGACAAACTCTCCTTTAGAAAGAGGGCAAGAATATTTTCTGTTGTTCCTCAGGAACATGAGCCACCCTTTCCCTATTCAGTTTTTGATGTGGTTTTGATGGGAAGGGCAAGTTATGTGGGACTTTTTTCCACACCAAGTAAAAGGGATTATGAGATTGTAGAGGAGGCAATTAATACTGTAGGAATTGAAAATTTAAAGGAAAAACCATACACAAAGATAAGTGGAGGGGAGCGTCAATTGACACTTATTGCAAGGGCATTGGCACAAAATGCACCGGTTATGTTGCTTGATGAACCAACAAGTCATCTTGATTTCCGTAATCAGATAAATGTTTTAAAGAAGATAAAGGAGATCGCCAAAAATAAAAAATTAGTAGTCTTGATGACTCTTCATGATCCCAATCTTGCAGGACTTTTTTCAGATAAGGTTGTTGTTGTTAACTCAGGAACAAAGGTAGCAGAAGGAACCCCCAATGAGATCATTACTGAGAGTTTGATTAAAAGGGTTTATGATATTGAAGTAAGAAAGAGCATTATTAATGGACATAGTATAATATGTCCTGTCATTTAGAAGGACTAGCCTTTGAATTTTCGGCTTTTAGCCTTACATGTGACCCCTTTGTGCAAATAACTTTGAAACCTATGGATTCAAGGAATTTTACAAAGTGTTTACCAGTGACCGCAGGAAATTTTATGCATTAACAGGTATTTCTATGGTTTGTATTCCGATATATTTGTTCAAATCTTCTTCCTTAGTTTCCTCTATACAGAGCTCAATAGCTTCCTTTATGTTATTAAGCGCTTCTTCAATAGTTTTTTCATAAGAATGACAACCTTTAAACAAAGGACAGTTTACTATGTAAAAACCATCTTCATCAATTTCAATAATTACAGGAATATATTATAACTAAACTCGGTAATTGTTCGAATAAGTTTTATAGCTTAAGGTTTTAGCTATTGTATGGCAGAGTTACTATAATATACTGCTTCGTGCGTCAAAAAATATAAAAGAGTTTGCAGTGAAAGTATACTTTGTAAGAGTTCTTGAAGGAGCAAGCAGAGAAAAAAGAATGGATAATACTGATATGGCATCTTATGGAGTGGAAATACTTAAAAAAACTTAATGTTCCAGTTTTTTGTCCTGTAAGTTCGTATTATAAAACAATTGAAGAATGGGAAAAGGAGGAGCTTAATCTTGATATTGGTTGGAGCATTGCCCTTCCTGAGTTTGAAGGAGTTATTGAACCAGTAATTGTCTCTGCACAAAGGGAAAATGAGGATTTTGAAAGAAGAAGAATGCCAATTGAAGAAAGAGTGAAGAAATTTGGTGAAGAGAATAAGTCGCTGGATGGAACTTAAAAAAACACAAGTTCATAAAAGAAAGATTGCCTTCATACTTCATAATAATCCCTGTGCCTCGTTTGAAGCAACTGTTGGCTCAGCAGCCCATCTTGATAGCCTTGAAAGCGTTGTTGAAATAATGAAAAAAAATGAAAGAGGCTGGATACAGGGTTGAACCACCAGAAAATGGAAAAGCACTCATTGATGAGATAATTAACAAAAAAACCATATCTGAGTTTAGATGGCCAACTGTTGAGGAGATTGTTGAAATTGCATAATAGAAATTTTAGAAAAAATAAACTGGAATGATCCCAAATGGATAGAGATAAAGAGAAAGATTCTTGAAATTAACAGAAGAATTGAAGAGTCAAAGGAGATTGAATCACTTCTTAATGGATTTGATGGAAAGTATATTTGACCTGGTCCTTCAGGCCTTATCACAAGAGGAAGAGATGACGTGCTTCTCACAGGAAGAAATTTTTACAGTCTTGCCCCCATAAAGTTTCAACAAAAAGTGCCTACGAAATTGGTAAAAGACTTGCCGAAAAGCTTATTGAGAAGCATCTAAAAGAAGAGGGAAGACATCCAGAAAATGTAGCAATCTACTGGCAATCTACAGATATCATGTGGGCAGATGGTGAGAGAATGGGACAGATTATGTATCTTTTGGGTGTGAAACCTAAGTGGCTATCCAATGGAAGAGTTAAAGGATTTGAGATAATTCCAATAAGTGAGCTTGGAAGATCCCGTATTGATGTAACAATAAGGGTTTCAGGAATTACAAGGGACAACTTCCCTATGTGTATTGAACTTATTGATGAGGCTATTCAGAAAGTGGCAGCTCTTGATGAACCAGAAGAAATGAATTTTATTCGTAAACATACTTTGGAGCAGCTTTCACAAAATGGGGGAGACTTTCGTTCAGCTACTTTAAGAATATTTTGTTCCATGCCAGGAACAGCACATAATCCCTATGCCCTTGAAGAAATTGCCCGTAGACTTATTGAGGCTATGGAAAGAGGACTTTGGAATCCTGCAGAAGATGTAAAGGAGGCATTAAAATTAATCTATCTTGAGATTGAAGGCTGGATTGAGGAGAAAATAGGTGAGACAAATTACCGCTATTGTTAATCAGGAGGAGATGAAGCTTGGATTAATTCTTAATGTAATTGACTCAAGTATTGGTGGCTGCGAGAGCATACTCAGCATTAAATGGAAAAGAAGAGATCACCCATGAGGATATAAAATAAACTTTTTTAGCTTTATAGATCAAGAAAAGGCAAAGCTTGCTCTAATTTTAAATATCATTGAACCAAGATGTGGTGGATTATTATTAGTAGGAAAAAGGCACAGGCAAGTCAACTCTTATTAAATCTTTCAGAGAAATTCTAAAACTATTTCAGTATCCTTCTGTTGAACTTCCAATGAATGCTACAGAAGAAGCCATATTAGGAGGAATTGATATTGATTATACTATTAAAACCGGAATAAGATTTTTCCAAAAAGGGATTCTCTCAAAAGCAGATGGAGGACTTCTTATTTGTGTAATAATGGACGAAATTAGGGACAAAGAAAGAGAAAAGAAATAGTAAGATTGAATATTTTAGACGAATTTTCCATAATGGAAGAATATCAATTAATTAAAAAAATTCAGAAATCCAAAGAGTTTATCGCTGATTTGGTTTTAAAGGAGGCAGTCTCAGGACATAGAGCTGACATTTATCTTTATTATGCTTCAAAGGCATATGCTGCCTACTTAGAAGAAGAAAATGTAACTGAAGAACATGTCAGCACAGTTGCTTCTTTTGTTTTAACTCATAGAAAAAAAATTATTGGGCCAACTTCTGAAGAATTAGAAAAAAGAGGATATGCCTCAAAATTCAAATAAAGAACAAAAAGACAAGGATAATAGAGAACATAAAAATACTGGATCAACTAATCAAGAATCCTTAGAGGCATATAAACTAATAAGAAGAATTAAACTCAAACAACCCCAGTCTCGTTTTCTTGTTTTAATTTTAACTGATGGAAAGGCAAATGTTGATACAGAAAAGAAAAATCTTATGAGTATGAATTTAGCTTTAAGTCTTTCAGTATGGTTTGGAGCAAGATATTTCATTCTTGAAGATTTAAAAGCAGAGACTGTTTTCCAGTTTATTAAATCCCCTTTAGGGTATCTTAAGTTCGTGTTAAAATAATAATAAATATGCGTTCTATTAGATTTTATTTTGATAAAGCTTCAACTACCTATGAAAATGCTGGAAAAATACAAAAAAAAGTCGCCCTTGAGCTTGCAAAAAGAATAAAAGAGGGACATTACTCTACAGTGGTTGAAATTGGAAGTGGGACAGGCTTTTTAAGTATTCCTCTAACTAAAAAACTGACATTTGATAGATTTATCCACATTGACATTTCCTTTGATTTTCTCGAAAAACTTAAAGCAAAAATGGGAAGTAAGAATTTTTTCATAAATGCAAATGCCGAAAATATTCCCATAAAAAAAATGAAGACAGACTTACTCTTAGGGTCTTCAGTTCTTCATTGGTTATCAAATCCAGAGGAAAATCTATTGGAAATCCTGAAATTGGTTAAAGAAGGAGGAAAATTTTATTTTTCTATTTTTACATCTAACACTTTGAAAGAGATAAAAGAGGTCTCTCAAATTACAGGTTTTGGTTCTGTTTACTCCTTAATGCCCTGGAATTTTTATATTTCTCTTTTTAGGGAGAGTGGCTTTTCTTTAAAGTATGAATTAAAAACTTATATAGAAAAATATCCATCACCCAAGGATTTGCTTTTATTTCATAAGCTTACAGGAACAAACTATACGGAGAATAAAAAATTCTGTGGTAAAGAAGCCTTTAAAAAATTTTGTAAAGTTTATGAGAAATTTTATGGAAACTCTGAAGGAGTTTATGCTACCTATGAGGTTTTATTTATAGAAGGTCAAAGATTATCTCCCTTTCTTCAAGATTAACTTTTGAAACTTTTACCTTAACTGGTGTTCCAATTGTGAATTTTCTTTTCTTTTTTAGCCCTATCAAACAATATCTTTTTTCGTCAAACTGATAAAAGTCATCAATCATGTGAGAGATATGAATAAATCCTTCAATATAATATTCATTAAGCCTTACTCTTATTCCATCAGGACTGACCATTATAACTTTTCCTTCAAACTCTTCTGCAACTCTGTCTTTCATAAACCAAACTCTCATTATCTGAATGGCATCTCTTTCAACCTCATCAGCTTTTCTTTCCATTCTTGAGCTATGAATTGCGATATTTGGTAAAGTTTCTTCTAATTCTTTTCTTTTTTCTTTTGTTAGTTTGCCTTTCTGTAAAAACTCTTTCAAAATTCTATGGACAATTAGATCAGGATATCTTCTTATTGGAGAGGTAAAATGAGTATAACACTCAGAGGCAAGTCCAAAATGTCCAACATTTTCTGGACTGTAGCGCGCTTGTTTTAAGCTTCTTAAGATTAGATAGTTTACTGTTTCTTCATATGGAGTTCCTTTAACTATTTCAAGAAGCTCGTGGAAATCAGAAGGTTTTAAGTCTTTTTTGAGAATTCCCAAGTTTTTTAAAATTCTGGTAATATAATGAATTTTATTAGCTTCAGGTTCTTCATGGACGCGATACAGACAAGGAATCTTATTTGAATATAAAAACTCTGCTACTGCTTCATTTGCTGCAATCATAAACTCTTCTATTATGAAATGAGCAAGATTTCTCTCAGCTTTAATAATTGCTTGGGGATCTCCTTTTATATCAAGTAAAACTTCTGGTTCTGGAAGATCGAAGTCAAGACTGCCTCTTTTTTTTCTTTTACTTTTAAGAATTTCGCACAGTTCTGCCATTTCCTCAAAATATGATACAAGATTTTTATACTTTTCAATCTCTTCTTTGTCTCTATCTATCAAGATTTTCTTTACTGATGTATATGTCATTCTTTCAGCTGTTTGGATAATACTTGGATAAAAAATAGTTTTTTTTCTTTCTCCAGAATTACTAAAATGAATCTCTACTGTAAAAGTAAGTCTTGGCTTTTTTGGAACAAGACTACAAAGGTTTTCGCTTAATTGCGGTGGAAGCATAGGAATAACTCTATCTGGCATATAAATACTAGTTGCTCTAACTTTTGCTTCTTTATCGATCGGATCGTTCCATTTTACATAATGACTTACATCTGCTATATGAACCCAAAGAATAAATCCTTTTCGTGTTTTTTTTATTGATACTGCATCATCAAAGTCCTTTGCATTTTCTCCATCTATGGTGACAGTTGTAAGTTCTCTTAAGTCAACTCTATTTTTAAACTCTTTTTTTGATATCCCTTTAATTAATAATTTTTCAGAAGTATCTAACACATTCTTAGAAAATTTCTTTGGTAAATCATATTCATGGATAAGTATTTCAATGTCTTCTATAGAAGTTTTTGGTTCTTCAAAAACTTTTAGTATCTTTGCAACAAGAGGCTTATTGGAATCTTGATATGTTACTATTTCAGCAAGTACAAGACTTCCTGGATTTACTTTAGTATTAGAAGCAATAACTATTTGCTGATTTATATTCTTTTTGCGTGGCTGAATATAAAGAATAGGACCTGATTTTTCAACTACTCCAACAATTTTTTTCGTAGCTCTTTCAAGAATTCTTATTATTCTTCCTTCTTTTTTCTTTCTTGACTCTAATTTAGCTACTACTCTATCTCCATGCATTGCTCCCATTGTTGCATGAGGTGGAATAAATATGTCAGTCTCCTTAGGAGAGTCAGGAATTACAAAACCATATCCATTTTTATGGGATTCAAAAAAGCCTGTTATTAATTTTGCTTCTTTTGTGGTTAGATAAAGACCTTTTCTATTTCTTAAAATTTTTCCTTCTAAGATAAGTTCTCTAAGTAAACGTTTAAGTTTTTTTCTCTCTGAAGCCCTAAGAGAAAAAAAATCTGATATTTCTTTGAAACTTAACGGTCTTCCTGCTTTTTTTATAAGATCTAAAACTTCCTCTGGTTTCAATTTTTATCCTCTGGAAGTTTAAGGTATACTACTTGTCCTATTTCTCCAAGTTTTCCTAAATCTTTTTCATTAAATATGATTTTAACTCCACCTGCATTTCCTATGTGAATTCTAAAGAATTTATCTGCCTGAAGCTCTATTTTTTGTCCAGGATTAAGTAAAAACTCCTTTTTTTCTTTATCATCTATTATAATTCTCATCCATACTTTATCAATAGCTTCAATCTTAAGATTCTGTTGATTTGTAAATGTTTCTCTTTGTTCTACTTTTTCTTGAATATTAGCGTTCTCTAATACTTTTTGCGTTACAGTTTGAGGGATTTCATATTTATTTTTTTCAGAATGAATAAGGAATACTACTAATAAAATGACACAAAGAATAATTACTGCAGTGATACTCCATGAAGGTAGTTTTTTATGTAGATATTTAGAGAAATCTTTTTTATGTTCAAGTTTTGTTGTAAGTTCAATCAGTTGGAGACTTTGCTTTTTATTTTTGAGATATTCTTCATAGTCTTTTATAATAGGTGATGGATCAATGCCAAGAATTTCGGCATAGGTCTTAATATATGCTTTTGTGTAAACTTCTATTGGAAGTTCATCAAACTTGCCTTCTTCTATTAGTTCCAAATATTGTTTTTTTATTTTTGTTTTTTCTGCAATTTCTTCTATGGTTTTGTTAAGTTCTAATCTTCTTTTTTTTAATTCCTCATACATTAAGAAGTTTCCTTCCTTCTAAAGCTTTTGATAAAGTTACTTCATCTGCAAATTCAATATCAATGCCTATTGGAAGTCCATAAGCAATTCTTGAGATTTTTATATTGTATTTTTTTAATAAGTCTGCAATCCACTGAGCTGTAATTTCTCCCTTTGTATTTGGACTTGTTGAAAGTATTACTTCTCGAATTTGTCCTGTTTTAACTCTTTCTTCAAGTTCTTTTATTTTTAATTTATCAGGAGTTAATCCGTCAACTGGTGAAATATTACCTCCAAGAACATGATATACGCCTTTGTATCCTGTTTTTTCAAATAGTATTATATTGCTCGGTTCTTCAACCACACATATAACTGAATGATCCCTCATAGAGTTACTACATATGTTGCATTTTTCATATTCAGTTATATTGAAACAAACAGAGCAGTATCTAGCTTTTTTCTTCAAATTTATAATAGCTTCAGCAATTTGAATAGCTTCTTCTTCAGGCATATTCATTATAAAAAAAGCAAGTCTTTGTGCTGTTTTTCTACCAATTCCTGGAAGTTTACAGAGATTTTCAATCACTTTTTCTATAGGATTACTCATAGTTTTCCAAAGAGATTACTTAACTCAGACAGCCCAGGAAGATTAAATGGTAGAGAAACCTTAGCCATCTCACTCTGAGCAAGTTCATGAGCTCTTTTTATTGCTTCATTTACCGCAGCAAGAACTAAGTCTTCAAGCATTTCAATATCATCAGGATTTACTACTTCTTTGTCAATCTTTATAGAAACTATCTCTCCAGCACCATTTGCCTTAACAGTCACCATTCCTCCTCCTGATGTGGCTTCAACAGTCATTTTTTTTATTTCTTCCTGTTTTTTCTGAATCTCTTCCTGAATTTTTTGAGCCTGTCTCATTATTTCACCAAATATTTTTTTAGACATTATTTCCTCCTCCTTTAGGAATTATGTTAAAAATTCTTCCTTCAAAAAGTTGTATAGTTTTTTTAACAAGAGGATGGTCAATTGCTTCTTGTTTTAGATTTTCTATATTTTTTGACTCCATAGAGTTTAAGTCTTCATTAGTATGTATTGTTATCTTAATATCGGAGATAAATTCTTTCAATATGTTTTGGATTTCTGAAAGATTTTCCCTTATTGATTCAGCATAGAATGACGCTCCGCCATTGTAAATTAATTGGATTTCTCCTTCTTTAAAATTAACTTTAGCGTGTTTAATTTTCATAGCAAGTAAATGATTTTTCTCTTCAAGTTTTTCGAGAAATTTGGACCAATTTTGAGATAAAGCTTCATCACTTTTTAATGTTGATGGAGAAATAGATAGAGGTTTTGTTTCTCTAAGCTCTTTTATAACATTGTCTATATTTTTGAAATGAGAAAGAAAGCTTAGTTTAAGTAAAGTTATTTCAAAGATAATTCTTGGAAAGAATGAATTTCTTATTGCTAACTCTGAATTAATTAACTCTTTCAATAGAATAACTAAGTGTTCTTCAGAAGTTTTATTCTTTAACTTTTCTACCAAGGAAGCCTCTGATTCTGTCATATAAGGTTTAAAATCCTTAGTTATTTTACTGATAAGAGTATTTCTTAGAAAATTAATTAAATCTCCAGTGAGTCGCTTGAAATCTGTTCCAAAATTATTGAGTTCTTCTATTTTTAAGATAATTTTTTCTCTATTTCCTTCAATTAAAGACTCTACAAGTTCATAAAGCACGTTTATATCTGTTGCACCAATTAATAAGTTTACGCTTTCTGCAGTTACTTCATCTGTAAATGATGTTACCTGATCAAGCAATGTTAATGCATCTCTCATACTTCCCTCAGAGTTTGAGGCTATAGTATATAAAGCTTCTTCTGTGGCATTTATATTTTCTTGGTTACATATAAACTGAAGTCTTTGTTTTATTAAATTAATCGGAATTCTTTTAAACTGTAAATGCTGACATCGACTTAAAACAGTAAGTGGAATTTTTTTGGGTTCAGTTGTTGCCAAAACAAAAACTACATGAGGAGGAGGCTCTTCAAGGGTTTTAAGAAAAGCGTTAAAAGCTGCTTGACTGAGCATATGAGCTTCATCAATTATATAAACTTTATAGAGTCCTTCAGCAGAGGCATATCGGATATTTTCTCTTAAATCTCTTATGTTTTCAACTGATGTATGAGATGCTGCATCTATTTCTATTACACTCATTGCTCTGCCTTCTTTTATTGCAATACATGAAGGACATTCATCACATGGCTTATTTTGAGAGTCTTTACAGTTTAAAGCTTTCGCAAGAATTCTTGCTGTGGATGTCTTGCCTACGCCTTTAGGGCCTGAAAAAACATAGGCATGTGAGATTCTGCCAGTATTTAAGGAATTTTGAAGAATTTTAACTACTATTTCTTGTCCAGTTAAGTCAGAGAATTTTTGTGGTCTATATTTTCTTGCAAGTCCAAGATATGCCATCTTTCCCCGTTAATTTAATTAAAAGGGACCGACTTACTGCGGCACCCAGAGTTAGATGCTTACCGTTGCTTCCTTCCGGACCTGGCGGGGTTTGCATCCCTCTGTTGCGCAGGGTCGGTCCCAACTTTGTTTTCTTTTATTTCTATTTTACCTTTATGTGAAGAATTATGGCAAATTAAAAATTCATTACCTTTTTTGTTTTTCTTTTTTAACATATAAGGAGAATTACATTTAGGACATTCTTGAGAAACTGGTTCACTTGAGAGGATAAATTTACATTCAGGATATTTTGAACATGCTATAAACTTTCCTTTTTTGCTATTTCTAATTACAAGTAGAGCTCCACACTGAGGACAATTTCTCTCTAAAGTGTTACTTTTAAAGGTATTTTCGTTACTATCTAAGGATTTTGTATTTTTACATTCAGGATAACCCGAACATGCTAGGAATGGCATCCCCCGGCTCCATTTTATCATCATATCTTTACCACAGTTTTCACATTTAAAAGATGTTTTTATATTTTTCGGTTTTGTTACTTTTGAGATTTTTTCTGCCTTCTCAAGGTATTTTTCAAAATCTTTATAAAATTCTTCAACTACTTTGTTCCATTGTGTTTCATTTAACGAAATTTTATCAAGATTTTCTTCCATTTTTGCAGTAAAACCATAATCCATTAATTCTGGAAATTTTTCTTCAAGAAGATCATTTACAACAAAACCTAAATATGTTGGCTGAAGTCTCTGTTTAATTTTTTTAACATATCCTTTTTCTTGAATTGTGCTTAATATAGTAGCATAAGTAGATGGTCTTCCAATCCCTTTTTCCTCAAGCGCTTTAACAAGCGTTGCCTCTGTGTATCTTGGAGGTGGTTCAGTTGTATGCTTTTGGGTTTCAAGTTTGACTAATTTAAGATGAGTTTTTTCTTCTAAGGCTGGTAAAAATACATCATCTTCAGATTCTTCACCCTTATAGATCACTAAAAAACCTGGAAAGGTAATTACTGAACCGCTAACTCTAAATTGAGCAATATTTTCTGAATCTTCAATTACATAAGTGGTTTGCTCTATTTCTGCAGGAGACATCTGACTTGCCAGAAATCTATCCCAAATTAGTTTATAAAGTGCATACTGATCCTTTGATAGATACTTCTTTACAGCCTCTGGAGTTTTATCTGGATAGGTTGGTCTTATACATTCATGGGCATCTTGAATAGAAAATTTTTGTTTTTTGTTTTCTAATGTTTTATGAATTCCTACGAATTCTTTACCAAAGCTTTTTTCTATTATTTCCCTTGCCCATTTTTTTGCCTCTTCAGAGACTCTTGTTGAGTCAGTTCTCATATAGGTAATAAGACCAACTCTACTGCCTTGTATATCTACTCCTTCATAAAGCTGCTGAGCAATCATCATAGTTTTTTTAGGAGAAAAACCTAAGGTTGAAGAAGCCTGTGCTTGAAGTGTTGCTGTTCTAAAAGGTTCTGGTGGATTTTTCTTTTTTTTCCTTTTTTCAATCTTTGAAAGTATATAGTTTAAATTTTTAAGCTCTTCAACGATTTTTTGGGCAGTCTCTTCATTGGTTATTAGAAATTTTGCTTTTTCTTCTTTACGATCAACAATAAGTTTGCCTTTATATTTATAAAGATTTGCACGAATTTCCTCTGTATCTTTACCATTTTTAAAGTGACCACTTATACTCCAGTAATCCTGAGACTGAAACACAAGAATTTCTTTTTCTCTTTCAACTACCATACGTAAAGCAACAGATTGAACTCTTCCAGCAGAGAGTCCTTTTTTTACTTTTTTCCATAAAAAGGGACTAAGGGTATAGCCTACAAGTCTATCAAGAACTCTTCTTGCTTGCTGGGAATATACTTTATTTATATCTATTTTTGAAGGATTCTCAATTGCTAATTTTACTGCAGTTGGAGTTATTTCATTGAAAATAGCTCTGTAGATTTTATCTTCTGGAACTTTTATCTCTTCTGCAATATGATAGGCTATTGCTTCACCTTCTCTGTCAGGATCGGTGGCGATAAAGATTTTTTGGGCATTCTGAGCTGATTCTTTAAGTTCCTTTACAATCTTTTCTTTGCCAGGAATTATGATATACTCAGGTTGAAATCCTTTTTCTATATCAATTCCAAGTTTATCTTCCGGAAGATCCTTTATGTGTCCAATGGATGCTTTTACCTGAAACTCCTTTCCAACAATTTTATTAATAGTTTTTGCCTTAGCGGGTGATTCAACTATTATGAGATTTTTCCCTTTCAATTCCATATTATTTGTTTTCCCTTGCTGAAAATAAAACTGTATATATCATCTTCATGAAGCTCTGTCTGTCTCATGAGTAAATAAACAAGTAGAGCTCTAATCATGTCAATTTCTTCAAGGTCAAGAATTTGGTTTCCTTCAATAAAGTTGAGTTCTTCTTTAATTTGATTGAGATCAAAATCTAAAATAGAGAAGTCTTCTAATATTTCATCGCTGTAATTACTATCAATAAGCTGTCTTGCAAGAACCCTTAAAAAATCAAGAAAATTCATTTATATCCTCCTTACATATTTACCTTCTACTTTAGTGATTAATCCATTTATTTCGAGTCTAAGAAGTATTTCAAGAGCCTTGGCTGTGTTCATTCCTGTTTTCATTATTATTTCGTCCAAATATTTAGGTTCATTCAATATATTAAATATAATTTTTTCATCATTATCAAGTTTTTCAGTTTTACTTTCATCAAAATAATACTTTTTTAACTTTTTTAATAATGGAACAAACTGCTCAATTTCCTCAAGTACATCTTCTATCTTAGTTACAAGTTTTGCTCCCTTTTGTATCAGATAATTTGTCCCTTCAGAGTTTTTTGAGGTAATGTTTCCAGGCACTGCAAAAACTTCTCTGCCTTGCTCTAAAGCAAGGGATGCAGTTATTAAAGCTCCAGAGTTTATCGCTGCTTCTGTAACAATAGTGCCAAGGGATAATCCACTAATTATTCTGTTTCTTCTTGGAAAATTTTCTCTTTTTGGTCCCTCATCAGGATAAAACTCACTTATGATAGCACCATTTTCTATAATTTTCTCTGCAAGTATTTTATTTTCAGGAGGATATATATGGGAAACTCCACTTCCAAGAACAGCAATTGTTCTTCCTCCTGCTGAAAGAGCTGATTTATGAGCAATTGAATCAATTCCTCTTGCAAGTCCGCTTACTATTGTTATTCCAATTGATGAAAGTTCATATGCTAATTTTTCCGTTATTCTTCTACCATATTCACTCATTTTTCTTGAGCCAACAATAGACAAAGCAATTTTATCTTCTGAGTTTAATTCTCCCTTACAGAATAAAACTGTAGGAGGATCATGAATTTCCCTTAAAAGTTCGGGATATTTTTCATCGCTAAGTGAATAAATTGCTATCCCTCTTTTTTCGCATAAGTTTAACATTTTTTCTATAAAATTCCATCTATCAAAGTTTTTTATTCTCTTTGCCCTTTCAGGTCCTATTCCTTCAACACAGAGAAGTTCTTCATAGGAAGCATTAAAAATCTGCCTTGCAGAGCCAAATTTTAAAAAGAGCCTTTTTATAAGTACAGCTCCTAAATCTTTTATTTCATTTAAAGCAAGACAATATATTGTCTCTTCATTGAACATTAATCTTTTTTAACATTCTTAATCTTAATGCATTGATTTTTATAAATCCTTCAGCATCTTTTTGATTATAGACAGTGTCCTTTTCAAAGGTTGCATGTTCTATACTGTAAAGAGAGCACGGTGATTTTCTTCCTACCACAAGGCAATTTCCCTTGTAAAGTTTAAGCCTTACAGTTCCTGTTACATTTTTTTGTGTTTCGTCAATTAGCTTCTGGAGAGCTTCTCTTTCAGGTGAAAACCAGTATCCATAATAGATTAGCTCAGAGTATCTTGGAATAAGACTATCTCTTAGATGCATTAATTCTCTATCCATTGTTATTGACTCAATTGCTTTATGGGCAATATGAAGCACTGTTCCACCTGGAGTCTCATATACTCCTCTTGATTTTATTCCTACATAACGGTTTTCCACAATATCTACTCTTCCAATGCCATTTTCTCCTGCAATTTTATTAAGTCTACTTAATAGTTCTACTGGAGGCAGTCTTTCACCATTTAATTCTACTGGATTACCCTTTTCATAGGTTATCTCAATATAGACAGGTTTATCAGGAGCTTTCTCAGGTGGGACTACCATTGTATACATGTCTTCGGGTGGTTCTTGCCAAGGATCTTCAAGAATTCCTCCTTCATAGCTTATATGAAAAAGATTTCTGTCTATGCTATAGGGTTTTTCCTTTGTTGCTTCTACAGGAATATTATGTTTCTGAGCATACTCAATAAGAGAACTACGGGAGTCAAACTCCCATTCACGCCAAGGTGCAATTACTTTTATATCTGGTTTAAGTGTATAGTAGGTAAGTTCAAATCTTACTTGATCATTTCCCTTTCCTGTAGCTCCATGGGCAACTGCCTCTGCATTCTCCTTTATAGCTATATCAATCTGCTTTTTTGCAATAAGAGGTCTTGCAATAGAAGTTCCCATAAGATATCCTGTTTCATATAATGCATTTGCCCTTAGCATAGGAAATATATATTCTTTAACGAATTCCTCCTTTAAGTCTTCCACATAGACACTTTTTGCACCTATTTTAATGGCTTTTTCAGAAATTTTTTCAAAGTCCTCTTGCTGTCCAATATCAGCACAAAAGGCAATTACATCGGCATTATATTTTTCCTTTAGCCATTTAATTGCAACAGATGTATCAAGTCCTCCTGAGTAGGCAAGAACAATCTTCATCTTTGACCTCCATAATTTTTTTATTATAATGGTAAATAAGCTTTTGCATTGAGAAAAAGATTAGAGGTTTCACCTCTTAGAAATCTATAATATCCTGTAAGAGCTATCATTGCAGCATTGTCAGTGCATAGAGATTTTGATGGAAGATAGACATTTATTCCTTCTTCTTTTAGCATCATAGCACGTCTTCTTAACTCACTGTTTGCAGCTACTCCTCCAGTAATAACAACTCTATTTAGCTTTTCTGAAACTACTGCCCATTTTATCTTTTCAATTAAAACATCAATAACTGAGTTCTGAAAAGATGCTGCTATGTCTTTTTTTATCTCATCAGGAATATTACCTTCATCATATCCAAGATTTTTTAATAAAACTCTAACAGCTGTTTTTAAACCACTAAAACTAAAATCTAAGCTTCCATGAAGATAGGGCCTTGGAAGATTAAATCTTTCATTAGAGCTTTCCTTTGCTAATGCATCAATTATGGGTCCTCCTGGATATCCAAGTCCGAGCATTTTTGCTACTTTATCATAGGCTTCTCCAGCAGCATCATCCCGGGTTCTTCCAAGCTCTTTATAATCACCAAACTCATTAACTCTGTAAAGGATTGTATGTCCGCCTGAAACAATTAAACATAGAAAGGGATACTCTGGATAAGATTCTTCAAGAAATACTGCTTGAATGTGTCCTTCAAGATGATTTACTCCAATTAACTTCTTTCCAGAAGCATAACTTAGAGATTTTGCAAAGCATAGTCCTACTAAAAGTGAACCAATAAGTCCAGGACCATAACATACAGCAATTCCATCAATATCTTTTAAATCAACCTTTGCCTCTGATAGTGCTCTTTCTGTAACATCCCATATCCATTCAATATGTTTTCGAGATGCAATTTCTGGAACAACTCCTCCGTATTTGCTGTGAATCTTTATCTGGGATGAAACGATATTGCTTAATATTTTTCTATTTTCTAATACTGCTACTGATGTATCATCACAGGATGTATCAATTCCAAGTACAATCATTTACATGCTTCCGTAAGAGTGAAGTCCACTTAAAAATAGATTTACTCCAAGATATGTAAAGAGAGTAACTATAAATCCCACTACAGCAATAACTGAGGTTTTTGTTCCACGCCATCCTCTAATAAATTTTGCATGAAGATAAAAGGCATACACAAACCATGTAATTAGGGACCATGTTTCCTTTGGATCCCATCCCCAGTATCTTCCCCATGCCTGATCAGCCCATATTGCTCCAAATACCAATCCTCCAATGGTAAATATGGGAAAACCAAAGGCTATCCCTTTGTAAGTAATATTTTCAAGAAAGTTTGAATCAATTTTAAGACTATTAAGAATTTTACTAAGTATGTGTCCAAATCTCCATACAATAAAAATTAGGGCTCCTAATGTTATCCAGCTTATTATTGATATAAAAATCGAAGAATTACCAAGAGTAGAATGAAATATTTTAACAGTTTTTGGATCATCTGCAGTAATAATATCAAGAACTACAGAGATAAACATGAATAGCATAAATCCAAGTAGGGTAGTAGAAAATATATATTTAAAAGATTTTTTTGTTTGAGAATCCATGATAATATGAAGTAATCCAGTTATAAAACTTATTCCAAAAGCAGCATAGGCTATGAAACTAAGGGTTACATGGACTAAAAGCCAGTTGCTTTTTAAAGCAGGTACAAGAGGTTGAACTTCCTTTGTAATTCCAAGAACATCAGTAAGTCCAATAGTTATTCCTGCTATTATAGATATAAAAACTCCAAGACTCTTTTTTCTGTATTTCCACTCAATAAGTAAGTATCCAACAACTAAGCATAAAGCAAAAAAGACTAAACTTTCATAAAGATTAGTTATAGGAATACTTCTCATAATTGAGTGGTTTATTGCGTACATTTCTTTAAATCTTTGAAAAAATCCATAAATGTGAATAAGAGCTCCTAAGGTTAATGTAGATGTAGCAGCATATCCAACTTTGTTGTTTTTAGTAAGAAGATAGACAATATAAATGGGCATAGCTACTATATAAAGTAATCCTGCAATTGATATTATTTGATAGCTCATATTTTTTCTCCTTTCAATTTATTTATTATTTCATCAATATTTTTCTCAAAAACTGATGATACCTTTGATGAAGGACAGTAAAAAATTATTCCATCTTTTTTTATTATTGCAAATATCGTAATAGGTTTTAGAAAAAGAGCAATGAGAAGCCCTATGCACAACAAAATACAACCTATATAGATTAATGGAACTCCTGGATCTTTTCTTATTTGAAGACCTGTAAATTGCGCACCCCATAGTTCATTAAACTTTAACTTTCCATAGGGAGTCTCCCATGTTTCAGGAATCTTAGCTATTATCCATTGTTCTGTTTTTTTACCTTTTTCATCAAAACTTACTAAAACAGCTGGATTTATCATATTTGTATCCATATTGAAAACTCTTCCTTTTTCATCAATTCCTAATGCTGGAAAAAAATCAATAACAGAAGCAGTAGCAGATGTTCCTGGAATAGGAAAACTCTCCTCAAATTTGGCAGCGATTTTGTATTCTTTGCCTGTTTTATCAAAATAACTAAATCTAAACTCTGAATGCTCTGAGGGTTGAAATCCGTAACTTGTCTGATAGAAGGTAAATCCTTTATATGAAAAAGGTTGATTTACTTCAACTACCACAGTTTCTTTACCATTGAATTTTATAACTTGTCCGTTGTCTATGATTCTTATATAGCTTCTGTATGCCTTTGGAATGGAAGAGTTTTCATAGTATTCTGCTTCAAATTTATCACATCTTACTTCAAACTCTAAAGGAACTGCCTTTCCAGTGTCAGAAATTGCAAAATGTAATCCAGTTCCTTCAAGTATATTCATATAGCCTCTGAAACCAAAGAATGTTCCAATAAGAGCTCCAGCAAGAATAATAAGAATACTTAAATGAGTTAAATATATAGCTAATTTTGCTTTTGTCCATTTCTTGGCTTGTATCTGTATTCCTTCCTTAGTTTCAAATATATTTATTGAGAAACCCTTATTTTTTAGTATTTTACTTAGATTGTCTAAAATTTTACCAGAAATAACTTCTACTTTTTTCTTTATTGGCATCTTTTCAAGACTTTCAAGTTCTAAAGGATAGGATGGTGCTTTAAATGATTTTAAAAGAGAAGGCAGTCTATCAAGAGAGCAAACAATTAAGTTCAATGCAAACATAAAAAGTAAAAATGTAAACCACCAGCTATGATATATATTATTCAAATCTAATAAGCTTACTATCTCATAAGCTTTCATAGAAGTTACAGGAGAGAAAAATTTAGAGAAAAATTTTACTATTGCTTCTGGCTCTGTCTGTTGAGGAATAACTGTTCCAATTGCAGCACTTATTGAGAGAATAATAAATAAAGCTACTGCAAGATCAACAGAAGCAAAAAAACTCCATATTTTTTCATTCCACTTATCAATTTTTGACATTAAAACCTCCTTGAGGGGTTTAATTCTAAAATTATTGAATTGATTAATTTATCATATATGTGCTATATTTTGTCTATGGTTAAATTGAAAGATCAAAAAGGATTCTTGTTAATTCTTGTAGTTTTGATGGTTTTGTGTATTAATTTTTCCTTTGCTGAAAATAAAAAATCCGTAATTCTTTATTTTTTTTGGGCTGAAGGATGCCCTTATTGTGAAAAGGAAAAAATTTTCTTAGAAAATCTTAAAAAGAAATATCCTAAACTCGAGATAAAGGATTATGAAGTTTCATATAGTCAAGCTTCAAGGGAACTTTTAATGACAATGTCAAAGCTTTACGGGATAAAACCAACAGGAGTGCCTGTTACTTTTATAGGAGATAGAAGTTTTATAGGTTTTAATGAGGAGATTGCTTCAAAAATTGAGCTAATATTAAAATCATGCCTTAAAAAAATCTGCGAAGACCCTCTTTTTTATAAGAAGAATTAATCAATTTTTTAAAAAATTTTTATAGTCTCTTCCATTGATATTCTTTCACTGATTTGTGGTATAATGTTGCAACTTAAAAAATTTAACAATAAGGAGTGAGGGATGAGGGGAATTTTTATAGGTGGTATAGTAATTCTGTGTTTCTTAATCTCTTATATGATTCCTTTAAAAGATGCTACTTCTGAGGATATTAAAGCTTGTCTTAAATGTCATGAAATTAAGACTCTGCAGAAAAGATTAGATACTGGTGAATCGATCTCTCTTTATATTGATGGTAAAAGATTTGAAAAATCTGTTCATGGAGCAATGGGTTGTTCATCCTGTCATCCAAATATTAATGTTAGAAATCATCCAAAACCAAGAAAAATTACGAATAAAAAGGAATATATTAAAGAGTTTTCGCCTAACTGTATAAATTGTCATCCAAAAGATGTTTTAATGAAACCAGAGGTTCACGGTATAGTTGTAAAAAAAGGAGAAATTTATTGTTCTGAATGTCATGGTAGTCATTATATAGGTTCAATAAAGGAATGGAAAAATAAAGCAACCTTTAATGAATACTGTATGGCATGTCATAAATTTGATATGACTAAAACTCTTTTAAGTAAGGAAAAAATTAGTCTTAAGGTGAATGAACAAGAGATAAAAAAATCAGTCCATGGTAAGTTTCAGTGTATTGTATGTCACAGTGATTTCTCAAAAGTAAAGCATCCTATCTATAACTTTAAAGATAAAAAACAATATCGAACAGAGATGACAAAGATATGTACAAAATGTCACACTGATGAAAAGCTTAAGAAAAATCCAACTCATTATGCTTTAACAAAAACTGCATCTTGTATTGAGTGTCATGGTTATCATGGAGTAAAACCAGCTAAAGTAGTTAGAGCTCTTCCAGAAAATCAATACTGTCTGAGTTGTCATAGCAGAGCAATATCAATGAAGTTTAAAAATGGTGAAACTCTCTCAGTTCAGGTAAAAGAGTCAGAAATTCTAAACTCTGCCCATAAAAAATTAAAATGCACAGAGTGTCATAGAGACTTCTCTACTACAAAGCATCCTATAAGAAGTTTTGACTCTCTTAATGAATATAGAGCTAAAGCAAAGGATATATGCAATAACTGTCATCAAAATGCAGTCAACAAATATGACATAAGTATACATGCAGCTTCTTTAAAGAGAGGAAATAAAGAATCACCAGATTGTCTAAAATGTCATGGTTATCATAATGTATCTTTCATAACAAAAGATAAAATGGCAAGTTCAGAACTTTGTATTAGATGCCATAAAGAGTCAGGTAAAGCATTTAAAGAAAGTGTGCATTATGAAGCAGTCAAGCAAGGCAAACAAAATGCTCCAAATTGTTCCTCCTGTCATAATTTCCATGATGTTCTTCCTGTAAATGTGGCAAAATTAGATAATTCATGTATTAAATGCCACAAAGATGTTAAAACAACTCATAATAAATGGCTCTGGAATCCTCCTTTGAGACTTACTACTTTTGTAGATACACACTTTAATTCAACTACATGTGCTTCTTGTCATACAAAAGCTCAAAAGGCTATCTTTCTTACTTTAGTTGACGAAGCGAAGAATAAGCCGCTTCAGGAAGATGAAATAGCAAAGGCACTTAATATAGACACTAAAGCACTTAAAACTAAGGTTGATGCTAATGCAGATGGAAAGATTGAAGAAAAGGAACTTTGGCAGTTTATGTCTTCAATTAAAGAAAAAACAAAGGTTAATCTTTCAGGTAAAATAAATGTTTTAAATTCAAGCGATGCCCATAAAATTGAATCAAAAGAAAAATCAATTAAAGATTGTGCTTCCTGTCACAGTCCAAATGCTCCTATGAAAAGCAAGTTTGAGATTAATAGAGAAGGAACTAAACCCTTAAGGTTTGAAGTTGAAACAAAGGTATTGAATTCCCTTTATGCCATTCCAAATATTAAAGACTTTTATGTATTAGGATTTACAAAGATACAGATACTTGATGTTTTATTCTTCTTAGCTCTGATAGGTGGAATAGCAGTTCCTATAGGACATATAACACTTAGAGTTTTAACAGCTCCAATTAGAAGAAAGAGAAGGGAGGGAAAATAATGAAAAGAGTTTACTTACATCCATTACCAGTTAGAATATGGCATTGGATAAATGCAATAGGCTTTATAGTTTTAATAATAACTGGAGCGCAGATTAGATTCGTAGATAGTATGGGACTAATGAGCTTTGAAACTGCGGTAGATATCCACAGTTGGTTTGGCTTTATTCTTATTGCTAACTACTTTATATGGCTTCTTTATTATCTTTTAACAGGCAAACTTTTCAAGATATATATTCCACCATTTTGGAGGCCTGTAGAGTTTATTAAAAACTCAATTAGACAGGCAAGATATTATGGATATGGAATTATGGTAGGAGATAAAAATCCTCATCATCCAACACCAGACAATAAATTCAATCCTTTACAGCAAGTATCATATTTAATGATAATGGGGTTATTGATACCTCTGCAGATTATAACTGGTTTGATTCTCTGGGATCCTCAATTTTTCAGTGGATTGGCAGATATTTTTGGAGGAATTCAAATTGCAAGTCTAATACATACAGCTTTATGGATTTTTTTTAGTGCATTTATAATTGTTCACTTCTATCTTGCTACTTTAGGACATACTCCAATGGCTCATATTAAAGCGATGTTTACAGGTTATGAAGAAGAACATGAAGATCATTAAATACAAAGAATAATTAAAGAAAGGAGGTGAGGGAGGTGAAATCTAAGAAAGGCTTTATAGTTTTGACTTTAGTAATTTTTCTATTGACTATTTCTTTGGTGTATGCACAGCAGAAACCTCAAGATGTCTACAAGCTACATTGGGAAGGTGCCAAATTCCCGCCGACAGAGTTTAATCATAAAAAGCATGCTGAAAACTATAAGATTGAGTGTAAAAAGTGTCATCATGCCGATCCTAATCCTGCAGAGAAAGTGACAAAATGCCTTGATTGTCATGATCCTGCTGGAGAAAAGGCAGCCTCAGTAGGTGGAGGAATTAAAGCAATGGATGCCTATCATAAACAGTGTATAGAATGCCATAAGAAAGAAAACGAAGCAGGCAAAGCAGCACCCACAAAATGTAATGAGTGTCACAAAAAAGCATAATTTTATCAAACCAAAGAGAGATCCGTACGATCTCTCTTTGGTTTTCTATTTTATTTTATGACATTACTTAATTTGATAAAACAGAAAAAATTTAAAATGATATGGAAGTTAGAAGTAGATGGAAAAACATCCTATTTAGCGGGCACTTCTCATAAGTTTTCTTATCCTTTTAGAAAATCTTTAAGGGAATATATTATGAAAACCAAAAGGATAGTTCTTGAGGGTTCCTTAGAGCAAGAAATCCTTGAAGAAGTTTTATTGGTTGGAAGACAAACTCCTAAGGAATCCCTTTATGAAATTCTTGATAGTTCTATAATAGAACTTTTAGTTCGTAAAATAACCAGTGTTTACACCCAAAAAACTCCACCTACTTTTCAAGTGCTAGCTGATATTCATATAGGTGTGTTTTATGAAAAATCAATAAGAGAGATTCTTAAGAAAAACAAACCATGGATGGCTTTTTTTCTTATATGGTATGAGTTTTTAGAGATTCAAGATTGGAAATACTCAATAGACATAGAGATACTAAATATAGCTAAAGAGTTAAATCGTGGTATTCATTTTCTTGAAACTATTCATGAACAAATTCAAGCCTTAGAAGGAGTTCCAATAGCCAGAATTGTAAACTTTTTTAAATATGCAGAACATTGGGACGATTATATAGACAAATACGAAAAACTTTACTTTAAGGGTGATTTAAAGGGACTTATGGAACTGTCTCAGATCTTTCCAACGAGATGTCCAAGTATCATTGAAAATAGAGATCCTATTTTATTTGAGAGAATGCTGCCTTATCTTAAAGAAGGAGACTCTCTTGTAGCAGTTGGAGTTTCTCATATACCTGGAATCATTGATAGAGCTTCTAAAGCTGGATTTAAAATAACTTCGCTAAATTAGAGTTTTTTTATCTTTTATGTAGAACATGAAATTCAACAAAATGATGAAAAAAGTAAGAATTAATATTACTTCACGAGAGACTTCTACATAAATTAATTTTTCCAAATAATAAGAAATAAAAGAAGTTTCATATTTTAATGTGGGATCAGACAGACTTCTTAACCAAAATTCAAATAAGGTAAGAGGACAGTATAAGTCAAAAATTTGAATTATTAAGGCATAGGCTAATCCAATTATATGCAAAAATTTTATGTACCTATGGATTTTTCTCAGAAAAGCTCCAAATAATAGGAAAATTATCCAAAGAAAATGAATTAATACAACAGTGTCTGCAAAAATACTATAAATCACTCAAAATTTCTGGTATTATGAACCACCTTAATGACCAAATTTGTTCTTCTTTTTTAAGACAGACAACTCCACCCATTTGAAAATTAACAACTTTTTTCTCTTTATCTCCTAAAACTAAGAGTGATGTAAGTTTACTAAGATGAGGTAGATGTCCCACAATCATTACTGAACTTTTTGACTTTAGAATCTCTTCAGCTATTATTTCTGGTTCGTCAACAGGAGCAATTCCTTTGACTTCCTTTATATCTCTAATTCCCAATGTCTCAGCTAAAACATCTGCTGTTTGTTTTGCTCTTAGTTTTCCACTGTGCCAAATAGAGTCAATTACCAAATTTGCTTTACTTAGGAATAATGCTACTTTCCTTATATCTTTGTACCCTTCTTCAGAAAGGGGTCTTGCTTGATCTTCTTCTTCAGATTTAGCTTTTGCATGTTGGACAAGATAAAGATACATAAACAAATTATATCCTTAGTGAAAAAATTTTTGCAATATTTTAAAATTTTTTTATATATGGCCAAGTTAATACCTGAGGTTGAATGGTACGATGTTTTAGAAAAAGCCAAGTCTTCTAAAAGGATAATTATAATTGGAGAAGTAGATACGGGAAAATCAAGTTTTGCCAAGTATTTAATAAAAAATCTTATTCAAAAAGAACCGGTATGCTTTATTGACTCTGATATAGGTCAAAGTAGTATAGGATTACCAACTACTATAGCATTAAAGATTTACAAAGAAAAAAATATAGAAGAAAATCAAAGTGATGAAGTAACTATAGATTTTGATAAAATATTTTTTGTTGGTTTTACAACTCCTTCAATATCTCCTGAAATTTTCCTCTCTGAGTTTACTAAAGCTTCTGAGTTTGCTCAATCTCTAAATATAAAGACAGTAGTTGATACTACAGGATTTGTATCAGGAGAAATGGCAAAAAGAATTAAACTTGAAAAAATCTCTATTCTAAAACCTGATTTAGTAATAGCCTTTGAAAGAAAAAGAGAATTAGACCATATTTTAACTGAAATTAAAACAGAAACAATTATACTTAAGCCTTCAAGAAATATTACTCCAAGAAATCCAATTAAACGAGCAGAGTATAGAATGAAAAAATTTAAGAAATATTTTAAGAATGCTGAATCTTACGCCATTTCAAAAAAATTTCTTCATGAGAATTTATCAGGAAATATTGAAGGAAGCTTAGTTGGAATATTTCAAGAAGAATGCTCAGCATTAGGAGTTATTGAAAGTTTTGATAGAGAAAACTTATTTTTTCTATCTCCATCAATTGATATAAAAGCCGTTAGAAAAATAAAATTAGGTAAACTCAATTTAAAAAACTTAATAGATGAAAATGCTTAAAAAACTTATTATAAAAGCAAAAATTAAAAGGAGGTTCAATATGAAAAGAGTTGTTAAAATAACTATTCCACTTATCATTTTAGTATTTCTTTCTTTTGAGCTTTATGGCGAAACAGTCATTAATCTTCCACCACCAAAGACAAAAACTAATATATCATTAGAGGAAACTCTTTACAAAAGAAGATCTATAAGAGAGTACTCTTCAGAGGCTCTTACATTAAGTGAAGTATCTCAACTACTTTGGGCTGCACAAGGTATTACAGATAAAAAAGGTAAAAGAACTGCTCCATCTGCAGGTGCATTATATCCTCTTTCAGTATACTTAGTTGCTGGTAATGTAAAAAATATAAGCTCAGGTATATACAAATATGAGCCACAAAATCATCAACTTGTGAAGATTAAGAATGGTGACATAAGAGAGACTCTTTCAAAGGCTTCCTTAGGACAACCATGGGTAAAGAATGCTCCTGTTAATATCATAATTACAGCAATCTATGAAGTTACGACACGGAAATATGGAGAAAGAGGAATTAGATATGTTCATATTGAGGTTGGTCATGTTGCACAGAATGTTTTGCTTCAAGCAGTCTCCTTAGACCTTGGTGCGGTACCTGTTGGTGCTTTCAATGATGAAGAGGTTAAGAAAATTCTAAATCTTAAAGAAGCAGAACAACCACTTTATATAATACCAGTAGGAAGGAAAAAATAAATGGAATATAAAGAACTGGGTAATACTAAGATCGAAATACCTGCAATAGGAATGGGAACATGGGGAATAGGTGGTGGAATGACTCCTGATTATTCTTCAGATGAAGAAAGTATTGAAGTGCTAAGGAAGGGTATTGAGCTTGGAATGACATTGATTGATACTGCTGAAATGTACGGAAAAGGACATTCTGAAGAGTTAGTAGGAGAGGCAATAAGGATATTTCCAAGACAAAGAGTTTTTATAGTAACGAAGGTTTTACCAGAAAATTTAAGATTTAACGATTTAATTAATGCAGCATACAGAAGCTTAAGAAGACTTAAAACTGATTATATTGATATATATCTAATTCATGCACCAAATCCTTTAATTCCGATTAAAGAAAGTATGCAGGCTATGGAAAAACTTGTAGAGGAAGGAGTTATCCGTTACATAGGAGTAAGTAATTTTAATGTTTATGAGATGGAGGAAGCAAGGAAAAATCTTAAAAATAATGATATTGTAGTAAACCAGGTAGAATATAGTCTTATTCACAGAAGAATTGAAAAAGACATACTTCCATACTGTATTAAAAATAAAATTACAGTTATGGCTTACTGTCCTTTAGGAAGAGGAGTTTTAGCTAAAAATCAGTTACTTAAGAAAATAGGTTTAAAATATAATAAAACAGCAGCTCAAGTAGCTTTAAACTGGTTGATACAGAAAGAAAGAGTTATAGCAATTCCAAAATCATCAAAGATTCAACACATTATAGAAAACGCTCACTCTACAGGTTGGAGGCTTAGTCCTGAGGATATAAAATTTATTGAAGAGCATTTTTAGAAATTTATTGTAAAAAATGAGTTTTAATCATCATCTGTTTGTGATAATAATCCATAATGTTTCATTTTTGTACGAAGTTGTTTTCTTGAAATACCGAGGATTTCAGCAGCTTTTGTTTGATTCCAGCCTGTAGAACTCAATGCCTTAAGAATTAATGACTTTTCTACTTCAAAGAGATTAAAGGTATTTTCCTTTTTTTCAATCCATCCTATTTTTTCTTGTATTTTCTTTGGAAGATACTTTATTGAAATTACTCCTGATGGAGAAAGAATAATGGCTCTTTCAATTACATTTGCAAGCTCTCTTATGTTTCCGGGCCAATCATTATTTATGAAAATGTCCATAACTTCAGGTTCAATCTTAGGAACAGGTTTATTATTCTCATTTGCAAACTTATTTATAAAATAGTTTACCAAAAGAGGAATATCTTCCTTTCTTTCTCTTAATGGCGGAAGATTTATTCTTACTACATTAAGTCTCCAGTACAGATCCTCTCTAAATAAGCCTTCTTGTACGGCTTTTTCAAGATCTCTATTAGTTGCCGATATTACTCTTACATCTACCTTAATTCTCTGGTTACTTCCGATTCTTTGAATCTCTTTTTCTTGAAGAAATCTAAGTAACTTTTTTTGAAGAGACATAGGTAATTCTCCTATTTCGTCAAGAAAAACAGTTCCTTCATGAGCAAGTTCAATTAGTCCTATTTTTCTTTCAGTAGCTCCCGTGAAAGCTCCTTTTTCATGCCCAAAAAGTTCACTCTCAAGAAGATTTTCTGGAATAGTTGTACAATCAACAACTATAAAGGGTTTTGAACTTCTTAAAGACTTTCTATGAATTGCCTTTGCAACAAGTTCTTTCCCAGTTCCTGATTCTCCTGTAATAAGAACATTAGCATTGGTTTGTGCTACCATCTCCATTATATAGAAAACTTCTTGCATTGGCTTACTTTTTCCAATTATTTCAGGAAAAGGTGATTGTGTTTCTTCTAATTTTTGAGTTCCCTTTGACTTTTCTATGGCCTCTTTTATTATATCTATTAGAACTTCAGTATCAATGGGTTTTATTAGATAATGATAAGCACCTAATTTCATTGCTTCAACAGCTTTTTCAATCGTGCCATAGGCTGTAAGCATAATCGTAGGAATTGACATTTCATTGAGTTTCAACCATTTCAATAGCTCTATTCCATCCATGCCTGGTAAACGATAATCAAGGAGTATGCAATCAATATCATTGGTTTTAAGAACTTCTATTCCTTCCTCAGCAGTTGGAGTTGTATAAACATCATATCCTGCCTTTTTTAAAATAGCTGATATTGCTTTTAGAGCACTTATTTCATCATCTATATATAAGATTTTAGCCATTCTTACTCTCCTTTTATTGGTAACTCTATTTCAAACTCTGTTCCTTCATTGATCTTACTTCTTACATTTATTTTACCTTCATGTTCTCTTATAATCCTTTCAACACAGGCAAGTCCAAGTCCTGAACCTGTAGGTTTTGTAGTAAAGAATGGTTCAAATATTTTATCCATGATTTCTTCTGGAATACCGGTACCAGAGTCTCTTATTATTATTTTTATTTTTCCATTGGTTTTTTCTGTTTTTATAGTAATTTTATCTCCCTCTTTTGTAGCATCTATGGCATTTACTAATATGTTAAGAACAGCCTGTTTTAGTTGATGATGATCAAAATAAAACTCAGGAATAGAGTTATCAAACTGAGCATGAAGAATCTTTTTTTCTTCTTGAATTTCTCTCTGTATAAGTTTAATTACATCTTTTACAGCATTATTTATATTCCCCTTTTCATATTTGAGAGGCATAGGTCTTGCATACGATAAAAAGCTTGTTATTAACTCATTTAGTCTTTCTGTTTCTCTATCTATAATTGAAAGAAACTCTCTTAAGACTTCTCCTTGAAAATTTGACTTTAAATAAGATGTACATGCTTTTATAGCATTAAGAGGATTTTTTATTTCATGGGCAACTGTCATTGCCATTTCTGCCATTGCAGATGATTTTTCAAGTCTTAGTTTTTCTTTTGTTGTTCTATCTAACTCTTGAAGGGATTCTTTCAATTTTAAAACCATTTCGTTGAATGTTTCAATTAGATATCCAATCTCATCACCACATGAAATTTTATAGACAGAGCATTCACTACACTCAATATTATAGCATCTCCTACAGTATTCTTTTGCTTCCTTTATAAACCAACATCTTTCCTTTCCATAGGCTGGACAGTCTATTTCTTTACATTCTAAGATATCTTTGCATAGCACATTTATAGGATTTTCACATAGCTCAAGTTTGTCGGTTCCTATATTTGCCATTTTATTTTTAAGCCTTTGAAGCGGTTTTATAAGAGTTTTTGAAAGCATGAAGGATAAAAATAAAGTTAGAATAAAAAATAGAGAACTCAGAATATAGATGTAATTTCTAAGATTTTTAGTTACTTCTTCTACATACTGTTCAACTTTATTTTCTGATATGCCAGCCCTTAAGACTCCGAAGTATGTGTCACCAGAGACTACTGGAAGATTTATATGAATTATTCCTTCTTTGTCTGTTTTATGCCATCTGTTAAAATCTAAATTAATATATTTTCCAAGTTGAGCTTTATCACTATGTCCGACTACTCTACCATTTTTATCAGTAAGCATTATATATTCCATTCCGGGATTATTCATAGCTAAGGAGATCTTTTCATCAATTGCTAAGGGATCAAAAAACAAGAGGTTATCTATTACGTCTTTTGACAAATTTTCAAGAATCAAAGAAACATTATTGTCTATCTGCTCTTTTAGTGATTTTTTTTGATAATTTAAAATGAGAAGGTTAATTGAAAGCATTATTAGGAGAAAAAGTATTAGAAAAGAAATAAATATTTTTAATCCAATGCTTAATCTTTGAATATTTATTATCAATTTTCTAAGAACCGAGTTTTTTAAGTATTGCCAGATCTTCATCTGTTGCTTCTTTAAAGGCTTTTATTTTAGCTTTATTAAGTATTTCGTTGTCTTTTAGTTCAGTGAGAAGTTTCTTAACAGTCTTTATTAATTCAGGATTGTTTTTATTATTAACTGCTGCAAAAATCCAATTGGGAAGATACTCACCGTAGTCAAGAATTTTTATCTTAGATATATCTACTTCGTTAGCACATACACTAAGTGCAGCTTCTCTTACAAATCCTGCATCGGCTTCTCCTCGGTATACTCCTATAATGACTTTTTCTTGTCTTTTGGCATCAATTAGCTTAAAATCTCTATTTAAATTAAAACCTTTTTTCTCAAGATATAATTTCTGAGATAGATATCCTCCAGCAGAGGTAGGAGAAACTATCATTATTTTTTTCCCTTTTAAGTCTTCTACTTTATTAATGTTGCTTTCTTTTCTTGTTATTATGACACCTCTAAATTTTTCTCCACCACATATTCCTTCATCTTTCGCACAATCTTCGCCTACTGTAATAGCTAATGGTTTCAAGGGATAATTTTTAGAAATTATTGAAAATACATAGGGATTTTGATATGAAAAATTCACCTTTCCCTCGTTTACTATTTGTATGAATTCTTCAAAATTTTTAGGTATTACTAATTTGAACTCATAACCTGTTTTTTCAGAAAGATATCGCATTAGGGGATCATATCTATTGTATATGGTAAGAGAACTATAAAGAGGAAGAATAGCTACTTTTATTGTTTTGGGTCCATATTCAATATAATCAATTCCTTTAAGATTTCTAATTATTACTCTTATGTAATCAAAATCTCTATCTTCAGCCGGCACAAACTTTTCAACTCCCATTGATTCATGAATCTCTTTGTTTGCCTTATATAAGATGGCATCTTTTATTTTTTCTACATCTTCATTTTTCAAAGTATTAAGATAAGCAATTAAATATCTTGGAGTAGGTTCTGAATATCTTATTATCTTAAGTCCATCTTTAATGTACTTATTCGCTGTTATTTCGCTCATCGCACCTATATCATGATCTCCAATTAGTATTGAAAGAGCAATTCTTTGCTCTTTTTCTAACATATCAACAGATTTAAAATCTTTTATTGAGATATCAACATCTCTAAGCATTGAAAGTGGAATAAGATAACTGAATGAAGATTTTTCTTCGCCAAGAGCAAGTTTTTTACCAAGAGAATCAAAGATTTTTTCAATCTTTTTGTCTTTTTTTGTTACAAAAACACTTCTTGTTTCAGCAATTCCTCCTTCAGGTTTAATTAGTGGAAATATCTTATTTTTCATTTTCCACTTAAGTTCGCAGTATGTAGCAGGATCTACAATAAGAAGATGAATTTTCTCTTCTTTTATTTTTTTCTCAAGATCTTTAAAATCTTTAGCTATTTCTATATTTACAGGTTTTTGAAGTGTATTTGAGATGAAGTTTTTTAAAGGATAAAGTTTTTCATATATTACTCTGGGAGACTCTTCAGGTAAGACTCCAATTATTACGGGTTCAGCTTTGTTTTCAAAAATTTGGGTTATATTTTTTTCTTCAGATGATTTACTACAAGATAAACAAACTATAAGAAAAAATACTCCTAAGGCCTTAAGTAATCTCATGATAAAATGGATTATTCTTTTTTTCAAACTCTATCTTAGTTTTAGGTCCATGTCCTGGAAGAACTAATGTGTCAGGAGGAAAAGATGCTAATTTTTTTAATGAGTTTAGTAACTTCTCCATATTCCCTCCAATTAAATCTGTTCTTCCAACAGAACCTGCAAAGAGGGTATCTCCTGTAAATAAGTATCCATCAGTATAAATACACATACTACCAGGTGAATGTCCAGGAGTATGAAGAAATTTAACTTCTTTATGGAAAATCTTTACTGTATCATCATTATCAATTAATATATCTGGTTCAGGTTGAGATTCAATCTCGATACCGAAAAAATCTT
The DNA here is from genome assembly GCA_039630505.1 of Thermodesulfovibrio sp. GTDB lineage: Bacteria > Nitrospirota > Thermodesulfovibrionia > Thermodesulfovibrionales > Thermodesulfovibrionaceae > Thermodesulfovibrio. The sequence goes on from JBCNUV010000020.1 coordinate 32,926, forward strand.
TTGCCACTTTAGGAGAGTTTTTATATATTTCAATTTCTTCTTTGTGAAGAATTACTTGAGCTCCTGTTGCATCCTTTATTTCTTTTATTGCGCCGATGTGATCAAAATGTCCATGAGTACAGATGATATATTTTACATTTAAACCTTCTTGTTTTATGAAATCAAGCACTAAATCTGGTTCATCTCCAGGATCTATTAAAAAAGCATCCTTTGTTTGCTCATCATATACCACATAGCAGTTTACTAATAAAGGTCCAACTTCAAATTTCTTTATTTTCATCTATACCTCCTAATCTTTTTTAAAATATAACTTAGTTCGTCGTGTTTCATCAAATAGCAAAGTAAAAAATAGATAGATATAGCTACACCTATGGCAGTCAAAAGCCATATAAATTTCAAAAGCATCTGTTCGCTATGTAGCCATAATGAAGGTTTGATGTCACATATTAATTTTGCTACTCCTACACCTACTAATGCAGAAATGGTGCTTTTAAAAAATGAAGGAATAATGTTAGTAAATGAAATTTCATTAATTTTACGTTTTATAAATATTGATAACATTAAAAACTGAACAGTCGCTGCTAAAGAGTAGGCAAGGGCTAATCCATTATGTTTCATCTTATTCATAAGAAGAAGAGAAAATAAAATATTGGTTAACATTCCAACTGTTGCGCATATCACAGGCGTCTTGGTATCATGTAAGGAATAAAAAGTAGCGGTTATTGTTCTTGAGCCAACTGTTCCCAATATTCCTATACTATAAAAAAGCAAAGCTTGAGCAGTATTAAAGGTAGCAAAAGAATCAAAGGCACCTCTTTGAAATAGCGTGTTTACAATAGGTTCTTTCAACATCATTAAACCAATGGTTGAAGGTATTGTAAGAAAAAATACAAATTTTAAAGAAAATATGAAATCTGTAGCCAGTTGCTTTCTATTTCCCTGAGCAAAATGTTGAGATAAAGTGGGAAGTATTGCCATTCCTACAGCTACTCCAAATATTCCTATAGGAAGTTGAATAAGTCTCATTGAATAATATAAATAAGTGATACTTCCTTCTGATAAAAAACTTGCAATTATGGTGCTTATAAAAATATTGATTTGATTTACTGTCATTGCCACAGTTGTAGGAATTATAAGAAGGAATATTTTCTTAAGAGCTGGATGAAATTTGGTAAATCCAAAATGAAATCCACTTTTATAGAATTGAGGTATCTGAACAAGCCATTGAAGTAATCCACCTAAAGTAACTCCGATTGCCACTGATACAATTGGATTTAGAAAAAAACTACTAAATCCTACTACAACAACAATTATTGTTATATTCAAAAAACAAGGAGCAAGAGCTGGAATAAAAAATATGTTATTTGTATTAAGCGTTCCCATTGTAAGTGCAGCAAGGCTTATAAAAAGAAGAAAGGGAAACATTATCCTTGTAAGGAGTACTGTTAATTCAAATTTTTCATTGTTTTCTACAAATCCAGGAGCTATTAACTTTACAATTATAGGACTAAATATGATACCTAAAATAGTTATTGTTCCTACTATTATTAGTATGAAAGTAAAAAGACTCTTTACAATTCTCTTTGTCTCTTCTTGGCCTTGTTTTATTTGAGATTCTTTAAGTACAGGAATAACTGCTGAAGACATAGAACCCTCAGCAAATAGTTCTCTTAATAGATTAGGAATTCTGAAAGCAACAAAGAATACATCACTAAGTGCTGTAGCACCAAAATATTTAGCAAGAATCATATCCTTTATGTATCCTAAGATTCTGCTAAATATTGTTGCGAGAGAGATAGCACCAGCCGCTTTTACTATTTTTCCTTTAGCCATTTTAATACCTTAAAATTTCAAGAAGATCTAAGACATCCTCTCTTGGAAGGATTTCCTGTCCATAGTGCGAAGCTTCTATTAAGTCCTTTTTAAATTTATCTAAATCTCCCTTGTATATTTGATCAAGTTTAATACCATTTTTTAAAGTTTTTAAGGCTTCAGAGTAAAGTCCTAACTTCTGATTTGCTAAAGCCAGATATAAATGAGCTTGAATTAGAAGTATGTTTCTTTTTATGGCTTTATCAAAAGATTTTTTAGCTTCCTCATATTTGCCCATTCTGTAATAAGATAATCCCTTTCCAAAGTAAGCCTTATCTTGAGTTGTAAAATTAGGATTATTTAAAGCTTTGTTAAATGAATTAATTGCTTCATTATGCATATTTAGTTTTTGATAACAAACTCCAAGATTAAACCAAGCATCAGCATAATTGGAGTCAATTGATAAAGTTTTAAGAAAAAGCTCCTTTGCAGTTTCATACTCCTGAAACTCCATATGAACCAGCGCTAATCCATGAAGAGCATCTTTATTCGTAGGGTTAATCTGTAAAGCTTTATGGAATTCAGAGTAGGCAAGCTGATAGTTTTTTTCAATATAGTAGGCAAAACCTATTTCTTTATGAAAATCTGACTCATTAATTTGTCTAACTTTTTTTTCAAAGATGCAGGAACTCATAATAGGCACAATAAAAATCAAATAAAACAGAGTTTTCATAGTTTTATAGTATATCATTTTTTTTCTTCAAGCTTTGCAATTAGTCGTTTAAGGAATAAGATTAAACTGTCGAGAGTTTCAATATTAATTTCAAAACCATCTTGATGAAACTTTAGGTTTTTTATTATACCTTTATTTTTGAAATTTGTTAAGGTAATTAATAATCTGTCTAAAAAATCTCTTTCAAGATTTTTCTCCAATGTAAATCTAAATATGTCTCTTTTTTGTTTCACTTCAGAAATTTTAATCTTTGAAACAAGAATTCTTATGTGAGCAATTTTAAAGAGATTTTCAACTTCCTTTGGAGGAGTACCAAATCTATCAGATACTTCATCATAAAGTTTTTCTATTTCATTTTCTTCTGTGATTTGATTCAATTTTCTATAAATTCTTATTCTCATAGAAGTCTCTCTTATATATTCTTCGGGAATAAAAGCTGCAATAGAAAATTTTATTTCTGGCAACTTCAATGTTGGTAAAGTTTCACCTTTTAACTCTTTTACAGCTTCATTTAGCATTTCTATATAAAGATCAAATCCCAATCGGTTTATTCCTGATTGTTCAACACCAAGAAGCTCTCCTGCACCTCTTATTTCAAGGTCTTTTAAAGCAATATGAAAACCTGCTCCTAAGTAGCTCATCTGCTCAATAGCCTTTAGTCTCTTTTTAGCATTTTCATTAAGAGTTTCTTCTGGAGGAATTACTAAATAAGCACTTGCCTGTCTATCAGCCCTTCCAACTCTTCCTCTTATTTGATAAAGATCGCTAAGTCCAAAGTTCTGAGCTTGATCAATAATAATTGTATTTACATTTGGAATATCAAGTCCTGAAGCTATTATAGATGTACACAGTAAAATATCAATTTTTCCATTGATAAAGTCAAGCATTATTCTGTCAAGAAGTTTTTCTTTCATTCTTCCATGAGCCACGGCAATTTTTGCATTTGGTACAAGTTTTTGAATTTTTAATTTTACTAATTCTATATCATTTATTCTGTTATGAAGATAATAGACTTGTCCTCCTCTTTCTATTTCTTTTTCAATTGCATTTTTAATTATTTCTTCATTTTCTTGAATTACATATGTTTTTACAGCAAGCCTTTCCTTAGGTGGAGTTTGAATTACAAATATATCCCATAGTCCACTTAATCCTATTTGGAGTGTTCTTGGTATAGGAGTAGCAGTTATAGTAAGAAGATCAACTTTTGGATATTTTTCTTTTATTTTTTCCTTGTGAATGACACCAAATTTCTGTTCTTCATCAATAATTAAAAGTCCGAGATCAAAAAATTCTACTTCTTTCAAGACAATTATATGAGTGCCAATAAGAATATCAACTTTTCCCATTTTTGTATCTTCAATAACTTTTTTTATCTCTTTTTTTGAACGAAATCTGCTTAAGTATTCAATTGTTACAGGAAAAGCTTCAAATCTTTTTTTGAATGTTCTATAATGTTGTTCACATAAGAGAGTTGTGGGAACTAAGACTGCAACTTGCTTTCCATCATAAACTGCTCTGAATGCAGCTCTCATGGCAACTTCTGTTTTCCCATATCCAGCATCTCCACATAGAAGTACTTCCAGAGGAAGAGGTTGGCGCATCTTTTTTAGTATGGCATCAATAGCTTTTATTTGGTCTTCAGTTTCTTCGTATGGAAAAAAATCATCAAAGTTTTTATGAATTTCAGTATCTTCTGAGTAGACAAATCCTCTTGGAGTCTTTCTCTGAGCATAAAGCTTTATAAGTTTATCGGCTATATCATGGATCTTTTTTCTTTCTCTTTCCTTTGCCTTTTGCCATTTATTTGTTCCCAGTTTGTCAAGGGGTGGAGTAAAGCCTTCTTTTGCAGAGTATCTGTAAATCTTTCCTATATTCCACGTAGGAACATAGAGAATATCTCCATCTTTATATTCTAAGACAAGAACATCTTCTTCAGTTCCTTCATATTCTTTTCTTTTTATTCCACGAAAAATTCCTATTCCATGGTCTTTATGAACTACATAGTCACCTTCATTTATCTCAACTCCATCAGTAGGTAACTTATGAATTTCTGGCTTTTTCCTTTTAAGAGTTTTTTCACCAAATATCTCAAAATCTGTAATTATCATTAAGTTTTCTCTGTAAAATCCCTCTTGAAGCTCAGATACTGTTATTGCATATTTTCCTGAGTATGTTCCAATCTCATTTTTATTAATAATTGGAGCTATAATATCATGATTAAAAAGAATCTCCCTTATTGTTTCAGCTTTTCCTTTGGAAGTAAAAGAAAAGATTATGGGGATTCCAAGTTTTTTTAGGTTTCTTGGAAAATCAAATAGTGAGGTTCTCTCATTAGGCAGTATTCCTAATCCATGAAATGTTTTATCTTCTGCATTTACTGATTGAGTAGAAAATTTTAAAGGTAAATGTGATATTCTTATTATTTTGCCTTTTTTATTTGTAAAATTTTTATCAACAGTAAAGACAATATCAAATTCAAATAATTCAAGAAGATTTTTAGTATCTTCTTTCTTTTCTTCTGCTTGTATTATCCATATCTCTTCTTTATCCTTAAATGAACGCTGTGTATCTGGAGAGAATACTTTTATTTCCTCTATTTCATCTCCAAAAAACTCAATTCTTACAGGATAATCCTCTCCTATTCCCCATATATCAAAAACCCATCCATGTTGGGAAAACTCTCCTTCCTGTGTAACTAACTCAACTTTACTGTATCCTAATCTAATAAGATTTTTTTCTAAAATTTCTCTTTCAATTTCTGTTCCTTTTTTTAGTTTTATGGTATCAATATATGAAGGAATCTGAATAGAATCAAATGTTGTTATTATTTTGTGATTCCTACTGTTTAAAATCTTAGATATTGCAATCAATCTTTCCTTGCCGTTAGAGGGTAGAAAAACTGTTTCTTCAGAGAGGTCAAAAAATTCAGAGAAAATTTTTGATGTTGTATAAAGTTTAATTGCTTTTTCTTCATTTTCTTCTAAGACTATCAATCTTTTTTGACAAAAACATACAAATAAGGCTAAGGATGGGATGGAAAGATTGTAAATTTCTTCTTTTGACTCAATAAGAGAAGTGATTTTTTCTAACTCTTTTAATAATCCAGCGTGAATGTTTATTTGATGATTTACAATAAGACTCATTCACTATTTTATCATAACATTTTTTAAAATATTTCTATGCATAAGGTATATCTTTTACTTGGTTCAAATTTAGGAGATAGAGAAAAGAATATTGAAGAGGCTATAAATGAGTTAATGCTTTGTGGAGTAATAATTTTAAAAAAGTCTTCTCTTTATAATACTGCTCCATGGGGATATATTGACCAGCCTGAGTTTCTTAATCAAGCAGTTGAGGGTTTAACATCTCTTGAGCCTCTTGCTTTACTAAGAGAAATAAAAAAAATAGAAAAAAGAATGGGAAGAGTAGAAACTCTGAGATATGGTCCAAGAGTTATTGATATAGATATAATTTTTTATGATAACATTATATTTGAAAGCAAGGATTTAGTTATTCCCCATCCACTTATGCATAAAAGAGAGTTTGTTCTTAAACCATTATGTGAAATAGCTCCAGATTTTATCCATCCGAAACTAAATTTGCCAGTGAAAAAACTACTTGAAAACCTTTAATAGCTTTATTTTAAATTTTAATGGCCACTTTCTTGACATTTTAAATTAGAAATTGTCAAAATTTTAACAATTTCAAAAAATTTTTTTCAGGAGGTAAAATATGAGCGATATTTATGTTATTGGTCATAAGGCACCAGACACAGACACAGTTTGTTCAGCAATTGTTTATGCTGGTATTAAAGGCTACAAACCAGCCACTGCAGGACCAATCAATGAGGAAACAGAGTTTGCACTTAAACAGTTTGGTGTTTCAGCTCCTGAAATATTAGAGAATGCTTCTGGTAAAACCCTTGTTCTTGTTGATCATAATGAGGAAAAACAAAGAGTTGATGGAGCAGAAAAAATTCTTGCAATCATCGATCACCACAAGATGAATTTCAACTATCCAGATCCTATATTCATTCATGTTGAACCAGTAGGAAGCACTGCAACAATTATTGCGAAAATGTTTCCAAATGAAGTAAAGTCTAATAAGACATATGCTGGATTACTTCTTAGCGCTATCCTTTCTGATACAGTAATATTTAAGTCTCCTACAACGACAGATGAAGACAAGAAAATTGCTGAAGAACTTGCACAAGTAGTAGGAATTTCTGATATTACAAAATTTGGTGTAGAACTTAAGAAGGCAAAGGCAAGTATTAAGGGAAAACCAATTGCTGATGTAGTTCATGTTGACTTCAAAGATTATGACTTCAAAGGGCTTAAGGTTGGTATTGGACAGACAGAAGTAGTAGACATTGAAGAAGTTTATGAGCGCAAGGATGAGTTTGTAAAATATCTCAATGACTTAAAGAACAGTAAAGGTTATGATATGGTTATTTTCATGGCAACAGATATAATAAAAGAAGGTACAGAGCTATTTTATTCAGGAGATCCATCTAAGATTGAGAAAGCATTTAATGTAAAGGTATCTGGACCTTCTGTTTGGTTACCGGGAGTATTGTCTCGTAAAAAACAAGTAGCACCACCTGTTGAAAAGGTTTACTTAGAGGGTTAAAATAAGAGAGGGGATTAAAATCCCCTCTCTTATGATTGAAAAAATAAAAAATCATAAAATACTTCAAATTATAACTCATCTTAAAGAATGTCTTCAGGGGAAAGAGACTGCGATAATTCTTTCTCTTATTTCTATATTTTCCAGAGGACATCTTCTAATTGAAGACTTTCCAGGGCTTGGGAAAACATCTCTTGCAATAGCTTTGTCTAAGGTTCTTAACTTGAGTTTTGGAAGAATTCAATGTACAAATGATTTACTTCCAACTGACATTACAGGACTTTCTGTATATAACAAAAATTCTGGTGAGTTTGAATTTAAACCAGGGCCTTTGCTAAATAACATAGTTCTTGTTGATGAAATAAATAGAGCAACTCCTAAAACCCAATCTGCACTTCTTGAAGCAATGGCTGAAGAACAAGTTACAGTTGATGGAAAAACATATAAACTTCCAAAACCTTTTTTTGTAATAGCAACGCAAAATCCAATTGAGATATATGGCACTTTTCCGCTTCCTGAAAGTCAACTTGACAGATTTATGATGAAGATAAGCATAGGGTATCCTCCAAAAGAAGCAGAAAAAAAGATTCTTCAACAGGGAAGTTCAAGAGAGAAGTTATATAAACTTAATGCCATAATGGATAAAGATGAAATAATAAAATTTCAAGAAGAAATAAAACAAACTTACCTATCAGATAAAATTATTGATTGGATTCTTGATTTTATAAATCTTACAAGACAAGACAGCCGTATTCTTTTAGGACTTTCTACAAGAGCAGGTATTGCAATTACATATACTGCAAAGACTTATGCAAGGTTCTGTGGAAGAGACTATGTAATTCCTGAGGATGTTAAAGAGATGATTCCCTTTGTTGTTCCCCATCGTATAATTCTTAAAGAAAACTTTATGTCAAAGGAAGAGGTGATATCATCAATCCTAAAAAATATTCCTACTCCTCCGTAAAAATTACGAATACAGGCTGGATATATATAGCTATAACCCTTTTAATAGGCTTCGGAGCAGTAAACACAGGAAACAATCTACTTTTTTTGATGGTATCCTTTCTTCTAAGTGTTATGGCTTTAAGCGGTTTTGTTTCTTTTGTTAACCTTAAAAATATTGAAGTTTCAGTTATTAAATCAGATGACATATTTGCCCTAAAACCTGCTAATCTTAAGTTTAAGGCAAGAAACAGATATTTTTTCGGAGCCTTTTTATTAAGAGCTAAACTATTTCAAAGTGAAGTAGTGTTGCCTTATATAAAAGGCGAAGAAATATTTACTTTAAATCCAGTATTTCCTAAGAGAGGCAAATATATTATAAAGGAGCTTACGATATCATCTTATTTTCCTTTCTATTTTTTTAGAAGATCAATCATTATTCCGGTAAATATTGAAATTATAGTTTTTCCAAATCCTATAAAGTGTGATATCTCGCTTTTTGTTTCAGAGGGAAAAATGTTTGCAGAATCAAACATATCAAGAGGAAAATCTTATGAAGGTGAAGTTGTTGGAGTAAGAGACTATGTGCAAGGAGATCCTTTAAAATACATCCACTGGAAAGCAACAGCTAAAACTTCATCTATAAAGACTAAAGTTTTTTCACCATATCAAGGTAATCCAGTTATTGTGGATATTAACGATTTTAGTGGGAGTCTCGAAGAAAAAATCGGTAAGGCAACATATACACTGATTGAGCTTTCAAAAATGGGAAATCCTATAGGATTGAAACTTGAAGAAGAACTTTACTTGCCAAACACAGGAAATACTCATTTAAGAAGAATGCTTTATGCACTTGCAGTCTATAACTCTAAATAAAGTTAAAGATTGTATATTTTTTCTTAGCCTTTTGATTGCTGCTATATCTTTTACATCAATTTTTCCTCATATTTCTCATTATGTGAATTTCGTATTTGTTTTAATACTGAGTTTTTCAATATTTTTGCATTTAAAAAATGTCTTTCTACCTGAGTGGATTTTAAATATTACTTCTGTTATCTTAATTGTTTTTCCTTTTTTAGGTCTTTCTTCTGACGATATTCTTATACCTTCAATAGAATCATTAACGCTAATTCTTTCTGTAAGATTTCTTGGTAAAAAAACTTCAAGGGAGTACTTTCAGATTTATCTTCTTTCAATGCTTTTACTTGGAAGTTCGTCACTTTTTGATATTTCTTGGATGTTTCTTATAAGACTTATTTTAATGCTTATTTTTACGATTTTTGCAATACTTCTGCTTACATATGTAAAAGAAGTAGGAGATGATTTTATAGGGTTGGGAAGGCTTTTAAATCTCATGAACTTTGCGATCTTTATCGCAATTGTCTGTATTCCTTTAAGTGCTTTTTTCTTTATTATTCTACCAAGAACTCCTGTTCCATTAGTTGATATAGGCTTTAGTAAGGCTAAAACAGGATTTTCTTCAACTGTAAATCTTGGCTCTATTCGCGAAATAGAGGAAGATACAACTATAGTAATGAGAGTAAAGATGAAACAAATTCCAGAAAAAGAATTATACTGGAGAGTAATTACATTTGACACATTTGATGGTAGAGTATGGCAGAAAAAACTCTTTGAGATGAGCAAATCAAGTGTCTATGGAGAAAAAATAAGCTATACAGTAATTCTTGAACCTTTAACAGAGAAATACTTACCAACTCTTGATTATCCTGTTAGTGTTTCTACAAAAAATCTAATCTATGAGTATCCGGGTACTTATAAAATAGCCTTTTCTTCAGAAAAGACTATGAAATATGATGCAGTGTCTTTTATAAACTATGAATTCAGAGAGAGTAATCCTTCAACTATTTACCTTAAAATTCCTCCTAATATAACAGAAAAAATTAAGACATTAACAAATAATATTACTTCTCAGGCATCAAACAAAAAAGAGATTGCAGAAAGTATAATTAGGTTTTTAAGTAACTATCAATACTCTCTCAAAGACCTTCCTGTTGGTGAAAACTCAATTGAGGAGTTTTTATTCAACAAAAAAAAGGGAAACTGTGAATATTTTGCCACTGCTATGGCTTTAATGTTGAGAATTAAAGATATACCAGCTAGGGTTGTAGGAGGATTTAGAGGTGGAACATATAACTCTTTTGGTGGTTATTACATTATAAGAGCTTCTGATGCTCATTTATGGGTAGAAGCATGGATTGATGGGCAATGGTTAAGATTTGATCCATCAGGTAAAATGTCTCGTGAGAGGGAAAATATTGTTTTTTATCTCATTGATTATTTTTGGAATAGTATTGTCATTGATTATGATATAAAAAGTCAACTTAAATTGGTAAAGTCTATAAAAATTCCAAAGTTTGAGTTTGACATAGAACTTTTTTTGATTCCGTTTTTAGTATTAGTTTTATACGGCTTTTTTAAATTTTATCATTACATAAAGGAAAAAAGAGAACCATTGAATAGATTTTTTAGTATAATGAAAAAATACGGATTTGAAAGAAAAAGATATCAAGGATTAGAAGAGTTTGTTTCAATGATAGATGATAAGGATTTAAGAAAAAAAGCAGAAAATTTTGTTAAACTATATGAGGAAATTTACTTTAAGGATAAGGAAATCAATAAGGAAGAGTACAAAAAACTTAAAGTATTACTTGACATTTTAAATGAAAGTCGTAAAAGCTGAAGAGATAGATATAGTAGAGGTTTTAAAAATACTGGAAAATGGAGGAATAATAATTTATCCTACTGAAACTCTTTATGGAATAGGTGCAAAATATGATAATAAGAAGGCTCTTAAAAGAGTTTTTGATATAAAGAGACGTCCAGAAGAAAAGAGTTTTCCATTAATTGTAAATTTACAACATCTTGAACTAATCGTTGATTTTATACCTTCCTTGGCAAAGAAATTTATAGAGAAATACTGGCCGGGTCCTCTAACTTTGCTTCTTCCTGCAAAGAAAAATTTATCAAAAAGAATAACAAAGGAAAATAAAGTAGCAGTAAGAATGCCTGGTGAATCATTTGCTTTAAAGTTGATTCAAGCATCTAAGTTTCCAATTACTGCTACTTCTGCAAATATTTCAGGTTATCCTGCATCAGATTGTATAGAAGATGCTATAAAATATTTCAAAGATTCAAATATTGATCTTTTAATTGATGGAGGAAAGCTTCCTGGAATACCTTCAACAATAGTGGATGTTACAGTTGAACCACCAAAGATAATAAGGAAAGGTGCTATAGAGATCGATCTATCTCTTTACTGAGAGTACTTCTTCAATTTGTGAGATTTTATTTATAATCTCTGAAAGATGTGTTCTGTCTTTTACTTCAATAGTGAAATTAATCAATGCTCTTTTGTCAGATGTAGAGTTAGCCTTTACAGCTGTAATATTAACATGATTTGCTGAAAGAAGACCTGTGATTGTTGCAAGAATTCCAGGTTTATCAATGCATTCTATACTGATTTTTGTTTGAACTTTTGAATTATCATCAGCTGTCCAGAAAACCTCTATTAGTCTGTCATGTTCTAAATTTTTAATATTGAGACAGTCTTTTCTATGTACTGATATACCTTTACCTCTTGTAATAAAGCCTATTATTTCATCTCCTGGCACAGGCATGCAACATTTCGCTATATGGTATAAAACTTCATCAACTCCCTTAAGGGAAATAAACTGTTTATGCTCTCTCTTAGGAATTACTCGTTTAGGAACAACTAACTCATCTTGTTGAATCTCAGGAGAAAGTTTATTTACTACCTGATGAGCAGATATTTTTCCATGTCCGATAAGAAGATATAAATCTTCAATAGATTGTACAGAAAAGTATTGCAAGACTTCTTCCATTTTTTCACTTTTAAGAATAGATATTTGAATACCATGTTTACGGAGTTCTGCTTCAAGAAGTTGTTTACCTATCTCAATTCCTCTTTGTCTTTCTTCTTGTCTTAAGAAATGTTTTATTCTATTTCTTGCTCTCTGCGTTACAACAAACTGTAGCCAGTCTTTTCTTGGCTTTTGATGAGGACTTGTTATTATCTCAACCACATCACCACTTTGCAGTTGATAGTTAAGAGGCACTATTCTGCCATTTACTTTAGCACCTGCACATTTTGCTCCTACTTCGGAGTGTATTGCATATGCGAAATCTACAGGAGTTGAGTTAACCGGAAGCTCTTTTACATCTCCCTTTGGTGTAAATACATATATAGTATCAGGAACAACCTCTGCCTTTACAGCATCAAGTAGTTCCTTAGGATCAGAAATCTCTTTAATAAGATCTCTAAGCCATGAGACAAGCTTTGCTTCTCTTTCGGTTAAATCCTTTCTTTCCTTATATCTCCAGTGTGCAGCAATACCTTCCTCTGCTATTATATCCATCTCTTCTGTTCTAATTTGAAATTCTACTCTTTCACCTCCTGGGCCTATAACAGTTGTATGAAGTGATTGATAGTAATTTGATTTTGGAAGACTAATAAAATCCTTAAATCTACCAGGTATTAATGTCCATAAAGAATGAATAATTCCAAGAATATCATAACAGTGAGGAACTGTGTCTGTGATAATTCTTATTCCAATAACATCGTAGACTTGTTCAAAAGGAATTTTTTGCTTAATCATCTTTTGATATATGCCATAGTAATGTTTTACTCTTCCGTATATTTTGAATTGAATATTCATTGCTGAGATTTTTTCAGAAAGAATCTTTATTACATTATCAATATAAACCTGTTGATCTTCCTTTCTCTTTGCTACTTTTTTAACAAGATCATTATATTCATCTGGATAGAGAACTTTAAATGCAAGATCTTCAAACTCTGAACGCATCCAACCAATTCCAAGTCTATTTGCAAGAGGAGCATATATCTCAAGAGTTTCCTTTGCTATTCTTTTCTGTTTCTCAGGTGGAAGGAACTCAATTGTTCTCATATTGTGAAGTCTGTCAGCAAATTTTATTAAAATTACTCTTATGTCCTTTGACATAGCAAGAAACATCTTTCTGAAGTTTTCTGCTTGTGCCTCTTCAACAGTAGAAAATTGAAGCTTACTCAACTTAGTTACAGCATCTACAAGAAAAGCAATCTCGGGATTAAACATTTCACTAAGTTCTTCAACTGACACTCCAGCGTCTTCTACTGTATCATGAAGAAGTCCTGCTGCTATGGTAGTTGAGTCAAGTTTCATATCTGCAAGTATTTCTGCTACAGCTAAAGGATGATATATATATGGAATCCCCTCTTTTCTTTTTTGTGTGCAGTGAGCCTCTCTTGAAAAAATGTATGCTTTTCTTATAAGTTCAACATTAGCATTTGGTCTATATTGCAAAACCTTTTTTATTACATCTTCTATAGTAGTCATATTTCTTTCTCCTCTTATTTTAGTTTAATATATTTAACTATGGAGAAGTTACTTATTGTTGGAGGAACATCCTTAAAAGGAGAAGTAACGATAAGTGGAGCTAAAAACGCAGCCCTTCCAATTATGGCATCTACCATACTTGCTCCAGGAGTTCATACTCTAAAAAGAATTCCGAGACTTCGAGATGTTTTCACAATGAGTGAGCTTATAAGAAGAATGGGTGGTACAGTTGAATTTGATGAATTATGCAAAATAAATACATCAAAGATAAATAAGTTTGAAGCTTCATATGATCTCGTCAAGACTATGCGTGCATCAATCTTAGTTCTTGGTCCTCTTGTAGCAAGATTTGGAAGAGCAAAAGTGTCATTGCCAGGAGGTTGTGCTATTGGTGCAAGACCTGTAAATCTTCATCTTAAGGGACTTGAAAAAATGGGAGCTAAAATATCTCTTCAGGAAGGATACATAATTGCTAAGGCTTCACGGCTTGTAGGAACTAAGATATATTTTGATATCCCAACTGTAACAGGAACAGAAAATTTGATGATGGCTGCAACTTTAGCAAAAGGTACTACAATTATTGAGAATGCTGCAAAAGAACCAGAGGTTGTTGATCTTGCCAATTATTTGATATTAATGGGTGCAAGGATAGAGGGTGCCGGAACAAGCATTATTCAAATAGAAGGAGTGGATAATCTCAGTCCTTGTCAAGAATATGAGATTATACCTGACAGAATAGAAACAGGTACATTTATAGCAATAGCTGGTGCTACTGGAGGTGATATATTATTGAAAGGTTGTAAAGTGGAACATATTGATGCTATAGTTTTGAAGATGAAAGATGCAGGAATAGTTTTTAAAGAGACAAAAAACGGATTAAGAGTAATAGGTCCTAAAAAACTTCAAGCAGTTGATATAACAACCATGCCATATCCTGGATTTCCAACAGATATGCAAGCACAGTTTATGGCTATGATGACTATAGCAAATGGAACAAGTGTAATTAAAGAGACTATATTTGAAAACAGATTCATGCATGTGGCTGAACTCAGAAGAATGGGAGCAGATATAACAGTAGAGGGAAATACCGCGACAGTTAGGGGAGTAAAAAGATTAAAAGGTGCACCGGTAATGGCCACTGATTTAAGAGCATCGGCATCACTGGTAATTGCAGGATTAATTGCTGAAGGAGAAACAGTAATTGACAGAATATATCATCTTGATCGTGGTTATGAAGAGCTTGATAAAAAGCTTATTCAACTTGGTGCAAAAGTTAAAAGAATAAAATAAACTCTTTAAAATTTAGTTAAATGAAAACACCAGTTTTGTATTTTTACTTGACAAATTATTCTTCATCAAATTAAATATTCAAAATAAACACTTTATCAAAAATGGAGGAGAAATGAGCTTAGAAAATTATAAGTTTCATAGGGAACATACTTGGGTAAAACTATCAGGTAAAAGCAAAAAGGTAAAAGTTGGAATCACTGATTATGCCCAAGAATCCTTAGGAGATATTATTTATATTGAACTTCCAGAGATTGATACCCATGTTGAGGCAGATACTGAGATGGCAGAGATTGAGTCAACAAAGACATCTTCTCCTGTAATAGCTCCCGTAAGTGGTACAATTGTTGAAGTCAATGAAGAGTTAATTGATCATCCCGAGATTATTAATGAAGATCCCTATGGTAAAGGTTGGATTGCTGTGATTGAGATGGATAATCCCGAAGAATTAGAAGACTTAATGGATTATGAAGACTATGAAAGCTATCTTGAAGAAGAAAGATAATGAAAGTTGCAGTAATTGGCGGAGGTCCAGCAGGGTATGTAGCTGCTCTTTTCCTAAGAAGACTGGGTGCAGAGGTACTGTTAATTGAAAGGCAAGAGCTTGGTGGTACATGTCTTAATAAAGGATGTATTCCTACAAAAACAATAATTCATTGTCTTAGCTTATTAGAGAAGATTAAAACTCAAAATTTCATTAAGGAAACAAGTTTTCAAAATTTTTCATTAGATTTCCAAGAGTTAATGCAAAAAAAAGACAGCATTGTAGAGACTCAAAAGAAAGGACTTCTTATACTCTTAAAGCAAGCAGGTGTTAAAATTATTAAGGCAGAAGCAGAATTAATTAATCCTAAAACAGTTTTTTTAAAAAACACCTCAGAAAAGATTTATCCAGACAAGATAATCATTGCTACAGGTTCAAAGCCTGCAAGACTTCCTATGCTTGATTTTGATGGTAAAAAAATTCTTTCCAGCGATGACTTATGGGAACTTAAAAAAATTCCTCAATCAATTATCATTATTGGAGCAGGTGCTATTGGATGTGAGTTTGCATGGATATTTCATCTTTTAGGAAGTAAAGTAACTCTAATAGAGCTAATGCCAAGGGTCTTACCAATGGAAGATGAAGATGTGTCAAAAGAGATTGAAAAACTTTTTAAGAAAAGAAAAATAGAGTTCTATACTTCAGTTAGCATTAAAAACTTAAGGAGTTTTGATGACTCAGTTGAGATAACTCTTTCAAATGGGAAAACATTAACATCAGAAGTTGTTCTTGTATCTATTGGAAGAAGCTTTAATACTGAGTGTATTAAGACTTCTGAAATTAAGCTTGGAAATAAAAATGAGATTATTGTAAATGAAAAAATGCAAACAAATATTGAAAATATCTTTGCAGCAGGTGATGTTACAGGTAATTGGTTACTTGCCCATGTTGCCTACAAAGAAGGAGAAATAGCAGCAAAAAATGCTATGGGAGATAATAAAAAAATGGATTATAGCGTGATTCCTTTAACAATTTTTACAGTAACTGAAGTTGCCTCTGTTGGACTAAAGGAAAAGGAGGCAATACAGAAAGGTCTTAGTATTAAAAAAGGCGTTTTTCCATTTAGAGCTAATGGTAAAGCTCATATAGTTGGAGAAATTGATGGATTTGTAAAGATAATCGCAGATAAAGATTCTGAAACCATTATTGGGGCCCATATAGTTGGTCCAACTGCTTCAGAACTTATTCATGAACTTACAGTAGCTGTAAAGCATAGGATAAGAATAAGTGATTTAGATGATTTAATTCATTCTCATCCTACACTTTCTGAATGCATAGGAGAAGCAATTAAAGACTTCTCCGATGAAGCAATTCACAAAATAAGATGATAGATATTGTCAAAGTTTCAATTATCTTTCTTTTCATACTTTTTTTACTTCTTAAAAAGACAAATGTGGGATATGCTCTTTTAGCAGGTTCTCTAATATTTTTGTTTTTTTATCCCTTTGATGTCAAAAATTTAGCATCAACACTTTTAAAAAGTTTCAGTTCTAATACTTCAATAAATCTTCTTTTTTCTCTTACTCTAATTAAATCTTTTGAATATGCATTAAGAAATGTAGGATTAATGCAGAAAATGACAGAGACTTCTCAGTCAATACTTAATAGTAAAAGGCTTTCAATAGTATCAATGCCTCTTATAATCGGTATGTTGCCATCTCTTGGTGGAGCGTATCTTTCTGCACCAATGGTTGATTCAGCTACGAGAAATCTTAATATATCAAAGGAGGAAAAGGCATTTATAAACTACTGGTATAGACATCCTTGGGAGCTCATTTTGCCCCTTTATCCAGGAGTAGTTCTTGCATCAGCAATTTCTGGAGTTTCTTTAAGAGAACTTATACTATTAAATCTTCCTGTTGCTCTAATATTTTTTATTACAGGCTTTTTCCTTAGTATGAGGAACTTAAAAGAGGAAAAAAAATTAAGTAAAACAACGAATTTTACCAAAGATTTATTTAGCTTTATACCTATATTTTTTGTTCTTTTACCTGTCATATTTTTTAAAGTCGAACTTTACATAGCACTTATTGTAAACATCTTGATAGTATGTATTTATTACAAAAAAAGCTTCAAAGAAACTTTATCAATTATAAAATATGGCTTTACTTTAGATGTATTTATTCTTGTTGCGGGCACAATCATATTTAAAGAGATGCTTCAAATTTCAGGTGCTGTAGAGGGAATAGCAAAAGCAATAACAGAATCAGGAATTCCCTATTTAGTTATTTTTATAACTCTTCCTTTGTTAATTGGTGTTATAACAGGACTAAGTGTAGGATTTGTAGGAAGCACTTTTCCTCTTCTTTTACATTTAAAAGAGATAAAAGAATATGAAATTTCTATTGCATTTGTTTCAGGATATGTAGGTGTTCTCATTTCTCCACTTCATTTATGTTTGATTCTTACAAGAGAGTACTTTAAAGCAGATATGCTTGGAATTTATAAAAAAATTATTCCGGCTTGTATAATTCTATTTTTTATTGCATTGATTGAATTCGTTATTTTGAGATATTATAGTTAAACTTTATCTAAAAGGGGGATTCATTATGGGAGAAATTATTGATATACTCGCAAGAGAGGTTCTTGATTCAAGAGGAAATCCCACAGTTCAGGTAGATATTTATCTTGACAGCGGTGTTATGGGAAGAGCTACTGTTCCTTCTGGAGCATCTACAGGAACAAGAGAGGCTATTGAGTTAAGAGATGCAGATAAAAGATATTTTGGTAAAGGAGTTAAAAAAGCCGTCAATAATATATTAAATGAAATTGCTCCAAACATTATTGGAATGGACTCTTTCAATCAAGAAGGTATTGATAAGTTTTTAATAGAACTTGACGGAACTGAAAATAAAAGCAGGCTTGGTGCAAATGCTATCTTAGCAGTTTCAATGGCTGTTTGTAAGGCCTCTGCAGAAGAGTTAGGACTTCCGCTTTATAGATATCTTGGAGGCACTAATGCAAAGACTCTACCTGTGCCATTGATGAATATAATAAATGGTGGAGTACATGCAGATAATAATCTTGAGATTCAGGAGTTCATGATCGTTCCTGTTGGTTTTTCAAGATTTTCTCAAGCACTTAGAGCAGGAGTTGAGGTTTTTCATAGTTTAAAAGAAATTCTTAAAAATAAGGGACTAAGTACAGCAGTGGGTGATGAGGGTGGATTTTCTCCAATGCTTGAAAAAAATGAAGAGGCAATAAAATTAATTATTGAGGCTATTAAAAAAGCTGGATACGAGCCTGGAAAAGACATTTATATAGCCTTAGATGTAGCAGCATCAGAGTTTTTTGATGAAGGCTTCTATATTATAGAAGGAAAAAAACTTAGTTCAAAGGAGATGATAGAGTATTATGAGTCATTAATTGATAAATATCCAATAATTTCAATAGAAGATGGAATGAGTGAGGAAGATTGGGAGGGATGGGAACTATTAAGTCAAAGGCTTAAAGAGAAGATTCAACTTGTAGCAGATGATCTTGTTGTCACAAATCCTAAAATAATTAAAGAAGCAATAAAAAGAGGAATAGCAAACTCAGTTCTTATAAAACTAAATCAAATTGGAACAGTCTCTGAAACTTTGGAAGCAATTGAGCTTACAAAGAATAATAAATATACTGCCATTGTGTCTCATCGCTCTGGTGAAACAGAAGATACAACGATAGCAGATCTTTCAGTAGCATGTAATACAGGATTTATAAAAACTGGTTCTCTTTCAAGAGGTGAGAGAATTGCTAAATATAATAGACTTTTGCAGATAGAAGAAGAATTAAATGATGTAGCCCAGTTTAAAGGAGTTTCAGCCTTTTATAATCTTGGTCTCTAAAGATGAAAAGATATTCTCTTAGACAGCAACTTTTAATAGAAAGAAAAAAGAAAGATAAAATCTTTTTCTTAGTATCGCTTTTAGTCTTTCTTTTTCTTAGTTACAGTTTTTTCTTTGGAGACATGGGTTATTTAAAGTATAAACAACTAAAAAATAATGAAGAGAAGATTTTAAGGGAGATAAATGAGATTTCATTAGAGAACGCTTTACTAAAGAAGGAGATAGAGCTTTTAAAAAGTGATCGTTCTTACTTAGAAAAGTATGCCAAAGAAAGATTTGGACTTGTAAAGCCTGGAGAAATAGTTTTTCAATTTCAAAGAGAAGAAAAATGACCATTAGTTTAGCAATTCTTTGGCATATGCATCAGCCTTACTATTATGATCCCTTAAAGAATAAATTTATGCTTCCATGGGTAAGACTTCATGCAACAAAGGATTATCTTGACATGCTTCTTATCTTAGAGAAATTTCCCAAGATAAAGCTTACCTTTAATTTAGTTCCTTCCTTATTAAAACAACTTAAAGAATATGAAAATGGAGCAACTGATATATTTTTTGAATATAGTATTATTCCTGCTGAAGAACTTAATGAAGATCAAAAAGCCTTTATTCTTGAAAACTTTTTTCTTGCAAACTGGAAGACTATGATATATCCATTTAAAAGATACAGACAATTACTTGAAAAAAGAGGAAAAATTTATGATGATCCTTTTAAAATATCAAAAAAATTTACATCTCAGGAATTTAGGGACATTCAAGTTCTTTTTAATCTTGTATGGATAGATCCAATACATAGGGAAAGGGATCCTTTTTTAAAAGAGTTAGAAAAAAAGGAGAGTAACTTTACTGAAGAAGAAAAAAAACTTCTTCTTGATAAACACATTGAAATTATAAAGCAGATAATTCCATCATATAAAAAAATGGCAAAATCAGGACAGATTGAACTTTCAGTGTCTCCATTTTATCATCCTATACTTCCTTTAATTTATGATAACTATAAAGCAAAAGAATGCATGCCTAATATATCGTTGCCTAAGTATAATTTTAAGGCACCAGAAGATGCTAAAGCTCAGATAGAAAAAGCCATTTCCTATTTTGAGGAAACATTTGGTTTTAAACCTAAGGGAATGTGGCCTTCTGAAGGTTCAGTAAGTGAAGAAATAATAAGATTAATTGCTCAATCAGGAATTAGTTGGATAGCTACAGATGAAGAAATTTTAAGCAAATCAATAGATGAAAAATTTAGATATGGTGAGAATTTGACTAATCCTTCTTTATTATATCAAGCTTATGAATTTGAAGGAGTAAAAATTTTTTTTAGAGACAGAATTCTTTCAGATTTGATAGGTTTTGTTTATTCTAATTGGGATGCTCAAAAGGCAGTAGATGATTTTTTAAGGAGAATCTGTTCTTCAACAACATCTGGTATTGTCTCTGTGATTCTTGATGGAGAAAATGCGTGGGAGTATTATGAAAATGATGGAAATATCTTTCTTGAAAAGTTATATGAGAGTCTACAAAAAAGTAAAGATATAAAAACTGTTACATTTTCAGAGTACATAGAAGAAAATCCATATCTAAGGAAATTAAAAAGGGTTTTTCCTGGTTCTTGGATTAATGCTAACTTTTCAATTTGGATAGGACATGAAGAAGACAATATATCATGGGATTATTTATATAGAGTAAGAGAAGATTTACTTTCTTACCAAAGAGAAAATCCTGATAAAGACCTATCTCAAGCATGGGAGGAGATATACATTTCAGAAGGAAGTGACTGGAACTGGTGGTATGGAGATGAGCATTATACAGAAACGAAGGATGTTTTTGATTCAATTTATAGACATCATCTAATGAATGTATACTTAAAGATTGGTAAAGAGCCACCATCTTTTCTCTATGTGCCTATAAGCAAAAAGATGAAAGAAATTAAGCCAGAAATAGAACCGAAGGGATTTATAAATCCCAAGATTGATGGAAAAATAACAGGTTATTTTGAATGGCTTGAGGCAGGAAGATTTAATTTCCAGAGAATGGGTGGAAGTATGCATAAATCGGAAAGTCTTTTTTCTTATCTTTATTATGGATTTAACAGAGAAAGCCTTTTTCTTAGGCTTGATCCCTTTTCATCCATTAAAGATTTTGAGGACTTAAAAATACAGATTCAGATTATTGAACCAAAGAGAATAAGAATACTTTGCAATAACATTAAAACTCAATTGGCAGAAGTATTTTTCCAAGAAAATGAAGTGTGGATAAAAAAAAGTGAGCTTGAGAGTGTTATCTTTGATGAGATATTTGAAATAGAAATACCATTTAAAATTATAGAAATAACACAAGAGGAAAACATATATCTTTTTATAGAAGTTCTTAAAAATAATTACTTAATTGATCGTGCTCCCGTTGTTGGATTTATAAAGATTCATATTCCACCCAAAGATTTTGATAAGCTAATATGGTTTTAATTAAATCTACTTAGCAAAACTTTTTCTGAATCTCCAGACTGAAAAACTAAAAAGAGCAACACCAAGAATAATTATTCCTACAATGTCATGCCATACATACCTTATTCCGTTTCCTTTAAATAGGACACTGTAGCCAAAATCAATAAAATAACGCATTGGTGAGATAAGACTCAAATACTGCATTATAGGATGCATTGACTCAGGCGGTGTCCATGCACCTGAAAGAAAAAGCATAGGGATAAGTATTACAAGCATTAGCATCATAGATTGGGCAAGATTTTTTGCTACTGTTGATATAACAAGACCTAAAGATGAGATGGTGAAGGCATAAAAAAGCATAACAGGATAAAAAAGAAGTAGACTTCCTCTTAATGGTACATTAAAAACTCCTTTAAGTATGCCAAAGATGCTTATTGGTGAAAGAATAGCTATGGCAAAGACTGTAGGAATTATTTTGGCAATGAATATCTCCCAAGTTCTTACTGGTGTAACTAATAACTGTTCTACTGTGCCATGTTCCTTTTCCCTTACCATTTGAGCAGCAGTTACAAGCAAAGCAACCATTGTAATCATGTTGAAGTATTCAAGTAAACTCATAAACCATGAAGTAAGAGTATTGGGATTAAACTCAATCCTTGTTTTTTCTTGAGTAACTGGAATACTACTTAAAAATCTCTCCGTTACTCCCATTTTTCTTTGAAGTATTTCTAAGGAATAATCAAAGACTATTTCACTAACATAGGAAGTAGCTACAGTAGCTGACATAGACATTGTCCCATCAATGATTACTTGTATCTTTGAGTTGTTTTTGTCAAGCTTTCTTTTAAAGTCAGGTGGAATAACTACAGCCATTGAGGCTTTACCACTGTCAAGCCACTGAAGCAGCTCTCTATCACTTTCAATATAGGAAAGGATCTTAAAATAGGGCTTTTGAAATCTGCTTATTAGTTCTCTGCTTTCCTTAGTTTTACTCATATCATATATGACTATTGGAAAATTTCTTACTTCCATAGTAAATCCGCTTCCAGCAGTATATATAGCACCGGTGAATGCCCATAAAAGTATGAAAATTAAAGCCTTATCCCTTATAAGATGAAGGCTTTCTTTTTTAATAAGTGCCAGCAGTCTCATTAGCCAATCCTCTTACGAAAAGAAAGTATTGCCAAAGTATAAATCACCATTGCATAAAGAATCAATGAGATAATATTAGGAATATGGCTTTCAATACCAATTCCCTTAAGATATACTCCCCTAACAATATCCATAAAATATGATGCAGGAATTGTTTTACTTATAAGTTGTCCTCCTTCAGAAAGGCTTGATATGGGGGAGAAGTATCCTGAATAGATAAAAGAAGGAATAATTGTTCCTATAAAGGCAATCAACATGGCTGTTATCTGAGTCTTTGCAAGGATTGATATAAGTATACCTACACCAACTGTACAGAAAAGATAGATAATTGTGGAAAAGGTAAGAAAAACAAAGCTTCCTGTAAACTTTGTTCTAAAAAGCCCTATTGTGAGGATAAAAATAATTAGATAAGTAACAAAGGAGACAGAAATATAGGGAATTGCCTTTCCAAAAACTACTTCCCAGGGCTTTACAGGGCTACAGTATAGGTTAAATATACTTCCAGATTCTTTCTCTCTTACAACAATCAATGAGGCAAGAAGCACTGAGTAAAACATAAGGGTTGTTACAAGTTCACCGGGTAGAATAAAGTTTTTACTTTCAAGGGTTGGGTTATACCATGCTCTGATTTCAACTGATATAGGGAAAGTAATTTGCTCTATACCCTTTTTTGCCACATACTCCTTAAGAAGTCTTTCATTAAACTGATTATTTATGGCTGAAACATAGCCTTTCATCACCTCTGCTCTCATTGGAAATGAACCATCTATAAGAATCTGAACCTCTGCAGGTTTGCCAGAGTAAAGTTTTCTTGAAAAATCAGAAGGGATTACTATAATAATTCGGCATTCTCCAGACTTAATTAGCTCTTCTGCTACTTTGTAGGAGTCAATAAGCTTATGAAATTTGAAATACTCAGAGTTTGTGAAGGAGTATCTATATTCCCTGCTTAAAGGAGTTCTGTCATAGTCAATAAAAGAGACAGGAATGTTTTTCACATCAAGAATCAAGCCATATCCCATAAGAATAATAATCACCACAGGCACTATAAGGGCAAATGAAAGATAAAGAGGATCACGCAAAAGCTCTTTGAATTCTTTTTTTAGTATGGCACTGAGGCGTTTAAGCATCTTCACTTTTCCTTATATAATCAACAAAGGCTTCTTGTAGGGGAATTGGTATTTGGGAAATTTCAAAACTTGAAATTCCCACATTTTTTAATGTTTGAGTTAATATTTCTTTAGTCCTTTCCGGTTCAAAGGTTCGCAAAAATATCTTGCTTCCATAAATTGATAGATCTTTAAATTTTTTTATAAGTAAGTCATATACTTCCATAAACTTGTCAGATTTAATTTGAAGGAGGCTTCCTGAAAGCTTTTCAGAGTTTTTCTTAATTTCATCTGGGCTTCCATCAGCAATTACCTTTCCATGATGCATAAGGCAAAGTCTATCACAATTTTCAGCCTCATCCATATAGTGGGTTGATACAATTACTGTTACATTTTTTTGTCTTGAAAGTTCAAATATTATATTCCAGAAACTTCTTCTTGCTATAGGATCTACTCCACTTGTTGGTTCATCAAGAAACAGTATAGGTGGTTCATGAAGCATGGCACAGGCAAGGGCTATTCTCTGCCTTATTCCAAGAGGAAGGTCTTTTGTAAGTCTACCTTCAAAGCCTTTAAGTCCGAGCATTTCTATGATTTCTCCAAAGTTATTTTTCCTAACATTGTACAGTCCTGCATAGAGTTTCATGTTTTCCATTACTGTAAGGTCTCTATATAGAGAGAATTTCTGGGACATGTACCCTATGATTGACCAAACCTTATCTTTTTCTCTCTTAACATCAAAACCTGCAATATTTATGTTTCCTTCTGTTGGTGGTAGAAGTCCACACATCATTTTTATAAGGGTTGTTTTACCAGCTCCATTTGGTCCAAGAAGTCCCAGTATTTCTCCCTTTTTTACCTCTAAATTTACTGAGTCAACAGCTTTGAATTTACCAAATGTTTTTGTAACTGAATGGCAAGTAATAATTGATTCTTGGTTTAATGATACTTCTTTTTTCCTTTGGAATGACGAGGAGGAGTATCTCTTACCAGTTACCTTTTCTATAAAAGTTTCTTCTAAATTGCCAACTTCTTCAGGTTTTCCCTGAAGCAAGATCTTTCCTTCATGCATGAGTGCAATTCTGTGGCATCTTTCTGCCTCATCCATATAAGATGTCGTAAGAAGTACTGTCACACCTTTTTGCCTTACAAGTCCGTGAATAATGTTCCAGAAATCTTGTCTTGAAAGAGGATCAACTCCTGTAGTTGGTTCATCAAGTAAAATTATGTCTGGTAGATGAAGGAGTGTGCATATCAGGGCAAGTTTTTGTCTCATTCCTCCAGAAAGTGCCTTTGCCTGTCTTTTTAGAAAAGGTGTAAGCCTTGTTATATCAAGAAGAGTTTTTTTATTTTTTTCAAATATTTCATCGGGAATAAGTCTAAGACCTTTAAAAAACTCAATATTTTCCTCAATTGAGAGGGAATCATAAAGATTAAGCCCCAGTCCCTGAGGCATATAACCAATTAGGGCTTTGACTTTTTCAGGATTTTTAACAACATCAATACCATTTACAAGGGCTTTACCACTTTCTGGCTTAAGCACTCCAGCAAGAATTTGAATTATTGAAGTTTTTCCTGCACCATCAGGACCAATTATTCCAAAGACTTCACCTTTGTTTACAGAAAAAGAGATATTATCAACTGCTTTGAGTTTTTTATAGCTTTTACAAAGATTTTTAACTTCTATTACAGGAGCTATCGTGGTTTTATCCAAGGTGCATCTTCTTTCCACTTTATAACTACATCAGCAGGCATTCCTGGTTTAAGCAATCCTTCAGGATTTTCTACAGATACTTCCACTCCAAAGACAAGTTTAACCCGTTCTTCCTTTGTCTCTACATTTTTTGGTGTAAATTCTGCGTGTTCATAGATTTTTGTAATCTTACCATTGAAATATCTTTCAGGATAGGCATCTATATAAACTCTTGCTGGCTGTCCAAGTTTTAATTTTCCAATTTCAGGCTCTGGCACATAGACTTTCACATAAAGCCTGTTTAAGTCAACTAAAACATATAAAACAGTACCAGGATTTACAACTTCACCAACTTCAATTGTTCTACTTAAAATAACTCCTTGAGTTGGTGAATAGATTTTTGTTTCCTTTAAGTCTGCCTGTATTTCTCTAAGTTTCTGCTTAGCTGCTCTATAGTTTGCCTCAGCCTGTGATATAGCTTTAGTAACTGCATCAACATCAGCCTTTGCTGAGTCATACTGCATCTTAATCTTATCAAAATCACTTTTGGATATAAGCTCTTCTTTAAAAAGACTGACATATCTCTCGTAATCCTTTTTTGATTTCTCATAGGAAGCTTGTGCTTTCATAAGATTTGCCTTAGCTTGAGCGATTGCAGAGTAGGAAGCTTCAACTGTTTCAACTGCAGCTTTATATCTTGCAGTAATTTGTTCTGAGTCAATCTCACAAAGAAGTTCTCCACTTTTTACATTTTCTCCTTCATCTTTATAAAGTTTTACAATTCTACCTTGGATTTTCGGAGAAATATTTATTTCTCTACCTTCAATTCTTCCACTAAGAATTATAAGACCTTCTGGGATTTTGTTTTTTTTTGTTATTAACATGTAGATAGAAGAAAATATTAAAAATAAAATAAAAACAATTATGAGTTTTTTGAAGTTAATCTTCACGTTGTTTATTATACATTCTACTTTTTTGCAAATTCAATTGTTTGGACTTTTTGAATATAAACAAATTTGACATTATAAAAAATTTTAATTTAAATTAAATCTAAAATACACTTAGGAGGAAAAGCTATGGCAATATTTAAATGCACAAAGTGTGGAGCAACAAAGGAAGGAAAATGTAAGCCTCAGAAATGTCCAAAATGCGGAGAAAAAGGTACTATGGAGAAATCTAAATAATGGAGGGAAAATATATGGATGAAGATAAGTCTTTAAATCAGGCCTACAGATGTACGCACTGTGGTTATATCTACGAACCTAAAAAGGGATGTCCAAAAAATAAAGTTAGTCCAGATACTCCTTTTGAAAAGCTAACTGAGGATTATAGGTGTCCTATTTGTAAATCAAAAAAATCAGGTTTTGTTAGGATAAAATAAGAAAGCCGTGACTGTAGTCACGGCTTTCTTATTACGTCCCCAAGGGGATTTGAACCCCTGTTACCGCCTTGAAAGGGCGATGTCCTAGGCCTGGCTAGACGATGGGGACAATTTATATATGAGCCGCGTTGGATTCGAACCAACGACACCCGCCTTAAAAGGGCGGTGCTCTGCCTGCTGAGCTAGCGGCCCAATATTTTTAAATTTTAAAACTAAAGTATAAATTTTGTCAAACATCTAATTAAAGTGGGCAGGGACGGAATCGAACCGCCGACACGGGGCTTTTCAGGCCCCTGCTCTACCGACTGAGCTACCTGCCCATTTCAAATGATATAGACTATTTAAAATAATACATTTTAAATTCAAAAGTCAAATTAAGTAATATTATAAAACGATAGTTGCCATTGTTGCTGAAGGAATATATAAGACATAATGCTCATAATATGCGAAAGCATCAAGAAAGTTAACTTTCCGATACTTCCAGATTATTTCTGAAGAGTCTTTCCATATCATTTTTGAGTTTTTGCTTAGGCTTACATCTGTTATTATTTCTACTTTCTAAGTGAAAATTTTCTTAAAAGATAACCAAGATACTGTCTATTTGGTAGGAGGTTAATATGGCTATCTTATAACAGAATAACCAGTTGATTTTTTAAACAAAGTTTTATCTCCAATCTTAACAACGAGATTAATCAGAGATCTTGAAAATACTAAAACTTACTTTACCGAGACATTCTTGATATCTATATCAAACTCTCAAATATCTTTCTAATTGCTAATTTTGGAAGCAATAGTAATAACTTTGAAAACAGAAAAAAATTGATTTAAAAGAATTATTTGATGAGACAAGACAGCTTTTTTCAATTAATACATCCTACCCTTTAACACATTCCTGTCCTGCACATCTTAAGAGGTAATCTTATTTTTAACTCCTTCTTTCTTCTTGACTTTAAGTTTGCATTTGCTTTCCTTTTTTATTCTAAAGGATTCTTCGAACAATATCTAAACCTAAAAAATTAGTAGCAAATAGGATCAAAACAATATTATTTGTCTGCCTTATTTAAAATCTCTGAGTCAATATCAACATAATTTTCATAATACAATGAAATAAGATTCGAATAGAGTTTTTGGAAAAAGTTATTGATTTATAAAGCTTTTTTGGTGGAGGCGGCGGGAATCGAACCCGCGTCCGAAGGTGCTACTTCTAAGCGTCTACATGCTTAGTGGAAGTTTTAAGTTTCGGAACTTAGCTCGCCCTTCCACCGGCTCTCTAAGTTCCTACAACCCTACAGTCTCCCTAAGGTATCGGGTTAATACCTTAGGAAAGCTCTGATTTATGACGCCTTGCCCAAGCCTCAGAGCAGAGCTTGGGAAGACGGCTGCTTAATTATTAAGCAGCGAGTGCCAATTCTGAGTTGGCAGTTGTTTTTTCCCTACCTTTTTTACGTGGTGGCAGGAACCACGGCATGCAGCTTAGACCTCACTACCTCCGTCGAATCCTTTCGCCCCCATGTTAAAGATCATTTACTTTTAAGGGCACGCTCAATTTCTCTTTGAGCTTCCCTTTTTTTAATTATATCTCTTTTTTCATATTTCTTTCTACCCCGTGCAAGGGCTATCTCCACTTTAACATAAGGTCCTTTAAAGTAAAGTTTAAGTGGAATAAGTGTGTAACCTTTTTGTTGAATCTTTCCCTTAAGTCTTTCTATTTCTTTACGATGAAGTAAAAGCTTTCTTGTCCTTAAAGGCTCATGGTTAAAGATATTTCCATGACTGTAAGGACTTATATGGCAATTAAGCAACCAAGCTTCATTGTCTTTTATAATGACATAACTGTCTTTAAGATTTGCTTTGCCTTCTCTTAATGATTTTACTTCAGTACCTGTAAGAACTATTCCAGCTTCAATGGTCTCATCAATAAAATAATCAGTATAAGCTTTTTTGTTTTGGGCTATGACTTTTATGGACATAGGTTATTTCTCTGTTTTTTTAAGAGACACTTTTCTGTCACACTACCATTTGGAGTGTGAATCTCCAAATTTCTATCTTCAATCATACCTATGGTTTTAAGTGTATAGAAAATTTCAATTAAACATTATATCATAAGATAGCCTTTTTCAAGAATTTTTATCTTATGATTATCGCTTGTAATCCCATAAACTGTAGGCTCAAAGAAGATAAAATCCTGATGAAAAGGTGTTCTTACTTTTCCACCAAAAGATGAGTTGTCCCCAATAGCAATATGAACTGTACCAAGAATTTTTTCTGACTCAAGGATGTTGTCTGGTCTCATTGCTTTATCATTTGTGCCTATTCCAAGTTCAGCAATATTTCTATTTTCATCTCTTTCATATAGTTTTTTTTCAAGTTCCTCCTTAAATGGTTCATCTCCATCTATTGAAATAACTTTGCCGTTTTTTACATTTAGAATCAAAGGATTTTTAAGTTTTCTTGTAGGTGCCCACTCTATAACAAGTCTTCCTTGAGCAGAGTTCTCTAATGGAGCAAAAAATACTTCTCCTGCAGGTAAGTTTCCAAAAGATCCTTTACGAGTTAAAACTCCTGAGTCCACATAGATTTTTCTCTTTCCCCTATATAGGGTTATCTCTGTGGTATTGGAAGTTTCAATTTTTATTTTTTCTACTTGTTCAAGAATTTTCTTTATTTTTTCAGATATTGTCTTTACTTTCCTCCAATCAGCAAGCATTGCACCATCAAGCATTAATGGGTCAAAAAGAGGCATACTTGCATATCTTGTTCCACAGCATTTTGTAAGTAGATCTCTAAAATTAGTATGACTTGTTGAAAAGTTTGAAAGTGCCAATACAACATTAACCGCATCAGCTTTGTATTTTTTTATAATTTTTTTTGCAATTTTAAGTTCCCTTTTTGAGACTTTTTTTGATAGCAATTTTGATAAAATATTCTCTTTTTCTAACTCTGATATGGCTTTTTTTCCGAAAGCAAGTTCCCACAAACTTTTTGGTGGTTCCATTCCGTGTGAACCTAATGAGGGATATTCAAAATAAATCAGTTCTTTACAGAGATTTTTTCCAATGTTTTTTAAGATTTTTGCAATCTCTTTTAAACCTAATCTTCTATTTTTTTCAGACTCTGAAAGTATTTCATCTTCTCTGATTAGATCTGTAAATAAAAGAACTCTCTCAGAGGATTTTACTTTGAGATTAACTTTGTAAATATTCAAAAGAGGCTCAATATTCATTCAAAAAGCTCCAGTTGACTAAGTTTTTGAGATTTAAACTCAATTGGATATTTACAATTAAAACAAGCCATACAGTAAAGATCAGAGTTTGGGATGACTTTTTTTAAACCTTCAAGGCTTAGATATCCAAGAGAGTCGGCAGTTATATATTTTCTTATTTCTTCTATTTTATGGGATGAAGCTATTAACTCTTGTCTTGTAGGAGTATCAATTCCATAAAAACAAGGTCCTATTGTGGGAGGAGAACTAACTCTCATATGAACTTCCTTTGCTCCTCCAAGTTCTCTTATCATTTTTACTATCTTTTTAGAAGTAGTTCCTCTTACAATCGAGTCATCTATAACTATAACTCTTTTGTTTTTTAAAGCATCTCTTACTGGATTAAGTTTTACTTTTACTCCAAAATGTCTTATGCTTTGCTTAGGCTCTATAAAAGTTCTTCCAACATAATGATTTCGTATCAATCCAAAGTCAAAAGGAATTCCGCTTTCTTCAGCATATCCTAACGCTGCAGGAACTCCAGAATCTGGAACAGGAATAACAATGTCAGCATCAACTGGATGTTCTCTTGCAAGTTGTCTGCCAAGTTCTTTTCTTACTGTATTGACACAGGTATGTCCAAAAATGTAGCTGTCCGGTCTTGCAAAATATATAAACTCAAAAACACAGTGAGCTGGCTTTACAGAGTTAAATATTTTTATTGAAGTCAAGCCATTTTCATTAATTATTAACATTTCTCCAGGATTTATATCCCTTATATAAGTTGCACCAATCAGATCAAAAGCACAGGTTTCTGAAGCAACAACATAAGCATCTTTAATAATTCCCAGAGCTAAAGGTCTTATGCCATAGGGATCTCTTATTGCAATTAACTCCTTTTCAGTCATAAGCAATAAAGAAAAAGCTCCAGAAATTTGTCTTACTGCATTGGCAATTCTTTCTTTTGGCTCTCCACTTTTTGCTCGTGCAATAAGATGAAGAATTATTTCACTGTCTGAAGTACTTTGAAATATAGCGCCATCGCGCTCAAGTTTTTCTTTCATTATGTCAATGTCTATCAGATTTCCATTATGAGCTATTGCAATACTTCCAAGGCTATATGTTGCCATAAGTGGTTGAACATTCTCTAAGGTACTTGATCCTGTTGTAGAGTATCTATTATGACCTATAGCAATGTGTCCAGGTAACTTCTTAAGAACTTTTTCATTAAAGATTTCTGCAACAAGTCCTAAGGATTTTTCAAGATAAAGTTTTGTTCCATCAGATGAACATATTCCAGCACCCTCTTGTCCTCTATGTTGTAAAGCATAAAGTCCTAAATAAGTTAGATTGGCAGCTTCTGGATGTCCAAAGATACCAAATATACCGCATTCTTCGTGAATATTATGAAAAAGTGGAAAATCTGCTGTCATTTTACCTAAGCCTTTCTCTTAATTTTAACATACTGGAGCTTTTGATTCCTATAAATTTTTGATATAATTATAATGAAGATGAATTATACTGTTGAGAAAGAATTTGAAAAAATAAGTAATATTTTTTCTTCCTATCCTGGTATTTTGAAAGCTACTACAAACTTAATTGACAAGCTGAAGCACTCAATCTATGATGTTAACGTAGCGCAAGATATAGAAAATCATTATATAAAATATATAAATTTTTACCTTAAAGACTCTCAAGGATATGAAGCAACTTGTATATTGATTAACTATTTAATTAGAGGATTTCAAGAAAGTGAGAAAAAACAAGCGTTTTTAAAAGCTCTTTTAAAAATTATACTAAAATTAATTGAAGAAGAGCAGACTATTCAGAATTCCCTTTATAGACAACTTGTTTCAGAGGTCTTAGAATATCTTAATAAAACTGAGTTTTATCATTATATTTGGCAAATTGGAGTTTTAAAGAATATTGGTAGAGAGATCGTAAAAAAGAAAATTACAGATACTCAATTAGTTGAAGCTTTTTTAAAGTTTTATCAAAACTATCTCCATAAATTTTACTCATTAATTCTTTCAATCCCTCCGCTTGATAATTACTTTAAAAAATTCTGCATAGAAGGGATAGATTTAATAAAACCTGTCTATGAGTTAATATTTGAAGAGATAAAAAAACTCGACAATGAAATTTCAAAGATTAATGATATCAGCGCTTTTCTTAATATACCTTCAGAAAAGGAAATTTTAAATAAATTCCGAGAAGTACCCAAGAAGATTTCAGACTCTGGGGACTCTTGGCTTAATTTGAAAGTTAAAGTCTATTACCTTTTCTGGATAATGGAAAATGAACAGTTAAAGGAAATTCATGAGTTTGCTCTTAGAGATATCGGAAGATTTATAAAAAGTTTTCTTATTCAGTCAAAAAATTTTGATATTAAAAATTTTTCATCTCTTTTTGATGCTGTTTTTACCCAATTTGATAAATTTTTCTATGTATTTCCAGATGCTGTAATGTTTTCATTGGAAGACATAGGAAATGCTGTTTATCAATTAAATAATAAAGAGCTTTTAAAATGTTATATAGAGCATCTAATTTTATTAGGCTTTCATGCTCCTCAGTTTAAAGGTTTTTATAAAAATTACAGTATAAATGTTAATCGTTATCATTTGGTAAATTTAAGATTATGGTTTGATTTAATCTCAAAAAATCCTTTAGAATCAAAAGATCTTATATCCGCACTTTCTATCTATCTGTTTTTCGGTGGTATTCATATTAAAGATACAGATCTTTTTCAAAGGGAAATAACCAAAATTCTTAATTCAGATATCTCTCAGATTTTCTATTTAGTTAAACCCCTTTTAAAAAGAATTCCTGTTTACTTTAATGAGATAAATGCAGAAGGACACTTAAGAACAGTCTCTACACAGGTTGATGAAGTATTTAAAAGAAAAGATCCATTAATGCACTTCATAAGAAAACAGATTCATGTAGAAAGCAGTCCTTTGTTAATTGATCTATTGGAAAAAATAATAGAGTTCTGGATTACCGGTGAAAAAAAAATTTTGGAAGAATATGTTCCCGAAGAGGTTTTAAAGGATCTTGATTCAATAGAAAGCCATCTTAAAGAGCTTCAGTATCTGTTTGAGACACTATTGAGTCTAAAAGATTTTAATCTCTTAGAGAAAATTCTCTTTGCTCCAATAGATGTAATAGCTAATAAAATAGAATCCTTCAATGTATCAGATACGATTAAAACAAAGGCAATTTTGACAATAAGATTATATCAGCTTCTTTATGCAAAATATAGAACAGACTGCAAAGAAGTTGAAAGTTTTCTAAAAGAAGCTTTTTATCATGGTTTGCCTGATGCAAGCTTTCTAATTGAAGTTTTATCTGAACACTCTTTATTGAAAAAGATAGAATCAATTGTCACTTATCTTGAAACTCTAAAAAAAATTATAGTTTCACCTGAGAAGTATGAAGCCTTTGAAGATATAACTCATAAAAGACATATTGCTGCAGGAATTCCATCTGTTTCAGGAAGATACAGTGAAAAAAAGTTTAATGCCCTTTCTGTTTATTTAAGGCTTGAGAGTTTACTCAACAGTCTTCTTGATGAGGTTGAACAGTCTATTGATCTTAGTTTTATTACAAGAGCTACACTTTTTAGAATAGAAAAATATCTTAAGCTTTTTGGAAGAATCCTTGATCTTAATGGAATTTCCTCTCAAAAATATATCAATACTCTTTCAATGCTTTCTGTTGCTTTAGAGATAAGAAGATTTACATTTTCTCAATACATGGATATTTTCAGAAACTTTTCAGAATCAGTAAGCGACATAGTTAATACATACTGTACTGCACCCTATAAGAAGTGGCTAAAAAAAATAATTTTGAAAATTTCAAAAGACAATAAAGAAACCAAACTTGATGAGTTTGAGCTAATAAATGCTCTTTCAGAAAAGTTTCTAAGAGAAATGGTAGTACAGTATCCGGGCTTAAGCCAACTTGACAGACTTATAGGCAGAGTTATAAAAGCTTCATACAATCAGGCAGAAAAGCTTGATTACAAGCATCTTGATCTTTTAATGACCTATGATCCTAAAAAAATTCTTTGTGATATTTATCATCCCAAAGAAGACATTAATGACAGAATTCATCTCGGCAATAAAGGACACAACTTAGTTAAACTTGCATCTAAAGGAATCTCTGTTCCTCCAGGATTTATTCTAACATCAGAAGTTTTTAGATGTAAGGAGGCTATAAATAACTTTGAACCTGTTAAAGAGCATCTCAATAAAGAAATTCATTCTGCAATAAAAAGACTTGAGTCACTTACAAAGAAAACATTTGGTGAAGCATCCAATCCACTGCTAGTGTCTGTAAGAAGTGGTGGAGCAGTGTCAATGCCTGGAATGATGAACTCTTTTTTAAATGTTGGTGTTAATGAAAAAATAATAGAAGGACTTATAAAACAAACAGGCAAACCATGGTTTGTCTGGGACAGTTATAGAAGATTTTTGCAGTGTTGGGGAATGTCATTTGGATTAGACAGAGATGAATTTGACAATATAATCAATGAGTTTAAGAAAAAATATAAAGTAGAACTTAAAATTCAATTTACACCTTCACAGATGAAAGAAGTTGCTTTAGCATATAGAGAATTTATTTTGTCGAAAGGTATTCCTATAGAAGAAGATCCTTGGAGACAACTTGAAATAGCTATTTCTCAAGTCTTCAGCTCATGGTATTCAGCAAAAGCTAAGGCTTATAGGGAAATCCTTGGAATTTCTGAAGACTGGGGAACAGCTGTTGTTGTTCAAAAGATGGTATTTGGTAATCTTGATATAAATGCAGGTTCAGGAGTCTTATTTACAAGAAATCCAAAAGACTCCACTGATAAACTGGTATTATGGGGAGATTATACTACAGGAGCCCAAGGTGAGGATATTGTTTCAGGATTAGTGAAAACCTATCCAATTTCAGTAGAACAAAAAATAGTTGAAGGAAGAATAAATGAAAAGTCTCTTGAAGAAGCTTTCCCTGAAATATATGAGTCCTTAGTTGAGATTGCTGAAAGGCTTATATATAAAGAAAGATGGGATCATCAAGAAATTGAGTTCACATTTGAAGGAAGGGGAAAAAATGATTTATACATTCTTCAGACAAGGGAGATGAGTTATGCTAAGAGAGAGCTTATGACAGTATTTATTCCAACAGAAGAGTTAAACGAAAGCAGACTTGGAACAGGAATAGGTGTATGTGGAGGAGCAATTTCAGGAAGAATTGTTTTTGATGTAGATGATATAAAGGAGTTTAAGCAACAAGAACCTCATGTTCCTGTTATTCTTGTAAGAGCAGATACTGTGCCTGATGATATAGTGCATATTGCCTCTGCTGATGGAATACTTACTGCAAGGGGTGGATCTACTTCTCACGCCTCTATAATTGCTACAAAACTTGGAAAAACTTGTGTTGTAGGTTTTTCAAAGATGATAGTATATCAAGCAGAAAAAAAATGTAGAATTGGTAAGAAGATGCTCAAAAAGGGAGATTTTATAAGTATTGATGGTAGAAATGGTATGGTCTATCTTGGTAAACATTTAACACAGACAATTTATCTTTCATCTGAATACTTTTAAACTAAAAGGAGGTTTTAAAATGGGTGAGCCTATTCTTGGCATTAATGGTTTGGGAAGGATTGGTAAACTTACACTATGGCATCACATAGGAAGAAAGTACTTTCCTAAGATTGTGGTTAATCTTGGAAGAAAGGTTGGTACA
Source organism: Thermodesulfovibrio sp. (assembly GCA_039630505.1). Classification (GTDB taxonomy): domain Bacteria; phylum Nitrospirota; class Thermodesulfovibrionia; order Thermodesulfovibrionales; family Thermodesulfovibrionaceae; genus Thermodesulfovibrio. The sequence goes on from JBCNUV010000020.1 coordinate 68,791, forward strand.
TCATTAAATGATTTAGCTTTTTATATTGAGCATGATTCTACATATGGTAGATTACATAACTATCTTTATGGTTATAAATCAAAATCTGTGATAGAAAAGGTTGATGAGGCAAACTCTACGATAGTTATTGATGGAATTCCTGTAAAAATTCTTACAGAAAGTAGAAATCCTAAGGATATAGGCTGGGAAAAATATGGTGTAAGACTTGTAGTGGATACAACAGGAAAATTTCTTGATCCCACATTGCCAGCGGATTCAAAGGAAGGCTCTGTAAGAGGTCATCTTGACTCCGGTGCCTATAAAGTATTGGTTAGTGCGCCTTTTAAGATAAAGGATAAATCTAAGGAGATTCCAGAAGACTCAATAACAGTAATAATGGGAATAAATGAGGAAATGTATGACAGTAAAAAACACCTGATTATATCAGGTGCTTCATGTACAACCACTTGTCTTGCTCACATGATGAAACCACTTCTTGATTATTTTGGGCCAGAAAGAATTCTTAGTGTTTCAATGGCAACAGTTCATGCAGTAACAGCCTCTCAAGAGGTGCTTGATAGAGTTCCTAAAACTGATGCAAAGGATTTAAGAAAAATTCGTTCTGCTATGAATAATATAATACTTACGAGCACTGGTGCAGCAAAAACACTTGCACTTGTTTTACCTGAGATGAAAAATATTGGTTTTATAGCTCAATCAGTTAGGGTTCCTGTTGTTACAGGTTCATTAATAATACTTGTTGTAGCCTTTAGAGATGAAGAAAATAACATTATCAATGGAGAGTTGATAAATAAAATCTATCAAGAGGCTGCTGAAAGAGAAAAAAGAGGATATTTGCTTTTTACGAATGATCAGAAAGTATCTACAGACATAATAGGATTTTTTGGCCCTGCAGCAATAATTGAAGGCAGTGAGACACATACTAGAACTGCAATGATTACCCTGGACATATCAAACATGTGTAATATTGGTTCTCCTATTACTGATAAACTACAAATTCCTGTAACTCAAGCAGTTATATATGGATGGTATGACAATGAGCTTGGCAGTTATACAAATATGCTTGGAGATCTAACAGTAAAAGTGGCTGGAGATGTTTATTAGGAATATGTTAAAGTTTTGAGGAGGTAGAAATAATGATTGTAGAGTTCAGTATAGTTCCTTTAGGAGTTGGAGTCAGTGTTAGTGAGTACGTAGCAAAGGTCATCAAAATAGTGGATGAAAGTGGGCTTCCTTATAGGCTACATGCAATGGGAACAATTGTTGAAGGACAATGGGATGAAATAATGAGTTTGATTAAAAAGTGTAGAGATTCTTTAATGGAAGAAGTAGAAAGAATAATAATTGATATAAAGATTGATGACAGAAAAGGTGCTACTGGAAGAATTGAGGGAAAGGTTAAATCAGTTGAAGAAAAGATTGGGAAGCAGTTGAAGAAATGAATGCAGAAAAGATTTATATTGCCATAGATTTTAAGTCCTCTACAAATAGTATGCTTTCTTATGCAGTATGGCTTTCCCAAATCTTTGAGTGTAAAACCCTTTGTCTTTTTCATATTATGGAGTATACACTAACTCCTCCAGCTTATCTGACGCCTTATATTAATAAAGAAAAGAGAAAAATTGAAGAAAAACTAAAGAAATTGGCAGAACAAACTATTTCATATGTATCTAATGTTGAGATTAAAGTTGTCTTTGGTAGGCTAATAGAAAGCATTAAAGAAGTAATAAAAGATAAAATTGGTTTTGTTGTTATGGGATTTAAAACACATATTACGAGACCTTCTACTTCTGAAAGAATATTAAAAGGATTAAAAATGCCTGTTTTCATCGTAAAAGAAGAGAATTTTAAGGAATTTAATCCTGCTGCTATTAAAATAAAAAATATTTTATGTCCTGTTGATTTTTCTGAGTATTCTTTAAAAGCATTGAATTTTGCGAAAAATATTGCTAATAAGTGCAACTGTGAATTAAAAGTCTTACATGTTATTCCTGAGCAAAAAGTTAGATCCATCATTGAAGATCAAGAAGAAAGAGAGAAATATATCAAATTTCTAAAAGAAGATGCTAAAGAACAACTTCAAAAAATAAATGAAAAATTAAAATACGAAATTGTTGCTGGTATTCCAGCAGAGGAAATAATTAAAAAATCTAAGGAAGTAGATCTTATCGTAATAGGTTCAAAGGGAAGATCCTATACTGAAGCAGTAATTATTGGTAGTGTAGCTGAGGCAGTTATAAAGCATTCACAAAAACCTGTTTTACTTGTCCATTAAGTTTAAATTTATGTCTGCAAAAGTTGTTTCAATAAATATTAGCAAAAATAAAGGAACAACAAAAGAGCCTATTGAGGAAGCAACAGTAATTGAAAATTATGGAATATTAGGAGATGCTCATGCAGGTTCTCATTGGCATAGACAGATAAGTCTTTTAGCTAATGAAAGTATTAAAAAAATGAAAGATATGGGTGTTGATGTGGGTTTTGGAGATTTTGCTGAAAACATTACCACTGAAGGTATTGATTTATTAAGTCTTCCTTTGGGCAGTAAGCTTAAAATTGGTGAAGTAATTTTAGAAGTCACTCAGCATGGCAAGAAATGTCACAGTAAATGTGAGATTTTTAAAGTTGTAGGAGATTGCATAATGCCAAAGGAGGGAATTTTTGCCCGAGTTTTAAAGGGTGGAAAGATAAAAGTAGGAGATGAAATAGTAATACTATGAAATACAAAGTAGCAATTATAACAGTATCTGATAAGGGTTCAAAGGGAGAAAGAGAGGATTTAAGCGGTAAGGTAATTGAAGAGATGATTTTATCTTGGGCTGATGTGGTTTCGTATAAAATTATTCCTGATGAAAAGGAAATGATAAAGAAATCATTAATTGAAGAGATTGATAAAGTAGACCTTATATTAACCAATGGTGGCACAGGTTTGTCTCCCAGAGATGTAACACCTGATGCCACACTTGAAGTTATTGAAAAACAAGTCCCTGGAATTGCTGAAGCTATGCGATGGGCAGGTCTTAAAAAGACAAAAACTGCTATGCTTTCAAGAGCAGTAGCTGGAGTTAGAGGAAAAACTCTTATAATAAATCTTCCTGGAAGTCCTAAGGCTGTTAGGGAATCCCTTGAAGCAATAATGGATGCTCTTCCTCATGCAATTGAGAAAATTAAGGGGGATCAATCTGAGTGTGGTAGATGAATGAACTTAGTTTAGGAGCTGCCTTTTTGGGTGGTATTTTAAGTTTTTTTTCTCCTTGTATTCTTCCTTTGCTTCCTGTTTATATTTCGCTTGTTTCAGGAGTTTCAATTACTCATTTGTCAATGGACATATCACGTAGGCGTATTTTTTTATGTACAATATTATTTGTTGCTGGCTTTTCTATAGTATATCTTGCTCTTGGCGCTGGAAGTTCTCTAATTGGAAGAATTTTTTTTGACTATCAAGATTATCTGAGGATAATAGGTGGATTTTTTCTAATTTTATTCGGACTCATGCTTATAGGATTGATAAAGTCTGGTTTTTTTATGAGAGAATTTAGGCTAAATATTAAAATTCATAAATTTGGCACACCTTTGGGAGCATTTTTTGTTGGCTTAGGTTTTGCTGCTGGATGGTCTCCCTGTATCGGTCCTGTGCTTGGTAGTATTCTTATTTATTCAAGTCTCAGTGGAAGTATTTTAGAAGGAATAAAAATGCTTGGAGCCTATTGTGTTGGAATAGCTATTCCTTTTTTAATTTCTTCATTATTAATTGATGTAGCCTTGCGATATCTAAAAAGATTCATAAGGATTTTTAAATGGACTAATTATATCATTGGTTTTTTTCTTATAACTTTTGGATTAGTTATGATTTTCGGTATATTTAATGTTTGAATTTTTGGCATTTTTCTCTATATAATACTGCAAATAAAACTTTTTATGGAGGTAGGATGAATCAGAATTATGACTTTAAAAATATAGAGAAAAAATGGCAAAATGAATGGCTTAAAAACAAAGTTTTTGAAGTGGATGAAGATCCATCAAAACCAAAATTTTATTGCCTGGAGATGTTTCCCTATCCAAGTGGCAAAATTCACATGGGACATGTGCGTAACTATGTTATTGGTGATGTTATCGCAAGATACAAAAAAATGAAAGGCTTTCAGGTACTGCATCCAATGGGATGGGATGCCTTTGGTCTTCCTGCAGAAAATGCAGCTATAAAGCATGGTGTCCATCCTGCGAAATGGACATACGAAAATATAGAGCACATGAAGCATCAGCTTATAAAACTTGGCTTAAGCTATGATTGGAGAAGGGAAGTCACAACCTGTTCTCCTGAATACTACAAATGGAACCAATGGATATTTTTGAAGCTTTATGAAAGAGGACTTGCCTATAGAAAATCATCCTTTGTAAACTGGTGTCCTTCTTGCGCCACAGTTCTTGCTAATGAGCAGGTAATTGATGGAGCTTGTTGGCGTTGTGAGTCTCAAGTAGAACAAAAAGAACTTGAACAGTGGTTTTTGAAAATCACAGCATACGCTGAAGAACTCTTAAAAGACTGTGATAGACTTACTGGTTGGCCTGAAAAGGTTCTTACAATGCAGCGTAACTGGATAGGAAAAAGTGAAGGCGTGGAAGTTGACTTTCCCATAGAAGGGATGAATGAAGTATTGAGAATCTATACAACAAGACCAGACACAATATTTGGTGTAACCTTCATGTGTCTTTCTCCTGAACATCCCTTAGCTGAAAAACTTTGCGATGATAAAGATGCCTTAAAGAGAATAAGAAGGCTACAACGTGAACCTGAGATTAAAGAAGGAGTTTTTACAGGAAAGTATGCAATAAATCCTTTAAATAATGAAAGAGTTCCTATCTGGATTGCAAACTTTGTTTTAATGGAATATGGCACTGGTGCTATAATGAGTGTGCCAGCCCATGACCAAAGAGACTTTGAGTTTGCCATGAAATATGAAATTCCCATAAAAGTTGTAATAAAGCCAAAGGATAAAGAACTCTCTGAACCTCTCAAAGAAGCCTTTGAAGAAGAAGGCATAATGATCAATTCAGGTGAGTTTTCAGGACTTCCATCAAATGAAGGTAAAAAAAGAATAGCAGACTATATAGAGAAAAAAGGACTTGGTAAGAAAACTATAAACTACAGACTTCGTGATTGGGGAATATCAAGACAAAGGTATTGGGGCACACCTATTCCAATAGTTTATTGTGACCACTGCGGCATAGTTCCGGTTCCAGAGAAGGATCTTCCTATTATTCTACCTGAAAATGTAAATATTACTGGTAAAGGAGAATCTCCTCTTAAATATGTAGATGATTTTTACAAAACCAAATGTCCTCGCTGTGGTTTTGATGCAGTAAGAGAGACAGATACAATGGATACTTTTGTTGACTCTTCATGGTATTTTGTCAGATACTGTTCTCTTCATAATGAAGAGGCTTTCCATAAAGAAAAAATAAAATACTGGATGCCTGTTGATCAATACATTGGTGGAATTGAACATGCAGTGCTTCATCTACTTTATGCAAGATTTTTTACAAAAGTGCTAAGAGACCTTGGTATTGTTCCCTTTGATGAGCCTTTTGAGAGACTTCTTACACAAGGAATGGTATGCATGGAAAGTTATCGTTGTCCAGAACATGAATGGCTTTTTCCAAAAGAAGTAAAAGATGGAAAATGTATTTATTGCGGAAAAGCTATTACAGTAGGTAGAGTTGAAAAAATGTCTAAATCAAAGAAAAACATAGTTGACCCTGATGAAATGATTGAACAGTATGGAACAGATACGGTAAGAGTATTTACACTTTTTGCAGCACCTCCTGAAAAAGACCTTGAGTGGTCTTCTCAAGGAGTTGAAGGTGCTCATAGATTTTTAAAACGAGTCTATGCTCTCATATATAAGCATCATGATTGGTTAAAAGATGTCACTATTTCCGACGTTTCTTTTTCCTATTCTGAGACACATACTGCTGAAGAATCATCTGTTTTGCAAATCCTGAGCCTTATTCACAGAACAATAAAGCGAGTAACTTTTGACATAGAAAAGGAATATCAATTCAATACAGCAATTGCACGCCTTATGGAGTTTGTAAATGAAGTTTATGGCTATGAACCAAAAACCATTGAAGAACGTAAAATATTTAAGTTTGCTATTAGAAACTTTCTTATTCTTCTAAGTCCCTTTGCACCTCACATCGCAGAGGAGCTGTGGAGAGAAATAGGAGAGCACGGCTTTATTCTTAATCAACCATGGCCACAGTATGACGAAGAACTTGCCCGTGAAAAGACGATAGAGCTTGTAGTTCAAGTAAATGGTAAAGTTCGTTCAAAAATAATAATTCCACAAGGTATGAGTGATGAAGAGGTTGTAAAAATAGCTCTTGAGGATGAAAAAGTAAAACAATGGGTAAATGGTAAAAAAATCGTTAAAGTCATACCTGTTAAAGGAAGACTTGTAAATATAGTTGTGACAGAGTAAAAAGGCGCTAAAATTTTGACTTCTCTTGGTTTTTTATGTTAATTTTAATTTAAAGAAATCTTATAAATTAGACTATTAAGGGGGTGTCTGTATGCATACATTGAAAACTCTTGTTTTAATGACTTTTCTTACACTATTCTTTATATTCGTTGGCTCATTAATCGGAGGTAAGCATGGAGCCACAATAGCTTTAATAATGGCGCTTGGAATGAATTTCTTTGCTTATTTCTTTAGTCACAAAATAGTTCTTGCCATGTATGGTGCAAGGGAAGTTTCAGAGGCTGAAGCTCCTGAACTTTATAGCATAGTAAGAAAACTCGCACAAAGAGCAGGTCTTCCTATGCCAAAGGTTTATATAATCGAGTCAGATCAGCCAAATGCCTTTGCAACAGGTCGTTCACCAAAGCATGGAGTTGTGGCAGTTACTACTGGTATTATGAGAATTCTGTCTCGTGAAGAACTTGAAGGAGTAATTGGACATGAGCTTGCTCATATTAAGCATAGAGATATTTTAATAAGCACAATTGCTGCTACAATCGCAGGTGCTATTTCTTATCTTGCTCAGATGGCAATGTGGGCTAATATCTTTGGTGGTAGAAATGAAGAGGAAGAAGGTGGAAGTCCAATTGTTGGACTGATAATGATGATATTAGCTCCAATAATCGCAATGATAGTTCAACTTGCAATAAGTAGAGCAAGAGAGTATGCTGCTGATGAAGGAGGTGCAGAGATAGCTGGAAATCCATTATATCTTTCAAATGCATTAAGAAAACTTCATTATGCCTCTCAAGAAATCCCTATGGATGCAAATCCTGGAACTGCCCATATGTTTATTGTTAACCCTCTTTCTGGAAAAAGTATAGTAAAACTACTTAGTACCCATCCTCCAATTGAAGAAAGAATTGCCCGTTTAGAAGCAATGGCAAGAAGGAGATATTAATGGCAAAGGTATTAATATTGATGGGAAGTGATAGTGATTACGAGATAATGAAAAAGGCTGCAAACGTCTTAAAAGAGATGGATATTCCCTTTGAAATAGATGTTTGCTCAGCTCATAGAACACCTGATAGAGCTAAAAAATATGCTGAAGAGGCTGAAGAAAGAGGAATTGAAGTAATAATAGCAGCTGCTGGAATGGCTGCCCATCTTGCAGGATTCATTGCCGCTCATACAACTCTTCCTGTTATAGGTGTTCCTATTGCAAGTGGTGCATTAAATGGTTTTGATGCATTGCTTTCAACTGTGCAGATGCCACCAGGAGTACCTGTTGCTACTGTTGGAATAAATGGTGCTGAAAATGCAGCCTATCTTACCTGTGAGATCTTATCCTTGAAATACCCTGAAATAAGAGAAAAGATTAAACAAAAAAGAAAGGAAATGTATAATAAAGTTCTTGAAAAATCCGAAAAGATAAGAAAAGAAAATTAAATCTTATGGAGGACATTTACTACATATTGAAGCAAAGAGGGATGTTGAAAGATATCTATCTCCTCTGTCAGGTAAAATTACAACAATAACTCCACTTCTTATTTCGCTTGCCTTTTTTAGTGCTATATGCATTGCAGCTCCTGATGACATACCTACAAAGACACCTTCTCTGAAGGCTAATTTTCTTGTTGTATCAAAGGCTTCTTCGTCGTTTACATATAATCTTTCATCTAATCTTGAAGGATCAAAAATTTTTGGCACTATTGATTCAGACATATTTTTTAATCCCTGAATTCTATGACCTGGGACAGGTTCAACACCTATTATTTGAATGTTGCTGTTAAATTCTTTAAGTCTTTTACTTACTCCCATAAGTGTTCCTGTTGTTCCCATTCCTGCCACAAAGTGAGTAATTTCACCTTTTGTTTGTTCAATAATTTCCTTTGCTGTTGTTTCATAGTGGGCTTTTACATTTGCTTCATTATCAAACTGATTAGGCATAAAATATAGTTCAGGTGCTTCTTCATAAATCTGATATGCAACTCTGATAGCTCCATCTGTGCTTTCTTCTGCGGGAGTAAGAATAAGTTCTGCACTTAAAGCTTCAAGAATTCTTCTACGTTCAATACTTACACATTTTGGCATAACAAGTTTTATTCTATATCCTTTAGCAGCAGCAATCATTGCAAGCCCAATCCCTGTATTTCCCGATGTAGGCTCAAGTATTATCTTATCCTTAGTAAGTAATCCCTTTTCTTCAGCTTCTTTTATCAAATAAAGGGCTGTTCTGTCTTTAATAGAACCTCCAGGATTGGCTCCTTCAAACTTTCCATAAAGGATAACTCTTGGATTAGGATTAATCCTGTCAAGTCTAATAAGAGGTGTATTACCTATAATATCTATAACACTCATGAGTTTAATTATATCACAGATTTTTAAATTTTTTCCTTACTTTATCAATTTCTCCACAACTGAACTTTCCTTCAGGACATTTTCCAGCAATACAAGCAGGTCCAGCATTTTTAAAGAGTCTGGGTGCAATTTTTTTTACAAGCTTTAACATTTCAATGGCAAGTTCTCTTATTTCCCATTGAGCACGATTACAACATCTTACCCTGAAAAAATGAAGCAATTCTCTTGCATTCATTGTTATTACTATCTTTGTTTCTGCTGCATTGGGAAGAACAAATCTTGCATCTTGTTTTGCTAACTCTCCTTTAAGTCCTTGTTTTTCTAAGGCATTAAGGATTTTACAATAGTATTCATGGGCATTCTTCATTGCTTCAATAAAAAGAGAGTATATTTTCTTATTTTTCTTGATTGTCTTAGGCACAATATAATCAAATCCTTCTACTTCGCTCACATATCTTTGGGATTGCTGACTATAAGAGGCAATTCTATGTCTTACAAGTTGATGAGAACATGCTCGCGAAATTCCCTCTACTGCAAATGTAAAAGATGCATGTTCAAAAGGGCTTAAATGTCCACTTTCAATAAGAAGATTTATTAAATTTTCCTTATCTTTCTCAGATAGTTTTTCTTTTAATTCCTCTATACCAACAGGGCTGTAACATAGTCTTGCAGAAAGAGCCACTACATTTTCAGGTTCTGGAGTATATGCTAATATTGAAACCTTTAATGAAGCCTCCTTCATATAACACCTTTTGTAGAAGGAAGTTTTTGCCCTTGTATTTGAGATGCTTCACTTAATGCCTTTGAAAAAGCCTTAAAAACTGCTTCTATTATGTGGTGTAAGTCCTTTCCATAAAGAAGATTAATATGAATAGCTAATTTTCCATGATTGGAAACAGCCTTAAAAAATTCTTCAAATAATGAAATGTCAATATCTTTTATGTATCCCTTACAGTTAACATTGTAAACAAGAAAAGCTCTTCCTCCTAAGTCTATTGAAACTTGTGCAAGGGCTTCGTCCATCGGGATAGAGGCAAATCCATATCTTTTTATTCCAGTTCTATCTGATAAAGCTTTATCAATAGCTTTTCCAAAAGTAATTCCCAAATCCTCAATTAGATGATGGTAATCTACATGAATATCTCCTTTTGCTATAAGTTTTATGTCAAAGTTTCCGTGAAATGCTAAAAGCTCAAACATATGGTCTAAAAAACCTATAGAGGTACTTATATCACTATTACCTGTACCATCCAAATTAAACTCTAACTTAATATCTGTTTCCTTTGTTTTTCTCTTTACTGAAGCCTTTCTCAAGAGTATTCTCCTAATATATTGTTCAATGCTTTTAAAAATTCTCTATTTTCTTCTTTTGTTCCTATAGTAACTCTTAAAGCATCCTTTATTGTTGAAGATATGTCTCTTACTAAGATTCCTTTTTTTAGGAGTTTTTTATAGACATTATGGCTATTTTTTATTTTAAAAAGAATAAAATTTGCTTCTGAGGGAAATACTTGCAAGCCTTTTATTTTTGAGAGTTCTTTTTGCATTTTGTTTCTTTCTTTTACTATTTCAGTTATAAATTTTTTTATTTGAGAATAAAATTTATTAAGAACTACTGTGGCAATATATTGAGTAAGAGCATCAACATTATAAGGAAGTCTTACTTTGTTTATTTCGAATAAAAGACTCTCATGTCCTATAAGATATCCTACTCTTAATCCTGCAAGTCCGATTTTACTTAAAGTTCTAAGTATGACTAAATTATCAAAATCCTTTAAAAATGGTAAAAAACCTCTTTTGCTACAGAAGGGTTGATAGGCTTCATCAATCACAACAATGGCTGAGTTTTTCCTTGCTGTATCAATTATTTTTAGAATTTTTTCAGTAGAAAAACTATTGCCTGTAGGATTATTTGGAGAACTTATAAAGATTAAACGAGGCTTTTCTGTTTTTATTAAATCTATTACTTCTTCTTTTATATCAAAATTAACGTCAAGTTTAGATTCAATCCTTTTTACACCTACTGACTGAGCTATTATTCCATACATAGCAAAAGTTGGTGATGGATAAAGAATAGGTCCTCCAAATGTAAGTATAAGATAATATATTAATTCGTCTGAACCATTACCTATCATTATTTTCGTGTAGTGGATTTTAGTTCTCTTTGCTAAAGCTTTTCTTAATTTTATAGCCTCAGGGTCAGGATATCTATTAAGAGGAACCTCAATTTCTGAGATAAAATCAGAAATTTTTAATGGAAAGGGTGATTCATTAGCATCAAGTTTGATCCTACATGGAATTTCTTTTGCCTGATAGGGAGTTAATTTTTTTATATTTTCTCTTACAAGAAAACTGGGATTAAACTTGTTCATAAATTTCTATCATAATTAGTTATTAAAAGATTGTCAACTCTAACATTTTAAGGGTATAATAATGCTTTATGGATATAGAGTTTATAAGAAACATTGGATTTAAAATTTTTAAAAAAATTTCTCACCTTAAGCCTCAAATGGATACTACATCTTTAGGCTATGGAGCATCAGGAGACATAACATATCCAGTTGATAAAATGGCAGAAGATATAATAATTGAAGTTTTTGAGAAAGAAGGCATTGATATAAATATCATTACTGAAGAAAAAGGTGTAAAAAAAATAAGTAGTAACTATTTAACTGTCATAATTGATCCAATTGATGGAAGTAAAAATGCTATTTCAGGGATTCCATTTTTTTCTACTTCAATTGCTATAGCTGATGGAGATTTTTTAAAGAATCTCAAACTTGGTTATATTATTAATCTTGTCAATGGAGATGAATTCTGGGCAAAAAAAGGAGAGGGTGCTTTTTTAAATGGACAAAAAATTAAAACCAATAAAAAGAACAAATCTATAATAGTTGCCTTTGAAGCATCTAATCCATATGTGGCTATAAAAAATATTTTGCCTTTATTTAAAATCGCAAATAGGGTAAGGTGTTTTGGAAGCATAGCCTTAGATCTTGCATATCTTTCAATGGGAGCTTTAAGTGTCTTTATTGCTCCAACTCCATCAAGAATCTTTGATTTTGCTGCAGGAATTTTAATTGCTAAGGAATCACAGGCGATGGTAACAGATATTGAAGGTAATTCAATTGATGAACTACAAATTGCATTTGATACCAAAACAACCCTTGTTGTATCTGCTAATGAAGTGCTTCATAAAAAGGTTATGGAGTTGATTCATATAATAAAATAAAAAAATGGAGCATTCATCTACTAAAAAACTTTCTTTTGCTCTTGGTATCACTCTTTTCATATTTATAGCTGAATTTATAGGTGGACTTCTTAGTAACAGTCTTGCTTTATTAAGTGATGCAGGACATGTGTTTACAGACTCATTTGCTATACTGTTAAGTTTATTAGCATCAATTATTGTAAAAAGACCCTCAGGTAAAAAAGCTACATATGGATATCATAAAATTGGTATTCTTGCTGCCCTTATTAATGGAGTAAGTCTCATTGTAATTGCAGGATTGATATTTCTTGAAGGATATAAAAGACTTAAAAATCCACCTTATATCGATTTCAACATAATGCTTCCTATTGCTGTCTTGGGTTTTATTGGTAATCTAACTATGGCATGGATTTTAGGGAACAAACATAAAGATTTAAATATTAAAAGTGCATGGTTACATGTTATTGGAGATACATTTTCCTCTTTAGGAGTAATTATAGCAGGTTTAGTAATAAAATTTACTGGATGGCTTATAGTTGATCCTTTAATAAGCTGGTTTGTAGGAACTGTTATTATTATTGGTGGAATAAGAGTAGTTAAGGATTCATTATGGATTTTTCTTGATTTTGTCCCAAAAGGATTTGATATAGAAATTATATCAAACGAAATAAAAAATACAAAAGGAGTTATTGATATTCATGACATTCATATATGGTCAATAGGTTATGGAGTTATAGCCTTTTCAGCTCATGTAGTAGTAGATAACTGTATGTTAAGTGAAGCTGATATTATAAGAAAGCAGATTGAAAACAAACTCGCAACAATAGGAATTAAACACAGTGTTATTCAGATAGAATGTATTAAATGTGAAAGTAGTTCAACCTATTGTGATTATGAAAGATTAATGAATCACAGTCATTAATAAATCTTTTAAGCATTTGTTCAAAGCTAAACTGTAAATTAAGATGTAAACCTTCAAGTTCTCTAAGATTTTTTAGTTTTTCTAATGGTATTCTTTCCCTTATTTTGTCACATATAAAATTAATACAGAAAGCATCTCTTGCAAAAAGAATGCATCCTGAATTTGTAAGAAAAAAACACATGTTGGGAAACTCTGGTTCATCTGGAAATTTTACTCCTAAGAGAAGATTTATGAGAATAAGCTCATCAGAGTATTTAAATTCTATTCCACTGCCGCAACAGGCTTTACCTTCTTTTCCACATTTACTGCATATTTCTGTCATTCCAATTAATGCTCTCTCAATATTTTCCTTAATTATTAACTCTTTCAGACTTTCAAGTGATTTCTTTATCTTAGATAAAATTCCCTTTCTTTCAAAATCCTTTATTTTTTCTTTAAGAAGATATATCTTTTCACTCATTAAATGCATAGTTAATTTTAAATCTTGTAGCGAAACATTTGTGATAAAATATTTAAATGCAAAATTTAGTTTTAATTATTTTGCTTTTGCTTGCACCAACCATTATTTTTGCTGAAGAGACGACATATGTCTTTGTTGTTGATGAAAATTCCAAACCTCTGTTTGGATACAAAATTCTTAAAACTCAAAAAGATGATATTTATATTACAAAAATAGATCCCATAAAGAAATGGATTAATATTTTACAGTCTCAATTAATTGTTGTAAAAGATGGACATGTCTATCCAGTAAAAGACTCTGTTATTGTTGATAAGAAAAAGGGAATTGCTCTCGTTGTAATTGATTTTACCCAAAGAAAATCTCTTTATTTTAATCCAGAGGAAATATTAATAGACAAAAACATAAAACTGCTTAATGAAAATAAAAAGAAAGTTCTCTTAAAAATTAAAGATATGTTTCCGTCTGAGATTAAAAAAGTAGAAACTAAAGAAGAAAAAGCCATTTTTTTTGATTATCTTGCATTGGCTGAAACTTATGAAAAAAATGCTCAGTGGAGTAGGGCATTGTCAATTTATGAAGAGTTACTCAAAAAGCAACCAAATAATAAGAAAATCATACATAAAATTGGACTCATTTGCTATCATTTAAGTGAGTTTAAAAAGGCAAAAGAGTATTTTGAGAGACTTCCTAAAGATAATGAAGACACAATAGCAAAGCTTGTGGGAATTTATATTATTGAAAAAGATTTTGAAAAAGCATTACAAATTATTAATAACTCTGGTTTAAAAACTCCATATCTACATTATCTTAAAGGCGTGATTTACTATTTAACAAATAAAAAAGATGAGGCATATAAAGAAGTCTCCATATTACTTCAGATGAACTTTACTCTTGCTCAAAATTTAAGAGATCTTTTAAGATAGCTTAAAAATGAATTTTAGGGAAGGATTTCTATCGGAGTGCCATCAGGTACCAGTTTCCATATCTCTTCCATTTCTTCATTTGTTACGGCAATGCATCCTTCTGTCCAGTCATCAATTATATGATATTTACCGAGGTATTCAACTTGTTTTGAAAGTCCATGAATCATAATTCCACCACCAGGATTTACATTCAGCCTTTTAGCTCTTTCAATATCTTGTTCATTTGGATAAGATATCTTTAAAGACTTATAAAAATTACTGTTTGGATTTCTTCCGATTATGTAGTATCTTCCTTCCGGAGTTTTACCATCTCCTTGAGAAGTTTTTTTGCCTACTGGATTTTTACCAAGGGCAACTCTATAAGCTTTAAGTATCTTTCCCTCTTTCATTAAAAACATTACTCTTTTTGATTTAATAACAACCACTAAGTCAGCTGTTTCATGTGCTAACGAAATATGAATAAAAAAAATAAAAATTATAACACTAAAAAGAAGAATCCTTAAGAGCATCTTTACAAAAACAATTTCTCTGTTGGGGTAGTTTTTTTATTGTTTCTCTTATAAGTAAACTTACTTTATCAATAGATTTTTTCATTGTTTCAATGACCTCTTTAACTGTAAGAGGAAATTTTGATATTCCTGCTGCATAGTTAGCCACAACTGCTACTGCTGCATAACATATTTCAACTTCTCTTGCCAAGGAAGCCTCAGGCATTAGTGTCATACCAACTATGTCAGCTCCGATATTTTTGAAAAATCTTATTTCAGCAGCTGTTTCAAGTCTTGGTCCATTAACACATATATAGGTTCCCTTAGGAACCAAATTTATTTCAAGCTCTTTTGCTGTCTCAAATAGACAGTATCTCATTTCGCTACAGAAAGGCTCTGTAAAATCTATATGAACAACTTTTCCTTCCTCATAAAAGGTATTTGCTCGCATTCCTTGAGTAAAATCTATAATTTGATCAGGGATTACTATGCTTCCAGGAGGCATATCTTCGTTTAATGAGCCTGTAGCAAAAACTCCGAATATTCTTTCTATTCCAAGCTTTTTAAATCCATAGATATTAGCTCTATAATTTACTTTATGGGGAGGAATACTATGTTTATTTCCGTGTCTTCTAAGAAAAAAAATTTCTCTATTATCTAATTTTTCTATTTCGTAGGGGCATGAAGGGTCACCAAAAGGAGTTTTAATAGTGACTATTTCTTTTTTTGCCTCTGATTCACTAAGTCCGCTACCGCCAATTATTCCTATTTTCACTTTTTATACTCTAAATTTTTTCAAATGCGCCCAGGAGGATTTGAACCCCCGACCTACGGATTCGTAGTCCGCCGCTCTATCCTACTGAGCTATGGGCGCTAAAAATATTATAACATATCAGTCTATTTATTCTCAGAAGAAACCTTTACTACAGTTTTTACATTACCTCTTGGATTAAAATCGCCTATTACCTCTAAATGTCTTGGTTTAAGAAGATTTTGCAAATCTTCAAAAATTTTATTTGTAACAGCTTCATGAGAAATATACTTGTCCCTGTAAGAATTAAGATATAGCTTTAAAGACTTAAGCTCTACAATTTTTTTATCGGGAATATAGTTTATCTTTATTGTTGCAAAATCAGGGTATCCAGATCTTGGACACAGGCATGTAAACTCAGGAAAACTTATTTCAATTCTATAGTCTCTGTCAGGATAAGGATTATCCCATGCCTCAAGTTCTGCTTCTTTTATAGCTTTTTCCCCATACAACATCTTTTACCTCCCTGATAATGATTCTAATACAAGATTTTTCAGAGCTTCAATAAACTTAGGTGAAGTATTCAATGAATCAACTCTATTTAGTTGTATTCCTAAATTCTTTGCAAATTCCTTATAAACGATATCAATTTCATATAAAGTTTCTATATGATCAGAAACAAAACTGACTGGAACAACTAATATTTTTTTATATCCTTCTTTTGCTAACTCTTCAATCACATCTTCAGTTGAAGGTTTCATCCATTTAACAGGTCCTGTTTTACTTTGATAACATATCTTAAAGCTATTCAGATTCATATTATCAACTATAGCTTTTACTGTTCTTTCCACTTCTGAAATATAAGGATCACCCTTTTTATGAAGCGAAAGTGGGATACTGTGTGCACTAAAAATAACAAAACAGTCGCTTCCATATTTCTCAAAAGAATTTCTAATATTTTCAATCCATGCTTCAATAAATAATGGATATTCACACCATGAAGATATGATTTTATATTCAAAATGATTTTGTGCAGTTTTTTTAAATTTTTCAATAACTGAGGATGTAGTAGCTTTACAGAACTGTGGATAAAGAGAAACTGCAACAATCTTTCTTATATTTGAATTTTTAAACTCATCTAATGACTCTTCAATAAAAGGATGCCAATAACGCATTCCAACAAGAACTTTAAAATTATCTCCTAAGAGTTTCTCAAGAGCTATTGCTTGTGCTATTGTTATTTCCTTTAAAGGAGATTTTCCATTAATTCTTTCATATGCTTTCTTAATTTTTTTAGCTCGGAGATTGGAAATTAACCATGCCATAGGTTTTTGTATAATACCAAAATTTACGATATATGGATCACTAAAAAGATTATAAAGAAAAGGTTTTACTGCACTAATACTGTCAGGTCCTCCCATATTAAGTAGTAACACTCCAATTTTATCCATTCCATCTCCTGTAAAGTTCATTTTCAATTTCCATAAGATCAAGAAGTTTACCAACAACAAAATTAACCAAATCATTAATATTTTTTGGGCTGTTATAGAATGCTGGAACAGGTGGAGCGATAATAACCCCAACTTTTGCAAGTTTAAGCATATTTTCAAGATGAATTATGCTGAATGGCATTTCTCTGGGAGATATAACAAGCTTTCTACCTTCTTTAATTGTTACATCTGCTGCTCTTGTAATTAGATTATCTGCATAGCCATAAGCAATTGCTGAGACAGTTTTCATAGAGCATGGAACAATAAACATACCTCGAGTTTTATAGGAACCACTTGCTATAGGAGCATCAATCTGTTTTTCAGAGTAGAGTTTTATTTTAGGACTGTCAAATCTCTTTTTAAATTCATCAAAACTTTTAATATCTGTCTCAAGTTTCATAACATATACAGCTGAGTCAGATAAAATTAAAGATATTTCAAAATTTTTAGCAAGTTCTTCAAGAAGCCTAATTCCATAAATTATACCTGATGCTCCTGTTATTGCAAGAATAAATCTTTCCATATATTTTATTATAGTAACATATTGATAAAATGCGACAAAAATAAATTAAAATAAAAATTTAAGGAGGAAAAGATGAAAGTTGTTGCTTTTAATGGAAGTCCAAGAAAAAATGGCAATACCTATCATGCTATTAGAATTGTAGCTGAAGAACTTGAAAAAGAAAATATAGAAGTGGAAATCATTCAAGTTGGAGACAAAAAAATAAGAGGTTGCCTAGCATGCTATAAATGCGCTGAGAACAAAGATGAAAAATGTAGTATTAACGATGAAGTTAATGAATGGATTCAAAAAATAAAACTTTCTAATGGTATCATACTTGGTTCACCAGTTTATTTTTCGGGAATAGCAGGGACATTTAAATGTTTTTTAGATAGAGCCTTTCTTGTTGCCTCTGTTAATAATGGATTGTTCAGACATAAAGTTGGTGTGGCAGTTGTGGCAGTAAGACGTTCAGGTGGAGTAGCCACTTTTGACCAGCTTCTACATTATCTCCACTATGCAGAGATGATTGTTCCGTCATCAAATTACTGGAATGTTATATATGGAATGAACCCTGGCGAGGTTTTGAAAGATGAAGAAGGTAAACAGATCATGAGGGTTTTAGGTAAAAATATGGCATGGACATTGAAACTTGTTGAAAATGGTAGGGTCAATGTAAGAACTCCTGAGAGGGAACCTAAGGTTTTTACTAATTTTATAAGATAAAAAATTTAATCCTTTTTCTGAAAGAAGTTCAATGCATCGGCCAATTGTCTTTTATTACCAACATAAATTATTACATCTCCCTCTTTTAAAACAAAGTCACCTGAAGGATTTAGAATGATTTCATCTCCTCTTTGAATAGCAATTACTGTGACATTTGCTAATCTTCTTATGTCAAGAGACTTAAGAGAATGCCCTATTAACCATGAGTCTTTCTCTATTAAGAAACTATCCATTTCAAGACCTTCAAATATCACACATTCAATACCGGCTCGGGTTTTTGGTATATCAGCAAATCTCAAGATTTCATAACCTTCAGCTCTAATCTTTTCTATCATCTGGAGTATTTTATTTCTTGGAACACCAAAATGATGTAGAACCCGTGCAAAAATCTCAAGAGATGTTTCAAACTCTTCAGGAATGACCTCATCGGCACCTAATTTTTTCAACTCTTCAATTTCAGTAACAAAACGGGTTCTGACAATTATATGGATTTTTGGATTTTCTGTTTTCGCAAGCTGGACTATTTTTCTTGTAGCAGTAGGATCTGATATAGCAATAACAAGAACTTGAGCTCTTTTAACACCAAGTTTATGCAGTATTTCCTGACTTGTTCCATCTCCATAATATATTGGTTCGCCTTTCTTTTTCATCTTTCTTACTGTATCTGGATTGAGCTCTAAGATTACATATGGTATATCAGTCTCTTTAAGAACTCTCGCAAGATTTCTTCCATTTAATCCAAAACCAATAATGATAACATGATTGGATTTTTTTACAATTATATCCGAGTCTTTTATTTTCCTTGCTCTTTCCAATGATCTAAAAGGTTTCTTATGGACTAAGTAATCTATTAAATTGGGAGAATATCTAATTATTAGAGGAGTAAGTAACATTGTTACTACAGAAGCAGAGATAAAGCTTTGGTATGAGATTTCATCTAAGAGTCCCAGATACTTTCCTGTGAATGCCAGTATAAATGAGAACTCTCCTATTTGAGCTAATGATAAAGCTGATTTTAGAGAGACTTTTAGTGAATGTATAAAAATGTAGGTGATAACAAGAATTATTAAGGCTTTAACGAAAAATATAACACCAACAAGAATAAATTCTTCTGTCAAATAAGTTTTTATAAAGTCAATATTTAAAAGCATTCCAACAGAAATAAAAAATATTCCAGAAAAAGTTTCTTTAAAAGGTAATATATCGGATACTGCCTGAGCTGAGTATTCGGATTCAGATATAACAACTCCTGCTAAAAAGGCGCCAAGAGCAAGGGAAAGCCCTAATTTAGAAGTAAAATAGGCAGTCCCGAGACATATAAAAATTATGGTAATTATAAAAAGTTCTCTACTTTTTGTCTTAACAATTTCATGAAGAACATATGGAACTGCCACTCTGGAGAATATAAAAACTATCAAAAGTATTATAGATGACTTAAGAATTACAATAAGAAAGTTATAGTAGCTTTCTGCCTGACCTGAAAGAAGTTGAGTAAAAAGCATAAGTGGAACAACGCAAATGTCTTGAAAGAGTAATATTCCAAGACATACTTTACCATGAGGAGAGTTTAATTCTCCTTTGTCAGAAAGAAGCTTCATAACAATAGCAGTACTGCTTAATGCCACTATGAATCCATAAAAAATTGAATTATTTAAGGAAGTATTAAAAACTAACTGACTTAGTATGCTTATTAAGAGAATTGTTAGTGAAACCTGAAGACTTCCTAATAAAAAGACTTCTTTTTTCAAAGCCATAAGTCTTGGAATAGAAAATTCTATACCTATTGTAAACATAAGTAAAATAACTCCAATTTCTGCAATTATCTCTACCTCATGGGGATTTTTTATTACTCCCAGACCATAAGGACCTATAATTGTTCCTGCTATTAAGAATCCTACAATAGAGGGAATTTTTAAGCGTCTAAGAATATAAATTATTCCCCCAGAAATTCCAAAAATAATAAGTATAGACTTTAGGAATTCATAAATCATGTTAGTTTATATTATGTTTTAATTACGAAAAATCATTCAAATGCTTAAGTTTGAAAATATAACATCATTGCTTGTTATAATAAAAATGATGAAGGGTAGGGCAGTTTACATAAAAACCTTTGGATGTCAAATGAATGAACATGACACTGAAAGAATTCTCGGTATTCTTGGGGCAAAAGGATTTATTGAAGTGGATGAACCCAAAAAGGCAGATGTTATTATTTTTAATACATGTGCAATAAGACAGAAGGCAGAACAAAAATTTCTTAGTAGTCTTGGAAGAATAAAGTATCTTAAAAAGAAAAATCCTGAACTCAAAATTATAGTAGCTGGATGTTCTGCTCAACTTCAGGGTGAAAACCTTCTAAATAAAATTCCGTACATTGATTACATTATAGGTCCTGACAATATTCATCTTATTGAAAATATTATTGAAAATCAACTTTCAAATAGACTGTTTATTCATGAAAATCCTGATTTAGCAAAAATTAATTTGCCTGTAAAAAGAAAAGATAGTGTAAAAGCATGGGTTAATATAATTTACGGATGTAATAACTACTGTGCTTACTGTGTGGTTCCATATACTCGTGGAAAAGAAAGAAGTAGACCCTTAAATGATATTATTCAAGAGATTAAAAGTCTTGCTGAACAAGGATATAAGGAGATTACACTTCTTGGGCAAAATGTAAACTCTTACAGAGATGGAGATGTTAGTTTTCCCTTATTACTTGAAAAGATCGAGAATATAGAAGGAATTGAAAGAGTCCGTTTTATAACTTCACATCCAAAAGATTTATCTATGGAACTTGTTAATGTAATGAAAAATTGTAGAAAAATATGTGAACACATTCATCTTCCACTGCAAGCAGGTTCAAATAAAATTCTTAAACTCATGAATAGAAAATATACATATGAAGATTATCTTGAAAAGATATATTGGCTTAGAGAGGCGATTCCAGATATTGCAATTACTTCAGATATTATTGTTGGATTTCCTCAAGAAGAGGATGAAGATTTTGAAAAAACAACTTATGCTTTAAAGGAAATTGAATTTGATGGAATATTTGCTTTTAAGTTTTCTCCAAGAGTTGGGACTCCTGCAGCAAAGCTTGATGGTCAAATACCAGAAGAGATTAAATCTAAAAGACTCACAGAGGTTTTAAAGCTTCAAGATGAAATAACTGAAAGAAAAAATAAAAAATTAGAAGGAAAAATTCAAGAAGTTTTAGTGGAAGGAAAAGATGAAGAGGGATTCACAACTGGAAGAACGAGAACAAACAAAATTGTAAAAATTTACTCCGATATTAAACCTGGAGAAATTGTCAATGTAAAAATTATAAAATCTCACAGACACTCCTTAGAAGGAGAAATTGTTAAGGGATGAAAATATCTCTTATCACATACGGATGTAAAGTTAACCAAGCAGAGGCTCAGAAATGGGAAAAATTTCTAACATCTAATGGTTATAATGTTACTGAGAATCCAGAAGAAGCAGAACTCTGGGTTATAAATACTTGTGCTGTTACTAAAAAAGCAGAAATTCAGTCAAAACAGATAATAAATAAGGCAAAAAAACTTGGTAAAAAAGCTTTTGTTACAGGTTGTTATGTAGAGCTTTGCAAATTTGAAAATAACTTAGAAAATTTAAAATTCTTTTCCAATTCTGAAAAGGACAATATTTTCAAAAATTTTGAAAATTTAAATAAAAGTAAAACTTTAAAAATATCCAGACATAGAGCTATTGTTAAAATTCAAGATGGATGTAATCAGTATTGTAGTTATTGTATTGTTCCTTATTTGAGAGGAAAGCCAAGAAGTTATAGTATAGAACAAATCATAGGAGAAATAAAAGATTATCAATCAATTGGGATTAAAGAAGTCATATTAAGCGGAATTAATATAGGATTATACGGAATAGATTATGAAAATAATATGAATTTAAAGAGGCTTCTTAAAGTAATTCTTAAGGAAACTTCAGGAATTAGGATAAGATTAAGCTCAATTGAGGTTAATCATATTGATGATGAGTTTATTGAAGTACTATCTGACAGAAGAATTTGTAGACATCTTCATATTCCGCTTCAGCATGGTAGTGATAGAATCTTACAATTAATGAACAGAAGTTATAATGTGTCTCTATATGAAGATACAATAGAAAAAATTTTTAAACTCTATCCTGATATTTCAATAGGAACAGATATTATAGTAGGATTTCCTTCTGAAACAGAAGAGGATTTTAAAACAACGTTAAAACTAATTGAAAAAATGGAATTTTCATATTTACATGTTTTTCCTTACTCAAAAAGACCTTTTACAAAAGCTTCAGAAATAAATGAAGATATTCCAGAAAATACTAAAAAAGAAAGAACTAATGCGTTAATAGAATTAGGTAAAATAAAAAAGGAAAAATACATTAAAAAATTTATCGGTTGTTCACTTGAAGTTCTTATTGAAAACAAAAAAAATGGCTTTTTCTCAGGAACTTCAGAAAACTACATTAAATGTCTTATTGATGACAAAAAAGAGCTACTTATTTTGGGAGATATCTTTAAAGTCAGAGTAGATTTCACAGATGGACAGTATGCTTTTGCAACTGTTATTAATAATCAATAATTTCTAAAAAATCAGTTTGTCTAATTAATATTCACTTTGAGATTTTCCTAAGAAAAACATAAAGTTTCAAATCTTCCACACAAAAATTCCAACAACTTTTTAACAAAATTTGTCACTAAATTTATGTCTGATAATGTATATTATGTTAAATTTTTATTTAGAGCTCTCACCTTATAGTGTTGATATATTCAAAAATGTGCTATACTTATTTATAACTTTTTTATGTATGGAGGGATTGAATGAGATATTCTCAACTTTTTATTCCGACAATGAGAGAAGTTCCTTCTGGAATTAATGCAATATCTCACATTTTAATGCTTAGAGCTGGTTATGTAAGACAACTTGCTGCAGGTTTATTTATATTTTTACCTCTTGGTTGGCGCGTTTTAAATAAAATAAATCTAATATTAAAAGAAGAAATGGAAAGAATTGGTGCACAAGAAATTTCGATGCCTATCCTTCATCCAGCAGAGATATGGCAACAAACAGGTAGATGGTATACCATAAAGGAAGAAATGTTTAGATTAAAGGACAGAACTGGTAGAGATATGTGCCTTGGAATGACTCATGAAGAAATTATGGCATGGATAGCTTCTAAAGAAATAAAATCCTATAGGCAACTACCTCAAATATGGTATCAAATTCAAACAAAATTAAGAGATGAAGCAAGACCTCGTGGAGGTGTTTTACGAACAAGAGAATTTATTATGAAAGACAGTTACAGTTTTGATGTTGATTGGGAGGGATTAGACAGAAGTTATAATCTTCATGCAGAAGCATATCATAGAATTTTTACAAGATGCGGATTGAAATACTATCAAGTTGAATCCGATCCTGGAATAATGGGTGATTTGGAATCACATGAGTTTATGGCTCCAACACCAGCTGGTGAAGATGACATTGTTATTTGTGAAAGTTGTGGATATGCAGCTAATATAGAGGTGGCTAAATCAGAACCATCTGCCTTACCTCCTTCTAATCTTGAATATAAAGAAATATATACTCCCAATAAAAAGTCCGTAAAAGAGGTATCAGAATTTTTAGGATTAAGTGAAAAATATTTTATAAAGACTTTACTTGTTATATCTGAAAAAAACGGTCCTGTATTGGTTATGTTGAGAGGAGACCAAGAATTAAATGAAAAGAAACTTGTAAGAACTATTGGAGAGTTTAGTTTTGCTACGCCGGAAAAATCCTTAGAAATCCTTGGTGTAGAACTCGGATTTGTTGGACCTACAGAACATAAAATAAAGAAGATTGCTGATCTTTCCATTCAAAAAAATATTACATATGTCTCAGGAGCAAACAAAAAGGATTATCATTTACAAGGAATCATCCCAGGAGTTCACTTTGATGCTCAGTGGATGGACATAAGAAAAGTTAAGGAAGAGGACAAATGTTATAAATGTGGTGGTTCTCTGAAAATTGAAAAAGCAATTGAAGTTGGAAATATCTTTAAATTAGGAACTAAATATACAGAACCTTTAAATGCTTATTTCTTAGATAGAGATGGAAAAGAAAAACCAATTATTATGGGAAGTTATGGAATTGGACCAGCAAGAGTAGCTGCTGCTGCTATAGAACAAAATCATGACAGTGATGGAATAATATGGCCTAAAAGTATATCTCCCTTTGATATTGAGATTATTCCCCTTAATATGGATGATGAAAAAACAGTTAATATAGCCGAACAACTATATGAAAAACTTAGCGAAATCTACAACAGTTTTGCAGATAGACATATGGAAATTTTAATTGACGATAGAGATGAGCGGCCAGGAGTTAAATTTAAAGATGCAGATTTAATTGGAATACCAATTCAAGTTATAGTAGGTAAAAAAGCACTCAGTGAAAACAAAATAGAAATAAAGAAAAGAAGAACAAAAGAAACAAAAAAAGTTTCTGTTGATAAGGCAGTTGTCGAGATAATTAATGCCTATCATGAAACATACTGAAAATATCGCGGTTATAGATGTAGGAAGTAATACCTTAAGACTGTTAATAGGAAATATAGATAAAAATCAAATTATAAAAATTTATTCTGAAAGAGTAGTAACTCGTCTTGGACGAAATCTTGACAAAAATGGACTTTTTGATTCTGAATCATTGAAAAAATCAATTGATACTTTAAGAAAATTTAAAAAAATATCTGAAAAGTTTAATGTTTCGTCCATTATTGCTGTTGGAACGAGTGCTTTAAGAGAGTCTAAAAATAGTAAAGAATTCTGTGAAATAGTAAGAAAAACTACAGGTATTAATATTCATATAATTTCAGGCCAACAAGAAGCCTACTATACCCTATGTGGAATCATGGATGAAAAATTTAGCTTAAAAGACTCTATTTTTATAGTTGATATAGGTGGAGGCAGCACAGAATGGATTTATGGCATAGAAGCAAAATTTAGTATGGGTTCTTTGTCCTTAGGAGTATTAAAACTTAAAGAGAATTTTTTATTTATCGAACCTTATTCTCACAAGGCTATATATGACGCTAAAAAATTTATAAAAAATGAAATAATGAAGGCTATACCAAGGGTCAAAGTTGATAAATTCATAGCAATAGGTGGGACAGCTTCAACTCTTGCTATGATTAATATGAATCTATCTAAATATTGTCCTGAAAAGACGCATATGAGCAAAATTAGCATTAATAAATTTAAAGAAATACTTAAAAAGCTAATATCTATTCCGTTGGAAGATAGAAAAAAGATTAAAGGAATACCATCTGACAGAGCAGATATAATATGTCCTGGGTTGCTCATTTTAGAAAAAATCGTAGATTATCTAGATGTAAGGGAAATAACTATCAGTGAAAATGGAATTCTTGAAGGGATAATGAAAAAAAGTAAAGATTTTTGCTATAATGGGTTGTTATGAAAAAGATTTTTTCAAGACCTAAATCATTAAAAAATGTTCCTTTTAGATTTTGTCCTGGATGTGGACATAGTATTGCCCATAGACTTATAGCAGAGGTGATTGATAAACTTGAGATAAAGGAAATAACTATTGGAATAGCACCCGTTGGATGTGCTGTATTTGCCTATGATTACTTTGATATAGACATACTTGAAATTCCCCATGGAAGAGCTCCAGCAGCAGCCACTGGTATGAAAAGAGTATATCCTGATAAGGTTATTTTTACTTATCAAGGAGATGGTGATCTCGCTGCAATTGGAACTGCTGAAATAGTTCATGCAGCAAATCGTGGAGAAAACATTACTGTATTTTTTATAAATAATGCAAACTATGGAATGACAGGCGGACAGATGGCTCCTACAACTCTTAAAGGGCAAAAAACCACAACCACTCCACTTGGTAGAGACCCAAAGACGGCAGGATATCCAATGCATGTATCCGAACTTCTTGCAATACTTGAAGGTACCTCCTTTATTGCAAGAGGAGCTCTTGATAGTTATAAAAATATAGTGATTACTAAAACTTATATTGAGAAAGCCTTTAAATATCAACTTGAAGGTAAAGGCTTTAGCTTTGTAGAGATGCTTTCACCCTGTCCTACTGACTGGGGAATGTCACCTCAAGAAGCTTTAAAATGGCTAAGAGAAAACATGATGAATGAGTTTAAATTAGGGGTGATAAAAGACAAATGGAGAAACGTATAATAATAGCAGGCTCTGGAGGACAAGGAATTCTCTTTTTGGGTAAGGTAATTGCTCATTCTGC
This sequence comes from Thermodesulfovibrio sp., assembly GCA_039630505.1. Lineage (GTDB taxonomy): Bacteria > Nitrospirota > Thermodesulfovibrionia > Thermodesulfovibrionales > Thermodesulfovibrionaceae > Thermodesulfovibrio. The sequence goes on from JBCNUV010000020.1 coordinate 95,371, forward strand.
TATGAAACAAGAAAAAGAAGTAACATGGTTTCCTTCTTATGGTGCAGAAATGCGTGGTGGTACAGCAAATTGTATGGTTGTTATTTCTGATGAACTTATAGGTTCACCAATAATCAGAAATGCTGACTATCTTATAGCATTAAATGAAGCCTCCTATAAAAAATTTATCAATAGAGTTGTACAAAAGGGTTTTATTATTTATGATGCATCCGTCATAAAGAATTCTAAATTTCGTGATGACATTAATTTTTATCCAATTGAAGCTTCAAAAGAAGCTTCCTTAATTGCAAATCCTAAGTTTGCAAATATGGTTCTCCTTGGAGCTTTTGTAAAAATATCTAAAATACTAAGTATTGAAAAAGTTATTGAAACCATTGAAGAGATAATTCCTGCTAAAAAAAAGGAAATAGTTGAAAAAAATAAAAATCTTATATTAAGAGGTTTTTCTATTATTGAAAATTAGAAAAGCAACAGTATCTGATGTTAAATCAATTCATAAATTAATCAATGAATTTGCCAAAAAAGGTGAAATGCTTCCTCGTTCTTTGAACGAACTCTATGAAAATATTAGGGATTTCTTAATTGCTGAAGAAAATGGTGAAATAAAAGGAGTATGTGCCTTACATATACTATGGGAAGATCTTGCTGAAATAAGATCTCTTGCTGTTAAAAAAGACTCACAAAAAAAGGGAATTGGAACTCTTCTTGTAAAAAAATCCTTGAATGAAGCTAAAAAACTTGGTATAAAAAGGGTTTTTGTTTTGACATATATTCCAGAGTTTTTTAAAAAAATAGGATTCAAAAACTTCGATAAATCAAAACTTCCTCAAAAAATATGGGGTGATTGTATAAGATGTCCAAAATTTCCAGAATGCGATGAAGTAGCCCTTATTTATGAAATTAAGGGATGAAAATTATTCTTATTTCAGCAGCTTGTTTTAATTCTTCAATATGTTCTTTAAGTTTTTGATTTAACTCTTTTTCAAAAAGATATTTTTCTATCTCATCTCTCACATTTATATACGGTGTATTTTTGAATTTGGCTTTATTTTCTTCATAGTATTCTTTTATTCTACTTTCTGGAATTATGATATCTGACTTTATTTTTAAGTCAATATAGTTCGTGATCAAATCTTCTTCTTTTCCTTCAATAAAAAGTTCCTTTGATTTTTTAAGAATAAGAAGTTTATTAATTATTGTCTCCAAAATTTCTTGATTTTTAATCTCTGGAAATTTTTCTTTCATTTTAGAAGCTGTCCTTTCAAAATCCCTGAGAGTTATTACATATGAGTCTACATAGGCAACTACTCTGTCTATGGTTTCTGATAAGGCTGATGAAAGAACAAATATATTAAAAAGCATGACCAATACTAAAATGAATCTCACCACGTGATTCTCCTTTTTCTCTATTTAGTTTGTATCCATAGTCTACTCTTATTGGTCCAATAGGAGTTTTATATCTTAATCCTGCTCCTGTAGTATATTTAAGATTTGAAACATTTATGTCCTTTACTTTTTTCCATACATTACCAAAATCGAGAAAATTTACTATAAAAAAGTTTCTACCTAAATATGTTCTGAATTCAAGATTTCCCATTAAAAAAGCATTTCCACCAGTTGGTTGATTATCCTGTTTTGGTCCAAGAGTATGATAAGCATATCCTCTTACAGTATTTCTTCCCCCAAGAAAATATCTCTCAGATATTGGTAGATTATCTGTTTTCCCATAAATCCATGCCCACCCTCCTCTTAAAGATTTAGCTAAAACCAGTCCTTTTATTATCTCTGTATATTTATTTATATAAAATGACGATTTTATAAAATCAATATCAGAACCTAAGAATTTTTTACTAAATTTTGAACTAACTCCAGTAAGCCATCCCTTAGTCGGATCAAACGGATTGTCTCTACTGTCATAAATCAATGAAGCTTTAACCATGCTTATAAATAATTCTCCAATGTCTTCATCAGAAATAACAACTTCTGGAATAACATCCCATGTTTTTGAATACGAAATTTCATAAAGAAGTTCAACTTTAAAGGACTCAAAAAACTTTTTTTCAAAACCTAAGGAAGCATTATACTTTCTTATTTTGTAAATAATATTTTTGGTATCAATGTTTTTAACCTTCATTTTTTCAAACATTAAAGATGACTTAAATGTGATATCTTTCCATAACCATGGATCATTATAACTTATGTAAGTTCTATTTTCCAGAGTGCTTAACTCAACTCTTGAGAATATTTGTTTATTCATTCCAAATAGATTTACATAAGACAAATCCATAAAACCTTTTACTTTTTCATACTCTCCATATCCAAAGCCGAATTCAAAAGCTCCTGCTGGAGCTTCTTCAAAGTTATAAATTAAATCTATAAAACTATCTTTAAATTCAGGTTGAATTTCTATTCGCGAAAAAAGTCCAGTTTTATAAAGATTCTGTCTTTCTTCTTCTAATGTAAAGGGATTGTAAGGTTTTTCATCTTTTGGGATAAGTCTATCGTAAATAAATTTTGTTTTTGTTTTTTTGTTACCAAGAATAATTGATTTGCCGAAATATTTTTTATTACCTTCATCAATTTTGAAATCTATATATGCTTCATTATCTTTGATCTCATATTTACCTTCAATATGAACATCATAGTATCCGTGTTTAAGATATATTTCTCTGAGTTTTCTCTTTATTTCAAGAAAAGTTGTCTCACTAAATGGATACTCTTTATATATCTTCAATACTTCCGAGGCTTCAGATTTTAATAAACTATCCTTAGTTTCAATCTCTATTTTACTTATTTTAACTTTTTTACCTTCATCAACTCTAAAGAATATGCTTATTTTGTTATTATCTTCTTTTACTTGAGGTATGAATACCTGAGCATAAAAATATCCCTTTGTTTTAAGATATTCTTCAATTGCTTTTTTATCATTCTCTAATTGTTCAGGATTAAATGGAAAACCTTCTTTGTTTGTAAGAATATTTTTTAATTCTTCCTTTGATAGTTCTGTTTCTATCTCAATTTTTTCAATAATTTTTCTATTGCCTTCATCTATAAAGTATGTTATTTTCCACTCATTATCCAACTCCTCTATTAGAGGAATAATTTTTACATCAATAAAGCCTTGTGTTTTATAAAAGTTAATTAGACTATTGATACTGTCTTTTACAACATTTTCGTTTATTTTATCTTGAAAATGAGAAATTGCTATGCTTTTTAAATCTTTTTTCTCTAAGAAGTTAATGCCTTTAAACTCTATATTCAATTTTTTGCCTTCTTTAATTTTTAATAAAAGCTCTCCATCTTTGAAGAAATATGTAATCTCTGAACCAATTAAGCCTTGTTTGTTAAAGTATTTTCGTACTTTATTAACAAAATCTTCAACCAATATTTCATTGAAAGGTTCGTTAATATTTAAAGAAAGAAGGTTAATGATATGCTCATCAAAATATCCTTCCCATTTTATATTTTTTATTTTTAAAGGCTCGCCCTCATTTATATAAATTGCTATATCAACATAGTTTTCATAGAGATTTTTATTTATTTGAACACTGAAGTTTATAAAACCATGTCTTTTAAGTTCTTTTTCTATTTTGTTTTTTGTTTTTTTTAGCTCTATTTCTTTTAACCTATCACCTTTTTTGAAGCTAAGCAGTTTTTTGAAAAAACTCTCTGAAAAGTGCTTATTGTTTTTTATTTCTATTTTATTGATGATGGGTTTTTCTTTAATCGATATTTTTATTGTTTGATCTTTTCGTTCAACAATGATGTCGTCAAATAAATCTTTTAAAAAAAGTCTTTTAATTCCTGAAGTTATTTTTTCTGGATCAAAAGCTTCATTTTCTTTTATTCCAAAAAGATAAATAAATTCCTCTTTTGATATAGATTTTAGCCCTTCAATTTCTATTTTTTTTATAATTTCTTGTGCATAAACAGGAGCAAGTAAAATCAAAAAAATACTAATGAAATTCAAAACGAAACTTAATCGCACCTGAAATTCCTCCAATTTCATCCTTTGTTCCTACAAGAGAAACGCCTTTTTTTATTAAGTATTCTATTTTTATAATTTGTTCAGCTGTTGTTCCAGTTGTAGTTGAATAAGTAACTGTCATTCTTCCATCCATGAGTTTTTTGCCTACTGTCACTTTCGGACCAATAGAACCTGTTGTTTTTGATACTGCTGGCTCAACTGTCATAACATCAAGTCCTGTTAATCCTTTAACTCTTTCTTCTATGACTTCCTGAATTTGCCCTGTAATAAATGAAGCAGCTTCAGAGGCTGCAGGGATTCCTTTCCCTACTGCACCATTTTGTCCTAATACCAACATATTAAGTAGTTCTGATTCTGAAAGAGGTGGATTTGAACTAAGTATAAGGTTAAATTGATCAATATATCCATTTATGTTTAAGTTTATATTGTATTGAGATATACTAGTTCTTGCAGAAATATTTAGATAAGGTTTTATTGATGTAGGATCATTAAACTGAATAAAGAGTTTTGAAATCTCAAATTTATTTCCTCTAAAATAAATCCATCCATCCTTGGCATTTATCCAGCCAATTAAAGAAGGTTCAGGTATACTTCCCTTTAACACTATATCACCATTTAGATTTACTGTAGCAAGATTGTTATTAACAAAAAAGTTATTAGTCTGAACTTTTATATTAAGTTTTAAATTGTTAAGCCAGCTGTCTTTTGTTACGAATGTTTTTGTAGAGTTGGATTTAAGGGCGAGTTTTGTCCAATCAAATTTTTCCGTGTAAACACCATTTTGAATATTTATCTGACCTGATAGAAAGGGTTGATTATAAGATCCTTTAAGATAAAGCTGTCCATTAAGATATGTCCAACATCTGGGAGCAAAAATCCATCTAACTTGGGAGATTTTTCCAGAAAGAGCAAGATGTTTTATGGCAAATTTTTCAAAATACACAATTCCATCCATATAAACATTGCCTTCTGAAAATATACCTTGAGCTTTTTCTATTAAAACTCTATTTTCATTAAAGGATACAACAGCATTTAAATTATGTAAGGTTGGAATATCTTTTCTTAATGTAATAGAGGCATTTTCTACTTCTACTTCTCCTGCTATTTCAGGATTTTTTCTGCTTTCATAGATATAAACTTGCATTGAAGCTCTTCCTCTTATTTCATCAACTTTGAAGAGAGCTTTAAAAGGTCTAAGATCAGTAAAACCCTCAATGAGAATATCAAAATACTCAACAATTTTACCTTTTATTGTCAATTCTGTGGATTGGCCTAAAAGAGTTATGGGACTAAAATATACATTACCTTTTTCTATATTAATACTTACAGGATTCTTATTGTTAAGTCCTATTCCATAAAGTCTAGTAAATATCTTTTTTAAATCAATCTGAGCATTCAAATTTTCATTATTCAATGAACCTTTTATTTTTCCATCAATCAGAATCACTAAATCTTCTGGAAGATTATTGATAAAAAGTCCAGCCAGTGAATCTACTCTTGCTGAGTTAAAATTACCAGATATATTCCATTCTTTCCTTTCTATAAAACCTTCAAGAGTAATTAAAATATTTTTCATAATACTGGAGTTAATTTTTAAGTAATTTTGTGAATAATTTAAATCAATTATTCCATCAATTTTTTTTCCACTTTTGAGTTTTACTGTTAAGCCTGAATTTGCCGTAATCGTGGGTTTTTTTATTGATCCAACAATTATAAAATGCAGATTGTTTAAGTCAGTTTTCTCTATATATTGCATTTTTAACCTTTTTGCGTATGTTTGTATTATGTTTGTTATATCAAAAGTTTTTGATGTTCCAGAGACATCAAGCTTACCATGTAAATCTATATAACCGGATGCATTTAAGATATTTTTATCGTTATTGATATGCAGTTTTTTTATAAGAATAATATTTCTTTCAAATTCAACTGAGGCAGTTAATCTGTCAATAATCTTATTATTTTTAAGAAACACTGGAGCAAGAGTAACTTGGGATTTGATGTTTCCTTTACCCTTTATAGAACCTTCAATAGAAATAATGGTACTAACTTCACTTTTAAGCTCCTTTATATTCAGATTTTGAATGGGTATATTTTTTACGGAAAATACAATGTCATATAGAGGATCTTTTATTTCAAAGATATTCTTTGCTTTAGAAAATAAAATTTTGCCTTTCAGTGAAAGATTCTTACCAATAATATTGTCAATTAACAGGATATTTTTTGTATAGATAAGCTTGCCTTTTACATTATCAAGCACAATAGAATACTCTGGAACAGATTTTTCAATCTCATACGTCAAAATATTAATTTTTTCTGATGAAAAATTAATAGCTATTTCAAGATTTTTTATCTCTCCATATACTCTACCATGGATAATCATATCTCCATAAATACCTTTTTGATATGGCATCAAAAGTTCACTTATATCTTTACTAAATCCTTTAAACTCCATATTAAGAGAATTAGTCTTTGTATCTATATATCCAGTAACTTCAGCTTTAGTTTTAGATAAAGAAATTTCTAAAGAATTAAACCAATAAATTTTATTTGATGAAATAAAATCACCTTTTATCCATTCAATCTTTCCTCTTAAATCATTAGGTTTTTGGAATTTTCTTATATAAACAAAAGAACCTTTTGGTGAAAAGACTTCTCCCTCAGATATCAACCATCCTCTTACTAAACCTTCTGCAATATTAGGATTCCATTGAATAACTTCAAAAATCCCACTACTTGATACATTCTCTATGTTTATAAAGACATAATGTTTTACTATCTTAGGAAGAGTTATCCATACATAGGCTTGAGCAAAACCTCCATAAAGATTTACTCTACTATTTTTAAATTCCAATATTCTATCTTTATAAAAAACATCAGTATCTATCTTATCCACTTTTACGCCAAGAATATTTCCTTTCTTGACAGTTGCCTTAGCAGAAATCTGAGGTGAGAAAATTGTTCCTTTAATTTTTCCTTTGGCTTCCGCAAATCCACTCAATTTTTCAGAAACTTTTAAAATCTGCATTAAATCTTCAAGAAAAAAGGAACTATCAAATTTTAAATTTAGCCTTATCTTTTCATTCCATTTTTTGCCTTCTTCAAATAATATATTGCCATCAATATTAACTTCTCCATAACCTTCTTTATTTATACCAAAAGCCTTCATAAGAGATTTAAAAAATATTTTACTTGAAATAACAAACTCTCCTAAGAAGCTTCCATAGTTCATTTTTCCAGTGGCTTTCAGTAGAGAGTTAATGTCAAAAATTTTAAAATCTTCAAGAATTATCTCCTTTTCCTTAACTTTGAAAGAAGCCTTTATATTGCCTTCAATATTAGGATACTGTAATGAAAAAATTCTGATATTAGAGATAAAAGAAATTTGAGGTTTATTTTTTAAAAGCATTCTTGCATAGAGGTTTTTTAAACTTAGATGTAAATCATCTTTGTATATTGAACCATTAAAATCTTCTAACTCAAATGAGCTAATCCTTAGTGTTAATGGAAAATCTATTGGCATCCTCAAATACTCAGAGATACTTTCTATACATTGTTTAATAATTGAGTATTTGATAGAAAAATTAGCAGAATATATAACCGCTTTTCTTACTTCTATCTCTTTACTAAAAATTTTAGTTAATCCTATGTAAAGCTTTATTTTGTTTAATTTAATATCGTCGTTTTCAGAATTAGATATATTAACATTTTTAAACTCAAGGTAGAGAGGAAGAAAATGTATATAAACCTTATCAATCGAAACATTCATTTTTATCATTCTTTTAAGCTCATCTGAAACTGGTTTAACAAAAATAGATGAGACATCAATTTTAGAAATTACTAAAAAAATCGTAAAGATTGAAATTATAAGCAATAGTAAAATTTTCTTTTTCAAATCCTAACCTCCATTGTAATTTTTTCATTCTATATATGTTTTAATTTATTGGTCAACTAAGTGTTATACTATTTTTATGAAATTAAGATGGATCATAGCAGGAGTATTGATTTCAATAGTTATCCATATAAGCATAATGATGGCTCTTACAAAGGTTCAACTGAGTTTTCCTTTCCGAGATTTTATAGAGACATATATTTTTGAAATTAAAAAAGAAAAGATAAAAGATAAGTGGTATCAAAGTGTTACAGAACCACAGAATTTAGAAAAAGAAGAAGATAAAATAGAAGAAGTTTTTGAAACTCTTAAACCATCAGAGCTTACAGAAAACAAAGAAGAAAGTTATCTCATCTCATATATTCAAGAAAACAAAAAAGATCAATCAGAGATAGAAAATAATCCATTTGTTCGATTTATTAATGAATCAATGAAGTTTGATATATACTGGACAGGAATTTATGTAGGTTCAGCAGAAATTTATGTTAAGGGTGATGCCAATGAAGTTACAATAACCTCTACGGTTAAGTCTGCAAGTTTTATTTCAAATTTTTATTACGTAGATGATTATGCAGAAAGCAAAATACAGCATGGAAAACCAAAACATTTTAGATTAATTCAGATAGAGGGTAAATACAGAGGTAATAAAGAAACGATATTTGACTACGTAAATAAAGAGATTATATTTATAAATCATATAAAAAACAACACAACCTATCATAAAGGTATAGATAGAGTCTTTATGGATGTTCTTTCAGGTTTCTTTTATCTTAGAACCTTGCCAATAAGTTTAAATGAACCTGTATCAATAGATATTTTTGATAGTAATAAGTTTGCAAATGTTCAAGTTAAACCGATTAAGGAAGAAAAAATAGAACTATTAAACAAAAAAGAGATGGAAACGATTGTCATAAAGCCTTTATTTGACACAGAAGGACTTTTTAGAAGAAAGGGAGATATTGTTATTTGGCTCAGCAAGGATGAAAATAAAATTCCTTTAAGAATCGAAACAAAAATACCTATTGGAAAGATTATTGCAGAGTTAAGAGAATATAAAAAATGATATAAAAATATGCAACAAAATATTTTAATAAAAAAGGCAAGACAACATAATCTTAAAAATATTGATTTAATACTTCCAAGAAACAAAATTATTGTTATTACTGGACCTTCTGGTTCAGGAAAGTCATCTCTGGCTATGGATACTATCTTTGCAGAAGCTCATAGAAGGTATCTTCAAAGTCTACCTATAGAGTTAAGAACAATTTTTGACCAATTACAAAAGCCGGATGTGGATTTTATTGAGGGACTTTCGCCAGCAATATCAGTTGATCAGAAAACAATATCAAAAAGTCCTCGCTCAACAGTTGGCACGATTACTGAAATATATGATTATTTAAGACTTCTTTATGCAAAAATAGGAACTCCCTACTGTCCAAAATGTAATATAAAGCTTGTCTCTCAGGATATAGACAAGATGCTTGATTTTATATTAAGTCTCAATGAAGGGACAAAGATTCAGATTCTCGCGCCTGTAGTTATTGAAAAAAAAGGAGAACATAAAGAAATTATAGATAGAGCAAAAGCTGAGGGATTTATAAGAGCAAGAATTGATGGTAAAGTTGTTGAACTTACTAAGGAACTTTCTCTTAAAAAAAGTGTGAGACACACAATTGAACTTATCGTTGATAGAATTATCGTTAAAGAGAAATATAAAAATCAAATAAAAAGAGCATTACAACTTGCTATGAAATATGCAAAAACTGTTGTCATAAATATAGTAAATGAAAATAGAGATATTATTTTTAGTAGTGTTCTTGCATGTCCTAATTGTGGAAGAAGCTTGCCAGATATTGATCCAAAACTTTTTTCCTTTAATAGTAAATATGGTGCCTGTCCCCGATGTAAAGGCCTGGGTTATGAAAATATTGAAGAAGATGAAGAAATAGATATTTTAAACTTATTTCCTTGTAAACTCTGTGGAGGCACAAGACTTAGAGAGGAAAGTCTTGCAATAAAAATTAATGGTAAAAATATAGCAGAAATATCAACTTTATCAATTGATGAACTAAATAATTTTTTAAATAATCTAAATCTTTCCTCAAATCAAGCCCAAATTGCTGAAAGAATACTAAAAGAAATTTTTATAAAGATTTCTTTTCTTCAAAAAATTGGAGTTAGTTATTTAAGCTTAAATAGGCCTTCTTTTAGTCTTTCAGGTGGAGAAGCACAGAGAATAAGACTTGCAACACAACTTGGATCTCATTTAACGGGAGTGCTGTATGTTCTTGATGAACCAAGTATAGGACTTCATCCAAGAGATTGTATAAGACTTATAGAAAGTATAAAAGAACTCTCAAAAAGAGGAAATACTGTTATTGTTGTTGAACATGATGAAAGCACAATAATGAATTCTGATTTAATTGTTGAACTTGGTCCTGAAGGTGGAAGAAATGGTGGATATATAACAGGAATATACTCTCCTGAGCAACTTATAAAGAGTAAAGAGTCTATCACTGCTCAGTATTTAAGGGGAACAAGTAGAATTGCCATACCTAAGGAAAGAAGAAAACCTCAAAAATTTATAAAAATTATAGGAGCAAAGGCTTATAATCTTAAAGATATAGATGTAGAAATTCCCCTTGGAGTATTTGTATGTGTTACAGGTGTTGCCGGTTCTGGTAAAAGCACATTAATATTTGAAATTTTATATAAGGCTTTATTAAAAAAGCTTTACAATGCAAATGTCTATCCAGGCAAACATAAGGCAATTGAAGGTATTGAGTACATAGACAAAGTTGTATGTATTGATCAATCTCCAATAGGAAGAACTTCTCGTTCAACTCCTGCTACATATACTCAAGTTATGACTGAAATAAGAGAGCTTTTTTCACTCCTTCCAGAGGCAAAAGTTCGTGGATATTCAAAATCTCGCTTCAGTTTCAATCTTCCTGGAGGAAGATGCGAATCTTGCCAAGGTGATGGAATGAAAAAAATAAAAATGCATTTACTACCAGATGTTTATGTTGTTTGTGATAGTTGTAAAGGAAAAAGATATAATGAAGAAACATTACAAATTAAGTATAAAGGCAAAGATATAAGTGAAGTTCTTCAAATGACAGTAAGCGAAGCCCTTGAATTCTTCTCAGCTGTACCAAAACTTAAACATAAACTACAAATAATGGAAGATATAGGACTTGGATACATAACACTTGGACAATCAGCAACGACTTTGTCAGGAGGAGAAGCTCAGAGAGTTAAACTTTCTAAAGAACTAAGTAAAAAACCAACAGGAAAAACTCTTTACATACTTGATGAACCTACAACAGGACTGCATATGGTTGATATAGAAAGACTGCTTAATATACTTCAAAGGCTTGTTGATATGGGAAATACTGTTATAGTTATTGAACATGACCTTGAGATAATAAAATGTGCAGATTATATCATAGATCTTGGACCTGAAGGAGGTCACTTAGGAGGCTATCTAATTGCAAAAGGGACTCCTGAAGAAGTAGCTTTAAATCCAAATTCATATACTGGAAAATTTTTAAAAGAAAAATTAGGGTTATGAGCACTTTGTTTCATGTCGAAAAAGTTGACGAAGGTAAAAGACTTGATATATTTATTTCTGAAAAATTAAATATAAGTAGAGCAAAGGCTCAAGAAGCAATTGAAAATAAGTTTGTAAAAGTCAATAATTCCATTAAAACAAAAAGTTATAAGATAAAATTTAATGATTTGGTTGAAATTTTAAATGTAACTTTTTTAAAATCAAAAACTTATGAAGAAATAATTCCTCAAAATATACCAATTCAGCTGATATATAAAGATGACTACTTAGCTGTAGTATCTAAACCTGCTGGAATGGTTGTGTATCCATGTATTGGACATCCTGATAAAACATTGATAAATGCATTAGCTTATCATATAAAGAAACTTGCAAATGTAGGAGGACCTCTAAGACCAGGAATTGTTCACAGGCTTGATAAGGATACATCAGGAGTTATGGTTATAGCATTAGATGATCAGGCTTATTATAGATTAGTGGAAGCTTTTAAAAATAGAGAGATAAAAAAAGAGTATCTTGCAATTGTATATGGAGAACTAAAAGGTTCAGGTAGAATAACAACTCCCATAGGAAGAGCAATTCATGACAGAAAGAAAATGTCTACAAAATCAAAAAAAACTAAAGAGGCAATAACTGAATGGGAAGTAATAAAAAATTTTAAAAATTATACCCTTTTAAAAGTTAGAATAATAACTGGTAGAACTCATCAAATTAGAGTGCATTTTTCATCAATAGGTCATCCTATCTTGGGTGATAAAACTTATGGAAGAAAGACTTACATTGAGCTTGGAAAAAGAAAAATTTCAATATCAAGACAGATGCTTCATGCTTTTAGAATGCAGTTTATCCATCCAATAACTAAAGAAAATCTCGAATTTGAAGCTCCTTTACCAGAAGACATGCAGTATATTATTAGTATTTTGGAGGGTCAACATGAGCTTAAATAGTAAGCTACTAAGTGAAATTCTTGAGACAGTTGAAAAGAGATTTATATGTCTTAGATGTGCTGAATGCTGCTATAGATGGGCTGTTCCTTTACCTGACGGAACAAAAAAGTCTGAAAATCATAAATGTCCTTATTTAGTTGATATTTCAAAAAATGGAAAAGAGTGGAAAGAAGCAGAGTGTAAAATTTATCAAAATCGTCCAGATGTTTGTAAAAATTTCAAAATAAGCTTTGCCACATTATGTCCAATTGGCTTGTGGAAATGGCTTAAATTGAAAGAGACTAATTTAGAAATAGAACTTCCTCATAGAGTTCGAAAAATCTTAGAGATTTTAGAAATATCTTGAATTTATTTAATTTTTTAATGATTTTTTTATTTTTTCAACTAAAAATGGATGAATTGCTGGATTGCCAGCTACTATATGTCCTGTTTTTAAATAGTTATTTTTTCCTTCAAAATCTGAAACAACTCCACCAGCTTCTTTTATTAAGACCACACCTGCTGCAATATCCCATGTACTTAGAGAAAACTCAAAAAATCCATCTACTCTTCCACAGGCTACATAGGCAAGATCAATTGCTGCAGAACCAGCTCTTCTGAGATCACTTACTGAATAAAGTAATTCACGAAATATCTTTATATAAGGATCAATATATTGCTTGTTCCTAAAAGGAAATCCTGTTGCAATAAGACTAAAAGCTGGCTCCTTAACAGAAGATACTTTAATTTTTTTTCCATTTAAAAAAGCGCCACTACCTTTTTCAGCATAAAAAGTCTCCTCTTTTATTGGATCATGAACAACTCCTAAGATAAGTTCTCCTTTATACATCATAGCAATAGAGATCGAGAATACAGGAAAACCATGGATAAAATTTGTTGTTCCATCAAGAGGATCAACTATCCAAAGATATTCTGTTTTTTTATAGTCATTTGAAGATTCCTCTGACATTATTTGATGTTTTGGAAAATGTTTTTTTATATATTCAATAATTGTTTTTTCTGAGTTTAAATCTACTTCTGTAACATAGTCTGAAATACTTTTCTGTGTTATTTCTCTATCTGAAATTGTTCCAACTTTATCTTTAATAATTTTTTCTGCTTGTTTTACAGATTCAATGGCAATTGATAGAAAATCTTTCATTCAATAAACTCCACAGCCTCTTTTATACTGACTCTCTGTGGTGGTGTAGGTATATATGCTGGATATCCAATAGGTAGTATTACCACAGGTCTTAAATTTCTTGGTAGTTTTAAAATCCTTGAGACTTCCTCTTCTCTAAAAGCACCTACCCAAACTGTTCCGAGAGCATTTTCATGAGCTACAAGCATAGCATTAGTGATACTACAAGCAACATCTTGAATTGCATAAAGGTTTACACCTCTTTCTCCATATCTTGGATAAATTCTTTCTTTATCTATACATCCAACAATGACAACAGGAGCCTCTGCAATAAACATTTGGCTTAATGCAGCGTAAGCAAGTTTAATTTTCATTTCTTGATTTTTTATAAAATAAAACTTTCGTGCTTGAAGATTACCAGCAGAAGGTGCCCATATAAGTGCTTCAATTATTTTTCTAATTACCTCTTCTGGAATATCTTTTTTTAAAAAAGATCTTATACTTCTTCTTTCTTTTACTGCTTTTAAAACCTCATCCATGTTTATATTGTAACACCTTTTCTTTAAGTCTGCAAACACTACACAAATCAGAAACAGTCATGTATCCACAATTTTTACATTGCCTAAGAGAGGCTTCTTTCGATCTTTCAGGATAGAATTTTCTTACTCTTTTTAAGTAACCTTTATAAAATCCTATTATTGAACCGGGAAAGTTATAATTTATCTCATGAACAATTTTCTTAAATAATTCATAAATCTCTGATCTATAGGGACATGTTTCATCAAAGTATTTTATGGATGTAATTTCACAAAAAAGTCTTGTTTCTTGCTCAGTAATAAGACAAAGAGGTTTAACTTTTTTACTTAATCCTTCTTTTTCATATAAAACAGGATATATTCTTGACAAAAGCTCATCATTCCAGAAAATCATATTTTTTAAGATAAAGGAAACTTCATCATTAAGAGTATGTCCTGTTACAATTATTTGTCCTGATGCTTCTTTATTTAAAATATATCTTCTAAGCATTCCACATACTGCACAAATCGGTTTTTTTGATATTTTTGATAGTTCCTTGAGGGATAAATCAATCTCTTGCTGGAGTTTTATTATTTTTAGTGGAATATGCTCTTTTTCGCAAAATTCTTGAACAATCTGTTTTGATCTTTCTGAGACTTTTTCTATTCCTGCATCTATATGTAATGCTCTTATATTATATTGCAAATCTTTTAGTGCTTTAAGAATACTCATACTGTCTTTTCCGCCTGAAACAGCAACTAAGATGATATCATTTTTATTAAACATTTTAAACTTTTCTATTGTTTCTTGAACTCTTTTCTTGAAAAAATTCGGAAAACACTCCTTACAAAGTTTCAAATTATAGTGATTTAAAACAAATCCATTATTTAGAGATTTACATAAACTACATCTTATTTTTTTAATTTCCATAATGCCTCTTTTGCCAGTCTATCTGCTATAGGGTTATCTTTTCTATGAATATGAAATATTTGATATTTTTTAAAGTTACTCAGTAGGTTCTTAACTTTTTCATAAAGTGGTATCAAATTTTTATTTCTAACTTTATAAACTCCACTTATTTGATATACAAGAAGTTCGCTATCAGAAAAAATTTCTATTTCCTGTATATTTTGTTTTAATGCCTCTTGCAATCCTTTAATTAAAGCTTTATATTCAGCTACATTGTTAGTAGTTTTACCTATATACTCTGAAATTTCTATTCTCTTATTATCAAAAAGAATTAAACATCCAATAGCAGCATCACCAGGATTCCCACTGGAGGCACCATCACAGTAAATCTTTGCTTTCATTTAAGACTGAACCTGCGCCTCTTCTAATTTTTCTTCAGGTTTGTAATAGAGAAAACGTCCACATTGAGGACAATGATAAATAGATTGATTTATTTTAATTTCTACATAAAGTTGAGGAGGTATATGAAGAAAACAGCCTTGACAAACTGAATTTTTTACTTCAACAACTGCAACTCCTTTATGTTTTTTCATTAATTCTCTGTATTCTTCATAAAACTCTTGAGGAAGTCTACTTACTAACTTTTTTCTTTCTTCTTTAAGTTTTTCAATTTTTTGACTAATAATTTGTCTTTCTTTTTCAAATTCTGTTTTTTGTTTCTCTATATCTTTTTTATTCGTTTCAACTTCTGATTTTACCTCATTAAGCTTTTTCTGAGCTTCATCCAGACTATAAAGAATTAAAAGAAGATTTTCTTCTTCTTTTCTCAAATTTTCTTCAATCACTTCAATTTCCTTTAAAAGTGCCTGATACTCTTTATTAGTCTTTACTTGTGATGTTTTTTCTTTGAGTTTTTTAATTTTTTCATTTATGTCTTGTATCTGTCTTTCTTTTTCTCTTTTATTTTTTTCTAAATTTAAAAATTTTTTCCTTTCATTTTCAAAATTTTTATCAATATCTTGTATTTTTTCTTCAAGCTTCTTGATTTCCAAAGGAATTGTTTCGAGTTTATGTTTTAAAGAGAGAATAAGAGAGTCAACCTGTTGTAACTCTATAAGAGTTTTTAACTCTTCATTCACTTTTTTCTCCTTGTAAAATATGGGCCCACCAGGATTCGAACCTGGGACCAACCGGTTATGAGCCGGTAGCTCTGGCCGCTGAGCTATGGGCCCTCAAAAACATCTATTACAAAACTACTATAACCTCATAAAGATAGATAAGTCAAGACTCTTTAATGAAATCTCTGAGCCATTTAAGTCTGCACAGTCTTTTTAGTTTTCTAATCGCTCTCAACTCAATCTGTCTTATTCTTTCTCTTGATACAGAAAACTCCTTACCAATCTCATCCAGGCTTTTCGGTCCTTCTTCGTTTATTCCATATCTTTTCATTAATATTTCTCTTTCTCTGTTAGTTAAAATGGAGAAGATTTTTTCTAAAAAATATTTCATATCTTCATGTAATGCTTCTTCATAGGGATTTGGAGAATTCATATCCTCAATAAATTCTTTTAATAAAGAATCATCGTTTCTAATCGATATGTCTATTGATACAGGCTCTTTAGTTATTGTAAGAAAATCTATAATTTTATCACTTGAGATATTTAAACTTGATGAAATTTCTTCAATATCTGGCTCATTTTCATAGTTTTGATATAGTTCACGACAGATTTTATTTATTTTGCATATATTATCTATAACATGAGAGGGAACTCTGATAGTTTTAGAATGCTCTGCAATTGCTCTATTAATTGCTTGTCTTATCCACCATGTTGAGTATGTACTGAATTTAAATCCTTTTTTATATTCAAACTTTTCCACTGCCTTCATAAGTCCTATATTTCCTTCTTGAATTAAATCCTCAAGAGTCAAACCTCTTCCTGTATACTTCTTAGCAATACTTACCACAAGTTTAAGATTTGACTCTATCATCTTATTTTTAGCTTCATTGAATTCATTGAATATTTTTTTTATATTTTGAAAATGTTCAAGAAACTCTTCATTTTTCATTCCTGTAATAGCTTGTAAGTCTTTTCCATTTATAATCTCATATTTAAAAGCATCAAGTTCCTCTACAAACATATTTGTTAACTCATCCCTTAAAGGAATATTGAATATTTTTCTTAAAAATTCCTTTGTAGCCTTTTTTCTTCTCATAATTTTTTTTATATTTTCCGAAATGTCAATAAACCTTTTTTTAATCTCCTCAATATCTATATCTTCATCGTCTAAAATATCTTTGGCTTTTTCAGGATTTGTTGAAAAAACTTTACTTAACTCATAAATCTTCTTCTGAACAAATGGAATATTAAGTAGGCATTTTATTAACTCCATTTTCTTTTCTCTTATAGTTTTTGCAAGATTCTTTTCTTCTTGCTTTGAAAGCACTGGAAATGAACTAATACTTTTAAAATAGAGATTTAAAGAATCCGGAGTAGATAAAACTTTCTCTACAACTTCATACTCTTCTGAAAATTTATCTAAAAAATTTTTATTTTTATCCATTATAACCTCTTATGACACTTTTTTTTATTTTAATGAGTTCATGAAGAGTATGCTCATCTCCAGATTTTGCAATATCTTTAATTTTTTTATCAATAGATTTAAGAGTCAAACTTTTAATGCAATCGTTTATATTTTGTGTGATAGAGTCTTCATCAATTTCATAATTTATAATTAACTTTGATACAAAAGCCTTTTCTTCTTCACTTAATATGTTTAAGAGTTTACTAAATGAAAATTCATCATTGCCTTTTAATTTTTCTATTTTAAGAAATATCTCCTTTATAGTCGGAATCTCAAAATCTTCTATGTTAATCTTTTGAAGAATATAGTCAATTTTTTCAGGATAAGATAAAACTATACGAAGAAGAATCTCCTCTTCCTTAGATGCTACATAATTTTTAATAAGATTGTTTTCATCCTTAAATTTTTTGTTCTTGATAATTTGTTTAAGCTCTTCTCTTAAGGTTTTTTCATTAATACCTGTTTTTTCTGCAAGTTCTCTAAGTAGCTCATCTCGGTATATTAAATCTCTTACATGGCTTAAAATATGAAGAAAACTACGAACGCCTTCATTTAATTTTTTACCACTGTATTTTTTTATAATTAAATCAACAGGAGATAAAGCCTTTGATATATAACTTCTAAAAGCCTTATCTCCATATTTTTGTAAAAAACTTGCAGGATCCTCTTTTTCTGGCAGTAAAACTATCTTTGCTATAAAACCACTGTAAAAAATTGGAATAAGCGATTTCTGAGCAGCATATACTCCAGCCTCATCTCCATCAAATATCAACAGTATCTTATTAGTAAACTTTTTCAAATTATTTAAAATTCTCTTTGCTTTTTCCAATTGTTCTTGAGTAAGAGCAGTTCCTAAAGGAGCAACTACATTTCTGAATCCATATTGATGACATAGAATAACATCCATATAACCTTCAACAACTATTACATATCCTTTTTCTCTTATATATTGTTTTGAATGCCAAAGTCCAAAAAGGTGAGCTCCTTTTTTAAATATAGGTGTGTCTGGAGAGTTAATATACTTTGGAAGATCAGTCTCTGAATCTATTAATCTACCACCAAATCCTATAACTCTGCCAGTTAAATCTTGAATGGGAATAATAATTCTGTTTCTAAAAAAATCAACAGAGTTACTGACAAGTCCAGATGAGTTAATTAGTGTATCATCAAAATTTTTTTCTTTTAAAAAGTTATATAAAGAGTTTTTTTCTGATGGAGCATAACCAATTTTAAAAATTTCTATAGTTTCTTGATTAATACCTCTTTTTTTAAGATAATTCTTAGCTTTTTCTGAGTTTTTTAACTGCTCTATATAAAAGTATGTAGCAGTCTCATATATTTCATATAGTTTCTCTTTAGAAATAGAAGACACACTATTTTTAATAGGCTCAAAATTTAAACCTACTTTTCTTGCAAGAATAGAAATCGCCTCAATAAAACTTACTTTCTCATACTCCATTAAAAAGGTTACAATATCACCACCCTTTCCACATCCAAAACAGTGAAATATTTGTTTGGAAGGACTTACAAAAAATGAAGGTGTCTTTTCAGAATGGAAAGGGCAAAGAGATCTATAGTTTTGCCCTATTTTTTTTAAGTCTAAATATTCAGAAATAAATTCTACTATATCTAATCTCTGTTTTATCTCCTCTAAGATTTTTTGATAATCCATTCCAAAGGCTTACTGCCTTTTTATACGTTTAAATCCAGAACACTCTAAGATTTTAATATCTTCTCCTTCAATTATTTTGTCAAGAAGTAGATTCAATCCAACAGAATCACTTGCTATATGTCCGGCAATAATTACATTTATATGATTTTTTTCTGCTTCTTTCCGATGATCCTCACTTAAATGCATTGCAACCACTGTATTTATCCCGCTTAAAGCCATGCTTTGAAAAATATCTTTTGATCCTTCTGTTCCTCCTGTCATATCTACAAATATTTTTCCTGCCTTTCTCTCTTTACTTCCAATAAGAATTTTAGGGCCTGCATTATGTTTTTCAGCTTCTCTATATTCCGGAATCTCCAACAGTAAATCTATAACATCATCTAATGTATAGGGTTTTTTTTCATCAAAAAGTCTTTGTAAGTATGTAGTAACCATATTATCTGCTGGTGTATGGATACACATAAAAGGAATATTAAGAAGTCTTGCAGCATCTACTGCTCTTGTATGATTAATCGGCATTAGTTTTCTTTCTACTTCCCTTATTCTTGTTTCCATCAAACTTTCAGCTATATTTATCGGAATCCCAAATCTTCCAAGAATATCTGCTTGCATATACATAACAGAAAAAAGTCTTGCATATGCTCCTCCTTCAGGATGATGAGAAAGAATTAAATCAACTTGAGTGCCATTTTTTCTTAAAGAATCTGCTAAAACTACCTCTCCAACTTCCATATCTATTCCAACCATTATTGTTTTTATATCTTCCTCACCTGTTCCAAATAGAATTCTTGAGTCACTATAAGGATTTTCAAGAGATTCTAAATCAAAAAATTCTTTTTTCTTTTCAGGCATTGTTTCATAATCCTTTTTTCTTTTTTCTAACTCTTTTAAAACTATGTCTTTACCTCTTGGATCATTTTCAATTCCGATTTGAATAGCCTTTTTGTATAACTCTCTAAGTTTCATGAATCCTCCTGTCTATTAACAAAATTAAGGAGATTCTGTAAAGACAGAATCTCCTTCTTTTTAAATTAAATAAAAAACTATTTAGATAACATTTTCATCTTTTTTGCTAATTTCTTTTTGGCAGCAAGAAGCTTTTTCTTTCTTTTAACACTCGGTTTTTCATAGTGCTCTCTTTTTTTGATCTCTGAGAGTATTCCCTCTCTCTCACACTGCTTTTTAAACATTTTAAGTGCTGCCTCAAATGATTCCATCTCCCTAACATTTACAGAGGGCATCCAGTTTCTCCCCTCCTCTCTTTTTAGAATTTTTAATAAATACTTTACCAGTAAAAAGTTATTTTAGTCAATAAAAGTTCAAAATATTATTAGGCATTTCAATGAGTCCTTAGCATTTGCTGTGATCTCATAGGCTTCCTTAGTTCTTTCAATACTAAATCTATGCGTAATAAGTAAATCTGATTTTACTAAACCCCTTTCTAAAAACTCTAATGCTCTTTTCATGTCTTCAGGCCCACATGAATAACTTGTGGTAATGGTAATATCATTAAAGTAAAGATCATTCACATTTAAGATCAATCTCTCTTCAGGAGGAGTTGGAGTAAATATTAAAAGAGTACCACCTCTTGATATAAGCTTTAGATACTCCATTATTACATTTACACTTCCAGGACCTACAATTATCTGTTGAGCCATTAATCCATCTGTTAGTTCTCTTATTTTTTCGTAAATATTTTCTTTTGAAACATCAACTACATAATCTGCACCGGATTGTAAGGCTTTTTTAAGCCTAAAATTAACCATGTCTGCACCGATAACCTTTTCAGCACCAAACTCTTTAGCAAGCATTATATGGATTTGTCCCATTACACCAAGTCCAACTACAAGTATGGTGTCCCCTTTTTTTATATTTGCTCTTTTTAAGGACTTAACAACACATGCAACTGGTTCAACCAAGGCTCCTTGTTCAAAGGATAAGGATTCAGGAAGCTTAATAGTATCATTTTTCAAATTAACTTCAGGCACAATAATATATTCAGAAACCCCTCCAGGAATAATCTTTGTCTTTTTCCATGTTTCACATTGAACAAAATCACCTCTTTTACAGTAAAAACACTTCATACATGGAGCATGATGATGAACTACTACTCTGTCTCCTTCTTTTAGATTTACTTCAGATTTAATTTCCTCTCCAATCTTTATGATTTCTCCTGAAATCTCATGTCCTAAAACTAAAGGAGCTTTTTTTTCAATATACCATGGCATTACATCGCCAGAGCATATTCCACATGCTCTTACCTTTACCAAAGCCTCCTTTGCTGAAGGTTCTGGTAAGGGGATATCTTCTATTCTTATATCTTTGTACTTGTAAAGTTTTGCTACCCGCACTTATATTTTCACACCCTTTACTGCATCTGTAAGTTTACGTATTACATTATTAAGATTTTCAACTTCTCTAACTATTATATCTGTTGCATCTCTGACTTCCTGAGCAAGTATAGTTGAACGTTCTGCATGACGTGCTACTTCTTCACTGGCTGAAGATTGTTCTTCTGTAGCAGTTGCTATTTGAGTAATTGAATCCTTAACTTTTTGTGAAAAATCAGCAATTTTATTAAGAGCCTTCTTAACTTCATTTATAGATTTTAAAGCTTCTGCTACTTCCTTAGCAGTAATGTCCATACTTTTAAGAGATTCACGAGATTCATTTTGGACAGCTGTAATCTTTTCTCTTATTTCATCTGTTGCTTTAATTGTTCTTTCTGCTAATTTTCTTACTTCATCAGCAACAACTGCAAATCCTCTTCCTTGTTCTCCTGCTCTTGCTGCCTCTATTGCAGCATTAAGGGCAAGAAGATTTGTCTGATCAGCTATATCTTTAATTACTGTTATAATATCACCTATTTCCTCTACTTTTTTATTTAAAGCATCAATTGTTTTTTTAAGTTCTAATGTTGATTTGTTTGCAGTTTGTACTGTTTTCATAGCACTGTCAGATAATACTACACCTTCATTTGAAACATTTCTCGATTCATTGGCAAGATCAGATGCATTCGCTGCATTTTTAGCAATATCAGTGATTGTTTGACTCATTTCTTCTGCAGCTGTAGCAATCTGATGAGCCTGAGATGTCTGTTCATCTGCTTTTCTTTTAACATTTTCTACATTTTTTTCTAAGGCCTCTATAACACTTTGAACCATCTTTGCAGAGTTTTTCATTTCTTTAACTAATGATTGTGTAAATTCCTCTACTTTAATTACGCTTCTTGCAATGAGTCCTATTTCATCTTTTCTGTGTCTATAACCTTTGCCAAAGCCTATTATGCTAAAATCACCTTTTGCAACTTCTTCAAGTTTGTTTGCCATATAAGGTATTGGGCGTAATGCTCTTTGAGTAACAAAAAGAATAAGCAAAGACACAGTAATAGCTCCTATTATATTGACAACCCACATTGTATTTCTTATTGTTGCTACTTCAGCTGCTATTTCTTCTAAATATGAACCTGAGGCTATTATCCAATTCCAAGGTGCGTAATGAGTATATGCTACAACTTTTTCTCTAGCAACTTTTTCATTTGGATTCTTCCATGGATAATAAATTATTCCCTCCTTTTTTTGAACAATTTCCTTTATAAACTCTCTTCCCTTTGCATCCTTAGAGTCAAGAATATTTTTTCCTTCTAAAGCTGGATGAACAATTAAAGTGCCTTTATTTTTTTCTGATGAATCAAGAACATACATATAACCTGTTTTACCAACTTTTATAGAACGAATGAAATCTTTAAGTTGCTTAATTTTACTTGTTATATCAAACCCTACAAAGTAAACACCCACTACATTACCTGAAGAGTCTTTTACTGGTAAATATTTTGTCATGTATTCTTTTCCAAAAAGAGTTGCTTTACCAACATATACTTCACCTTTAAGAAGTAATGGATAGGCTGGATGATTTCTGTCAAGAGTGGTTCCTACTGCCCTTGTGCCATCTTCTTTTTTCAAAGAAGTGGCAATTCTTAGAAAATCTTCTCCTCTTTTTTCAAAGATTGTGGCTACTGAACCTCCTGTTATAGCAGTAAATTTATCACACACTTCATTATTAGGTTTAATTCCTGGTGCCATACTCAAAAAGATGTTCATAAATCTTTCAACAACATCCCTTGCAGAGTAATCAAGAACTGAAATTTGCTCTTTAATTAACCACACTTCTCTTTTTAAACTTTCCACGTTGTAGGATTCAATCTTTGATTTTGTCTGAAGAAAGATTACGATAGCCACAAAAGAGTAAACAAATAGAATTGAAAGAATAGACATTAAAAATAGTTTTTTGCTTAAGGATAGCGAATTATACACTCTTCTTAACATAATCCTCTCCCCCGTTTAAAAATTTTTTAGTTATAATATACCATGGAAAAAATAGAAAAACAAGGAAAATCTTTTTGTGAAATAAAAAACGAAAAACTTCAAAAAAGTAAAATAATTCGTTTCAAAAATAATAAATGGCAAGGACTAAAAAGCATTCCCTATAAAGATACACAAGGCAATTGGGCCTTTATCAAAAGAATACCAATCTTTTCGAGTGAAAATGCAAATTTTGAAGTCAGATACTTTGAAATCGCCCCTGGTGGTAAATCCTCTCTTGAGTATCATAATCATATTCATCTTGTTATATGCATAAAGGGAAAAGGCAAACTAAGATTAGGTAAAGATTACAAAACTATAAAATATCTTGATATAGTTTATATAGCACCAAATGAAGTTCATCAACTTTTAAATCCATTTAAAGAACCTTTTGGTTTCCTCTGCATTGTTGACAAAGAAAGAGACAGGCCGATTGAGATAGAGAATTAGTTTGTTTTACCACAACATTTTTTATATTTCTTTCCACTTCCACAGGGGCAGGGATCATTTCTTCCAATTTTGTGAGGCTTTTTTATTGGTTCCTTCGGAGAATCTCCATCCCTTCTACTTATTTGATAGTTACTTTTACTTGCTACTTTAATCTCACTTTCTTCTTTTACTTGAATCTTAAAAAGTCTTGTTAGTATTTCGGATACTATATTTCTTGACATCTCTTCAAAAAGTTCGAAGGCCTCTTTTTTGTATTCTACAAGAGGATCTTTTTGAGCATAACCTCTTAAACCGATTCCTTCTTTTAAATGATCAATTCCTAAGAGATGGTCTTTCCATTTACTGTCTATTACATGTAAAAACACCATCTTTTCTATTTCTCTCATTAGATTTATTCCAATTTTTTGTTCCTTTAGTTCATAGGTTTCTTTAAGTTTTTCAAGAAGATAATTTTTTATCTCATCCTTAGATTTATTCTCTATATCAGGATTGATATCAAATCTTGCTTTTATCTGTTCTTTAAGTTTTATAAGTCCTTCCTCTTCCTGAGAAAGATAAAAATCAACTAAGTCTTCAATCTCAGTTTCAAGAAGTTCAAAAACTTTCTCCTTTAAAGATTTACTTTCAAGAACCTCTCTTCTGAAAGAATAAATCTCCTTTCTTTGACTATTCATAACATCATCATACTTTAGAAGATGCTTTCTTATCTCAAAATTATGAGCCTCTACTCTTTTTTGAGCATTCTCTATAGCTTTTGATACCATCTTATTTTCTATTGGAGTATTTTCATCAATCTTTAAAAACTGCATTAGACTCTGAAGTTTTTCTCCACCAAAAATACGAAGCAATTCATCTTCAAGAGAAAGATAAAATCTTGATGAACCAGGATCTCCTTGTCTTCCTGCCCTACCCCTTAACTGATTGTCAATTCTGCGAGATTCATGTCTTTCTGTTCCTATTATGTGAAGTCCTCCAAGAGAAATAACCTTTTCATGTTCTTGTCTACATATTTCCTTTGCTTTTTCTAAAACCTGTTTGTACTCCTCTTCGCTGTATTCCTTTCCAGCAAGCATCTGTCTTGCAAGAAACTCAGGATTTCCTCCAAGAAGTATATCAGTTCCTCTACCAGCCATATTTGTAGCAATTGTTACTGCTCCTACTCTACCAGCCTGTGCCACAATTTCTGCCTCTTTATCATGATATTTAGCATTTAAAACATTGTGTGGTATTCCCTTTTTCTTAAGCATTTTACTTAAAAGTTCTGACTTTTCTATTGATGTTGTTCCAACTAAAACAGGTCTTCCAATTTTATAACACTCTTCAATTTCTCTTACTACTGCCTCATATTTTGCCTTCTCTGTTTTATACACAACATCTGGATAATCTTGTCTAATCATAGGCTTATGAGTAGGAATTACTACAACTTCAAGATTGTATATCTCGGCAAACTCGGCAGCTTCAGTGTCTGCAGTCCCTGTCATACCAGCAAGTTTTTTGTACATTCTAAAGTAATTCTGAAAAGTAATCGTAGCAAGTGTTTGATTTTCAGCCTCTATCTTTAAACCTTCCTTTGCCTCAATTGCTTGATGAAGCCCATCAGACCATCTTCTTCCAGGAAGAAGTCTTCCGGTGAATTCATCAACTATGACAATCTTGCCATCTTTTACTATATAGTGTACATCCTTTTTAAAGAAATAATGTGCTCTAATTGCTTGGTTTATATGATGAACAACTTGAATATTTGATGGATCATATAGATTTTTTATACCTAAAAGCCTTTCAGCTTTTTGTGAGCCTTTCTCTGTAAGAATAACGGTTTTAAGTTTTTCATCAAGTTTAAAGTCTTCATCAGGTTTGAGATATTTGATTATTCTATTTACCGCATAGTAAATTTCTGTTGATTCTTCAGAAGGACCAGATATTATAAGTGGAGTTCTTGCTTCATCAATAAGAATACTGTCAACTTCATCAATAATCGCATAGTTAAGTTCTCTTTGGCAGAGTTCATCAATACTGTATCTCATATTATCTCTTAAGTAGTCAAAACCAAACTCATTGTTTGTTCCGTAGGTTATATCAGCAAGATAGGCCTCTTTTCTGCTACATGGGCGAAGTGTATCAAATCTTTTATCTGAAACTCTGTATTTGGGATCATAAAGAAAGGATGCATCATGTTGAATCACACCGACAGAAAGTCCAAGAAAATTGTATATTGGACCCATCCATTGGACATCCCTGCGGGCAAGATAGTCATTTACAGTTACAACATGAACACCTTTGCCTTCTAATGCATTTAAGTATGCTGCAAGAGTAGCAACAAGTGTTTTACCTTCACCTGTTTTCATTTCAGCAATTTTTCCCTCATGAAGCACTATTCCACCTACAATTTGAACATCAAAATGTCTCATTCCAAGCGTTCTTTTTGCGACTTCCCTTACTACTGCAAAAGCTTCCCTAAGAAGATCATCTAAGGTTTCACCTTTTGAAAGTCTTTCTCTAAATTCCTCTGTTTTAGCTTTTAGTTTTTCGTCTGATAGTTGAGAGATTTTTGACTCAAGGGAGTTAATATCATCAACTATTTTAAAATATCTCTTAAGCTCTCTTTCGTTTTTTGTTCCAAAGATTTTCTCAAGAATTTTGACCATATTTGTATGTTAAACTACAAACTAAAGTTTATTCAAGAAAAAACTTTTTAATCCAGACACTTTACAAAATCTATAAACTTTATGCTAATATAGGTAGAACGACCATGATAAATCTTGTCAGTGCCTATATTATTACATTTATTGCGAGTTTTTGCACTCTCGTAATAGAGATTGTAGCTGGACGTATCCTTGCTCCCTTTGTAGGAGTATCCCTTTATACATGGACTTCTATTATTGGTGTAATATTAGCTGGTATAAGCATAGGAGCCTATTTAGGAGGTAAAGTAGCAGATAGATTTCCTTCTAAGAAAACTCTAGCACTTTTAATGTTTTTATCAGGACTTTCGGCTTTGACAATACCTCCTCTAACAAATATTATCGCCGCATACTCCTTTCCAGTGCCTTTAATGTGGCGAATTCTTATTGTAACTACAATAATATTTTTCATTCCCAGTTGCCTTCTTGGTATGATCTCTCCTGTTGTTGTAAAACTTGCACTTCAAGGACTTGAAAGAGCAGGAGGAATTGTAGGAAAAATATATGCCTTTTCAACATTAGGTGCTATTATTGGCACTTTCTTAACAGGATTTTTCCTTATCTCTTTCATGGGGACAAGAAACATTATCTTATTAATGGGTCTGATTTTAATAATCTCAGGAGTAGTTATTAATCCCATATTTAAGACTAAAAAAGCTACCGCCGGACTTCTTCTACTTATTTTTATTCCATTAATTGGTGTGTATGATATAGCATTTAAACCAGTTATCAAAGAAAACAATTATTATTATAAAGAAAGCAGTTACTATACAATAAAACTGTATAACACATATAGTTCAGACAAAAAGACTGAACTTAAAGCTTTAGTTCTTGATAATCTTATTCATTCCTATGTAAACCTTAATAATCCCTTATATCTTGAGTATGAATATTTGCGAATATATGCAGACATTTTAAAATGGCGATTTAAGAAAAATGAGAACTTTAAGACTCTTTCAATTGGTGGAGGTGGTTATACTTTTCCAAGATACATGGAAGTTTACTACCCAAATGCTGAAATAGATGTCGTGGAGATAGATCCTGAAGTTACAAAAGTAGTTTATGAATATCTTGGACTTCCACCCAATACAAGAATTAAATCATACAATACAGATGGTCGATGGTATGTAATGAACTGTAAAAAAAAATATGATGTTATCTTTATTGACGCCTTTAACGATCTGTCAGTTCCATATCATTTGACTACTAAAGAATTTGCCCAACAACTTAAAAATATAATGGAGCCAAAAGGTATTCTTCTTACAAATATAATTGACAACTTTCAAAAAGGAGCTTTTCTTCCATCCTATTTAAAAACTCTAAGAGAAGTATTTGGAGATAATGTTTTTCTTTTATCTATATCTCCAGATTTTGAAAAAATAGGTACTAGCACTTTTGTAGTTCTTGCCGGAGACATTGATATAGGGAGTTTAGAGAGATTTATAGAAAAAAATAAAGATATTACAGCTTCCATAATACCTAAAAGTTTATTCAATGATTTTATAAACAGAAAACAAGCAGTGGTTTTAACTGACGACTATGCACCAGTTGACAATCTTATTGCACCCGTATTTGAAGAAAGATTTGACTACAAAGGAGTTCGTTAATAGGATTTATTTTTTTATTTAATCTGAAGATCTTAAAACTGTGCTAAGTTCTGATTTTATTGAAACTGTAAAATATAACTGTGATGTTTCAGATGCTAAATACTGGGGATATTTTTCTATTTGTACATTACTTTTACGTTTAAGAGAGCTTTTTAAGATTGAAAGAGGACTGGAACCATGGGAAAGTATAAAAAATGAAGAAATATTGCCATGGATTGAAAAAAAAGAAAAAAAATGGAAAGAACTTGAAGATGCTCAACTCATCCCAATTAAAATTAACAGTAAAATTTGCTCTCCCTTTGATATTGACGATATAAATAGTATTACTGTAAATGATGGCTTCGTATATGGAGCAGGATATGCTTTGTTTATGAAACCAAGTTTTTTTATTGGTTCAATCCAAAAATTTGAAAAAATTGAGCAATATAATGTTTATTTTGTTGGGAGAGAATTTGTAAGAGATATTTTTTCATCACCTGGAATGAGTATTAAAAAAAATATTTTTATAAGATTGACTGATATAAAATACAGATTATGGGAAAGCTTAGAAAGTTGGCTTAGTAAAAATAGTATACTCAACGAAATCTTTCTTTCAGAGTTTGGACATCCCAATGAATGGAGATATCCTTATAAAGAGTTTAAAAATGTAGTTGATGAATACTCTAAGATTGTTCTTTATCACGAAATAGCAGAACAAGAAGAAAGCAACTTTAATTGGAATGAGATTATTAAACAGTGTAATATTTCTAAAACAGAACACATCTTAAGAGGAATTAAAGATTTTATAGCTGATTTCTCAGAGAAAGGTCCTGTTAATAAAGCATTAATTGAGAAAGATAAGAGACTACTTGGATTGTATATTCTTTTACAAGGGCCATACAAGAAAAAAATCTTAAATACCACTATACAACAGCTTGAAAAAGCATTAATAAAAGAGGACTGGCAAAAAATAGAAGAAATAAGAGAAAATGAGTTTAAAAAATGGAAAAATAACCTTGAAAAAATATTTGAAGTATTCAAATTAGAAGGCTTTGAAGGAGTTGTAAGAATAACAAACAGAATATTTGAAGGAGCAATAAATTGAGAGAATTTATAGAAGTTATTGAGAGACTATCTAAGAAAATTGAAAAAACTATAAACTTAATGGAAGTTTGTGGTACTCATACTGTTGCCATATTCAGACATGGCATAAGAAGTTTAATACCCTCAAATATAAGACTATTAAGTGGACCAGGATGTCCAGTATGTGTTACTCCTATTGAAGACATTGATAGAATGTTGTATATAGCAAAACAGTCTGATATCATCCTTACAACCTTTGGAGACATGATGAGGGTTCCTGGAAGCAATGGTTCTCTTTATAAAGCAAAAGCTGAAGGAGCTGATGTAAGAATAGTTTATTCTCCCCTTGATGCTTTAGATATTGCAAAAAATAATAAAAATAAAAAAGTCATATTTTTTGCAGTAGGATTTGAAACTACCTCTCCTCTTATAGCAGCTACTCTTTTTGAGGCAGACAAAAAAAAGATTGAAAACTTCTATATCTATTCTGTTCATAAATTAGTTCCTCCAGCATTAGAAGTTCTTGTAAATACAGAAGAACTTAATCTTGATGGTTTTATTCTTCCAGGACATGTAAGCACGATAATTGGTAGCAAGGCTTATGATTTTATTCCATTACAATATAAAAAAGCCTGTGTAATTACAGGTTTTGATGCTGATGATATTCTTCAAGCAATTGCTATGCTACTTAAGCAAATCTTAGATAATGAACCAAAGGTTGAAATCCAGTATAAAGATGCTGTAAAAAGAGATGGAAATCCTAAGGCAGTTGAGTTTATATATAGGTATTTTGAGGTTGTAGATAGTAAATGGAGAGGCATTGGAGTGATCCCAAAAAGTGGATTAAAACTGAAAGAAGAGTACTTCTATAGAGATGCTCTAAAAATTTTCAATATTTCAGAGATTAAATCAAAAGAACCAAAAGGTTGTCAATGTGGTCTAATCCTTAGAGGAATTAAACTACCTCCTGAATGTCCGCTTTTTGCAAAAATATGCACCCCCGAAAACCCGGTAGGTGCATGTATGGTAAGCTCTGAAGGTAGTTGTGCAGCTTACTATAAATATGGACGAGATTAATCCACCTCTTCTATCTTATATGAATGAATTATCTTTGCTGAGTGTTCAAGTGTTGCTTTAACAGAGCAATATTTTTCCATTGAAAGCTGAATAGCTCTTTTTACTGCCTCTTCAGATATGTTTTTACCCTTAATTATAAATTCAATCTCTATTTCAGTAAATCTCTTTGGATAATCCTCAGGTTGTTTACCCTTAACATTTATCTCTAATCCTCTTACATCCTGTTTCTTTTTTTTAAGAATTGATATAATGTCCATACCACTACATCCACCTAAACCTACAAGTAAAAGTTCCATAGGACGCATTCCTGAGTTTTCCCCACCAACATCAGGACTTCCATCCATAACAATTGCATGGCCAGTTCCAGACTGACCAACAAACTGCATTCCACCTGCCCATTTTACCTTTGCTCTAAGCATATTATAAACCTCCTTTTTGTTGAGTTATTTGATTTTTCATATTATTAAAAAATTCCCAATTTTTACAAGTTCAAGTAGTTTCTTTTGGTTTGTTTTACAATAGCCTCATTAATTAGCTCCTTGATTATATAGGCTAAATTCTTATTTTTTCCTAAGGGTTCTGTGCATATGACTTCAATGTGTGGATATTTTTCCTTAATTTTTTCAATAATTTTAGGAATATCTCGGGTAACATGAGTTCCCGAAGAGAGAAAAAAGGGATGAACTATGACTTGCTTTGTGTTTTTGTCTAAAAAATGATTTATTACTTGATTAATTGAGGGATTACCATGTTTAAGATAGGCAAGAGTTATTTGATAAGCCTCTTTATTTAGAAGTTCTGATAACTTTTTAATAATCAAGCTTAAGTCCCTATCATCATTATTTTGACTTCCATGGGCTAATATTATTACTTTGTACATTTATTTATCCTCAAGATCATCTCTTCAATTCCCTTTATTATTCTTGGACTTAGATGATAGATTTTATCACTTACACAGTAGATTTTACCATTTTTAACTGCGTCAGTATCTTTAAGTTTAAAGATAAGATTTTCAGAGTAAGCTGATTTATGAGCAACACCAAAAAATATGATCTCTGGATTCATTTTGATTATTCTTTCAATATTTATCGAAGATGTCTCTGCGATATTTGTAAGTCCTATTAGATTCATAACTTCGTTTATGTGAGACTTTTTCCCTGCAACTGTAAGAGGCTCAGCCCATATTACAAACAAAGCCCTTTGTCCTTCAAAACTTTTTTTTATTTCATTAATATTTTTCAAAAATTCCTTTCCAACTTTAACTGCCTCCTTTTCTTTGCCAATAATTCTTCCCAATTTTATTAATTCATCAGGTATATCTTTGAGGCTCCGGGGTGCATAAACATGAACCTTTAGACCAAGTTCTATTAGTCTTTGATATACTTCCTTAGGAGTAACTTCCTTAGAAATCACTACAATATCTGGTTTTAAAGCCAATATTTTTTCATAGGATGGATTAATCATTCCACCTATCTTAGTTTTGTTTTTAACTTCCTCTGGCCATGTACAGTAGTTTGATACTCCAACAACTTTATCAATAGCACCTAAATAGTAGATTGCCTCTGTAACCGAAGGTGCAAGTGATACTATCCTTTGAACTTGACCAAAACAAATAGAAGTTAAAGATAAAATTATTAAAACCAGAAAGAAGAAAACTCTCATTTTATCTCCAATGGGATTCCAGCAATCATAAAGTAAGCTTTATCACATATATTCATTATTTTTTGATTTAGTGTTCCTACAATATCAATGAATCTTCTTGAAAGTTCATTTTCAGGAACTATACCCAAGCCAACCTCATTTGCTACGATAAATATTTCAATTTTTTCTCTATTTTTTAAAATCGAGTTTATAAATGACTCAACAAAATCCTGATATTCAAAACCTTCAACTAATAGATTCGTAATCCATGTATTAAGACAATCAATAACTAAGATAGATTTTTCAGGCAGTTTATTGATTATATCGCCTAAGTTTATAGGCTCCTCTATAGTGATCCAATGACTACCTCTTTCTCTTTTATGTCTTTCAATGCGTTTTTTCATTTCCTCATCAATAGCTCTTGCTGTTGCAATATAGTAAAAGTTTTTATTTCCTTTGTTTTCTGCCTTTTTTAAAGCAAAGCTGGTTTTTCCACTCTTTACTCCACCAATTATAAAGGTAATCATATCAAATCCTTAAAAATTCAATCAGTTCTTTAAAAAATATTTCATTTTCTTTTCTACTTTTTACTGAAACTCTTATAAAGTTTTCATTAAGTCCATAAAAGTTTGAACACTCCCTTATAAGTATGCCTCTTTCAAGCATGTATCTGAAAATTCCTTTTTTATGAGTTTCAAAAAGATAAAAGTTTGCTACAGAAGGAAAATATCTAATATTTAGCTTATTAAATGAATCTTCAAAGAAATTTTTTTCCCTTATGAAAAACTCATGACTTTGATTCTTAAAATCTTCATCTTTGATTATTTCTTCTGCTATCCATTGGGCTATACTGTTTATGCTCCATGGTTGTCTATATCTTTTCATCTTTTCAATTATCTTTGTATGAGCTACAGCATAACCAAATCTAACTCCTGCAAGTCCATAGAACTTTGTAAGAGAGCGCAAAACAATAATATTTGAAGAAATTGCTTCTTTAATAAGAGTTTGCTCAGGAGTAAAATCTATAAATGCTTCATCTACCACAAAGGCTGTATATGGATAACTATTAGCAAGAGTAAGGATTTCTGTTTTATCTACTAACCATCCTGTTGGATTATTGGGATTACAAATAAAAACCATCTCATAACTTTTTGTACTCATCTTTTCCTTAAGTATTTCAAGGATTTTTTCTTTACTTAAAGCAAAAATCCTTTCCAAATTAAATATATCGTTTAATTTGCAGGCTCTTTCATACTCTGTAAATGTGGGTTCTAAAATCAAAACAGATACTGGCTTTAGCACCTTAACTAACAGATAAATTAGTTCTGTTGAACCATTGCCACAGATTATATTTTCAGGTGGAATTTCATAGAGTTCTGAAAAAGTTTTAATAAAGGATCTTGCTTCAATATCTGGATATTTGTGTAAAAGTGAAAATTTCTCTATTGTCTTTCTCTTTATCTTTTCAGGTAAAGGCAAAGGATTTACAGAGGAACTCATATCTATGATTTCATAAGGCGATTTATTGATAATTTCTGAGACAGTATAAATATCACCTCCATGTCTCATAGGAAAATTCCTCTTATTATGATTGACAAAAAAACGAATATGAAACTACTTAAAATAACAATTTTTATAGCGGATTTAATATGTCTTGAATGTACCCTCTCAAATTCATCTCCAATGTAAGGTTTTTCAACTAATACTCCTTCATAGTAGTTAGGACCTCCCAGTCTTACTCCAACTGCTCCAGAAATTGCTGCTTCAGGAATTCCGCTGTTTGGACTGCTATGGTTTTTCCCATCTCTAAGCATAATTTTAAATGATCTTTTTGCATATGAAAAACCAAAAAGTATAAGAGAGCTTAAAACAATTAGAAATCCTGTTATTCTTGCAGGGATATAGTTAAAAATATCATCCATTTTTGCTGAAAACCATCCGAATTTTATATATCTTTCATTTTTATATCCAACCATTGAATCAAGTGTGTTAACAGTTTTATAAAGAACTAAAAAAGGAAAGCCACCTATGAAAAAATAAAATAATGGAGCAATAACCCCGTCAGATAGATTTTCAGCAAGACTTTCAATAACTGCAACTCTTATTTTTTCTGGTGAAAGATTTTCTGTATCTCTTCCTACCAGAGATTTTAATGAAACTCTTGCTTGTGTTAGATTTGATTCATTTAAAAGTTTATCCACTTTTTTTGCCTCTTCAATCAAACCTTTTAAAGCAATAAATAGGCTTCCTACTGTTACTAATGCAATACAGGAAAATAAAAATGTTACCCATGATATACTTCCAAATATATTCAGAAAGTATACGAATAAAATGGATAATAAAAAGACAGAGACTGTCACGAATAAAAAAAGTAAAAAACCTCCAAATCTATTGTTAAGATCTCTATTTCTTAAAAATTCTTCTGTCTTTTCAATGAGTTTACCTATTACTCTGATAGGATGATATTTCTTAGGGTCTCCCACTAAAAGATCAACTAAAAATGCTCCAACTATTATCAAGTCTTCAACAAAAAATATATTCATAAACCAGCTATTTCCCATAATCTATCAATATCCAGATTTTTTTCTACAGTTTCTGCAATCTTATTTATAAAAGATTGTTTAAGCTTAGTCCATGAAAAACTATGATCAATAGGACTTAACCCTTTTTTGATTCTATGCCTGTTTATAATCCATCTTCTAAAGCTATCACTATCAAATACTCCATGAATATAGGTTCCCCAAACTTTTCCATTAGATACTCCATCAAATAAAGTTTCATTCATCGAAGTTCTTTTAATTTTAAAAACTCCTGTTGGACCATAACTTACTCCCTTATGAATTTCATAGCCTCTTATTTTTATTGAAGGTTCTAAACATAAATATCCTTCAACCTGAGTTGTTATCTTTTCAGGATAAAATACTGTTTCCATAGGAAGTAAACCTATGCCATCAATTTCCGTGATTGAGTCTTCTACTTGATAGGGATCTATTAGTCTTTCTCCAAGCATTTGAAATCCACCACATATTCCAATTATTTCGACTTGTTTTTTAGAGAGTTCTCTTAAAGTTTCATCAATTTTAAGTTCTTTTAATAGTCTTAAATCTTCTAATGTTTTCTTTGAACCAGGAATTATTATTATGTCAGCACTAAGTAAGTCTTCTTTTCTTAATGAGTATATCAACTCAACATCAGGCTCAAATCTTAATGGCTCAAAGTCACTGAAGTTTGAGATATATCTTAGCCTTAAAACAACCACCTTTACTGGAGGATCCATCTCAAAAGATTTATAGTTAGAAAGTCTCATTGATACTCCATCTTCATCAGGAATTCCCGTTTCCTCTATATATGGAATTACTCCAAGACAGGGTTTTTCTATCATATTCTCAAGTTTTTTGATTCCAGAGAGAAGAATTTCTTTATAACCTCTAAATTTATTAATTATGAAACCTTTAATTAAACTGTCATACTCTTTAAGAAGTTTTACAGTTCCATAAAGAGAGGCAAAAACACCGCCTCTGTCAATATCACCTACTATAATTACTGGTGCTTTCAGATAATCTGCTACAGCCATGTTTACGATGTCTCTATCAAGAAGATTTATCTCTGCAGGACTTCCAGCACCTTCAATTACTAAAAAATCATACTCTTTACTTAAATAATCGAGGGAGTATACTACCTTTTCCCAAAGTTTTTTATTTTCAAAATAAAAATCCTTTGAATTCAAAGTCTTATAAAGCTTTCCATGAACAACTACTTGAATCCCCTGTTTGCCTGATGGTTTAAGCAATATGGGATTCATATGCACAGTAGGAGTTATACCCGATGCCTCTGCCTGAACTGCTTGAGCTATTCCTATCTCTCCTCCTTCTTCTGTAACAAAGCTTTGAAGACTCATATTTTGAGCCTTAAAAGGTGCAACTTTTATACCTCTTTTTTTAGCTATTCTACAAAGAGCAGTAACAATTAGAGTTTTTCCACAGTTTGAAGATGTTCCCTGTATCATTAAGTACTTAGCCATATTCTCTCAAAAGAAATAAAGGATATTAAAAAGGCTATTTCCATAATCTCTACTGTTGCACCGAGATTGTCTCCTGTTATTCCATTGAAGAACTTTTCAAAGAGTTTTTTAAGAAAAAGAAAAATAAGAAAAATAATCAACAAAGAGGCAACTAAAAATATATACTTTTCATATACGACAAAATAAAGAAATAAAATCAAAGGTAAAAGAGTTGACAAAAAAAGCTGTCTTAATTTTATTTTTCCAATGAATAGAAAACCAAGCCCTGTTTTTCTTGCTGGCTTTCCTGAATACATAAGAGGAATTATTATCCATCTTGAAAGACAAAAGGTAAAAATAAAAATCAAATATTGCTTCATATCAAGAATCTCTTTAAAAAGAATAAACTTACAAAGAATAGCAAACACTAAAGCCACTACCCCTGCAACTCCCACACTACTGTCTTTCATGATCTCAAGTCTTCTCTCTAAATCTTTTTCCCTATCACCAGTTGACTTATAAAAGAATGCATCAAAGGTATCTGAAAGTCCGTCAAGATGAAGTATTCCTCTCGTAATAAGAAAAAAAAGAAGTAAGATAAGGGAAACTATGGATGATGGAAAAGTCTGCATTAAGGCATAGGATAAAGCAAAGGATAAAATCCCTTCTATAAAACCAACAGCAGGGAAAAAAACCACAGAGGATACTAATTCTTTTTCATCAATCCTTTTTTGCTTTAAAGGCAATAGCGTAAGGAAAGAAAGAGCTATAATAAACCTATTTATCACCCTTAGATACCCCTGCCTCCTCAAAAGTTGCCATCTCTCGGTAAATCTTAAGAGAAGCTTCAATAATAGTCATTGCAAGGGCTGCACCTGTTCCTTCACCAAGTCTTAGGTTTAGATCAAGTAAAGGCTCAAGTCCCATAAAATCAAGAACTTTTTTATGTCCTCTCTCAACAGAGTTATGGGAAGCAAAAATATAGTCTTTAACATTTGAATTTATACAATAGGCAATTAATGCTCCTGCAGTAGATATAAAACCATCAATTACAACAGGAATCTTTAATTCTGCACAACCTAAGACAACTCCTGCCATTGCACCTATCTCAGGACCTCCAACCTTTGCCAAAACATCAATAGGATCCGATGAAATAGGATTATTTATAGCTATTGCTTTTTTTATTACTTCAACCTTTCTTCTAAATACAATCTCATCAATGCCACTTCCCCTTCCAGTTACTTCTTCAACTTTACATTTAGTTAGAATGCTTACAACTGCTGATGAAGGAGTTGTATTTCCTATTCCCATCTCTCCTGTAGCAAAAAGATTGTAACCATAGTAATAATACTCTCTTACGAGATCAATACCAATTTGAATTGATTTTAATGCCTGCTCATAAGTCAATGCAGGTCCACTTACCATGTTTGCCGTTCCTTTAACTATCTTTTTATTTATCAATCCTTGAACTTCTCCAAAATCATAATCCACACCAACATCAACAACTAAGACATCTGCTCCTGCATGTCTTGCTAAAACATTTATTCCTGCTTTTCCTCTTAAAAAATTAAAAACCATCTGGGCAGTAACTTCCTTTGGATAGGCAGATACACCCTCTTTAGTGACTCCGTGATCAGAGGCAAATACAAAAACTGCCTTCTTCTTTATCTCAGGCATAGGATTTTCATATATAGCAACAAGCCTTGCTGCAACTTCCTCAAGTCTACCAAGACTTCTTGGAGGTTTAGTAAGATTATCAAGCCTCCTCCATGCCAAATCAATAAACTCTTTTTTTATCGGTTCAATTTTAATTTTAAAGGGATTTAAATTACTCTCCATCTGTGCTCCTTTTTTCTAAATTTTTTCTATCTCAATAATCCATCTTCTGTCCTTTAAGAGCTTTTTCCCCAGTGAAAATTTAACTCTTTCCTTAAATATGGGACCATCATAAACAAAGGTGTGATACTCTCCCTTTTCTCCACAAAGATCAACCCCTCCAAGATTTTTTAAATCCCTAATAAACTCAAAATCAATCTCTCGTCCAAGCCATCTATCATCAAGAAAGGAGGGATTTACTGCACAGACAAAGGCTTTAAAACCTAAGTTTATGAATTCATTAAGAAGATTTTCTCTTTCCTCACCCCAAAGGGGAAGTAATGCTTTAATTTCTATTTCTCTGCAGACCCTCTCAACCCAATCTCTATGTTGCTCAAGGTCAATATCACCGAATACTCCTGAATTAATACCCTCTTTCCTTAGACTCATCACCGTGTCCTTAAACTCCCTCTCATAGTTTTCCCAATTAGTTGCCCTTTGAATTATAGGTATTCCCATAGCTTCTGCCTGAGCTTTAATTAAATCAGCCTTTATTCCATGAGACCTTGAATATTTCCCATCCTCTGCTATCATATTAAGAAGAAAGAGAATATTTACACCTTCTCTTTTTGCTCTATAAAGGGCTAATGAACTTTCCTTTCCACCACTCCATGACACAAAGGCTTTTAGAATATCCACTTGACTCCTCCTATTATGGTTCTCCTTGGCATTGGGTAGTACTGAACATACTCATAGGCTCGGTCAAACAAGTTTTCTACTGAAAGAATTAGTTCAAGATTCTTTATCGGTCTGTAAGAACCTTTGAAGTTAAAAACGGTAAAATCATCTTTATCAATGGCTTTTCCATAATTCCAATCAAAAACTCTCTCTTTGCCTATATAGTTGGCTATAAATTTAAGATCCCATCTATCCTTTCCTGCCTTTATTCCAAAGGATGCTATGGATTTTGGAATATACTGAAGGGTCTTTCCATATTTACTAATTTCAGTTTCATCTTTACTTTCGTATCTTGTATGATAGGTAAAGTTAATAAATGGCTCAAGGGAAAAACTTAATCCATAGGATAAACCTATATCATAGGAAAAATTACCATCTATACCTTGAATTACTGCTCCATCAACATTTCTATAGGAATTAGCATTAAGAGCGCTATCAAAATAGTAAGTGATTTTGTCCTTAAATATGGAATGAAAGAATGAGATATCACTCTTAAACAAATCCTTTATGTAGGAAAATCCTATATCAAAGGATTTGCTTTTCTCTGGTTTTAAATTAGGATTTCCTATGTAACGATATGTTCCAGAAGCATAATCAGCAGCGAGCTCATTTGGTGCAGGAGCTCTAAAGGCAGTTCCAGCACTACCTCTTATTGAAAAACTATCAGTAAGCTTATATAAAACTCCTCCTCTAAGTGTTAAATTATCAAGATTTTCCTTTCTTGGTTTTAGACTTTCAATTCCTGGTGTGGAAAGTATCTCATTTTCAAAGTAATCATAGCGAACTCCCAGATTAATAAATAGCCTTTTATCAAATAAACTCAATCTTCCCTCAGAGAAAAGACCATAGCTATCATACTCTGAGTTTGGATTATAGGGAGCACCCTTAGTTTTTGAACTTTTTATCTCTATTCTTTCCCACTGTGCTCCTAAAATAATTTTATGTTCATCAAATAAAAATACTTTACTAAGGCTTAAGCCCTGTGTGGTTGTCTTTTTTACTGTGATATCCGAGATTACTGATTTATTTACTTCATGGAATTCATCTTTATTTTTTGTAATATAGTATCCTCCTTTAAATGTTTCTGTTTTATACTCTAAATCAATTCTATTTCTATCTATGTTCTTATAGTCATCTGGATCTGGTTTATATCTTGCTCCTGGTATACCAATATCCCATCCTTTCCAATGTTGAATTCCAAGGGAAATATTATGTTTGTCAAAAAAGCTATATCCTAAACGAACAGATAGAGCTTGATTATTGTATCCTGTGTTTTCTATCTTTCCATAACCCTTTGCAGAATATTCATCAATGGAAGAACGGCTGGCAGAAATATAAAAATCAAAGGAACCCTTTTTCCCACTTATCTCACCTTTTGTTTTCCAGTAATTCCAAGAACCAGCCTCACCTCCAATTGAACCCTGTATTCCCTCCTCCTTACCCTTTTTTGTAATAATGTTTATTACTCCTCCCATTGCTGAAGAGCCATAAATAACTGAGGCAGGTCCTTTAATAATCTCAATCCTTTCTATATCATCAACAGGTATAGTGGCAAGATTTACTGTTCCAGCTCTATTTCCATTAATAAGAACGAGGACTCTACTTTTTATGTCATCAAATAAATCAGTAAAAAATCCTCTTAATCCAATTCGGCTTGTAGATACTCCAGGATACTTATGAACATGCCCAATTGCCGCCTCAATAATCAAGTCTCCTAAATCCCTTGCAGTAGAGTTTTTAATATCCTCCTTAGTGATAATCTGGACAGTATAGGGAAGATCTCCCTTTGGTTCTTCAAATCTTGTTGCT
Organism: Thermodesulfovibrio sp.; assembly: GCA_039630505.1. Classification (GTDB taxonomy): domain Bacteria; phylum Nitrospirota; class Thermodesulfovibrionia; order Thermodesulfovibrionales; family Thermodesulfovibrionaceae; genus Thermodesulfovibrio. The sequence goes on from JBCNUV010000020.1 coordinate 135,807, forward strand.
GTTACAATAATCTCTTCCATAGTGGAATCCTCTGCTAAGGCTAAACTGATGGGAAAAAGAGAGAAAATAAGGAAGATAAAGAAGATCATCTTGATACCTCCCTCGAGGCTAATTCAGAAAGCCAAAGGCTTTCTGGCTGGATAGGTCTTCCGGCTTAGGGCTTCATGCCTACTTGCCCGCCTTCCCAGAGACTCTGTCTCCAGTGGCTTTTTCCATAGGATTAAATCCTATGGAATGGGCTTTCGTTCCCAACACGGCTGCGGGGCAGCGGGGGATTCTCACCCCTCTTCCCTTACATCCAGCTGGATAAAAGTATAACAAATTATATCAGTCTGTTTCAAAATAATTTGATAATAAATTTGTAAAATTTTCTTCGAAATGATAAAATAAAAAAGTTTTGGAGAGGTGCCGGAGTGGCCGAACGGGCGCGACTGGAAATCGCGTGTGGAGTCTAAAAGCTCCACCGAGGGTTCAAATCCCTCCCTCTCCGTTATACTAAACTCAAATGAGACCATTTTTCATCATATTTTTTACTCTATACAGTTTAGTTAATCTCTATTTCTTTATCAAACTTAAATCCGCTATCATACTAAAAAGCTATATCCATATACTCATCGGAGCATTTCTTTTGATAATGATATTTTCTCCTTTAATAATAAGAGTTTCTGAAAGAAATGGGTATGAATCCTTAGCAATTGGACTTTCATGGATTGGATATCTTTGGATGGCTTTTGTAGTTCTTTTTTTGTTTTTTGGAATTTTATTTGATTTTTTAAGAGTTTTAATACTTGTTGTATCAAAAATTTTAGAAAAAAATCTACTAAGAAAAGCTTCAATATTTGCATTTTTCTTACCTTTAAGCTTTGCAATTGGATTTTTAATTTACGGATACTTTGAGGCATTAAATATAAAGACTGAAAAAATAACTATTGAAACAGACAAAATCAACAGAAATATAAGAGTTGTTCAGATATCTGATGTTCACATCGGTCTAATTGTAAGAGAGTTTAGAATTAAAAAAATCGTTAATACAATAAAACAAACCAGTCCCGATATTCTTATTTCAACAGGAGACTTGGTAGATGCCCAAATTGATAAACTAAATCATATTGCAGATATTTTAAAAGAAGTAAATATTCACTATGGAAAGTTTGCCATTACTGGAAATCATGAGTTTTATGCAGGAATAAATCAAGCACTTACCTTTACAGAAAAAGCAGGATTTGAAGTTTTAAGAGACAAGGCAGTAAGAATAGACTCATTAAACTTAAATATAGTAGGATTTGATGATTTGGAGGCAAAAAGATATGGATTTGATCTAAATGTTAACAGATACTCACTTGTTAAAAATTTTAGTAAAAGTGGCTTTACTATACTTCTTAGGCATAGACCTTTAGTAGATAATGAACTTATAGATTACTTTGATTTACAGCTTTCAGGACACACTCATAAAGGTCAATTCTTTCCATTTAGTCTTTTGACGAAACTATATTACAAAAATAAAGATTCAGGATTATTAAAAATTGGAAATAATAAATATCTTTACATCAGCAAAGGAACAGGAACATGGGGACCACCAATAAGAATCTTTGCTTCACCGGAAATTACAATCATTGATTTAGTTAAAAAGTGAAAAAATTAAACTATTTAATGCTACTTAATAAAATACTTCTAAGAGTCTCTGCTGTATTTAGGACTTTTTCACTTATTGGTTTCCCAAAATCTGTATTTTCAGGCTGAATACCGATTATGAATATTTTAGTTTTTATCTTTGATTTTATATACTTTATACACATACTAAGATTTCCCTGATGAGTTGAAACTCTAATATTTTCTAAGTTTTCTTCTGTTAAAAAAGTTACAGAACCTGGTTTTTGATTCATCTGTAAAGCATCGATAAAAATAATAGTTTCTGGCTTATGTTGAATTATCTTTTCAATAAATCTTTCAAGTTGGTCTTCACAATTAATTAAAACTGCATTTATTTTATCATCAATTAATCTTTTTACAATATATGAGCCAACTGCATCATCTCCTCTTAAAGGATTTCCAATCCCAGCAATTAAAATCTTTCCCTTAATATTTTTTAAAAATTCACTCAGCTGCAATCTGTTCGGCGACAAGAGGCTTTATTTTCTTTTTTGAAATACCAAGAGCCTGGGCAATTCCAAAAATAATTGCCTCTGGGCGAGGAGGACATCCTGGTATATATAAATTAACTGGTATTACTTTATCAACTCCGCCTACTACATTATAACTGTCAAACCAGATTCCACCTGCAGTAGCACATGAACCGAGAGCAATAACAATCTTTGGTTCCGGAGTTGCTTCATATACTGACTTAACAAACTCTACAGTGGGTCTTGTTACAGGTCCCGAGATTACTAATGCATCTGCATGTCTTGGAGAACTAACTGCTTTCATTCCAAATCTCTCAATATCATAGTAAGGAGTAAGTATATCAAGAAGTTCTATATCACAGCCATTACATGCTCCAGTATTTACATGAAATATCCATACTGATTTTTTTAGTGATTGTTGGGCTAACTTTTTAAGTAAAGACATTTTTTAATCCTCCTTTAATTTAAAATTCTAATAATTCCCTTTGTTGCGCTGTCAATAAGAGGATAGATAATATCAGGATATATTCCAAAAAGTATTAATAATATTACAAAAAAACCAGTGCAAATTAACATCAAAAATGGTATGGAAGTTGTAGAAACTTCACTCTTTTCTTTATTCCAGAATATCTCTATGCCAGTTTTAAGTAAAACAACAGCATTAATAAACTCTGAAACAATTAAAACTATGGATGCCCATAAAAATCCTTCCTTTGTAAGAGCAAAAAATATTGTAATAGAGCTTAAAAAACTTGCAAAAAGAGGCATTCCTCCTACGGCTAAACTTCCAATAAAGAAGGAGGTGGTAATAACTGTAGGCATCTTCCCTATTGCTTTCTTTATATTCTCAATATTTCTACTTTCACAACTATAAACAATTGCTCCTGCAACAAAAAATAAAGCTCCTTTTATAAGAGTATGATTTATAAGATGAAATACTCCTCCAAATATTCCTTCATATGTTTTCAAAACTAAGGCAGAGGCTATAAATCCCATTTCACTAATACTTACATATGCTATAATTTTTTTAATATCTCTCTGATTAAATGCCACAATAGCACCAATCAGCATGCTTAAAGATGCAAGAAATATGACTAAAATCTTTATCTCTTCATAGTTAAAAGAAAATCCAGTTATTGTCCTAACTAATCCATAAAATCCAAGTTTTGTTACACCTCCAGCTAAGAATACTGTTACTGATGATGGAGACTCGGAATATGAATCTGGCAACCAAAGATGAAATGGGATTAAGCCTGCTTTTGTAAAAAAACCTACAATAAATAAAAATGCTGACAATAAAGCAATGTTTCTGTGAAGAGCTTTAATAACTTCTCCAATATTGCTTATCATTACAGGTTCTCCAGCCATGTAAAAAAGCAGTATAATTCCTAACAGACTAAAGAGAATTCCCACATTAATTAGAATAATGTATTTAAAGCCTGCTTTCAGGGACTCTTTATTTAATTTAAAGACAATAACATAAACGGCAACAATGGTGCTCAGTTCAAGAGCAATATAAAGTAAGAAAAGATTATTGAAAATAAAGGAAAGATTCATAAATGCTGTTGAAAGAAGTATCGCACTATAGTAATTATGAAAGTTTTCTTTTCTATGATTGTATACCTTAGGAATATAAAAAAGAGAATATAAAATTACCATTAAGGCAACAAACTCAACCATTAATTGCATTAATATGCTAAATCCATCAATATAGAAAATCTTTCCGAATATTAGATAAGTTTTATCTGAAATACTTAGAGAATTCCAACATAAAACCGTGGAAAGTATGGCTAAAAATATTGATAAAACTGAAACTGACTCTTTTATAAATCTCCTTTTTCCAAAGAGAAAAACTATTAAAGATGCCATAAAAGGAGCTATAAAACTGAAAAGATATGGTGCCAACTCAATACTCATGCTTAACTCCTTTGAGAGCTTGATTCTTTAAGTTTTTCAATTTCTTCTTTAACAAAAATCTCATTTAGTCTCAAACTAATGTAAACCAAAAAAATTATAGCCACTACAAAATTAACAGTTACTGATATTTCAATAAACTTTGGCATTCGTGGAATCATGCTAATTATTAAAAAATGAACACCATTTTCAATTATAAAAAAGCTTATCATCATCTTCAGAATATCTCGTTTTGATATAAAAAGATAAAAACCATATAAAAAAAGTGTTAAACCACTTGAGAAACTTGAAATAACATGAGGAATGTAAGATGACTTGAACATCTCAACGAAATTATAACCAATAGAAAGCAATACTATTGATAAAGCTATGGAGAGAGGATGAGAGATTGAAGGTTTTGTTTCTGTTTCAACTCTGTTTTTTAAGCACTTAAGCAAAAGAATTGGCATCAAAATCGCTCTTACAATTAAATCCAATACTGCAATTAGATAAAGAGATGGGATATTGTTAACATATCCAATAATGAAAACCACTATAACAATAAAAAGAGAGTGAGGAATAAGACTTAAAATCGAAAATTTAAGACTTTTAGCCTCTCCTGCAAGAAAACCAAAGAACAAAATTGCAATATAAATAATTTCCATACTACACTCCTAATAAAGCTAAGAATATAGATGTTAATGAAAAAAGAGCTAATGTTAAATTATATTTCAAAGCTTGATCAATTCTTAGTCTTGGATTTAAGGATTCAATAAGAGTGCTTATAAATATAATCGCTGTAACTTTAATTAAACTAATTATTATATTTATTAGAGAATTTTCTGAAAGGGGCCATGGAATAAAAATTTGTGTAAAAACAAGACAAAAAAGAACCTGTCTTGACATATTTGCCCACTTAACACATGCATATTTAGGTCCACTTAATTCGATTAAAACACCTTCTGCAATCTCTTGTTCAGCTTCAGATATATCAAAAGGAATTTTACCAATTAAAGCCTGAAGTGAAAGAAAAACGCATACTGTTGAAAGAAGCATTGAAACATTTGGCCCATTTGAGTAATACCATGATACTATATCTCCAATTTTAAAGGAGCCTGCATTTATAGCACCTGTTATAAGAGCAATTGCAAGAATCGGTTCAACTGAAAGATGAAGCATCATCTTTCTTGAAGCACCTATGTAAGCAAAGGGATTCTCTGATGCAGAAGCAGTTATAATTATCGCAATTCCAACAACTGTAATTATATAGATAAAGAGAAATATATCTCCCCAGAAATTTAATGGAGGGCATAATCCTGTTATGGGGATTAAAAGAGATGCCATTCCAATACTTACAACTGAAAGATAAGGAGAAAGTCTAAAAAGGGGATTTATAGTGGATTTCAAATCCTCCTTTCCCATAAGTTTGAGAAGATCATAGTAAGATTGAAGAAGGGGAGGACCTACTCTACTTTGTATCAAAGCCCTTATTTTCCTTGTAAATCCATCGAATAATGGAGACAATATCAAGACAATCAATATATTTACAACAGATGAAAGGATTATGAACTCAGTATTCATAATCTTCCCCCAAAAATATAAAACAATAAGACAAAAACAAAAATACTACCAAAAACTAACCATGAAATATATTTTTCTGTTAATATTTCGTAGATTTTTCCAAAAAATTGAAAAAATTTTTTTATCCTATCTATAACTGGATAGTAAAACCATTCATCAATATCGAAAATTTTTATGAATTTTTGAGGAATTTTAAACTCAACTTTAGGAATTTTAACTGGATAAAATCCTTTAAATTGAATATTTCCTATTCTAAAGCTTACAAGATCCTTAAAGGGTTGATAAAAACTATGTCCCTTGTATACTACCTCTTCAGGAGCATGTTCTTTACCACCATACCATGTTTCTACATCTCTTTTTGGTGCTTTTGCATATTTTTCAAAGGCAAATATTAAAATACTAAGCAATATTAAAGGAATCATAACAAATATAGGATACCAAGCACCTTGGGAGTAATTTTCAAAAAAGTTAATTCCAACTCCTTTAAAATCAACAATAAATACCGATGAAAAACTTGGTAATAAATCAAAACAGGATACTGTTGCATTATAGATAATCTTTAATGGAATAAATGGAAATAAACCAGTAATAAAACAAACTACAGCAAGAATTATCTGGGACAAAACCATACTCCATGGTAGACTTCTTTTTTCATTAATTACACCACGAAGTTTTCCCATAAAAGCAGAGTTTACAAACTTAAGAAAGGATGCCAAAGTTACTGCAGAAATAAAGACAGAGATAATTCCAAAGACTATAAATAATCCTCTTATTAAAAAGAACACATCAGATTGCTTTGCCGACCATATTGATGACTCAAAAATAAGTAGTTTTGAAATAAAACCATTAAAAGGTGGCACTCCAGCGATAGATAAAGAACCAACAAGAGCAGTAATTGCTGTAATAGGCATTACTTTTATTAATCCAGATACCTTGTTTAGATCTGTTGTTCCTGTTTTATAAAAAATAGCTCCAGCATTAAGAAACAAAAGACTTTTATAAATAGAGTTATTAAATACATGAAATAATCCACCAACTAATGAGACTGCAGCAAGAAAAGGATTAATATTTATAAAATAAAGTCCAACTCCTATACCCAAAAGCATATATCCAACTTGTCCAATGGCATGAAAAGACATAAGTCTTTTTGCTTCATCCTGTGTGAGAGCTGCAATTGTTCCTATAAATATTGAAAAAACTCCAAATACAGCAATTATAAATCCCCATACCTGAGTATGATATGAAAGAGGTATTACTGAAGAGAAAAATCTAAAAAGAGCATAAACTGCAAGCTTTGACATTACACCTCCAAAGAAAGATGAAGCCGATGAAGGAGGCTGAGGATATGCATTTGGAAGCCAAAAACCAAAAGGAAGAACACCAGCTTTTGTTACAAAAGCTATAAAAACACAAAAAAGGATAAAATGCGAAAGATAAGGATACTTATCTATGATTAGTAAAAAACTCTTATTTATTTCTTTGAAAGAAAAATCATTACTGTATGAGTAAACTATTACAGAAGCAAGAATTAAAAAAGCTGTGGTCACATGGGCTGTAATAAAGTATTGAAGACCTCCTTTAAGTGCTGATGTTTTTTCTCTTTCAAAAACAACGATAAACCATGAACTAAGCGTCATCAACTCCCAAAATACTATGAAAAAAAGAAGATCTTTTACTGAGACAACACCGATAGATGATATAAAAAGTAAGACTAAAAAGGGATAAAATCTTTGTGGTGATTCTGTTTTATATGCTTCCAAATACTTCCATGAAAACAAAGTAACACAAAATGAAACCAAAGATATTACTAAAAGAAATAAAGCAGAAAGAGAATCAATACCTATAATAAGAGATGAATTTAGAAGCGGTTTTAGTGAAAAAATTTCCTTTTCCACTGTTTTATTTTCAATTATTATGTCTAAGGAAAGATAGAATAGACAGACAGAAGAAAAAGATGTCATAATTAGGGTTACGAATCCAGACAGACTTTTATTTTTTATAAAAAATGTTAAAAACATTGCAAAAATTAATGATAAAAGGGAAAGATAAAGATAATCCATTCAGTTTCCTCCTAATAAAGCTTTAATAAAGGGATAGCCAACTACAGGAGCTAATATATTTAAAATTAAAAGGGATATTAGACTAATTTTCATAGATAAAGGAATCTTATCGTTAGCATTTAATACTTTTTCTGAAGCTTCACCGAAAAATACCTTGTGTCCCACAAAAATGTACCAACAGAAAGCAAGAATGCTTTCCACTATAGCAATTAAACCGAATATATTAGTAGTCAAGTTTTTAAGTTCAAAGGCTCCAGTAAGAATCATAAATTTGCTCCAGAATCCTGAAAAAGGTGGAACTCCAATTATAGCAAACATTCCTGAAAGAAAACATGCTGTAACAAGAGGAAATCTTTTTGATACTCCCTGAAGTTCTTTAATACTTTTTGAACCTGTTGCATAGGCGATTGCACCAACTGATAAAAAAAGCAATCCTTTAGCAAATCCATGGTTTATTATATGAAATACTCCTCCTATTCCTCCTGTTTGTGAACCATAAACTCCAAGCGAAACTCCAAAAAGAATATATCCAAGATGTCCAATTGTTGAATAGGCAAGGATTTTTTTTAGATCATCCTGTAAGTAATATAAAATCACAGATAATAACATTGTTGAAATAGAGATTATTCCTACCACAAAAGCCTCAATATCTGTCAAATAAATATTTGAAAGATAAATTCTTGCTATTAGATAAACTCCGGCTTTAACCATTGCCGCTGCATGAAGATAGGCACTTACTGGCGTGGGAGCTACCATTGCATTCGGTAACCATGTAAAAAGAGGTATTTGAGCAGATTTTGCCGATGCTGCAAAAAATAAAAGAGTAAAAATAATAAACTTATTGGATAAAGAGCTAATTACTGAAAAATCAAAGGTTTTTACTTCAGAATACATTAAGGCAAGGGCAACTAAGAAGCCAAATGCTCCAATATGGGTCATTATAAAGGCTTTTAATCCTGAAAATAAAGCCTTTTTTTCTCTTGTATATGAAATCAATGCCCAAGAACAAAGAGTTGTGATCTCCCAGAAAAAAAATAACTGTAGAAGATTTCCTGCTGTAACAACACCTATCATTGCACCTATGAAAAGAAGAAGTAAAAAATAATAATTTTCATAAGGTTTGTAAAAAGGATGGTCAGCATTTAATGGAGATATATATCCCACAGAGTATAAAACTACAAAAAGTCCTATTACAACTATAAGAATAAGCAAAATCAAACTCAATGGATCACAAATAAGCGTAAAATTTATTCCGCTATTTAACCATTTAAAAAGTGAAAAACTATAAGTAATCTCTATTTTTGAAAAATAAATCTCAAAAAAATTAAGCAAACTAAATAAAACCGTAATTAGAGAAAAAATGAAAGCCAAAACCTCTGTTTTATTTTTAAATATATACACAAAAAATGCTCCCACAAAAGGAGTAATTAATGTTAATAATAAAAAATCCATGGATAAATTTTAGCTCCCCTTTCTTTTACATTCAGCGCAGATTTTAAGTTTATTGACTTGCTCTTCGGTTTTTTCTTTAAGTCTTTCTATTTGCTTATTTAACATATTCACTGAAGTAAAAGGTTTTCCACAAATGAGACATTTTACCATTTTTATTTTTATGACAATCTCAAGATCTTTCTTATTGTCAGTTGCAAGCTCATATTCATGAGTAATACGAATTGCTTTTTCAGGACAGGCTGTTGCACATCTTCCACAGTATATGCATCTGCCGGATAAAAATATTACTATTTTTTCATCTTCAAAGTTTTCAATGCTTATTAATCTTGAAGGACATGTTCTTACGCAATTGGCACATCCTATACATTTATAAGGATCAACCTCAAGTCTTCCTCTTAAATTTTCAGGTGGAGTAACAGGAACAAATGGATAAGGTCTTGTAATTTTCTTATGCCTTGATGATAATAAGAGTGCTTTTATCTTGCTTTTAAACATTTCTTTAATTCCTCTGCTGTATAGACATTCAAAGACTGAGTTTTTAAATCTATAACCTCGTATCTTTCAGTACAAGAAAAGCATGGATCAATACTTCCAATAATTAAGGGAGCATCAGCTATTGAGGCTCCTTTAAGCATGACTGAAAGAGCTTGATAGTTTTGATATGATGGAGCTCTAACACTCCATCTGTATGGTCTTCCATCAGGACCTGTCATAACATAATGAAAAAGCTGTCCTCTTGGAGCTTCAATATATGAAATTGCTTCTTTCCATGGCTCTATTTTTGATACCTTTACTGATGTTGATCCTTCAGGAATACTTTCAAGAATTTGTTTAATAATGTTTATTGATATTAGGATTTCTTCTAATCTTACAATAGTTCTTGCCCATACATCTTCTGATTTATTTAAGGGAACTCTAATATTTAACATAGGATAGGCAGCATAGGGAAAGTTAACTCTCATATCAATATTTATTCCTGAAGCTCTTGCTACAGGACCGCCTACGCAATATTTTTTTGCATCTTCATGTTTTAGAATACCTACATTTTTAAATCTTAATTGTATTACTTCATCATCAATGATAATTTCCCTCAATTCTCTTACTTCCTTTTCAATCTGAGAAATAATTTTCTCTATTTCCTTTAAGTGCTGGTTATGAATATCTATTGTTACTCCTCCAACAATATTTATTCCATAAGTCTTTCTATTTCCTGTAATAATTTCACATATATACATTACTGGTTCACGAATTCTCCAAGCCTGCATAAACAGTGTATCAAAACCTACAATATGAGCTGCTAAACCTATCCATAAAAGATGACTGTGTAGCCTTTCCAGTTCAAGAAAAAGACTGCGAATAAACTTTGCTCTTAGAGGAATCTCTATATTAGCAGCCTTTTCAACCGCTTGGCAGTAAGCAGATGAATGGACAAAACCACAAATACCACAGATTCTCTCTGCAAGAAAGGGAATTTGCTGATAATTCAAAGCACTTTCGGCAAGCTTTTCAATTCCTCTGTGAACATAAAAACCTCTGTAGTCAAAATCAACAATCTCTTCTCCTTCAACAATCAATCTAAAATATGCAGGCTCTTCAAGTGATGGATAAAATGGTCCAATTGGAATAACTGTTTTACCCTCTTCAGGTTTTTTAAGTGGAGGAGGTTGTTTTGATTCAGGTGGTCTACTGCTGTAAGAAAAATCTTTTCTTAAGGGATGGACTCCTTGAGGCCAATCATCTGGCAATACAAGTCTTCTTGGATCAGGATGTCCTTCAAAATTTACTCCAAATAGATCATTACACTCTCTCTCAGCCCATACAACAGCTGGAACCACTTCTGATATTGATGAGATAGACAGTTCTTCCTTTTCAAGAGGTATTTTTACAATAATGTTAATTCTATCACCAATAAAGGAGAAAAAATAATTAAGCTCAATAAGATTTCTTTGACTGATAAAATCAATTGCTGTAAGATGAACAAATCTGGCTCCCTGCATTACAAGGAGTTTGGCAACATCCTTTATTTGAGAAGGTTTTGAGTATACTATAAGATTTTCATCGGTAGCTTCAATCTTATCACTTATGTTTTCTATGATTTTTTTGCTCACAGTCATAATAAAGATTATACAAAAAAGCCTAATGCAGGATTCAAATAATAATTATTAATTTTGTTATAATATTCCTAATAAATCGTCATTGCAAAAGGAATAAAATGGAAATAGACGCAAGAGGACTTGAATGCCCTAAGCCAATTATACTTGCTGAAAATAGCTTGTCAAAAATAAAAGAAGGAGTATTGACCATAATTGTTGACAATGAAGGTTCCTTAGAAAACTTAAAAAAATATGCCAAAAGATTTGGATATTACTATGAAGTTGAAAAAGATAAGGATTATTGGAAAATAAAAATAGTAAAGGGATATACATGTAGTATTAGTAATGTCTATGAAAAAGAAACAAAGAAAAATTTGCTTCTTATCGTATCATCTGATGTAATGGGAAAAGATGAAGAAATTGGAAGAATTCTTATGAAGGCTTTTTTCGAAACAATGATAGTAAACAGGCAGTTACCTCAAATGATTTTTTTAATGAACAAAGCAGTAAAGTTATCAACTGTAGATGAAGAATTTATTCAAATTCTTAAACAAATTGAACAAATGGGCACAGAAATATTTACATGTGGAACATGCCTTAAATATTATAACCTTGAAGACAGTTTAAAGGTTGGATACAGAGGCACAACAAACCATATCGTAGAGGGAATGTTTGATTTTAATAAAACTGTATGGATAGGTTAGTAAATTTAGTAAATATAGAAATAAAACTGTCAAACAAAATAAAATTTAAATATGACTCAAAAAATAAATAAAAATCTCAAATTCATAAAAAGAAAAAAGTATGATATTGCTATTTTGAAATACACAAAGATTATAGAAAAAGAACCCAATAATTATCAAGCTTACAAAGAAAGAGGAAATGCATACTATAGAAAAAAACTTTATCATCTTGCAATAGCGGATTACACTAAGGCTATTGAATTAAATCCTGAATATTTTCTTGCATATAACAACCGTGGAATTGTTTATTCTATTTTAGGACTTTATGAATTAGCCATTGCAGACTACAATAAAGCTATTGAGTTGAAACCAAACAATGGAATGCCTTACAACAATAGAGGATTTACTTATTTATTAATGGGTAAACTTAAAGAAGCTGAAAGAGATATAAAAAAATCAATAGAACTTAATCCTAACAATATATATGCATTAAACAGTATGGCAGAACTTTTTGCTGTAAAGGGTATGCCTGAGGAAGCCTGTAAATGGCTCAAAAAGGCTATTGCAAAAGGTTATAACAACTGGAGATATCTTAAAACATCAAAAACTTATGATGCCATAAGAAATCATCCATGCTTTCAAGCAATTCTTGAGAAAAAATTTTAGTTTCTTCCTACTCCAAAATATCTAAATCCTAACTTTTTCATTTTTTCCGGTTCATAGACATTTCTAAAATCAAAAAATAAATTACCTTTCATGTTATTCTTTATTTTTTCAATATCCAAATTTCTAAACTGATTCCACTCTGTAACGATTACTAATGCATCAGCGTTTTCTGAAACAGAGTAAGGATCGGAACAATATGTAATATCAGGAAAAATCTTTTTAACATTTTCCATAGCAGCAGGATCATAAACTTTTATTAATGCTTTTTTATCTAAAAGATTTTGAATTATATATATAGCTGGAGACTCTCTAATATCATCAGTATTTGGTTTAAATGACAATCCGAGTATACCTATAGTTTTACCTTCTATGTTATTGTCAAATGCATTTATTATTTTTCTAATTAATCTTTCCCTTTGTCTCTTGTTAGCTTCAATTGCAGCTTTAATGATACCAAGTTCTACTCCCTTTTCCTCAGCAATCTTAACAAGTGCCATTGTATCTTTTGGTAAACATGAACCACCAAAACCTATACCTGCATGAAGAAATTTAGGACCTATTCTTCCATCAAGTCCCATTGCCTTTGCAACAGTATTTACATCCGCTCCAACTGCTTCACACAATGCTGATATTTCATTAATAAAAGAAATCTTAGTTGCAAGAAAACTGTTAGTTGCATATTTTATAAGTTCAGATGTTACTATATCTGTAATTACAAAAGGAGTTTCTAATAGATAAAGCGGCCTGTATAAATCTTTCATTATTGCAATTGCCTGCTCACTTTCTGCTCCAATTACGACTCTATTTGGACGCATAAAATCCTCTATAGCTGAACCTTCTCTTAAGAATTCAGGATTTGAAACAATATCAAAAGGAATAGGTTTTTCAAGATTTTTTTTGATAATTTCCTTTATCACAAATCCCGTGCCAACAGGAACTGTGCTTTTTGTAACAATAACTTTATAATTTTTCATATTTTTTGCTATTTCTTTTGCAACCTCTTCAACGTATTCAAGATTTGCAGAACCATCTCCACGTGGTGGAGTCCCTACTGCTATAAATATTACCAAGGCTTCATTGACAGCCTCATCAATACGAGTTGTAAACTTCAATCTTTTTTCCTTTAAATTTCTTTTTACAATATCTTCAAGTCCTGGTTCAAAAAAAGGAATAATTCCTCTTTTAAGTTTCATAATCTTTTCATGATCTTTATCAACACAAGTTACAAAAACTCCAAATTCAGCAAAACATGCACCTGTAACAAGTCCTACATATCCTGTTCCTACTACTGCTATATGCATTTTATTATTCCCTCCTTTAAATTTTTCGTATGATATTATTATACATTGAATTTCAACCAAAGTATGGATAGCGCAAGATTAACATAGTATAGCAAAAATATAACCAAAGTTTGAGATGAATAAGAACAACAGAGAAATTTGATGAAGAAAGGGTTGATGAATATAGTTTTAGAAGAAGTATTTATAATGAAAAACAAAGAGACAACACCTATTTATGAATTTACCCAAAATTATTGACATTACTATAAAGCGTGCCTACTTGACTTACAAAATTAAAATAGTGTTTAATATAACCTACATGTTATCTAAGACTGAAAAGATATGGATGGATGGAAAGTTTGTAGATTGGGATGATGCTAAAATTCATGTCCTAACGCATTCACTTCATTATGGTTTAGCAGTATTTGAAGGTATAAGATGTTACAATACAGAGCAAGGACCTGCAGTTTTCAGATTAAAGGATCATGTAGAAAGACTATTTAAGTCTGCTCACATCTTTACCTTAAAAATTCCTTTTACAGAGGAAGAAATATTTGAAGCCATTAAAGAAACTATAAGAGTTAATAAAATCAATTCCTGTTATATTAGACCAATAGTTTTTGTCGGCTATGGAAATATGGGAGTTTATCCTAAAAATAATCCAATTCATGTGGCAATAGCTGTTTGGAGTTGGGGTGCGTATCTTGGAGAAGAAGGACTTCAAAAGGGAATTAAAGTGAAAATTTCATCTTTTATTAGAAACCATGTTAATTCAAATATGTCAAGAGGCAAAGTTGCTGGTTATTACGTTAATAGTCAGCTTGCAAAAATTGAGGCAATATCTTGTGGATGTGATGAAGCTATATTGCTTGATACAGAAGGATATGTATCTGAAGGAAGTGGAGAAAATATTTTCATTGTACGAAAGGGAATTCTTAAGACAACACCTCTAACCTCAATTCTTGAAGGAATAACAAGAGATACTGTTTTAACAATTGCTAAAGATTTAGGCATAGAAACAAAAGAAGAAAGATTTACAAGAGATGAACTATATATTTCAGATGAAGCATTTTTTACAGGCACTGCTGCTGAGATTACTCCAATTAGAGAAGTTGATGGCAGAGTAATCGGACAGGGAAGTCGGGGTCCAATAACTGAAAAGATTCAAAATCTATTTTTTGATATCGTTAAAGGCAAAAATTCAAAATATAAACACTGGCTTGATTTCGTATAAAAATTTTTATTTTAAATTTAGCTTTCTTACAGCTTCTTCAATATCTTCATTTGTTAAGTTCTTATGAATTTTCGCCTTTGGTCCAGTACGAAGGATATTGACTAACTCCTGTTTCGTCTTAATTCCCCTTTGATTCACTGTATTTTCAGTGGATTTATCATCTTTATGGCATTTATCACACTTTAATGCAAATGTATTACTTGAAAGAATCAAAACTATGAGTAGGACAATTACAATAATTTTCATTCTTTTAAAAGCTTTAAAAGAAGTTCATTAACAAGTTTAGGATTTGCCTTTCCTTTAGTAATCTTCATTACTTGTCCTATAAAAAAACCTATTAGTTTTTCTTCGCCATTTTTTAATCTTTCAACTTCTCTTGGATTTTTCTTCATTACTTCCTTTATGGCTTCAATTATAACACTGTCATCTGAAATTTGAGTAAGCCCCTTTTCTTTAACTATATCTTCAGCTTTTTTGCCTGTTTTAAACATTTCTTCAAAGACTTCTTTTGCGGTATTTCTATTTATTATGCCTTTATTAATTAAATCAATTAATTCAACAAGTTGTATAGGTTTTAAGGGGCAATCACTTATGTCTTTATTTTCTTCATTAAGGAGTCTTAAAAGCTCAACCATTATCCAGTTAGCTACTTCCTTAGGCTTTCCACCAAGTTTTACTGCCTCTTCAAACCATTCAGCAAGTGCTCTTTCTTCTGTTAATATTTCTGCATCATATTGAGGTAGTCCATACTCTCTTATAAATCTTTCAAATTTTTGATCTGGAAGTTCAGGCATCTGGCTTTTGATTTTTTCAATCCATTCCTCCGAAACTACAACGGGAACAAGGTCTGGCTCAGGAAAATATCTATAATCATGAGCCTCTTCTTTTGAACGCATAGATTGAGTTGTGCCTGTTTGAGCATCCCAGAGCCTTGTCTCCTGTATAATTTTTTCACCTCTTTGAAGAAGTTTTATCTGTCTTTTAATTTCATAATCAAGAGCTTTTTCAACAAACTTAAAGGAGTTAATATTTTTAATCTCTGTCTTTACACCAAACTCAGTTGAACCGATAGGTCTAACAGAGACATTTGCATCACAACGAAGAGAACCTTGTTCAAGATTTCCATCACAGACACCGAGATATCTAAGTATAGCTCTTAATTTTTTCATATATAACGAAGCTTCCTTAGGTGAGCGAATATCTGGCTCAGATACTATTTCCATTAGAGGAACTCCTGTTCTATTGAAATCAACAAAGCTGTATCCAGCTGGATCATGTATGTTTTTGCCTGCATCTTCTTCAAGATGAATTCTTTTTATACGAATCTTTTTTTTCTCACCATCAACTATTATCTCAAGATAACCATTTTCACATAAAGGAAGTTCATACTGACTTATTTGATATCCCTTAGGAAGATCAGGATAAAAGTAGTTTTTTCTTGCAAATCTGCTGTAGGTGGCGATCTTACAATTCATGGCAAGCCCTGTTTTTATTGTGTATTCAACAGCTTTTTTATTAAGTACAGGCAAAACTCCTGGCATTCCTAAACATATCGGACATACCTGTGTGTTTGGTTCTGCTCCAAACTGAGTAGAACAGCCACAAAAAATCTTGCTTTTAGTCAAAAGTTGAGCATGTACTTCTAATCCAATTACTGCTTCGTATTGCATTTTCTCTCCTTTATAAAAGAGGTTTCATTTTATGCCATGGCGTTGATTGTTCATAAGCATAGGCTAACTGTAAAATCCTTGCTTCATCAAAAGCTCTTCCTATTATCTGAAGTCCTATTGGTAGCCCTTTTTCACTGAAACCACAAGGTATGGATATTGCAGGAACTCCTGCAAGATTTACTGAAATAGTGAATATATCAGAAAGATACATTTGAAGAGGATCATCTATTTTTTCACCGATTTTAAATGCAGGAGATGGTGCTGTTGGAGTTATTATAAAATCAACTTTTTCAAATGCTTTTTCAAAATCTCTTTTAATAAGAGTTCTCACTTGTTGAGCCTTTTTATAGTAAGCATCATAATATCCTGCTGAAAGAGAGTATGTTCCAAGCATAATTCTTCTTTTAACCTCTGCTCCAAAACCTTTATTACGAGTTTTCATATACATTTCAAGTAAATCTTTACCCATTATCCTTAATCCATACTTTACTCCGTCATATCTTGCAAGATTAGAAGAAGCCTCTGATGTGGCTATAATATAATATGTTGCTACAGCATATTCTGTATGAGGTAAAGAAATCTCAACAGGTATACAACCAAGAGATTCAAGTTGTCTAATTGCATTCTTTACTGCCTCCTCAACCTCTCTATCCATTCCCTCTATAAAATACTCCTTTGGAATTCCTATTTTGAAACCTTTTACATCCTCTCCAAGAAATTCTGTAAAATCAGATGGTTCAACAGGAGCAGATGTTGAATCCATTGGGTCATATCCTGCTATTACATTCATAAGTAGAGCAGCATCCGTAACACATTTTGTAATTGGTCCTATTTGATCAAGAGATGACGCAAAGGCAACAAGTCCAAATCTTGATACTCTTCCATAAGTTGGTTTTAATCCTACAACTCCACAGAAAGATGCTGGCTGCCTTATTGATCCACCTGTATCAGAACCAAGTGCAGCAATACATTCATCAGCTGCTACAGCAGCAGCACTTCCACCAGAGCTTCCACCAGGAACTCTTTCTAAGTCCCATGGATTTCTTGTAATTTGAAATCCTGAGTTTTCAGTAGAAGAACCCATTGCAAACTCATCCATATTAGTTTTACCTACGAGTATATATTTATTATCCAAAAGTCTCTGTGTTACGGTGCTTTCATAGGGAGGATAGAAATTTGAAAGTATCTTTGATGCACAGGTCGTAAGTATCCCCTTTGTGCATATATTGTCCTTTACAGCTATTGGTATTCCAGTAAGCAAAGATTTTTTCCCTGAAAATATGGCATTTTCTGCATCTTTTGCCATATTATAAGCTACTTCAAAAGTTACTGTTATATAAGCTTTAATTTTTTCTTCTACTTCTTGAATTCTCTTAAAAACATCTATCAAGACCTCATGAGGCCTTA
The DNA here is from genome assembly GCA_039630505.1 of Thermodesulfovibrio sp. Taxonomy (GTDB): domain Bacteria; phylum Nitrospirota; class Thermodesulfovibrionia; order Thermodesulfovibrionales; family Thermodesulfovibrionaceae; genus Thermodesulfovibrio. The sequence continues at coordinate 153,946 of JBCNUV010000020.1, forward strand.
CTTCATTGTTATGAATTAATTTTGTCAACTCTACAAGCGTTAATTTACAGAGTTCCAATAGTTTCCTCCCTTAGAATTTATCAATAAGTTAAATCAATTCATCTTTTTTTTTCAAGTTGAGTACATTTTACATAATCTAATTTTATAAATCTCATACATTCATTACATGATATACAGTCAGAGCTTTCCTTACCTTTCATCCATTTATTTGGCAAGTCAGGTTCACAGATTAATGGCCTTGAAAGGGATATTAAGTCAGCATCATTTTTCTGTAAAATATCTTCTGCCACTGAGCGAGAACGTATTCCACCTACAAGAATTATAGGTACTTTTAGATTTCTTTTAAATTCTCGTGAAAATTCTCTAAAATAGGCTTCTTTTTCAGGGGAGTCAATCTTCATTCTTACAGGTCTTTCTTCAATCTTTGACTCTACAATTCCACCACTTACCTCAATTGCATCAATTCCAAGATTTTCAAGCTTCTTTGCTATTCTTAAGCTTTCTTCAAGTGTAAGTCCACCTTCTACAAAATCGCAGGCATTAAGCTTTATCATAACTGGATAGTCATATCCAACATTGTCTCTTATGCTTTGATAAACTTCCTCAAGAAAATGAAATCTTCTTTCTTCATCTCCTCCCCAGTAGTCATTTCTTCTGTTTGTGTATGGAGAAAGAAATTGATTAATAAGATATCCATGAGCTCCATGAATTTGAACTCCATCAAAGCCAGCCTCCTTTGCTCTTTTTGCAGCTTTACCAAAAGATTCAATCAATTCCCATATTTCTTCATGAGTAAGCTCTCTCGGAGTTACCTTATAGACTGGCTCATAAACTGCTGAGGGAGCTACAGGAGGGTTACCATGAAGAAAAAGGGAAGCACACTGTCTTCCACCATGATTTAGCTGAATTACTATTTTGCCTCCTGCTTCATGAACTGCAGAGGTAAGTTTTTTTAATCCTTCAATGTAAAAATCATTATGAATACACAACATCTTAGGAGCACTTCTTCCAGATACATGTACAAGAGCATTTCCTGTAATTATAAGTCCGACACCACCTTTTGCAAGAGTAACATAAAGGTCTATTAATTGCTCAGTTACAAAGCCATCTTCATCAGCCATTTTTTCATAGGTTGCTGAACGAACTATTCTGTTTTTCATTTTTATTGTTTTAATTTCAAAAGGAGAAAAGAGTTTCATTAAACCTCCATCCTAACAGCAAGTTTAATAGCCTCAAGGAGGCTTGTAGGATTAGCTTTTCCCTGCCATGCTATATCATAAGCTGTCCCATGATCAGGAGATGTTCTTACAAAGGGAAGTCCTACTGTAAAGTTTACTCCTTTGTCAAAGGCAACAAGCTTAAAAGGTGCAAGTGCTTGATCATGATACATTCCAACGATCATATCAAACTCTCCGTTATAGGCACGCCAAAAAAGAGAGTCTGAAGGATAGGGTCCTGACACATTTATGCCTAATGCTTTAGCTTCTTTTATAGCAGGAATAATTTCTTCAATCTCTTCTTTTCCCAAAATTCCATCTTCTCCTGCATGAGGATTTAGTCCACATACTGCAATACGAGGAGCCTCAATATGAAGCATATCACAGGCTTTTTTAGCAAAAAGAATTGTTCTTATTACTCTTTCCTTTTTTATCAAAAAAGGAACTTCTTTTAAAGGAACATGAATAGTTACAAGAATAACTTTCAAATTTTCGCTATAAAATGCCATTGCATAATCCTCTGTGTCTGTTAGTGTTGCAAGCATATCTGTGTGTCCAAACCATGGAAGTCCTGCCATTCTTAAAGCTGTCTTTGAAATCGGACATGTTACAATTGCCTGTATTATACCAAGTCTATAAAGTTCTACTGCTTTTCTTATATAAGAAAAACACGCTTTTCCTGACTCTTCCGAAGGAGTCCCTTTCCTTAGTCTTGATGGATCTTTAATTTCATTTAAGTTTAATATTTCAATATTATCAGGATCAAAATCCATACCAAGTGCCTTTATTACCTCTTTAATAACCGCTCTATCACCTATTACAATAGGATTACAGATTTTGTATATGTCTTCCTGAGCAAATGCTTTAACAATTATCTCAGGACCAACTCCTGCAGGATCTCCCATTGTAATGGCAATTCTCTTTTTACCCATTTTTTCCTCCAGCTTTTAAGTTTTTAGGAAAGTCTATTTATTATTGATTTTCAAGAAGTTCTTCTGCATGAAAAAGGGAGCTTTCTGTTATGCGTCCACTGAGCATTCTTGCAATTTCCTCTTTTCTTTTTTTTCCTTTCAATATCTCTACTTTTACAAAAGTTTTATTATCAAAAATGAACTTTTCTACTTTTAGATGATGCTGAGCTTGAGCAGCTATTTGAGGAAGATGAGTTACACAAAGTACTTGATGATGATTGGAAAGCTCTTTAAGTCTTCTGCCAATATTTTCTGCTACAATTCCTCCAATTCCTGCATCAATCTCATCAAATATAAGAGTCATAGATTTTATAGAATCCTTTGCTAACTTAAGTTCAACACACTTAAGTGCAAGCATCAGCCTTGAAAGTTCACCCCCAGAGGCTACCTTAACCAAGGGCTTTGGAGGTTCACCAGGATTGGATGAAAAATAAAACTCTATTTCATCCTTGCCGAATAATGATATCTCTTTTTCATTAATTTTTATCTCAAAGGAAGGATTTAAAAAACCAAGAAACTTAAGTTCATTAATAATTTCATCTTCGATTTTGCTTTTTAAAAATCTTCTCTTGTAAGAAATTTTATCTGCCAAAGAAATCATCTCATCTGAAAGTTTCTTTAGTTTTTCTTCTTTATTTTTTAGAGTTTCTTCAGAGACAAAAATATTACTTAACTCTTTTTCAGCTTTTTCTGCATACTCTATTATTTCCTTTATTGTTGAGCCATATTTTAATTTAAGTTTGTTAATTAGCGCAAGCTTTTCTTCAATTTTCTCTAATTCTGCAGGATCTGGTTCATAACTATCCTTGAGCCTTCTTAAAATATAAATAGCTTCTTGTGTTTGTGTAAAAGCTGATTCGATCAGATTTTTTATCTCTTCTGCCTTGGAATCAAATTTAGATAACTCCTTTAGAAAACTTAAAACTTTTGATAGATTTGTATGCACTGATGCTTTATCTGCATAAAGAAGACTAAAGCTCATTTCAGTAAGTTCTTTAAGTCTTAAAACATTTTTAAGAATTTCTCTTTGCTTTAAAAGTTCTTCTTCTTGCCCTTCTTTTAAATTTGCACTTTTTATTTCATTAATTTGAAACTGTAAAAGCTCTTTTTTTTGCTTTTTTAATGAAATATCTTTTTTTGTCTCCTCTAACTCTCTTTTAAGATTTTGAACTTCCATATATATTTGGTTAAATCTTTCAACTTCCTCTCTTAAATTTGCTATGGTATCAAAGAATAAAATATGATTTTCCTTTTTTAGTAAATAAGTATGCTCATGTTGGCCATGAATGTTTATGAGTTTAGAAGCTATTTTGGCAAATTCATGCACTGTAAAAGCAGAATCATTTATATATGTTTTTGTTTTACCATGAATATTTAAAATCTTCTTTAGTATTATTACTTCATCATTAGTTTCAAACTCTTTTTCACCTGAAGTATAGACAACAGCTTCAATATATGCTTCATTTTTACCATGTTTAACAAAATCTAATGCAGAAACTTTTTCCTTCAGTAAAACAGAAATAGCATCTACAATTATGGATTTACCTGCTCCTGTTTCACCAGTAAGAACATTAAAACCTTTACCCAATGGAATCGTCAAACTATCAATTATAGCAAAATTTTTAATTCTTAACTCTTCAATCATCTAATTAATTAAACCTGCGCTTCTTAACACCTCTGCAAGTTTTTCTTTATTTGATTGAGACATCTCACAAAGAGGAAGTCTAAATTCTTCTCTTATTTTACCCATCATTGCAAGAGCTGTTTTAACTGGAATTGGATTTGTCTCAATGAACATAGCCTTATTTAGTGGTTCAAGTTTGTAATGAATACTTCTTGCAGTTTCAATATCTCCTCTTTCCCATGCATTAAAAAGCTCTGCCATCTCCTTAGGACATATATTTGCTGTAACAGATATGGCACCCTTACCACCAAGCACAAGAAGTGGAAGATTTGTAAAGTCATCTCCACTAAGAACTATGATCTTATCACCACAAAGTCTTATAAGTTCACTTACTTGCTTCATGTCTCCAGTAGCCTCTTTTATTCCCACGATTCGTGGATGTTCTGCAAGTCTTGCTACTGTTTGAGGAAGTAGATTAACTGATGTTCTACCTGGCACATTGTATAAAATAAGAGGAAGTCCTGTCTTATCAGCAATTTCTTTATAATGACGATAGAGTCCTTCTTGAGTTGGTTTATTATAATAAGGTGTTACAACTAAAGCAGCATCTGCACCAAGTTCTTCTGCCTTTCTTGTAATCATAATTGCTTCATCTGTTGAGTTTGAGCCTGTACCTGCAATGACTGGTACTCTCTTATTTACGGTCTTAACAGTAATTTCTATCACTCTGTAGTGTTCTTCATAATCAAGAGTTGAGGCTTCACCTGTTGTACCACATGGCACTATTCCATGAGTTCCTTCTTGAATATGCCACTCAATTAATTCTTCAAGAGCCTTTTCATCAATTTTTCCATTTTTAAAAGGTGTAACGATTGCAACACATGAACCCTTAATCATTTTAAACCTCCTGTATAAATTTTTGTTTTAAATTATAATACAAAGTTCTTTTTTCATAGAAGATAATTTTTTAAGTTTTTCAAAATAGCCAAAATTTGAGGAAAATGTGATATAGTATTAAATTATGATTTCCAGTGTTTTTAAAAATCTTTGTCCAAATTGTGGTTCAGATATAACTTATCAGAGACTTCAAAATGGACTTCTTTGTGAAAACTGTCTTCCTAAGGAAAATGTAAATCCGTGTGATTATATTGAGTTTGGAAATTTTAAACACTACTGTAATATTCAGGAAGAAAAAGAAAAATGGGAAAAACACTTTGAAAAACATATTCATTCTAAACCTTGGAGTCTTCAAACAGCATGGGCAAAAAGAGTTTTTTCAGGTTCATCTTTTGCTTTGTTGGCTCCTACCGGAGTTGGCAAAACTTCCTTTGGAATCTGTACTGCTACATACTTTGCAGAAAAAGGAAAAAAATCCTACATAATTCTTCCAACTAAACTTCTCGTTGAACAAGTATCCTTTCGCTTAAAGAACTTTGTTTCAGAGGACTATGTTTTAACTTTTAATGAAGATGGAGCAAAAACTAAAAAAATAAATAAGGAAAGATTAATTAAAGGAGACTTTAGGATTTTAGTTACTACTTCTATGTTTCTTTATAAAAACTTTCAGATTATTCCAAAAGATTTTGATTTTATATTCGTTGATGATGTTGATTCATTTTTGAAGACTGCAAAAAATATAGATAAAGTCCTTTATTTACTTGGTTTTTCAGAGGAAGATGTTAAAAAGGCAATGCAACTCATCTTTTTTAAGGTAAAGGATAAAAAAATAGAGACTGACTGGCAAAAAATAAATGAACTTCAAAAACAAATAGATGAAATAAAAAATAAATGCAAAGGTGTTTTAGTTGTCTCTTCAGCTACTTCCTCTCCCCGGTCAAGTAGAGTTAAACTTTTCAGAGAACTACTTGGATTTGAAGTAGGAACACCTACATTTTATATGAGAAATGTGGTAGATGCCTATACTTATGAAGAAGATCTCATTTATTGGATTAAAAAACTTGGAAAAGGCGGTTTAGTCTTTCTTTCTTCTGATAAAGGAAAGGACTATGTAGAGGAAGTAGTAGAAAGATTAAATCAAAATGGAATAAAAGCTATCTCCTATGAAGAAATTGATGAGAATACACTAAAATCCTATGAAAACGGTAAGATAGATGTTTTAGTTGGAATTGCATCATATAAGAATCCTCTTGCAAGAGGCTTTGATATGCCTCATGTAGTAAGATATTCTATTTTTTATGGTGTTCCAAAAATTGTTGTTTCTCTTAACTTTGAATCAAATTTAAATCATCTGATGTGGGGAATTTCTTCAATTCGGTCTTTTATTGTAAAAAAATTTCCTCAGTATAAGGAAAAAATAAATAAATGGCTTGAGCAACTTAAAAAATATCAATACTTAAATGAGCAGATAATACAAAAATCTCAAATAAGACAAAAGATTGATACTCTTCGTAGTGAAATTGGAAATTTTCTTACTTCAGAGGAAATTCTAAATCTTTTAAAATCCTCAGAAGAGTTAACACTTAAAGTTACAGATGAAGGTTATTTTTTAGTTGTATCTGATGCAACGGGATATTTACAGGCAAGTGGAAGAGTTTCAAGAATGTATGCTGGTGGAATAACTAAGGGATTGTCTTTAATTTTAATTGATGATAAATCAGCATTTAATCATCTAATGAAGAAAATTAGATGGTTTACTGAAGATATAAATTTTATTTCTGCTAAAGAGCTTGATTTAAACAGTCTTCTAAGGGAAATAGATTACGATAGAGAAAAAATAAAAAATTTCTTAGTAACAAAAAAGTCTGCCGAAACAAAAGATTTATTAAAACCTGTTTTAATTGTAGTTGAATCTCCTAATAAAGCCAAGACAATCGCAAATTTCTTTGGGAAACCTATAAGAAGAAAAATAATGGAACATGATGTATATGAAACTTCTACTCAAGACAGATATATAATAATCACTTCTTCCTTTGGTCATATAGTAGACCTTACTAAAAGAGAAGCTTTCTATGGAGTAAATGTTAATCAAGATATCGTTCCTATATATGAACCCATTGAAGGTAAAGACTCTATAATTAATAGCTTAAGGAAAATAGCTCTTGAGGTAGATCAAGTTCTTGTTGCTACTGATCCTGACACTGAGGGAGAAAAAATTGGATGGGATATTTATGGAATTATGAAACCTTATGTAAAAGATATAAAAAGAATGGAGTTTCATGAAGTAACAAAAAGAGCAATAAAGAATGCATTAGAAACTCCAAGGGATTTTGATCTAAATCTCGTAAAAGCTCAAATTATAAGAAGAGTTTCAGACAGATGGGTTGGTTTTGAGTTTTCACAACTACTTCATAAAACATTTGGAAAGTATACTCTTTCAGCAGGCAGAGTTCAGACACCTGTGCTTGGTTGGATAATAGAAAGAGAAAGACAAAACAGACAGAAAATATACAAAATCATTGTAACCATCCATAAGGAAGAAAAGAAATTAAAATTTAGTTTTGATTTTGAGGATAAAAACGAGGCAATTCAATTTTTAAATAGTTTAAGTGAAGTTACTTTAGAAGTTATAAATAAAACTGAAAGAGTTGAAAATCCTCCACCTCCATACAGAACTGATACAATGCTTAAAGATGCCTTTGACCGATATGGATTCTCTTTATACAGGACAATGGAGTTGGCTCAAACCCTTTTTGAGTTAGGATTTATAACCTATCATAGAACTGACTCTCAAAGAGTCTCTGATATAGGATTAACATTAGCACGAGAGTTTATAACTGAAGAGTTTGGACAGAATTATTTTTCACCAAAACAATGGGCAGATAAAGGAGCTCACGAATGTATAAGACCTACTAAGGCTATAGAACCAGAGGAGTTAAGCTCAATGGTTATGAGTGGACAGATTGATGGATTAACCAAACAGCATCTTCTTTTGTATGAATTAATATTTAACAGATTTATTGCAAGTCAGATGAAGCCTATCAAGGCTATTTTTTCTCAAATAAAAATTAAAGCCTTAGATAAGCAACAGATTGTTGATCTAAGAACAAAAATTATTGAGGATGGATGGAATAGAATTTTAAAAGTTGATATATATCCTGAAACTGACGGAGTATTCAATGTGACAGAGTCAAAAGAGATTAGGCAACAACCAAAACAGCCTCTTTATACTCATGGAGAAATTGTATGGGAGATGAAGCAAAAGGGAATTGGAAGACCTTCAACTTATGCCACAATAGTAGAAAAGCTCGTAGAAAGAGGCTATGTAAGGGAAGTGAAAGGTTTTTTAATTCCTACTGAACTTGGTAAAAAGGTTTATTCTTATTTGAAAAGTAGAGAAGAACTTGAAAATTTTCTTTCTGAGGATTTCACAAGACAACTTGAAACTTTAATGGATAAAGTTGAAGAAGGAAGTGTTGACTACAAAAGCATTCTTTATGAACTATATAACGAAATATTAAAGACAAGAACTCATTAATTAGGAGGAAAAAATGGGATATGTTCCAAGTCCAAGTTATAGTATAACCTTAAGATTAGAAATAGAAAACAAAATTGGAATGTTTGCAAAGATTGCATCTGCCATAAGTAGCGCAGGTGGAGATTTAGGTTCAATAGATATTATAAAGGTTGAAAAAGGAAAAATTATCAGAGATATTACTGTTAATGCAAGAGATGAGGAACATGAAAAGAAAATTATAAAAGCTCTTAAACATGTAGAAGGAGTTAAAATTTTAAGAGTAATGGATAGAACTTTTCTTGTTCATGAAGGGGGAAAAATTGGAATATATAATAAAGTTAATATAACAAACACAGAAGATCTTGCCAGAGTATATACTCCAGGAGTTGCGAGAGTATGCCTTGATATACATAAAAATCCTGAACATTTATATAGATATACCATAAAGGGAAATACCGTAGCTGTAGTAACAGATGGCACAGCGGTTTTAGGTCTTGGAAATATTGGACCTGATGCAGCAATGCCTGTTATGGAAGGAAAATGTATGCTTTTTAAGGAGTTTGGTGGAGTTGATGCTTTTCCAATTGCTTTAAGGACAACTGATGTAGATGAAATCGTATCCATAGTTAAAAAAATATCTACATCCTTTGGAGGAATAAATCTTGAAGATATCTCTGCACCAAGATGTTTTGAAATAGAAAGAAGACTTAGAGAAGAACTTAATATTCCTGTGATTCATGATGACCAGCACGGAACAGCAATAGTCGTACTTGCTGCATTGATAAATGTAGGAAGAATATTAAAAAGAGATATAAGAGAGTTTAAAGTGGTTATTTCAGGGGCTGGAGCAGCTGGAACAGCTACTGCATATATGTTACTTGAGTATGGAATAAAAGATATAATTGTATGTGATAGAGCTGGCATTTTATATGAAGGAAGGCAAGAAGATATGGATCCTTATAAATCTGAACTTGCAAAAAGGACAAATCCACGAAAAATAAAAGGCAAACTAAGTGATGCCCTTGAAGGTGCAGATGTATTCATAGGGCTTTCTGCTCCTAATATTTTAAAACCAGAAGATATTGAAAAAATGGCAAAGGATAGAGTGGTTTTTGCACTTGCCAATCCAGATCCTGAAATTGCACCAGAGCTTGCTATGCCGATTGTAAGAATTATGGCAACAGGAAGATCTGACTATCCAAATCAGATAAACAATGTTCTTGCCTTTCCTGGACTTTTTAAAGGACTGCTTGAGGTTCGAGCAAGAGGAGTTGATAAGGAGATATTTTTTGCTGCTGCAAATGCTATTGCTAAAGTAATTAAAGATGATGAATTAAGTGAGGATTATATTATACCAAGTATTTTCAATAAAAAAGTTGCTCAAGCAGTTTCCACTGCAGTAGCTGAAAAAGCTAAACATTTAAAATTAGCAGGATAAGGAAAAAATAAAGGTATTATTCCTATGCATGGATAATCAGCTGATTTCTTTGTTTTTTGACTTCTTCAGAATTGAACTATTAGAAAATCTTTTTTCGTTGAAAAATTTTTAAGTCCAAAAACTAACATATGAGTGATTGATTTTAAAAAATTAATTTTGTATAATAGACACAACAAATTATGAACCTATTCAATAAAAAAGAACAAATAAAGGGAATAATAGAGTCTTTGTTATTCGTTGCTGAAAAACCTGTTTCAATAAAAATGTTAAGAGGCCTACTAAATATATCTGAAGCAAGTCTTAAAGAGGCAATCCATGAACTCATTGAGGATTATAAATCAAAAAAATCAGGAATTATTATTATAAAAATTGAGGATTCGTATCAAATGGTTACAAACCCTGAATATGCTGAATGGGTAAAAATCTTTCAAAAAATGCACACAAACAATAAACTTTCTGAACAGGCTCTTGAAACTCTTGCAATAATAGCCTATAGACAACCTATTACTAAAGCAGAAATAGAAAAAATAAGAGGTGTAAATTCAGATTGTGCAATAAAAAGTTTAATGGAAAAAAAACTCATAAAGATTGTAGGTAAAAAGGAGATACCAGGTAGACCTTTTCTTTATGGAACAACAAAAGAGTTTTTAAAGCTTTTCGGTATTTCAAGCTTAGATGAACTACCAGGACTTTTTGATTTTCAAAAAATCAATGCTGCCTAAGAAAGGAGGAAGAGACTATGATTAAAATAATTGGTTTTATAATTAGTTTGATAGTCTTCCCATGCATTGTATCTGCACAAACATATACAGTAAAAAAAGGAGATAACATCTGGCAAATTGCAAGGAAGTTTAATGTGTCAGTTATTGATATTAAGAAAGCTAATAATCTAAAAAGCAATAAACTGCAAGTGGGTATGAAATTAGAAATACCTCAAAAAACTGATAAAAATGTAAAGCAATCAAATTCAAATGAAATGAGTTATCACATTGTAAAAAGTGGTGAAACACTTTTTAGAATAGCAAAAAAGTATAATATGTCTGTAGAAGAACTTAAAAGTCTTAATGGTCTAAATAGCAATAAAATTAGTAAAGGACAAAAATTAATCGTAAAAACTTCAAATAAACCGAGAGAAAATATTTCATTAAGAGAAAATGAAAATATTCCTTTTTTAGCTTCTACAAAGTTAGATATAGAGGAAAAAAAAGAAGAAATAGAACAGATTAAAGCATCAGAAGATCTTTCACAGATGAGTATAACGGAAAGAATTCTTTTATTTGCCAAAAAGATGCTTCATCTTCCGTATAGATTTGGTGGGAATAGTTTTAATGGACTTGATTGTTCATTCTTTGTCAAAAAGGTCTACTCAATGGTAGGTATAGAACTACCAAGAAGTGCAAGAGAACAGTTTACACTTGGAGTTCCAGTTAAAAAAGACGAGCTTCAGCCAGGTGATCTTGTGTTTTTCAGAACTTATGCAAAATTTCCCTCTCATGTAGGAATATATCTTGGAGATAATTTATTCATCCATGCATCAACAAGATCAAAGAAAGTAACAATTGATAGCCTGGAAACTCCCTACTACCTTAGCAGATATATAGGTGCAAAGAGAATTCTTGGAATTGATAAAGAATCTCTTGAGAAAGCTATTGAAGAGCTTAAAAATAAACAGATTAATTAGAGTAAATTACTTTTCCCATATCTTTTGTATTATAGCCACCAAGTTTTTCAACTGATTTTTTAAATTCTTCATCTTTGCTTATTATATCCAAAACTGCTTGAACTGACTTAAGTTCAAGAAATTCATAGGGAATTAAAATATCATATCTTTCTTCAGCTATTGGTATAAAATCAAGATCAAGTGCCTGCGCAGCAGCAAGAATACCAATTCCTACATCAGCCCTATTTGTAAGAACCGCAGAAGCCACACCCATATGGGTATATTCATCCTTGTCATAACCTTTTATCTTAGATGGTGATATCCCAAGTTCTCTTAAGTTTTTATCAAGTAAAAGTCGTGTTCCAGAGCCTGCCTGCCTATTTATAAAAACTACATCTTCCCTTAAGAGATCTTCAAAGCCTTTGATATTTTTAGGATTTCCCTTTTTAACAATAAATCCTTGTATTCTATAAACAAGATTTACAAGTATGACTTTTTTCTCAGGCATAAGCTTTTTTATAAATGGAACATTATACTCTCCTGTTGTATCATCAAGAAGATGAATGCCTGCCATATGGGCTTCACCTTTTTTAATTGCAACAAGACCACCCATTGAACCAACATGGGCAGATGAAAGAGTAAACTTAGGATATCTTTTACGTAAAAAATTGGATAAAACATCAAGAGTGTTATCATGACTGCCAATGCATACTACAGTATTGTCAATTTCATCCTTACTTCGCCATAGATTAACCATTACTTCCGTACCCTGTGAAAATCCTTCAGAACCCTTAGGAATAACAATATAGCCATCAGCTCTCACTACACTCATCAAAAGACCAGCTCCTCTTGCAATTGGTGTTGCTATGTATTTATCCCCTACTCTGCCTACTTTTACTCTAACAAACTCATCAACACCCATATTTGAAGAAATTTGTCTTGAAAGTATTGCTTTAAGATTTTCCTCTTTTTTCAATGATATTCCATAATAAAGTTCAATTAAAGGTTTAACAAAAAGTTCAAAACAGAAAAATGTTGATACAGGATATCCAGGAATCCCTAATATAGGTTTATTTTTTATGAATCCAGCAATAAATGGTTTACCAGGCTTTATTGCTACACCATTTATAATAACATCACCAAGTTCTTTAAGCACTTTATATGTAAAATCCTCTTTTCCATACCCAGAACCTGCATTTAAAATTACCATGTCACATTCTTTAATAGCATTTAAAATAGCATTTTTTATCTCTTCTTCTTCGTCTAAAACTATGGGATAGACTTTTGCTTCAGCTAAGGCATCTCTTATTAAGTTTTCTAAAACAGATGAGTTATATTCAATTAATTCTGGTGGCTTAGGCATTCTCTCTTTAAGTATTTCTGGAGGAATCAGTTCTGAACCTGTAGGAATAATTCCTATAATGGGTTTTCTTTTTACCTTTATATCAATAATACCGCTTGCTAAGATAGCTCCTATGTCAGAAGCTCTTACTACATGGCTTTCTGGCACTATAAGCTCTGTTGCCACAATGTCCTCTCCAATTGTTCTTACATCATGATAGGGAGGTACAGGAGAGTAAATCTCTATAAAATCATCTCTAACAGTGACATCTTCAACAGGAATAACAGCATCAAAACCCTCTGGAAGAGGATCTCCTGTTTCAATCCATTGAGCATCAATGCCTATTTTAAGCCTTACAGGTTCTTTCTCTGTTGCTAAGAATGTTTTTATAGATTTAACTGCATATCCATCCATTGCGGCTGAATGAAAATAGGGAGAGGAAAGTTTTGCTAAAATAGGTTCTGCTGTAACTCTTCCCAATGCTTTTTTAACTGAAATAACTTCTGAGTCAATTGGAAGAGATACTAATTCTTTAAATTTACTAAAAAGTATTTGCTTTGCTTCATCAAGAGATATAAGTTCGTGAAAAACCTTCTTTCCCATTAATCTATTGTCTTTAAACCAATAAAATTAGGAGCCCTTCTTATGTATCCTTTTTTTTGAACTACTATATCAAGAGGCAGACTGATTAAATCAATCAAAAAGGGATCCTTATACTTAACATAATGAGTTTCTCTAAAACTCTTTATATATGTATTGCAATCAAGACAAACCTCTGCTCTTATATCTTCATCATCGAGAAATATTTCAATATTAGTTGAATCTTTATTAAAGCAATAGGGGCAGCCTATTCTGAAAAAACTTCCACCATGTTCACAAAGAGGACAAATCATTATTTTTTCATTATTGTCTGTAATCATTGCAAGACATGAGTCTGTACCACAGACAGGACATTTACCCGTATCCATAAATGATGTTTGCTCCGATTCTTTTTTAAGAAAAACAAAAAAGGGCTTACTAATTATAAAAAGCATTCTATCAATTTCTTCCTTTGAAAGTTCTTCACTTTGTATTGAAAGACTCCAAAGACTATTAGGAACTTTAACTGGATCGATGTTATAGCTCATAACTTCATCCTTAAGAAAGGATAAAGACTCAAGAGGAATATCAAATACTGATGAAAAATTACTTAAAACAATGTCAAATAACTCTAAATTACTGTCAAACTTTAATCTTTCCCTATCTTCCCTACATTTGTTTACGAAGTTTCTTATCCTCTTATAAAGTTCAAGAGGACTTTGCAAATGGGGCTTTTCTTTTATTATTTCTTCAATTTTCATAAATTCTCCTGAGATAAAAAATTATGGAATATCTGGTGGCTTTATATCTAAATCTTCACCACTTAATGCTTCAATAAGAAATGTTTTCAATGCCCTTTTTTCTTCTTCAGTTAAGTTAAGAGGCTTCAAAACCTTATTACCCTTTCCACCACCTTTGTTAAAAAACTCTATAACTTCATCAAGACTCTTAAATATACCATTATGCATATATGGAGCAGTCTTTGCAATCTCTCTCAGTGTAGGAGTTTTAAAAGCCTTGTAATCTTTTTGTTTTTTTGTATTAAAGTATCTTCCAAGATCCTCCTTTACATTCATATAGTCTGGATATTTATTAATCTTTGCCACATATCTTCTTGTAACAATAAATTTTTCCTCATTGGCATATTTAGGATTTTCAGGAACCATAAGAGCATGAAACTTTTGATCACTTAAGTAGGCTCCATAATGACATTTTATGCATCTGCCTTTACCTTTAAATATCTGATATCCCTTCTTAGCCTCATTACTTAATGCATTTTTATCTCCTCTAAGATATCTATCAATAGGTGCATTTTTTGATACAAGAGTTCTTTCAAAAGCAGCTATTGCCTTTGTAATGAGTTTTATGTTTACATCTTGTCCAAATACTCTTTTAAAAGCTTCTCTGTATTCAGGAACTGCTCTAATTTCTTCTTCTAAAAAATCAAGATTCTGATTCATTTCGAAGGGTGACATAATGGGAAACTCTGCTTGCTCTTCAAGGCTTTTAGCCCTTCCATCCCAGAAGAGAAATTTTGCATAGGCAGAATTTATAAGTGTTGGAGCATTTCTCAAATTTCTGGTGGTAGGATAGCTTAGGGATATCTCTGAGCCATCGGTAAATGCTTTTTCAGGATTATGGCAACTGGCACAGCTCATTGTTCCATCACCTGAAAGCCTTCTGTCAAAAAATAGCTTCTTGCCAAGTTCAATTTTCTCCTTAGTCATTGGATTATCCTTAGGTATAGGAACTGGTGGAAGAGGTTTTATTTTACCTTTTTCATAGGCAAAGCCTTCAATGTAAAAAAGGAAAATAAGGCATATTAAAAGTATAATTTTATCTTTTGTTAACATTTTCCAACTCCTTTAAGATTATTTCCTTAAAATAAGACTTTTCTCTTACTCCCAATACTTTTATTCCATTTATGAAAAAAGCCGGAGTTCCATAAATATCAAGCTCCTTTGCAAGTTTTATGTCTCTCTCAATTATTGATGCTCCCTGTTGATTGTCAATTGCTCTTATAAATTTCTCTATATCCATGTCAAGCTTTTTTGCATAAACTATAAGAGAGTCTCGGTCAAGCCTTGGTGAGTTTTTTATTAATAAGTTATGCATCTGTTGAAATTTGCCTTGTTTCCATGCCTCTACTGCTGCCTCTGCTGCAATTATTGAATAGTCTCTATAACGATAGGGAAAGAATTTTATAACAAGCTTAATTTTACCTTCAAATTCTTTCAACAACTCATCAATGGTCGGACCGACCTCAATACAGTGTGGTCATTGATAATCAATAAACTTTACGATCGTAATAGGTGCATTCTCATTACCAATAATGGGGGATTCATGATTTGGCAAATTATATCTTTTCTCAGTAGCTGTTACCAATGAATAAAGGATCAAAAAAAGAAAAGTAGCGACAGATATGATAAAAATTCTCATCGTTATAATTATAACAGACTTTAAACAAAAAAATTGAACATATTTAAATGCCCCCTGCAGGAATCGAACCTGCGACACCAGGTTTAGGAAACCTGTGCTATATCCTACTGAGCTAAGGGGGCTAAAAAAATTATAGCAAAAAGTAAATTAATATGCCAATTAAAATTTTTCACAGCTTGACAAAAAGTTTAAAAGTGGATAAAATTAGTCAACAATAAATTTAGGAGGGATGCATGGATACGGTTTTATTAAGTAGACTACAGTTTGCAATAACCGCTGCTTTCCATTTTGTCTTTGTCCCTCTTACGCTTGGACTCTCTATACTGATTGCTTACATGGAAACAAAATATGTAAAAACTGGAGACAAAGACTACTTAAGGATGGCAAAATTTTGGGGCAAACTTTTTATTATTAACTTTGTCTTAGGAGTTGTAACAGGAATCACTATGGAGTTTCAGTTTGGAATGAACTGGGCTGAGTATTCTCGTTATGTGGGTGATATTTTTGGTTCACCTCTTGCAATTGAAGCAACTGTTGCTTTCTTTCTTGAATCAACTTTTCTTGGTGTATGGATTTTTGGATGGAACAGAATCTCGCCAAAACTTCATGCCCTTTCTATATGGCTTGTTGCTCTTGCCACCAATCTTTCAGCACTATGGATTTTGATTGCCAATGGATGGATGCAGCATCCTGTTGGATATGTAATTAATAATGCTCGTGCTGAGATGGTTGATTTTTGGGCAGTTGTAACAAATCCCTATGGACTTCTTAAATTTGCCCATACAGTTCTTTCAGGCTGGGTTTTGACAGGATTTTTTGTACTTGGTGTTTCAGCCTATCATCTTTTAAGGAAAAATGAAACAGAATTCTTCAAGAAATGTTTTAAAATTGGTGCAGTATTTGCCCTTGTAAGTTCAATTTTAGTTGTTGGTGTTGGTGATTTTCATGCAAAAGAGGTTGCCCGTACTCAACCAACAAAGTTTGCTGCAATGGAATCCCTATGGGAGACAACAAAAGATGCACCGATGTATCTGTTGATAATCCCTGATCCTAAGAATGAAAGAAACTCAGTTGAAGCAATTGCAATACCCTCACTGCTAAGTATTTTGGCAGGAAAGGAGGAGATTAAAGGATTAAAGGAGTTTCCACCCTCTGAAAGACCGCCTGTGACCCTTACTTTTGTAAGTTTTAGGATAATGGTAGGCTTAGGTTTTCTCTTTATTTTACTTAGCCTTTGGGCAGTCATTAAAATGAAAAAACCTGAGACAAGCCCTCTAATGTTACGGCTGCTTCTTTGGTCAATTCCTCTGCCCTATATTGCTGGGCAGCTTGGCTGGATTGTAGCAGAGGTAGGTAGACAGCCTTGGATTGTCTATGGATTGCTTAAAACTGCAGATGCTGTATCAAAAGCTATTGAGCCTTCACAGGTTCTTGCCTCCTTAATTGGTTTTACTATCCTTTATGGTGCCTTAGGTATAGTTGATATATATCTTCTTGCAAAGTATGCAAAAAAGGGTCCTGAACCAAAGGAGGTGTAAAGATGGAGTTTCAGATAATATGGTTTATTCTATGGGGATTACTTTGGGCAGTATATTTTGCCCTTGATGGCTTTGATTTTGGAGCAGGCATTCTTTATCCCTTTATTGCAAAGAATGAGCTTGACAAAAAAGCAGTAATTCATGCAATTGGTCCTGTTTGGAATGGAAATGAAGTATGGCTTATAACTGCAGGAGGTGCCACCTTTGCAGCCTTTCCAACAACCTACGCCTATATGTTTAGTTATCTTTATACACCTTTACTTATAATTCTTTTTGCTCTAATTTTAAGAGGTGTGGCAGTTGAGCTAAGACCAAGGGCTACTACAGAGACACAGAAAAAACTATGGGATATAGGTATATTTGTTGGTAGCTTTATTCCTGCCTTGCTTTTTGGAGTTGCCTTTGGAAACATATTTATGGGACTTAAGTTTGATGACTCTGGTTATTATGGAACGCTTTTTAGT
>JBCNUV010000021.1:0-121269 GCA_039630505.1 Thermodesulfovibrio sp.
ATAAGACCTTTGTCTTCAGCTTCATCAATCTTTGGAAGAATATCCTCAAATTGAATAAGTTTTGCTTTTCTTAAAAGTCTGCCAAAGTAAGCATAATATCTCTCTCTGAATTGTCCTTTCAAAATCCTTTCCTTTGAATCTTCCAAACTCTCCTTTTAGATATGCTACATCTTGTTTTAGAATTGCAACTTCTTGTTTAACATGGCCATATCTTGTTTTAAGACTGCTACATCTTGTTTTAGAATTTCTACATCTGCTTCAATTTTGTCTACCTTTGTTTCAAGTTTTTCAAATTTAAGGAGTAATTCATTAAACTTTCTTGGAAGTTCAATTAGTTCTTCAGTTAGTATTATTTTTCTTAGCTCTTCAACCCATTCTGGATGCTCCTTAAGTGCACGCAAAATATCTGCAAAAGTCAAAATTTTATATTTCTCCATCTCCTTAATCATTTCCTTTTCCATAGTCTGCATGTATAATTATAACTAAAATTTTTAAGTAGCGATCAAATTATATAAATAGTAATTACAGGTTTCTTGTAGACTAATATAAAATTTCAAGATAAAATATATAATATAAATTCCTCACCTGCCTTTGGCAGGTTTGGAATTAATTGCTGGAGGTAAATGATGCCCACTTATGAGTTTCAATGCATGAATTGTAAAAATACTTTTACACTTAAGATGAGTGTAACTGAAATGGAGAAGACAAAAGTAACCTGCCCAAAATGTGGTTCTGAGAATGTAAAAAAAGTTATTTCATCTTTTCATACTGTTACATCTAAAAAATCATAGGAGGTACATAAAGATGGACAGCAGTTTAACTCCATTAATTTTAAGAGTATGTGAACTTGCAGCAATTGAAGCAGCCAGACTGATGGGTAAAGGAAACAGAAAAGAAGCAGACCAAGCTGCTGTTACAGCAATGAGAAAGGCTTTAAATGATTTGCCAATTAAAGGAAGAATTGTTATAGGAGAAGGAGAAAGAGACGAAGCTCCAATGCTTTATATTGGAGAAGAGGTTGGAGATGGAACCGGTCCTGAGGTTGACATCGCTGTTGATCCTTTAGAAGGAACAAATCTTTGTGCAACAGGAATGCCTAATGCACTTACTGTTATGGCTGTCACAGAAAGAAACGGACTTCTTCACTGTCCTGATACATATATGGAAAAACTTGTTGTAAGACCTCAAGCAAAAGGTATGGTTGATATAAGGAAATCTGTTAAGGAAAATCTTGAAGCTCTAGCAAAGGCATTGGGCAGAGACATAGATGATCTGGTGGTAGTTGTTCTTGATAGACCTCGTCATGAAAATCTTATTAAAGAGATAAGAGCAGCTGGTGCAAGAATAAAACTTATCTCTGACGGTGACATAACTCCAGCAATCGCTGCTACAGTTGAAGGGACAGGAATTCATGCACTCATGGGAATTGGAGGTGCACCAGAAGGTGTGCTTTCTGCAGCTGCTGTAAAAAGCCTTGGAGGAGAGATGCAAGCAAGAATACGATGGAGAAATGAAGAGGAGAAAAAAAGAGCACTTAACTATGGAATGGACATAAGTGAAGATAAAGTCTATACCCTTGATGATCTTGTTCCAAGTGACAATATTATATTTGTTGCTACAGGCGTAACAAAGGGAGACCTTTTAAATGGAGTAAGATTCTTCGGTGGTGGAGCAAGAACTCACTCACTTGTGATAGAGTCACACAAAAGAATTATTAGATTTGTTGACACAATTCATATATTTGATAAGTTAGTAAAGATAACATTATAAAGATTGAACTTAAAAACTAAAAATTTGTTTATTAAAACAACAAAAAGAATCTTTTTTTTAGTATTTAAACCATTAAACATTTTGGAATAACAGAAAAATTTCAATTTGTTTAATGCTTTAAGTTTTATCTAATAATATTCATTAACTCGTTAAGAATATTATCAGTAGTTGTGATAACTCTCACATTTGCCTGAAATGCTCTTTGTGCAGCTATCATTCTGATAAACTCTTCTGCAAGGTCCACATTGCTTGCTTCAAGAGAGTTTGCATAGACTTTGCCAACACCAACAGTTCCTGGAGCTCCATAGGTTGGTCCACCTGAACCATATGACTCAAGGAATAGATTGTTTCCTACCTTTGTAAGATTATGGGCTGCTACAAACTTGGCAAGAACAACCTGAGCAACTTTTTTAACCTGTCCATTTGTAAATACTCCTGAGATTACTCCATCCTGATCAACGGTTACTGCAATAAGATTTCCAGCAGTGTAGCCATTCTGATTTTGAAAGACCACTGCATTAGGGGAGCCGTATTGAGTTGAGTTACTAAAGTCTAATTCCACACTCTGCGGTGATACAACTCCCCAATCTGAAAAATCAAAGAAAGCTGTAGGTCTAAAGTAAGGATTTGGAGGATTATTAGAAGCTCCTACATAGATATCTCTAATCGTTCCATTTTCATTAAACAATATGGTTATAGGCTGTGTTCCAGATGCATTAGCATCAAAATCCACTTCAACGTAGTTAGTACCTGTAGCACTATTGTTATAAACTATATGAGCCTCCCATTTATTTTGATCAACTTTATGAAAGAATATATAAATAAGATGCGGATTTCCTTGGCTATCATATATTGTTATTGCCGTAGAGTAGTTATATGTTCCAGCAGGCGGCAAAGTTGAACCTCCTTGATACTGCCAAGAGTCAGGAAGATTTTCTCTTGAATCAAGATTTACTTGAATAGTTATAAGATTTGTTGCGGACGGATCACTCATTAATCCTGCAAGATAAACATTACCTATTGCACCAGTCACATTACCATTAGCATCCATCTGGTATGCTTGAAGTAGATATCCATTTGGATCCACTAAGTATCCATCTTTGTTTATTCTAAATTGTCCTGCTCGTGTATAATATGTCGGACCATTTGGTTGTCTGACTACAAAAAATCCATCTCCTTCAATTGCTAAATCAAGAGGATTGGCAGTAGTTTCAAGAGTTCCTTGTGTAAACATCTTTTGAATATCAATAATCATTGTTCCACGACCTACCTGCATTGCTGAAGCACCACTTAATGTTTGGCTAAGAATATCAGCAAAGTTTGCTCTGCTACTTTTAAAACCAATTGTATTTGCATTGGCTATATTGTCACCAACTACTGAAAGAGCAAGAGAGTTCGCATTAAGTCCACTTATTCCTGTAAAAAGAGATGTTAACATTTTATCACCCCCTAAGTTGTTATCTCTTTTATTTCATCAAAAGTTAAACTTTTGTCTTGTGATTTAAGAATAAGTTTTCCATCTTCATAGCTTACTGCTGTTATTGTATAGCTTTCTGAACTATTTGTTATAACCTTCTTACCAATTATATTGGCACCAAGCATCAAAGAATTTCCCTTTGCCATACTCTCAATAACATTACCAATATTAATAATCTGTTCAAGTGCTGAGAACATGGCAAGTTGTCCAACAAACTCTGTATTACTTAAAGGATTTAAAGGATCCTGATATTTAAGTTGAGCAGCAAGAAGCTTAAGAAAAGTCGTTTTATCTATCTGATTATTTCCTTTTGCAAATTTTTTTTCCTGTACTAAATATGTTGGATTTTCAAATATGCTCGTTATGTTTGACATCTTTCCTCCCTCCCTATACAAAATACTCAAAAAATTTTTGATTTCCCTTATATTTTCTTTGTCCCTGTCCACTGTAGGAGTCAGAGTAACTCCTTGGCTCTTTTGTCAGATCAAGTAAGAAATCAGAAACCTTTATGCCTAAAGACTGAAGATTATTTCTTATCTCAGGAATTAGATTCATGAGTATCTCTTTCACATGAGGATAGTCAACTTTCATATCAGCTTTTACTCCTGAATTATCCATAGAAAGCTTAATAAGAATCTTACCAAGCTCAGGTGGTTCAAGCTGGATAATAATGGTTTTTTGAGAACTTGATATAGCCTTAAAAACTATATCGGAAACCTCTTTGATCTGGCTAAAGGGAAGTTCAATCTTTTGCTGAGTATTACTAATATCATGACTTTGAAATTGAAAGTTATTAGGATTCATTTCTGTTAAAAAATCCCTTTGATTTATAGCTTTTTCCATTGTATTTGTGGATTTTAAATTGAAACTCTGTTTTTCTAAGTTATTAACAATGGTAAAAGTGAGAGACTCACTTTGAGTTGAACTTTCAGGATTTAAACCTAACTTGATTTTTTCTATAATCGGATTATTTTCTGTTTTTAAAATATTAACCAGTTCTTTTTTGTAAAAGCTTTCCACACTTGTAGAGTCTTTCTCTCCAAAAGCTTCAAAAAAACTATGAACTTCATTTTTATTACTTTGGGATTTCAGATTTTTTGATATATCTTCAAGCACAATAGTATCTATATTTCCTTGCCCAAAAAGAAAAACTGTCTTTAGTTGAGAGGGAATTTCTATAGCCTGAGGAATGTTTTGCAAAATTTTAATATCTTGCATAAGTAAACTATTTAGAGATGATATAGGAAAAACAAAAAGAGTTTTATCTATTAAGTCATTGTTTGAAAGTTCTTGGTTTTCAAAAAGAAGTTTAAGAAGCTCATTAAAAATATCATCAAACCTAAGAGATTGATCCAAATTTAATATTTGATTTTGCATTATTTTTAATTCATCCAAAATATTTAATTTCACCATCATGCAAGAAAATAATTCAATATTTATACCAGTTTTAATGCCTTGATTTTATTAGGACTTTTTCCAAAGAATTTAGCTAAAAAAGAGAAAATTTTTCCTACTTGGATAATTTTTCCTTTATTCCTACGATTCTTTTTGAAAGGGCTGCAGCCTTTTCAGGATTTACATTAGCAAGAATCTTTGCTGCTTGACGAGGTTTTATGGCAAGAAGAAGAGTTGTTGCAGTTTCTTCATCAAGTTTTTCAATTCTTGCTGCAGCCTCCTCAGGAGGCATTGATTCATATATTTTGGCAAGTCTCTGATAGTTTTCTAACTGTGCTTTTTCAAGCTGGGCCTTAAGTTCTTCATTCTGTTTTATCTTTGCCTCAATCTCCTCTTTAAGCTTTCTTAACTCTTCTGTTTTTTTAGCTATATCTTCTTGAAGAATTCTAAGTCTGTCTTCCTCTATGGTTGTAGTCTGTTTTGTGGAAGTCTGTTGACCAATTAAAGTACCTGCAGCAACTACTACGATGATCATTAAAACTGAAAGAATAATTGCTCTTTTAAACACTACCTACTCCCTAAACGAGTTATAAAGAGATCAGAAAGCATCTTTTCTTCACTTTTTTCTTTTTCCCGTTTAATTTTGTCAATAACTCTTTCATAAAGCTGCTCAATTTTTTTTCTTTCTTTAAAGGCTTTTTCATATATTTGTCTTTGTGTCTCAATCTCTTCATCCATTTTTTTAACTATTTCTTTAGCTTCCCTTAATTTTTCAATAAGGTAGTTTATTCCATCATAAACAAAAATTAGTTCCGTTTGGTTATAAATAGGACTAAGGTAAAATCCACAGTTAAGTCTTTCCTCAAGCTCTTTTATATAAATCTGTATTTTTTGTCTTTCAGATAAAATTTTTGCAAACTTCTGTTTTTCAAGCTCTTCTTCCCATTCCTTTATTTTAAGTATCATATTAAGTGTTTTTGTATTCATTAGTCTTCAAATAAACTATAGAGTTTTTCAATACTTTCTTGAAAGGAAGCCTTTTCGTTTATATTCTGCCTTAGAAAGCTGTTTATTTTATCCATCATCTTTATTGCAAAATCCACCTGAGCATTAGTTCCCTCTTTATAGGCTCCGATATTTATAATATCTTCATACTTGGCATAAGTTGCCATAATGTCAAGAAGTCTGGTAGCATATTTAAGATGTTTTTCATCTACTATGTCTTTCATTAATCTACTTACACTTTTAAGAGGATCAATTGCCGGATAGTGGTTTCTATTGGCCAGTTCTCTGCTTAATATTATATGACCATCAAGTATTGACCTTGAGGCATCAGCAACAGGATCAGTAAGATCATCTCCTTCAACAAGCACTGTGTATATTCCTGTTATAGATCCCCCATTTTTTATAACTCCAACTCTTTCTAAAAGCTTAGGCATAAGATTAAAAACGCTTGGTGGATATCCTTTCATTGTAGAAGGCTCACCTGCTGCAAGTCCTATCTCTCTCTGAGCCATTGCAAAACGAGTAAGAGAATCCATCAGTAAAAGTACATCTTTGCCTTGTTGTCTAAAATACTCTGCTATTGCTGTAGCTAAGAAAGCACCTCTAATCCTTGCAAGAGCTGGAGCATCAGAGGTTGAAACAACTACAACAGATTTTTTCAATCCTTCACCAAGGTTATTTTCAATAAACTCTCTTACTTCTCTACCACGTTCACCAATAAGGGCTATTACATTTATGTCTGCAGATGTATATCTTGCAATCATTCCGAGTAATACACTTTTTCCAACTCCACTTCCTGCCATGATTCCTATCTTCTGTCCCTTTCCACACGTCATTAGCGCATTTATTGCTCTAATACCAAGGTCAAGTGGTTCTTTGATGAAGTCTCTTTCAAGAGGATTTATAGCTTCTCTGTATATTGGGAAAAGCTCTCCCTTTAATGGACCTTTACCATCTATTGGATTACCTGTCCCATCAATTATTCTGCCAAGAATATCATTGTCTAATGGAATATAACTCTGTTTACCTTTTACTGTTATTTTTGCTCCTGATTTTATTCCGTAGATTTCACCAAGAGGAGAAAGTAAAATTGTTCCATTTTTAAATCCTACAACTTCTGCTTCAATTCGGTTTCCATCTGTAATAATCTCACATATATCTCCAATACTTGCCTCTATTCCAATACTTTCTACAATAAGTCCAACAGCCTTTGTTACTTTCCCATAAATCTTTACAGGATTTGTTTTTTCTAAAAGTTCTTCAGCTTTGTTTAGAAAAGACTGAATAGAGAGCACTTTCTATCTCCTTAAACCTCTGTTCAACTGTTGATACAATATGATTGGATTGAGTTTCTATGATACATCCACCTTTTGTAATTTCAGAAGATGGCTCCAACTGAAGCTTTTTTGAGTCAATACCAAGTTTATTAACTTTTTCAGAGATAAAGTTATAGTCCTCTGGATTAAGCTTTATTATAACTCTCTCCTCGCTAAAAGGTATAGATTTTATAGTTTCCTTAATAATTGATAAAACTACTTCTTTGTCAAGAGAAATTTTAACTGCTACAATTTTTTCTGCTATTTTTATGGCAAAATTTAATATTTGAGGTAAAAAAGACTCTATTTGCTTCTCTTTAAATATTGACAACTCTCTTATTAACTCCTTAAAAAATTGAGTTGTCTTAGAAAGCTCCTCTGACTTTTGCTTTATTTCTCCCTGACTCTTCCCATATCCTTCTTCATAGCCTTTTTTAAATCCTTCGTTATATCCATTTTCATATCCCTCTTTATATCCTTTGTTAAAGCCTTCTTCATAACCTTTTTTTATATAATCTTCCTTTAATTTATTCTCTTCTTTATCTATGATTACTCTTTTGTCTTCGTCAAAAGACAACAAAATATAAGGCTTAATTTCATTAGATAACAACAGCTTCACCTCCTCTCTTGCCCACTACGATTTTGCCTTCCTCTTCAAGCTTTCTTGCCACTCTTACGATATTCATCTGAGCTTTTTCAACATCGCTTACTCTTACTGGTCCCTTTGCTTCCATTTCCTCTTTAAGTATTTCTACTGCTCTGCTTGACATATTCTTAAAAATCTTTTCCTTTAGTTCATCTGATGCCATTTTAAGTGCAAGAGCCAAGTCATCAGTAGAAATCTCCTTAAGAATTGTCTGAATTCCTCTGTCATCAACATAAAGTAAGTCTTCAAAAGTAAACATAAGTTTTCTAATTTCATCAGCAAGAATAGGATCTTTTTCTTCAATATTTTTAAGAATTAATTCTTCACTTGTTCTATCCATCTGGTTAAGAATTTCAGCAACTGTCTTGACTCCACCAATTCTTCTTGACTGTGTATAAGAACGAAGCTGACTCTGAAGAACATCTTCAAGCTCAGTTAGAATAGCAGGCGATATCTGTTCCAAATTAGCAATTCTTTGAGCAATCTCTATCTTAAGCTGTTCGGGAAAACGGCTTAAAACTTCAGCTGCTTGTGTAGGCTCTAAATGAGCTAGTATAATTGCTATTGTTTGAGGATGCTCCCTTTGAAGCATTGTAGCTATTGCTGATGAATCAAGCCACCTAAGAATATCAAAGGCACTTGCTCCACTTTCAATCTTTGTAATTAACTTTGCTGCTTGTTCTTCTCCAAATGCCTTTGTAAGTATTGTCTTTATATACTCTTCATCAACAGTAACAGGAGCATTACCAATCTTTTCTGCAAACTCCTTTAGAATTGCTTCTGCTTCTTCTTGAGTAAGCTTTATTCTTGACATCATTGGAATAATTCTAGCAAGTTCGATTGGATCAAAATGTTTAAAAAGTTCAGTTGCTGCATCCTCTCCAATAAGAGAAAGAAATGCAGCAACTTTTTCTATTCCTGAAAACTTTCTCATATTTAGTGTCTAGTGAAAATTAAAATTTTTTGCATCTACTCAGTTATCCACTCTCTTAATATGGCAACCACTTTCTTAGGATTAGTTTTTACAAGATTTCTTATTTCTTCTCTAATATCTTTTTCTTCCTCTACAGGAGGAGGTAACTCTTCTTTTATTACAACCTCCTTTTTCTTTTCTTCTATAGATTTTCTAAGAATCTCAATAATAGGCCTAATAACAAAGAGAATTATAAGTAAAACAATAACAATAGGCACCAAATACTTAAGAATTGTTGTTGCTATTCCTAAGTAGTCAATAGGTGGTTTTTCTTCAGGTATAATCTCAAATGGTATACTTGAAACTATCACTTGATCTCCTCTTTCTTTATTATACCCTATTGCTGCCTGAACAAGTTCCTGATACTTTTTTATCTCTTCTTCACTTCTTGGAACAAAAACTTTTTTGCCCTTTTCCTCCTTATAGATTCCATCTATTAAAACAGCTACAGATATCTTCTTTATTTGACCAGTAGACTGTAGAATTTTGCTTATACTTTTGCTTACCTCATAGTTTATGTTTTCTTGCTGTTTCTGAGATTGTATACTCTGCTGAATAACTCCTGTCTGAGGCTGCCCTGGTTGATTTGATAAAACTCCTGGAATTCCTCCCATTTGGGGAGCCATTGTCCTTTCCTGTGTGCGTTGCTCATTTCTTATTGCAATTGTATCAGGATCGTACTTTTCTTCAATTTTTTCAATCTTTGAAAAATCAATATCAACAGAAACTCTAACTATCGCTTTACCTTTTCCCACAATATTTTCAAGCATACTCTGAATATTTCTCTCATAAGTTCTTTCAATATTTCTCTTATACTCAAGATGGGTAGCATCTACAAGCTGTGCTGGATC
This sequence comes from Thermodesulfovibrio sp., assembly GCA_039630505.1. GTDB lineage: Bacteria > Nitrospirota > Thermodesulfovibrionia > Thermodesulfovibrionales > Thermodesulfovibrionaceae > Thermodesulfovibrio. Next base: position 9,434 of record JBCNUV010000021.1, read on the forward strand.
CTTTGCTGCAGAAAGAAGATTACCATATTGATCAACAACCGTTACATACTGGGGAGAAAGTCCTTCAACACTACTTGATACAAGATGAACTATACTTGATACTTGTTCCTTCGAAAGAGTTCTACCCGGTTTAAGTTTTAAAACAACAGATGCTGTAGGATGGTCTTCTTTTTCAGTGAAAATGGATTTTTCTGGTATAGCTATATGAACTCTTACTTGCTCAACTTCCTGAAACTGTTTTATTGTCCTTTGAAGTTCACCCTGTAGAGCTCTTATATAGTTTACACGTTGAGAAAACTCTGTAAGCCCTATCTGAGTCTTATCAAATATTTCAAAGCCTACACCTCCTCCTGATGGAATTCCCTGAGCAGCCAGCTCAAGTCTTAGCTCATGAACCCTATCAGAGGGAACATATATTGCGTTGTCCTTTACCTGATAGGGAATCTTTTTTTCCTTAAGCTTGTTTATAACATTGCCAGCATCTTCAGGAGAAAGATTGCTGTATAAAACCTGATAATCCTGTTTAGGTAGCCATAAGAGTAAAGTTAAAAATATAGCAAAAACGATAAGAACAACGCCCCCAAGAAGCAATTTTTTAGTTGTAGGCAAATTTTTGACAGTCTCTAATAATGCGTTAATCCTTTCCTTAATCGCCATTTTTTACTAAACCTGCATTCTTGATATTTCCTCATAAGCTGTCAATACTTTGTTTCTGACTTGAATTAGTGTCTGAAGAGTCATGTCAGCCTTCTGCATAGCAAGCACAACTTGATGAATGTTTATTTCTCCCTTTGAGAATGCCTCAATGGCATTTTGGGCTTCCTGCTCAACCTGAGAAGCCTCTTTTATGGCATCTTTTAGAACTTGCTCAAAGGATTCTTTTTGAGTTCCCTGAAGATTTTTTAGTTGTTGTAAACTTTTTCCAAAAATTTCACTTATATTTTTTATCTCGGCCATTTTTTAAAAACCTCCTATACTCTTAATAAATCTAAGGTTCTCATGAACATTTCTTTATATGAGTTTATCATTGTAAGATTTGCTTCATATGCACGCGATGCAGAGATAAGATTAATCATCTCTTCCATAGGATTTACATTTGGATATCTTACGTATCCATTTTTATCTGCATCAGGATGTAATGGCTCATAAACAATCCTAAAAGGTCTTTGATCTTCTATGATTCTGTATACATCTACACCATGAGAAATTTGATCATACATGTATGTAATAAATACTACATCTTTTCTGCGATATGGACCTCCTTCTGGAGTTCTTGTTGAGTTTATGTTAGCAAGATTTGAGGCAATAACATTAAGTCTTATTTTTTGTGCCTCAAGTCCTGTTGCAGATACCTTAAGAGGTAAAAATATATCTTTCATTATCTACCTCCTCTTATAGCATCCTTTAACATGCGAATTCTTATTGAAAGAAGCTGTGTGGCAGCATTGTACATAAGCATTGTCTCTGTAAGCTTTGTCATCTCTACTTCTAAATTAACAGTATTTCCATCTCTATTTGGCATTGTTGTTGGTGCTTCAATAACTTGATATTCTCTACTTTGATTTTCTACAGCTTTCCTTAGTTCTTCTTTAAAGTTTATATCTTTTGCTTTGTAGTTAGGAGTATCGACATTTGCTATGTTTGAAGCAAGAATTTTTTGCCTGTAGGTACAAATATCCATTATCTTTTGTAGTAGATTTATAGACCTATCCATAGTTCATCCCCTTTTTTCAATGCTTCTTCATGAAAATTCTCCTTCAATTATTACAAATTTTATGCCATTATATGTCTTTAAGACCGTATTCATTTATTTTGTTTCTCAGTGTTCTTACACTAATTCCAAGAATTTTTGCTGCCTTTGTGCGATTACCTTCTGTTTTCTTAAGAGCATCAATAATTAACTCCTTTTCAGCATCCCTAAGTTTACCCAGTTTTATAGACTTTTCCTCTTCAAATAAATTTAAATCATTTTCCTTTAGTCTCAATACTCCATCATAACTAAGTACAGCAGCTCTATATATAAAGTTTTCAAGCTCTCTTACATTTCCATGCCATGGTCTTTTAATTAAGTATTTTTTCATTTCCTCTGTCATTGTAAAATGTTTTGACATCTTATTAGAAAGTCTCTTAAGGAAAAACTCAGCAAGAGGAATTATATCCTCTGTTCTTTCTCTGAGTGGAGGGATTCGGATTGGAAAAACATTTATTCTGTAAAAGAGATCTTCTCTAAAGTTACCTTTTTTGACTTCTTCCATTAAATCTCTGTTTGTGGTTGCTATTATTCTTACATCTATTGGAATAGGTTTTGTTCCACCAACTCTGTCAACTTCTTTTTCTTGAATTACTCTTAAAAGTTTTGCTTGAAGTCTGTATGCCATCTCACTTATCTCATCAAGAAGAATTGTTCCTTTATTGGCAAGTTCAAATTTCCCAAGCTTTCTTTCAGTTGCACCTGTGAAAGCTCCTTTTTCGTGTCCAAAAAGCTCTGACTCAAGAAGTGTCTCTGTTATTGCTGCACAGTTAATTGCTACAAAGGGATAGTTTGCTCTATTGCTATGTCTGTGTATATATCTGGCAATAACTTCTTTACCTACTCCACTTTCTCCTGTAATAAGAACTGTAATATCAGTTTTTGCTATCTCTCTGGCAATTTCAAGAATTCTTTTCATTTCCTTTGACTCTGCGACTACATCCTCTTCATCAGGCACTAATCTTGAAACTAATGATTTAAGAGTATCCATGGAAAAAGGCTTCATAATATAGTCTACTGCGCCAAGCTTCATTGCTTTTACTGCATCTTCAACATTTCCATATCCTGTTATGACAATTACAGGCGTAAAAATACCTCTCTTTCTTATTTCCTCAAGAAATTGCAAACCATCCATTTTCTGCATTTTAACATCAGTAATAATAAGAGAAAAATCACTAATATTTACATTAGAAAGCACCTGCAGAGGATCCCGGTAGTATTGAGCATTAAATCCAAGCCTTGACATACTCTCCTTAAGAGCAAATCCCATATCTGGTTCATCATCTATTATTAATACAGACTTCATGCTATTGGTAGGTATAAAGCAAATTCCGTGCCTTTATTAATTTCACTTCTTACTTCAATTCTTCCACCATGAGCAGAGATTATACTGTTTGTAATACTTAGACCAAGACCTGTGCCTCTGTCCTTTGTAGAGAAGAATGGATCAAAGATTTTGTCAATTATTTCACTGTCAATTCCATGACCAGTATCTCTAATTAAAATTTTTATAAAATCATCATGCCTTACTGCATCAAATATTATACTTCCGCCATCTGGCATTGCTTGATAAGAATTAACAACAAGATTAATAAGTGCCTGTCTCATAAGAGAAGCATCAATAAATATAACAAACTTATCCTTTATTTTATTTTGAACTTTTATGCCTACTCTATCAAATAACTCTTGAAACTCCTTTATTATTTCATCAATTAGTTCATTAATAGACACTAAAGTTTTCTTTGGATTTATACCTCTTGTAAAGCTAAGCATATTTTCAAGAGTATTTCTCAACATTCTTACAGAACTTGATATTCTTCTTGCATAATCTCCATGAATGCTTTCTTTAAGGTCTTCTGAGATCAAATTTGCAAAAAGTTCAATACTTCCCAAAGGATTTCTTATTTCATGAGCTATTTTCATTACAAGAGAGCCCATTGCGGTAAGTCTCCGATTTCTCTCATTTTCTGCCTCAAGTTCTTTTATTCTTGTAATGTCTTTACATAAAAAAACATATCCAATTTTATTTCCTTCTGAATCAAGAACATCTGATTGAGAAACCATCGCATAAAATGGCTTTTTTGAGCCTGCTGGATATACAAGATCATCTTTAATCTTAATTGGTAACTCTTTTTGCCCTACTATCTCTTCAGCCCTTACGTTAAAAAGACTCTCAGCTGCTCGATTGATTAGTCTAATGACACCCTCACTGTCAAAAAATACAACAGCTATATCAATGCTTTCAATTATACTACTTAAAAGTCTCTTTTTTTGTTCAACTTCTTCTGTAAGGCGATGGATTTTTTCTTCAAGAACTCTATAATATTTAATTAAAGCTTCTGATGCTGTATTAATCTTAAGTATTGCTTCAGTTAGGAGATCTTCGTGTTTCATAAAGTTTCAAGAAGGGATTTAGCTGCTTCAGAAAGTTTTCCCTTTGAGTTTGCAACTTTTTCAAGATATTTCTTATCCTTTGTAAGCTTTCCGTACTGATAGTATGCCCACATAAGAGAGTCATTGTCTTTTATTCCAAGATCTATAGCTTTTTTATAGTATTCAATAGCTTCCTTAGTTTTTTTAGAAAGGTAAAAGTAATCAGCAGCTTTAAGGGTTGCCTCTGCACTTCCATATTTTGATGCATTAATCCAGTATTGAATAGCCTTTTTTCTGTCTCCATTAGAATACTCAAGATCACCAATTAATACTAAAATTTCTGGATCCTTGATTGACTTGGATATCTTTCTTAAGTAGAAAAGCGCAGTTAATTTATCTCCCTCTTTGTCAAGAACTTGAGCATATAAAGCCTTTGCTAAATCATTTCTATCCTTAATAGACTCTAAAATTTTCTTAGCTTCTTTATATCTACCTTCATTTATTAAAATTTTGGCATAAGGAATTATAGCCTCTGACTTTCTTGGACCTGTCTGTATCTTTCTCAATACATTTTTAGCTTCATCGTATTTTCCATGGGAAATAAGAAAATTGGCTAAATTTAAAAGTAAAGAAGAATCTGAAGGTAAAAATGGATATATTTTAACAATATATTGAGTGGCTTTTTCAGGACTGTCTTGCATGACAGTTTTTATAAACTCTTCAAATTTTTTATTTTTAATTTCTTTATCCCTTAATACAAAAATCATCCTAATTGCTTCATCATAGTTTTTTTGATTCATATAAATCGAATAAATCTTAAGTCTTATATCATCCGTAGGTACATAATAATATATTTCTTTGCCTATTTTTAGAGCTTCATTAGTTTTATTTTGTGCAAGATATGCCTCAAAAAGCATTCGTTTTGCCTTTAAAGTGTCGAATAATCTTTCTGATGTATCTATAAATTTTTTTAAGACAGTTTCTGCTTCTGAAAATTTATTAACTTTAATCAAAATCTCAGCTTTATCAATATCATAAATGGGCTTTCTCAGTTTTAAATTTCTATTAAACTCCTTTAATGCCTCTTCAGGTTTGCCTGCTTTGACTAGATACTTTATACGAAGTAAAGCAGTATCTGGCTCATTAAAGTCCTTCTTATCAAGCTTATTTAAAACTGTCTCAACTGATTTGAGATCTCCTTTGTAAAGTGCAATCCAACCATATCCGATCATTGCCTGTTTATCAAGAGGTGATCCTACTTTTTTTAGATGCTCCTCTGCCTCCTTAAGCCTTCCAATCTTTAGATAACTTAAACCCAAATAAAAATTAGCTTCATTGATGGTAGGAGAGTTTTTAAAATCTCTTAAAATTCTCTTAAGAGAAACAGTAGCTTCATAGTAATTGCCAAGAAAATACTCTGATTTACCAAGTCCTAAAAGTGCTCTGTCTGCAAGATTTGGATCTTCAGTATATTTTTTAAAAAACTCCTTTGCAGTTATATATTCGCCTAATCTTAAAAAGTTATCTCCTGTCGTAAGGGGATCTGCATAAGCTATTTTAAATATCAAAATACAAAAAACAAATATAAGTTTAGTCTTTATTTTCATTGTCTTTTATGTTAAGTCTTTTCATCTTTTCAATAAGCGTTGTTCTGTTGATGTTTAAATACTTCGCTGCTTTACTCTTAACCCATCCATGTAAGTTCAAAGCATGTAAAATCAGCTTTTTTTCATACTCTCTTAAGACTTCATTTAAGTCTATTCCTGCACTGAAAGGATTTAAATCTTCAGGGATTAACTCTCTTTTAAATGAATACTCTCCAAATTTTATTTTTTCTGGAATATCCTTAATGTCAACAATTCCATCTTCATTTAAAACATAGAGTCTTTCAATCAAGTTTTCAAGCTCTCTTACATTTCCGGGCCAAGTATAGTTTAAAAATATCTCCATGACTTCAGGTTTAATCTTCAGTGAATAGCCAAATTTTTTTGAAAACTTTTCAATAAAATAATCACATAAAAGAGGAATATCCTCCTTTCTTTCTCTTAATGGAGGAATCACAACAGGAACAACATTAAGCCTCCAAAAAAGATCCTCTCTAAATCTTCCTTCCTTTACTTCATTTTCTAAGTCTTTATTTGTTGCTGCAATAATTCTAACATCAACACGAATAGGACGCGTTCCTCCTATTCTTTCAAAGGTCTTTTCTTGAATTACTCTTAATATCTTTACTTGAAGATGAAGAGGCATATCACCTATCTCATCAAGAAAAATAGTGCCTTCATTAGCAAGTTCGAATCTACCATAACGACAGTTATGAGCACCTGTGAAGGCTCCTTTTTCATGTCCAAAAAGCTCTGACTCAAGAAGTTCAGAAGGTATAGCAGCACAGTTTACTGGTATAAATGGCTTATCTGCCCTTGAACTCTTTTTATGAATCATCTTTGCAACAAGTTCCTTTCCTGTGCCGCTTTCACCCATTATTAAAACAGTTGTATCAGTTTTTGATAGTTTATCTATGAATGTTAAAACCTTCTGAATTTGAGAAGACTTCCCAATGATTAGGATTTCATCTTTCATGTCATAAATATGACATATGAAAGAGTAAAATTTCAATAAAATTTTAAGAGATTTTATTTACTATCCATTCTTCTTGCAAGTTCAATCCAAGGATATCTTTGGAGAATCTTTACAAGGGAGTTGATCTTTCCTGAATTTATAAACTCTATCTTTTCATCTTCATCATAAATATTATAGAAAGGCATAGTTTCATAAAGAGCTTTTCCAAGATAATTATATGATGGCTTTAAGACATCTTGAGGTCTTGTATAAAAAGCATCCTCTCCTTCTGTGCAACTTTTATTAAAAACATTAAACTGTCTACATGCAAGAGGTCTCATTGGATAGATTGAGCATATATCATCAATTAAAAAAGGACAAGGTGCTTCTTTCTTGTGTAATATAAGAGATTTTTTTAGCTTATCTCTTAATGGCTCCTTAACTTTTTCAATCACATACCAGTAAATTCCAACAATTTCAATGGGATAAACTGGAATCTCACGATGACTCTTACAGCAAGAACTACATCCACGTCTGCAAGCAAGTTTATTTCCTAAGCTTTCATATTTTTTGATATCTTTTTTGACACCTTGATCCATTATTTCATATGCTTTTAAAAGCATTGGTAGCCAATAATGGAACTTTTCATCTTCAAAGAAGAAGACTCTGAATTTATTCTTTTTCAATTCTAATCTTTCTTGCTCCTTTTAAGGTTTTAAGGATTAAGGGATCATCAATCAGCCTGCCCACAATATTTACCTCACTGGCAGGCACAGGATCCTCTCCAGTGCTTAAAGGAGTTTTACCAAAAAATATTGCCAAAGCCTCTCCTGGAGGCCAGTAGCCAATGTCTCCTACCTTTACCTTTGTAGTTGCTGTTTTGTCAAGGGGCATTTTTATTCCAATAGAAAAGTAAAACTCATCACCCCATTCATTTATTGTGCTTTCAATAGGTAAAGCTTGATAAATTTTTCTGCTACACTCTGTATCAAAAAGCTCTGCTTTTAACCTTTTCCCATCAATTATTATATTTATCCTTTCAGGCATGCTTAACCCTCTTTTCTTTATATATCAAAATAGGCGATGACTTTTTATTTACCACATCTTCATTTATAATACATTCAACTATACCTTTTTCAGAGGGAATAATATACATTACATCAAGCATTATGTCCTCAAGGATGCTTCTTAGTGCTCTTGCGCCTGTTTTTCTTTCAATTGCTTTTTTTGCAATCGCTCTTAAAGCATCATCAGTAAATGTTAATTTTACTCCATCCATGCTAAATAGTTTTTGATATTGTTTTATGAGAGCATTCTTTGGCTTTATAAGTATATCTATTAATGCCTCTTCATCAAGTTGATTTAAAGTTGCCACCACAGGAAATCTGCCAACAAACTCAGGAATCATACCGTATTTTATCAAATCTTCTGGTTCAACTTGAGAAAGCACATCTTGTTCATCCATTTTCTTTGTTTCCGATAGAAATCCAACTGTTTTTTTACCAATTCTCTTCTTTATAATATCTTCTAAACCTACAAAGGCACCTCCACATATAAAAAGTATATTTGTTGTATCAAGCTGAATATACTCTTGTTGAGGATGTTTTCTTCCACCTTGTGGAGGTATATTGGCTAAGGTTCCTTCAACTATCTTAAGAAGAGCCTGCTGGACACCTTCGCCAGAGACATCTCTTGTTATTGATGGACTGTCAGATTTTCTGCTTATTTTGTCTATCTCGTCAATATATACTATTCCAATCTGAGCACGCTGAATATCAAAGTTTGCATTCTGAAGAAGCTTAAGAAGAATGTTTTCCACATCCTCTCCAACATAGCCTGCTTCTGTAAGCGTTGTTGCATCAGCAATAGCAAAGGGAACATCAAGAAACCTTGCAAGAGTTTGAGCTAAGAGAGTCTTTCCAGTTCCCGTTGGACCTATTAGCATTATATTGCTCTTTTGAATCTCATCAGATGGTGTTCCCCTGAAGATTCTTTTATAGTGATTGTAAACAGCAACTGAAAGAATTTTCTTAGCTCTTTCCTGCCCAATTACATAATCATTTAGAAATTTATGAATCTCTTGTGGAGTAGGAAGATTTTGTTTTACTGTGTCTGAATATTGCAATCTTTCCTCTTCAAGAATCTCATTGCAAAGGGCAACACATTCATCACATATATAGACCCCATTTCCTGCAATAAGCTTTTTTACTTCTTTCTGTGATTTTCCACAAAAGGAACATCTTACTAATTCATCACTTTTCTTTGCCATACTTATACCCTATTTTTTATTGAAGTTATAACTTCATCAACAATTCCATAGTTTTTTGCTTCTTCAGCTGACATAAAAAAATCTCTCTCTGTGTCCTTCTGAATCTTTTCTACTGGCTGACCGGTATGTTTTGCAAGAATTCTATTAAGTAAATCCTTCATTTTCAAAATTTCTCTTGCATGAATCTCAACATCAGTTGCCTGACCATAAAATCCACCTATGGGTTGATGAATCATTATTCTTGAATGAGGAAGTGCAAATCTTTTTCCTTTTGTTCCTGCAGCAAGAAGTATACATGCCATTGAAGATGCCTGCCCGATACAGTATGTAGCAATATCAGGCTTTACATACTGCATTGTATCATATATTGCAAGTCCACTTGATACCATTCCTCCTGGAGAGTTTATATAAATATGAATATCTTTGTCAGGATCTTCTGTTTGAAGAAAGAGTAACTGAGCTATTACAACATTAGCAACCTGGTCATTTATTTCTGTACCAATAAATATGATTCTGTCTTTAAGCAATCTCGAATATATATCATAAACTCTCTCTGTTCTTCCTGTCTGCTCTATTACTATTGGAACAATACTCATACTGCCTCCTCTTTTTTAATAATTGCCTTTTGTAAGAGTATATCAAAAACCTTTCTTTCAAATACCCTATTTCTTATTGCCTCAAGAGAGCCATCTCTTGACATATAGTACTGAATGACTCCCTGTGGTGTTATACTATATTTCTTTGCAATATTTACTATTTCTTGTTTAAGTTCTTCTTCTGAGACAGAAACTCCTTCCTTTTCACCTATTGTGTCAATAAGAATATATGCTTTAACATTTCTCTTTGCTGTCTCCGCTATTTTATCCATATTCTGTATTACATCAATGCCTAAGTATTCATACTCCTGTGTTATTCTTTTCATCTCAAGCTCAACAAGCCCTTCAGGAAGTTCAAAATCATAGGTTTCAAGAAGTTTATTTAGAATATCAAGCTTTTGTTTTTCTAATGCTTGCTCTTTCTTAGCCTTTTCAAGGCTTTCTCTTATATGCTTTCTAAGGCTATCTATATCTTCAAATCCAAGCTCTTTATAAAGCTCCTCATATGGAATGCTATACCTTCTTTTTATCTCTTTTACAGTAATCTCAAACTGAACACTTTTACCAGCAAAATCAGCTATAGAGTGCTCTGGAAAATTTACAGTTACATTAAAAGTTTCATCTTTTTTCCTTCCCTCTAATGCCTTTGAAAAATCCTCAGGAAAAGGTCCTGCACCAATCTTATATACGTAATCCTTTGCCTCTTTACCAATATCTGTTTTGTAATCAATAACTACAAGATCTTCATACATAGAAGGTCCCTCTATTGGCTCATAACTACCTCTTTCCTTAGAAAGTCTCTTAAGAACTTCTTCAACTTCCTCATCCTTTACCTCTGTAGATATCTCTTCTATTTGTATGTTTTCATAGCTAAGGTCTTTAATCTCTGGTCTTACCTCAACGATTAAATCAAAAGAAAGAGGCTCATTTCTTTTTATATCAATAGCATCTTCAGCTACAGGAGGAAGCAAAGGTTTTATATTTGACTCTTTTATTGCTTTTTGATAATACTCTGAAACGAGTCTTTCAAGAACATCAGCTTCCGCTTCTTTACCAAACTTTCTTTCAATGATTGATATTGGAGCCTTACCTGGCCTAAATCCTGGAATCTTTGCTTTTTTTTGAATCTCCTTCAAAGTTTTTTGAATTTCTTCTTCAACTATATCTGCTGGTATTTCAATCCTTATTCTTTTTTTAGTGGCTGAGATTTCTTCAACTCCTTTTAACACTTTACCTCCCTTTTATTTTTTAATTTAAGTTTAAAAGTCAAGAAGAATTTTTGTCAATTAATCGCCTTTTTGGCCTTTGAAAATTCTCTTGATCTAAAGTTTTTAATTTTTTTAAAATGTATAAGCATGTATAAGATTGATGAAAAATCAAAAATAGAGATAGTTTTAAATTTCAAGTGGAGTTCTCAATTTGCTAATCATGAAGAGATTCATTTTTGCAATGTAAATATATGGAGAGACATTGATCTTTTCCCCATAAAAATTAAAGATAACATATTAGGCAAAAAAGAAGGAGATGTCTTTAGTGTGTCTTTCAAAAAAGGAGAACTTTTTAAATACTCAGATGATAATGTATTGGATTTAGAAACCAAACAATTTCAACCTCATCATCCATACAAAGGTAGAATAAAACCTAAGTTAGGTAGATTTTATCCCCTTGGATTCTTCATAGGACTCAGAGAAGTTTTTCCACAAAATATCAGACCTGCAAGAGTCATTGAAATTAAAAATGGAAAAATTAAGATAGATATTAATGTTCCAATATCTTTTTATGATATAGAAGTTGAAGGTCATATTTTAAAAGTAAGAAAAAAGACGTCAGAAGTAGGAGGTGAATGCAAAGAATGGTTTGCTATATGTCTTGAAAACGGTCCTGGAATGCAGACAAGATATAAAAATATTCCAACAGACTTCGAGTTTGAAAATCCTGAAACATACCTTAGAGAAGATGAAAGTGAGGATACTATCTTTTATAAACAACCAAGACTTACCACACATATTGATGCAAAGTGCCATGAAAATCTCATGATGCTTTATGAAAAGCTATTACCAAAAGAAGGTAAAATTCTTGACTTAATGAGTGGCTATCAATCTCATATTCCTGAAAACAATAATAGTTTTGTGGTAGGTTTAGGTCTTAATGAGGAAGAGATGAGACTAAATCCAAGGTTGGATGATTTTATATTAAAAGATATTAATAAAGATCCAAAACTTCCATTTAATGATGAAGAGTTTGATGCCGTAGTATGTGATCTTTCAATTGAATATGTTACTAAACCTTTTGATTTAATAAGAGAAGTTAAAAGAATTTTAAAAAAAGATGGAGTATTTACTGTTAGTTTTTCAAATAGATACTTTCCAACTAAGGTGATTAAATTATGGACTGATTTACATGATTTTGAAAGAATGGGATATGTTTTAGAAATTCTTCTTCGTGTTCAGGGATTCAAAGATATTAAAACATTTTCAGTAAGAGGTTTTAGGCGACCTTTTGATGATAAGTATTTTGGGTGTACATTTTTCTCTGATCCTCTCTATCTTGTTTATGCTAAGAAGAATTCATTAGATAGTAAATCCTTATAAATAATTCTTAAAAAATTAAACAATTTTACATAAGATTCATCAGCATAGTCTCTGTATGTGTTTATATGTGGTCTGAAGGAGTTGTTTTTAAAAATCAATGTAACTTCTCCATAAATTCCATCTCTAAGATAGATACGATGGGAATAATCCTTTGTTGTGGCAAGCACAAGCTTTGCAAGTCCTATATAGCCTGGGTCAAGATTGATAGTTCGCTTTCCATCATTAGAAAGAGCTTGCTCAATCTCATTTGTTTGAATCTTTATTTGAGCAATATCCCCTTCAGAAATAAGATTTCTAAAAAATATAAATCTTCTCCATATAGGACTTCCAAGTTCAGGAGTATAATAATCAGAATAATCCCACTTAGATGGAGAAGACTCTAAAAGTATTTCTCCGAATCTTTCTTCTAAAATATTTAAAGCTTGATAGTAAGCCTCTTTATTGCTAAATAAAGTTGCGATAAATAACAAAACCTTTTTAGGAGTTGCAGGCTTACCCATTACATTAATACTTTTCTTAGATGGGGAACTATATGAGGATTATCCCATTGAATAGGTCCTAAGATTTTATGTCTTAAGATCCCTTTTTTGTCTATTAAAAATGTCTCTGGAACTCCTTTTATTCCATAGACTGATGAGACCACTCCATCATCAATTAATACTGGAAATGTATATCCATTTTTTTTAATCATCTCTTTAACTGTAGCAGGATTATCTCTGTATAAAACTGTAAGAAATATTAGGTCATCTGGAGTGCCATTTTTGTCCAAATAAGCCTGCATTGACTTTTTTTCTTCCTTACAATCACTACACCATGATGCCCAAAAGTTAAGAATCACAATCTTACCTCTTAAATCTTCAAGTCTCCATTTTTTACCATCGATATCTTTAAGTTCAAAGTCTGGAGCAAAAAATCCGACTGTAGCATTTTCCTTAATGCTTGACTTATTCTTTTTTACAATAATACTTCCTGCAATTATAAAGGCAATTAGAATAAATAAAATCAGAAATACATTTTTTTTCATATCAATTTATAGAGGCTGTTACTTCCTCTCTAATCTCTTTAAACTCTATCTTGTTGTTGTTTAACTCAACTTTTATAAGATTAGCACCTTTAAAGCTTCCTTTAATAATCTCCTCTGAAAGAGGATCCTCTATCTCTTTTTCAATTGCTCTTCTCATAGGTCTTGCACCATAAGCAGGTTGATAATACTTTTTAAGAATCCATAGTTTTACTTCATCTGATACACTAATTACAAATCCATACTCAGAAAGCTTTTTATTTGTTTCAGCAATTAAAAGATCAATAATAGCAAGTAAGTGAGACTCTTCAAGGGGATGAAATACCACAATATCATCAACTCTATTTAGGAATTCAGGATTAAATGTCTTTTTAAGTTCATCAAAGACATTTTCTTTGATTTTTAGATATACATCTGAGGAGTCAGCTTTACGAAAACCAAGAGGTGTAGATTTTTCAATCATTCTTGCTCCAATGTTTGATGTCATTATTATAATAGTATTTTTAAAATCTACTTTCCTGCCAAAACTATCTGTAAGAACACCTTCATCAAGAATTTGTAAAAGCAGATTAAAAACATCTGGATGAGCCTTTTCTATCTCGTCAAACAAAACAACAGCATAAGGTCTTTTACGGATTTTTTCTGTAAGTTGTCCACCTTCTTCATAGCCTACATAACCTGGTGGTGCTCCAATTAGCTTAGATACATTAAACCTTTCCATATACTCTGACATATCAAACTTAATTAAGGCATTTTCGTCATTGAACATAAACTCTGCAAGAACCTTTGCAAGTTCTGTCTTTCCAACTCCTGTAGGTCCAAGGAAAAGGAAAGAGCCTATAGGTCTGTTTTTTGTCTTTAATCCTGCACGAGAACGTCTTATTGCTCTGCAGACACTCTTTATTGCTTCATCCTGTCCCACAATTCTCTGATGTAAAATTTCCTCCATATTTATAAGTTTTTCAGACTCTGTTTGTTCCAGTTTATAAAGTGGTATTCCTGTCATCTTAGACACAGTATAGGCTACATCCTCTGCTGTAACAACAGGAACTTCTTTATACATTGATTCTTTCCATTTTTTGTAATTTGCTTCATATATTCTCCTTAGTTTGTCTTCTTCATACTTTGCTCTTTGTGCTGCAGATAAATCGTGAAGTCTTATATATAAGGACTTTTCCTTTGAAATTTTTGCAAGTTCAAGTTCAAGAGTTTTTAACTCCTCAGGCATTACCGACTTTTTAAGCTTAATTCTTGAAGCAGTTTCATCTATAACATCTATTGCCTTGTCAGGTAAGTATCTATCAGTGATATATCTATCAGAAAGTTTTACAGCTGCCTCTATCGCTTCATCTGTAATCTTTACTTTATGATGAGACTCGTATTTTTCTTTAATACCACGAAGTATCTCTATTGTTGCCTCAACAGTGGGAGGCTGAACATATACTGGTTGAAATCTTCTTTCAAGTGCTCCATCTTTTTCTATATATTTTCTGTACTCCTGAGGAGTTGTAGCACCAATACACTGCATTTCTCCTCGGGCTAAAGCAGGTTTTAACATATTTGAAGCATCAACTGATCCTTCTGCAGCACCTGCACCAATTATTGTATGAAGCTCATCTATAAATAAAATAACATTTTCCGACTGAGTTGCCTCTCTTATTACTGCTTTAAGTCTTTCTTCAAACTGCCCTCTGTATTTTGTTCCAGCAATCAATGCTCCGAGATCAAGAGCAATAATTCTCTTTCCTAACAGAATATCAGGAACATCCCCTTCAATTATTTTCTGAGCAAGACCCTCTACAATTGCTGTTTTACCAACTCCCGGTTCTCCAATTATAACAGGATTATTTTTTATTCTTCTTCCCAAAATCTGAATAACTCTTTCTATCTCATCTTCTCTTCCGATTACAGGGTCAAGTTTCCCTTCGAGGGCAAGTAAAGTCAAATCCCTTCCAAATTCATCAAGGGCTGGTGTGTTTGTTTTTCTTTTTTCTCTCTGAGGTGTTCCTTGAAAATGAGGTCTTATAGAAAAATTGATTGTCAACTGTCTTGCAGCAAGAAGATTAACTCCAAGTTCTCTTAAAATCTTTCCTGCTATGCCTTCCTCCTCTTTAATTAAACCAAGAAAAAGATGCTCGCTCCCAATGTATGGATGGCCTAAGAGTCTTGCTTCTTCAATAGCGTTTTCAAGAACTTTCTTTGCCCTTGGAGAAAAAGGTATCTCTCCATAAGTCAAAAGATTGGTTTCAGTTGTTATTCTTTTTTCAATTTCATATTTTACATTTTCAGGAGCAATCCCCAGTTTCCTTAGTATAGCCACAGGAATTGAATCTTCTTCTCTTAGAATTGCCAGAAGTAAGTGTTCTGTATCAAGAAACTCACTATTTCTTCTTTCTGCTTCTTCTCTTGCATAAAGAATTACTTTCCGACCTTTTTCTGTAAACTTTTCAAACATTTTAAGACCCCTTTATTGTTTTTGTTATCTTAAAAAATATTAATTTTTTTGTTTGCTTTGTGTCAATTCTTCCTTAACAAGAAAATTCTTACCAAAAAAATTGATGGCGCTGCAAAAACAAAATCATATAAGATAAAATATATAAACTGCTGACACAAACTGTATAAATTTATAAAAATTTGCTGGAAGTTCTTCAAAGGTTGAATCAAGATATAGTTCCTCTTCTTTAATTTCTATTCCTAATTTTTTCGTAGCAAAAATAACTCTTTCTTTTTGTCCTCTTTCATGGGGACGAAAACTTCTCAATATAACTCCATCATCACTTAAAAAATAATCTCCTGTATCCTTCTTTCTTAGTATTACTTTTAAATCTTTTGATTGTTTTGCAATAATTGGAATATTAAAAACGCAAGCACCTTCAGCTGTTATTCTATATGTAATAGAAGTCCCAAAAAAATTTACAAATTTATTAAAAATTTCTTCTGCTTCTTGGGGTTGTATAGGTTCAGCTGTAGTCATTAAAGTTCCGAAAAGAAACTCTTTAATAAAGTTTTCAGCCTCTTCTTTAATTTGAACATCCTCCGGAGCTTCACTCCACATAATTCTACAAGATCTAAATACAGGACTATAAACTATCTCACCTAATGCTACTTTTTCTCCTAATTGAAGATCAAAGGGCAAAGAAAAAGTCGTTTTATCTTTTGTAGATTTTCTTCTGTCACGGTAAAATGTTATTCTTGTTCTTCCAACCTTTGGAAGAAAAACAAGTTTTGTAATTAAATTCATAGACAAAAATATAACATATTTATTCAATGTTGAGCTACATTAAAACTAAATGTTATCATAAAAGCTATATGACTATTATAAAACCCTTCAAAGGAATTGTTTATAATCCTGAGAAAATAAATGCAGATGATGTAATGTGTCCTCCCTATGATATCATTTCTGACGATTTAAGAGAAATGTTTTATTATAGAAGCCCCTATAACATTGTAAGAATAGACTCAGGGAAAAACTCTGCTAATATAGATAAATACTCTCTTGCAAAAAAGTATTTAATGGAATGGCTAAAAGACGGCATTCTTGTTCAAGAAGAAGAACCATGTTTTTATGGGTATGAGATTCAATATTCATATAAAAATAGAAAAAAAATACTAAGAGGAATTGTAGGTATTGTCAAAATTGAAGAGTTGGGAAAAGGAGTTTATCCCCATGAACAGACCTATTCAAAACCTAAAACAGACAGACTAAATCTTATGAAAGCTTGCATGGCTAATACATCTTTAATATTCTCAATATATCGTTCAAAGGAAAGAGTAACATCTCAAATATTGGAAAACTTAAAGAATCCCTATCTTCAAGCAATAGATTTAGATGGAAATCTTCACAGATTATTTAAAATCAAGGATCAATCTCAGATTAATGAGATAGTAAAAGAGCTTGAAAACAAACCTATTTTTATTGCTGATGGTCACCATAGATATGAAGTGGCTCTTGAGTTTAAAAAACTAATGAATAAAATTTATCCAGAACAAAAAGATCCTCCTTGGAATTATGTACTTATGTTTTTAAGCAATATAGAAGATGATGGTTATCTTATTTTACCTACTCACAGACTTTTGAGCACTTCTTTGCCAGTAAAAGAACAACTTGAGAATCAAAAAGATTTCTTTTATTTATTTGAACTTAATACAAATGAGGATATACAAGAAACAATTGAAAAATTGGGTCCAAAGAATATTGGAGTATACTTAAAAGATGATAAATTTTATATTCTTCAGTACAAAGGTCCAAGTCTTGATTATCTACCAAAGGAGCTAAGATGTTTTGATGTTAGCATCCTTGAGGAAGTAATTTTTAAAAAAATGTTTCCACAAAGAAAAATTTGTTATGATATAAATATTGAAAAAGGTATAAGAATGGTTAAAGAAAATAAATATGATGCAATTTTTATTCTTAGAGCTACTAAAGTTGAGGAAATAGAAAGAGTAGCCCTTGCAGGTCTAAGAATGCCTCCTAAGTCAACATATTTCTATCCAAAACTCCTTACAGGAATGGTTATAAATAGTTTTAGAGAAAATTTTTAGGAGGTTACCATGTCTGTAAAAATTGCAATCAATGGATTTGGAAGAATTGGAAGACTTTTTTTCCGTGCTTCCTATGAGTATCCAGATATTGAAATTGTTGCGATCAATGACCTTACAGATGCATATACTCTTGCTCATCTTCTCAAATACGACTCTGTTCATGGAAAGTTCAATGCTCAGGTAAAAGCTCGGGAAAACTATATTTTAGTTGACGACAGAGAAATTAAAGTTTTTGCTGAAACCTCCCCAGAAAAACTTCCTTGGAAAGACTTAGAAGTTGATATTGTAGTTGAGGCAACAGGAAAATTTACAGACAGAGCAGGTGCTTCACGGCATATACAGGCTGGAGCAAATTGGGTAATAATTACTGCTCCTGCTAAAGAAGAAGATATCACAGTTGTTATGGGTGTTAATCATCATCTGCTTGATCCTTCTCAACATAAAATAATTTCTAATGCTTCATGTACTACAAACTGTCTTGCTCCTGTAGCAAAGGTTCTTCATGAAAACTTTGGCATTGAAAGGGGATTTGCAACTACGGTCCATGCTTACACAAACGACCAAAGAATCCTTGATCTTCCTCACAAGGACTTAAGAAGAGCAAGAGCTGCCGCTATGTCAATGATACCTACTACGACAGGTGCTGCAAAGGCTGTTGCAAAAGTACTTCCAGAACTTAAAGGAAAACTTGATGGATTAGCAATAAGAGTTCCAACTCCTAATGTATCTATGGTTGATTTTGTAGCGCAACTAAGTAAAGATGTAACTGAAACAGAGGTTAACGAAGCACTGAAAAAAAGTTCTGAAGAGGATCTGAAAAATATACTTTATTATATTGAAGAACCTTTGGTTTCAATTGATTTTAATGGCTCTACATACTCCTCAATTGTTGATGGACTTCTTACAAAAGTCATAGAAGGCAAATTAGTAAAGGTAATTTCATGGTATGACAATGAGTATGGCTACAGTTGCAGAGTTAGAGATCTAATTCTTTATTTAATTAGTAAAATTTAAGGAGGTGCTAAATGGCACCTTTTAACAACTCTTTTGACAAACTCACCATAGAAGACATTCCTATAAAATCAAAGAGAGTATTTATTAGAGCTGACTTTAATGTTCCTCTTGATGCAAACTTAGTAATAACTGATGACAGACGCATTCGTTCAACACTTCCAACTATAAATTATGCAATTGACGAAGGAGCAAAAGTAATTCTTGCCTCTCATCTTGGAAGACCAAAAGGTAAAGTTGACCCCAAACTTTCCTTGGCTCCTGTTGCAAGAAGACTTCAAAGACTTTTAAACAAAGAGGTAATCTTTGCCCCAGACTGTATAGGCCCTCAAGTTGAACAGATTGTTTCAAAAATGAAAGAAGGAGATGTTGTACTTCTTGAAAATTTAAGATTTCACATAGAAGAGGAAAAAAATGATGAAAAATTTGCAAAGGCTCTTGCATCTTTGGCAGATTTTTATGTAAATGATGCCTTTGGAGCATGTCACCGAGTTCATGCTTCAATCGTAGGAGTGCCTAAATTTATTCCTGCAGCAGCAGGATTTTTACTCAAAAAAGAGATTGAGTATCTAAAGGGAGCAGTAGAGTCTCCTATAAGACCCTTTGTGGTAATATTGGGAGGAGCAAAGGTTGGAGGAAAGATTGGAGTATTGGAAAATCTTGCAGATAAGGCAGATAAAATAATAGTTGGTGGAGGAATGGCTTTTACATTTATAAAAGCTATGGGATATGAAATTGGTGACTCAATTGTGGAGCCTGATATGATAGATTTTGCTATGAAAATAATGGAAAAACTTCGTGCAAAGAAAGTTAAGTTCTATCTTCCTGTAGATGTTGTTATTGCTCAGAGCATAGATGCTGCAGCAGAAACTAAAATAGTTCCTGTGCAAGAGATCCCTAAAGGTTGGCGAGGATTGGACATAGGACCTGCCTCTGTAAAACTTTTTACAGAAGCTTTACAAGATGCAAAAACTATCTTATGGAATGGGCCAATGGGAGTCTTTGAAATAGATGCATTTTCAAGAGGTACATTTGCAATTGCTCATGCAGTGGCTGACTCTTATGCTTTTACCATAGTAGGTGGTGGCGATACAGACTATGCAGTCCACAAAGCAGGAGTAAGTGATTCCATCTCATTTATATCCACTGGTGGAGGAGCTGCTTTACAGTTACTTGAAGGAAAAGAACTACCAGGACTGGCAGTTTTACCTTCTAAGAAGAAAGATTAATAAAAGGATATGGGGGAGTTATCACTAATGATAATTCCCCCTTTTTCAAAAGCTTTCTTAATATGCTTTGGAAGACAAAACATTGATTTATGGGCATCAGTATCATAAAACTTTAAAGTATCTCCTATAGAATTTAGCTTTTCTTTTATTCTACTTTCATATTCATCTGGATTAATTTTTTTTGAGGCAAGAACAAAACTCCATGGAGCAAAAAAGGAAGGCACATAGGTAATATAAGGTCTCACATATGGAAATACCTGTTTAAGAGTACAAACAACTGAAACAAAAACTCTAAGATTATTAACAGAAGCAGAAGCAGATTGAGTAACCATCATTCCTTTCTCTGTTAAAGCCTCTTTTACCTTTTCATAAAATTCTTTCGTATAAAGAAGATATGCAGGTCCTCCTTCTGCTGGTTCCGGTAAGTCTATTATTATTACATCAAAATAATTTTTTGTTTTTTCAATATAAGACCTGGCATCATCTATAACTAACCTAACCCTCGGATCATCAAAGGCACCATTGTTCCATTCTGGAAGATACTTTTTTGAGACCTTAATAACTACTTCATCAAGCTCCACCATTACAACTTCCTTAACAGGATATTTTAATACCTCTCTTAAAGTGGCTCCTTCTCCTCCACCGGCTATTAAAACTTTGTCTGAAGTCTCACTTAAAAGCATAATAGGATGAACAAGTGCTTCATGATAAATAAACTCATCAGCCTCAGCAGACTGCATCTTACCATCAAGAAGAAGACATCTGCCGAAATTACCAGATCTAATTATTTCAATTCTCTGATAAGGAGATTTTTCAGTGTATATTATCTCCTTCAGAGAATGGAGAATAATCTCATCGTCCGATGTTTGCTCAATATACCACTTGCAGTTCTTCATGGCACACTTTATGAGGTAGTTTTTCGTTTTTATAAGAAATTATACCTCTTTTAACCTCAATTATTGAAGGAACTTTACACTCAAAAGCTTCTATAATATACTGAGCCGCAATCTCCGGTTTTATAGTATCCCCACAGGTAAAAACATCAACAGCAGCAAACCCATACTCTGGCCATGTATGAATAGTTAAATGAGACTCTGCAATAACTACAACACCACTTATTCCAAAAGGATTAAACTCATGAAAATTAACAGTTATAATTGTTGCATTTGCTTTCTTTGCAGCATCTACCAGAATGGTTTTAACAGCCTCAAGATCTTTGAGGATTTCAGGATTACAATCTTTTAATTCAATTAAAAGATGAGTCCCTAAAGCATACAATTTACAACCTCCTCCCACAGAGATAAAGGCAGGGACAAAGCCCCTGCAAACTTTATATATTAATTAAAAAAAATTTCTTTTGTCAATAATTTTATAGGAGGTAAAACTTTAGGATATTTAAAGTTTCCACACTACGCAGACTGCTCTGTAACTTTAAATATAGTTAACCCTGTATGGTTATATAGAAAAATTTTTCAAAATCATGTATAATTTAATGATTTATAATTTGCAGTCTTATTCTCGCATCATGGAAAAGGAGCTTCTTAATAAACAAGAAATAGAAAGAATCCTTAACCGGATTGTCCACGAAATATTAGAAAAGAATAAAGGAGCTGAAAATATATGTTTGATAGGAATTGTAACAGGTGGAGTATATCTTGCTGAAAGGATAAAGAAAAAGATAGAAAAAATAGAAAACATAGATGTTCCATTAGGAATTCTGGATATATCCTTTTACAGAGATGATATAAATATCTCAAAAAATCGCAAAGAAATAAAGCCTACTAATATCCCTTTCAGTATTGACGGGAAAAAAGTAATACTTGTTGATGATGTTCTTTATACTGGAAGATCTACCAGAGCAGCAATGGATGCATTAATGGATTTTGGAAGGCCTGCTGAGATTCAGCTTGCTGTATTAGTTGATAGAGGTCATAGAGAATTACCAATAATGGCTAACTATGTAGGTAAATATATACCTACTTCTCGAAATGAAAAGATCAAAGTTTATCTTAAGGAAATTGCAGGAAAAGACTCAGTGGTCTTAATTACACAATGAAAGACTTAATTGGAATAAAAGATCTTTCAAGACAAAATATTGAGGAAATTCTCAATACAGCTAAAGCTTTTAAAGAGGTTCTTAATAGAGACATAAAAAAAGTTCCTACCCTACGAGGAAAAACAGCTATAAATCTCTTCTTTGAGCCATCAACAAGAACAAGAACATCTTTTGAGCTTGCTGAAAAACGTCTTAGCCTTGATGTGCTTAACTTTTCAATAAGTATGAGTAGTGTGGTAAAGGGTGAAACTCTTTATGACACATTAAAAACCATTGAAGCATACAATGTTGACTATATTGTTATTAGACATTCTTCATCAGGAGCAGCAAAATTTGTTGCAGAAAATACAACTGCCTCTGTTATAAATGCTGGAGATGGAATAAATGAGCATCCTACTCAAGCATTGCTTGATGCCTTCAGTATTCTTGAAGTAAAAGGCAGAATTGATGGGCTTAAGATAGCTATTGTAGGGGATATAATCCACAGTAGAGTTGCGCGTTCAAATCTCTATCTTTTAAGTAATTTTGATACTGAAATAAGATTTGTAGGCCCTCCTACTCTTCTGCCAAAAGACCCACCAGACAATGTAAAGATCTTCTATGATATAAAAGAAGGATTAAAAGATGTAGATGTGGTAATGCTTCTTAGAATTCAACTTGAAAGACAAAATGCTGCTTTTATACCATCTCTTAAAGAGTATTTTCATGTATGGGGACTAAAGAAAGATATATTTTCTTATTTAAAAAGTGATGCTATTATTATGCATCCTGGTCCGATGAATAGAGGAGTGGAAATCTCAACAGAAGTTGCAGACAGTTGTCGTTCAATAATTCTTAGGCAGGTAACCAATGGTATTGCAATAAGAATGGCTGTAATTTATCTTTTAACACCTAAGGAGAGATAGTTGATTATCAAGATTTACAACGCATATATGATTGATCCCTTCACCAATAAAGAGGGTATTGTTGATATCTTTATTGAAGATGGAGTTATTTCAAAAGTTCAACTAAAAAACAAACTTAAATCTTTAAAGACAAACTCAAAGCCTTCCTCTTCTGTTATTGAGATAGAGGCATCTGGATTTTATGTTTTTCCAGGACTTATAGATATGCATACCCATCTAAGAGAGCCAGGATATGAATATAAAGAGACCATTCGTACAGGAACACTCGCTGCTATAAGAGGGGGATTTACTTCGATCTGTTGTATGGCAAATACAAATCCAGTAAATGATAATCCTGAAGTTACATACTACATTCTTGCAAAGGCAAAAGAAGAAGGCAGTTGCGATGTTTATCCAATAGGAGCTATTACAAAAGGATTAAAAGGTGAGGAACTTTCAGAGATGGTAATGTTAAAAGAGGCAGGATGTGTAGCTTTTTCAGATGATGGAATGCCTCTCATGAATTCCCTTATTATGAGAAGAGCACTTGAGTACTCAAAGACAATAGATGCACCAATTATCTCTCACTGTGAAGATCTTTACTTAAGTGAAAATGGTGTAATGAATGAAGGTAAACTTTCTTTTTATCTTGGCTTAAAAGGTATCCCTAAAGCATCAGAAGAAATAATGGTTTCAAGAGATGTGATACTAAGTAAGCATTTTAAAGCACCAATTCATATTGCTCATGTATCAACAAAAGGCTCAGTGGAGATAATAAAAAAAGCAAAAGAAGAAGGAGTACATGTTACTGCTGAAACATGCCCACATTATTTTACACTTACAGAGGAAGCTGTCGTTAGCTACAATACAAATGCAAAGGTAAATCCACCTTTAAGGACCGAAGAAGACAAAGAGGCAATAATAGAGGCATTAAAAGAAGGTATAATTGATGTGATAGCCAGTGATCATGCACCTCATCACATAGATGAGAAAAAGGTACCTTTTCAAGAAGCGTTAAATGGTATTTCAGGAGTTGAGACAGCTTTTGCTTTAAGTCTAAGGCTTGTGCATGATGGAATTTTAAATCTTAAACAACTTATTGAAAAGTTCACTATAAATCCTTCAAAAATTCTTAAGATAAATAAAAATGGAATAAAAGAAGGTGCTGAGGCTGATTTGATAGTTGTTGACATACAAAGAGAATGGATAGTTGATAAAGAAAAATTTGTATCACTTGGTAAAAACACACCTTTTGATGGATGGAAACTAAAAGGAAAAGTTTTATTTGCATTTAAGGGTAAAAAAACTTTTGATTTGAGGGAGCAGTGATGAAAAAAGCTATCTTAGTTCTTAAGGATGGAACAGTATTTGAGGGATTTTCCTTTGGAGCAGATGGAGAGTCTATCGGAGAAGTAGTTTTTAATACATCAATTACAGGATATCAAGAGATACTTACAGATCCCTCATATAAAGGACAGATTGTTGTTATGACCTATACTCAGATAGGAAATTATGGAGTAAATGAAGAAGATGTAGAGTCACTTGGAGGCCCAAAAGTAGAGGGATTTGTTGTAAGAGAGTATAAAGATTATCCAAGTAATTGGCGTTCTGAAGGAAGCCTTGGAGATTATTTAAAAAAATATGGAATTGTTGGAATTCATGGAATTGACACCCGTGCACTTACCAAACATTTAAGAGACAAAGGAGCTCAGATGGGAATTATTTCCACATTAGAGGATGATGTAGTAAGCTTACATAAAAAAGTTCTTGCTCATCCTGATATTTCAGAGATAGATCATGTAAGTAGTGTAATGTGTAAAGAGGCTTATTGGTTTCACAAAGATGAAACACTTCCTTTGTGCATAGTTTATGACTATGGAGTAAAACTTAATATTTTGAGAAATCTTAAGAGAGTTGGTTTCTCAGTCTATGTAGTTCCGGGAAAAACACCTGCTGAAGCTTTACTTGATATAAATCCTTCATGTATACTGCTAAGCAATGGTCCAGGTGATCCTCAAATCCTAAGCTATGCAGTAGAAAATACTAAAAAACTTATTGGGAAAAAACCTTTATTTGGAATATGTCTTGGACATCAACTTTTAGGACTTGCCTTAGGTGGAAGAACATATAAACTTAAGTTTGGACATCATGGTGGTAATCATCCTGTGAAAGACTTAAAAACAGGAAGGATTTCTATCACTACCCAAAACCATAACTACTGCGTTGATATAGACTCTCTTAAAGGAAAAGTAAGACTTACTCATAAAAATCTCTATGACGGAACTGAAGAAGGAATGGAACATGTAGAATATCCAATCTTTTCAGTTCAGCATCATCCAGAGGCAGGACCCGGACCGAATGATGCCTTAGATATATTTGAAAGATTTAGAGAAATAGTAAGACAGTATGAAAAAAGATAAGAAGACCTAAAAATGGAGGTATTTTTAAGATACTATGCCAAAAAGAACAGACATTAAAAAAATCCTTATAATAGGATCAGGACCCATAATTATTGGTCAAGCTTGTGAGTTTGACTACTCTGGTGCTCAAGCTTGTAAAGCTTTAAAACAAGAAGGCTATCAAGTAATATTAGTTAACTCTAATCCTGCTACAATTATGACAGATCCTTCAATGGCAGACAAAACCTATATTGAACCTCTAACAGCTGAAATTCTTGAACTAATTATAAAAAAAGAAAGGCCTGATGCTTTACTTCCTACACTTGGTGGACAGACTGCATTAAATCTTGCAGTTGAGCTTGGAGAAGCTGGTGTTCTTGATAAATACTCTGTTGAACTTATTGGAGCAAATCTTAATGCTATTAAGAAAGCAGAAGACAGAGAACTCTTTAAAAGAGCCATGACCAAAATAGGGCTTGAAGTTCCTCGTTCAGCCGCAGTTCATACTCTAAAAGAGGGACTTGAAGTTATTGATTATATAGGTTTTCCTGCAATTCTTAGACCTGCCTTTACCTTAGGAGGAACAGGTGGTGGCATAGCTTACAATATTGACGAGTTTAAAGAGCTTCTTGAAAGAGGACTAAAACTAAGCCCTGTAAGTCAAGTTCTTATAGAGGAGAGTCTGCTTGGGTGGAAAGAGTTTGAGCTTGAAGTAATGAGAGACAAAGCAGACAATGTTGTTATTATTTGCTCAATTGAAAATTTTGATCCAATGGGTGTTCATACAGGAGACTCTATTACTGTTGCTCCAGTTCAGACCCTTACTGATAGAGAATATCAGATCATGCGTGACAGTGCAATTAAAGCAATAAGGGAAATCGGAGTTGATACGGGAGGAAGCAATATTCAGTTTGCTGTAAATCCTAAGGATGGTAGAATGCTTATCATAGAGATGAATCCAAGGGTATCCCGTAGTTCAGCTTTAGCAAGTAAAGCTACAGGATTTCCTATAGCAAAAATAGCAGCAAAACTTGCTGTGGGATATACTCTTGAGGAAATTCCTAATGATATAACAAAAGTTACTCCAGCAAGCTTTGAGCCAACCCTTGACTATGTAGTTGTAAAGATACCAAGATTTACTTTTGAGAAATTTCCTGAAGCTAATCCTGTACTTACTACTCAGATGAAGTCTGTTGGAGAGGTAATGGCAATAGGAAGAACCTTCAAAGAGGCTATTGGTAAAGCAATTCGTTCCTTAGAGATCGGTTCATATGGATTTGAAGAAATAGATGCATCAGTTGATGAAATAAGATGGAGACTTAAAAATCCCAATGCTGAACGGCTCTGGTATATTGCTGAAGCAATAAGAAGAGGATTCAGCATAGATGAAATATATGAGTTAAGTGGTATTGATCCGTGGTTTTTAAATAATATTAAGGAAATCGTAGAGTTTGAGTATAAACTAAAAAAATGTTCTCATCTTCCCGATGAGAAAATAAAAGATCTTATCTTTGATGCAAAACAAAATGGTCTTTCAGACAAAAGAATAGCAAAACTTATGGATAAAACTGAAGATGAGATAAGAAAAATAAGGCAGAAGTTTAATATAAAACCTGTTTACAAACTTGTTGATACATGTGCAGCTGAGTTTGTGGCATATACTCCATATATGTATTCAAGTTATGAAAGAAACTTTTATACTTTGGAAAATGATTCTTCAAATATAGTTTGTAAACCGCTAATTGACTCTGATGCTCCGCCAACTGAAAATAAGAATAAAGTAATCATTCTTGGATCTGGTCCAAATAGGATTGGTCAAGGAATAGAGTTTGACTACTGCTGTGTGCATTCAGTTTTTGGCTTAAGAGAACTTGGATATGAAACAATAATGATAAACTGTAATCCTGAAACCGTAAGCACTGACTATGATACTTCAGACAGACTCTACTTTGAGCCTCTTACTCTTGAAGATGTCTTACATATTGTAGAAAGAGAAAAACCTATTGGTGTAATACTGCAGTTTGGAGGACAAACACCTCTTAAACTTGCAAAAGCCTTAGAGGCTTGCGGAGTAAATATTCTTGGAACAAAAGCAGATTCTATTGACAGAGCTGAAGACAGAAAGCGTTTCAAAGAGTTGGTAGAAAAATTAAACCTAAAACAGCCTCCAAGTGGAACAGCCACATCTCTTGAAGAGGCATTAAAAATAGCTAACTCCTTAGGTTATCCCATTCTTGTAAGACCCTCCTATGTTCTTGGTGGAAGAGCTATGGAGATTGTTTATGATGAAGAATCCTTAGTTAGATACATGAAAGAAGCAGTTAAAGCTTCTGAAGATCATCCTGTATTAATTGATAGATATCTTGAGGATGCTATAGAGGTAGATGTGGACGCTATTTCTGATGGAGTAGATGTAGTTGTTGCAGGTATTATGCAGCATATTGAAGAAGCTGGAATTCATTCAGGAGACTCTGCATGCTCTCTGCCACCTTACTCTCTTTCTGAGGATATAATTCAAAAAATTAAAGAACAAACTGTAGCAATTGCAAAAGAGCTTGAAGTTAAAGGATTAATGAATGTTCAATATGCCATAAAGGACTCTGAAGTTTATGTTCTTGAGGTAAATCCTCGTGCATCAAGAACAATTCCTTATGTTAGTAAAAGCATAGGAATTCCTCTTGCTCAGATAGCAGCAAAGATTATGGTAGGTAAAACCTTAAAAGAACTTAAAATACCAAGTGATATAAAAATACCTTATGTTACAGTTAAAGAGGCTATTTTCCCCTTTGATAAATTTCCTGAGGTAGATGTGATACTTGGGCCAGAGATGAAATCAACTGGAGAAGTTATGGGAATAGATGAAGATTTTGGACTTGCCTATGCTAAAGCTCAGATGAGTGCAATGGGAAAGATTCCTCTAAGTGGAAAGGTATTTATAAGCGTAAAAGATAAGGATAAACCACTTGTGTTTCATGTTGCAAAAGAGTTCATAAAGCTTGGTTTTAAAGTTATTGCCACACGTGGAACTGCAAAGTATTTAATAGAAAAAGGCTTACAAGTAGAAGTTGTCAACAAACTTCAGGAAGGAAGACCGAACATTCTGGATTTAATAAAAAATAAACAAATTAATTTTATTATAAATACAGTCTTTGGCAAACAAGCACAAAGAGACTCTATGTACATAAGAAGAGGAGCACTAAATTATAAAATCCCATATACAACCACAATCTCAGGAGCAAATGCCATTGTCAAAGCTATAAAAAGACTTAAAGAGTCTCAACTTAAAATTAAATCTATCCAAGAATATCATAAGGAGGTGTCAATTTGATACATAGAGCACTAATAAGTGTCTCAGACAAAAGGGGATTAATAGATTTTGCAAGAGAACTTCACAGATTAGGTATAGAGATTGTGTCCACAGGTGGTACTGCAAAACTCTTAAGAGAGGCAAATATTAATGTAATAGATATTTCTCAATATACAGGATTTCCTGAAATAATGGATGGAAGAGTAAAGACTCTTCATCCATTAATACATGGAGGGATTCTGGCAAGAAGGGACAATCCTCAAGATATTGAAACAATGAAAGCTTTAGGAATAAAACCAATAGATATGGTAGTAGTTAATCTATATCCCTTTGAAACTACTATAAAGAAAGAAAATGTAATGTTAGAAGAAGTAATAGAAAGTATTGATATTGGTGGACCTACACTACTAAGAGCTGCTGCAAAGAATTACAGAGATGTAGTTGTAGTAGTTGATCCTGATGATTATCCATATATCATAGAGGACATTAAAAAAGGTACGATATCTATTGAAAAAAGATTTGCCTTAGCAAAAAAAGTCTTTTCTCATACCGCAAGATATGATGCCTTAATATCAGAGTATTTTGAAAAATACAACTTCTCAGAGTTTAAAGAAGATTGGACATTGCCTCTAAAAAAAATAAAAACTTTAAGGTATGGAGAAAATCCTCATCAAAAAGCAGCACTTTATGCTTTAAATGAAACTCCTTCCTTAGTAGATGCAGAGGTGCTTCAAGGAAAAGAAATGTCTTTCAATAATTATCTTGATACTCATTCGGCAGTTCTTCTGGCAGCTGAATTTACAGAGCCTGTATGTGTAATTGTAAAACACAACAACCCTTGCGGAGTTGCCATAGCAGAAAACATTCATGTTGCATATAAAAAAGCCTTTGAATGTGATCCTGTAAGTGCCTTTGGAGGAATAATAGCCTTTAACAGGGTTGTTGATAAATTAACAGCCTTAGAAATTATCAATGTTTTTTATGAAGTAATCATTGCACCAGATTTTGATGAAGAGGCATTGAAAGTTTTCGCAACAAAGAAAAATCTTAGACTACTTAGATTTCCACCCTTACTTAGTAAAATTAAACCTTCAGGATTTGATCTAAAAAGAATTCTTGGTGGATTTATAGTTCAACAATGGGATTACATTGATAATGAACTATCCCAAGCAAGGGTAGTAACAAAAAGACAACCAACTGATGATGAATGGAAAGCTTTGGAGTTTGCATGGAAAGTTTGCAAACATGTAAAATCAAATGCTATAGTATATTCATTCAAAGACAAAACAGTAGGCCTTGGAATTGGACAAACAAGTAGAGTATTTTCAGCAAAAATAGCTGCTATGCATGCTTTAACTCCCCTTAAAGGAAGTGTTGTAGCCTCAGATGGCTTTTTCCCATTTAGAGATAACATCGATGTTTTAGCTCAAAATGGTGTTACTGCCATTATACAACCTGGCGGTTCTGTTAGAGATCAAGAAGTAATTGATGCAGCAAATCAGTATAATATGGCTATGGTATTTACAGGGATAAGACACTTCAAACACTAATATGAGACCATTTAAAGAAATAAAGGCAAACTATTACTTTACAAAGGAAGATGAGTCAAGACTTGCTGAACTTAGGCCTTTTATGGAGAAAAGAGCTGATAAAGTAGTATCAGCTCTATATCAATGGATCATTCAAACAGAGTCAGCAAAAAGAGTCTTTAAGAATGAGTCATTAATCAATCATGTAATGAGACTTGTTAAAAGCTGGTTTATAGGACTATTTTCTGGCAGATATGATAACTACTTCTATGATTCTCTTATAAGAATTGGACAGAAACATGAAAGAGTTGGAGTTGATCCCCATTTTATGACAAGATCAATAAATATAATAAGAAATGTCTGTGTTGATATAATTTGCGAAGAAATAGAAAAAGACAGAGAAAAATACATGATTTCTATAAACAAAATACTCGATATAAACCTTGATATCATAACTTCATCATATCTTGAAGAAGAAATAAAGAGTTACTCTCCAGCATACAAAATAAGATTCCGACTTATAAGATATGTGGAAATATTCTCTCAACTTGTAAGTCTTGTGCTTGTATTCGGACTAAGTATTCTTACCTTTGCTGTTATTTATTTATGTGCAAAAGATATATATCAAATACTATCTGGCAAACTTGAGCAAACCATTATAACTGCTCTTGGTTCAGTTCTTATTCTTTGGGTTATGCTTGAACTTTTAAATACTGAGATAGCTCACCTAAGAGGAGGAAAATTCAGAATAAGTGTTTTTATAGGAGTTGCTCTTGTTACTATAATAAGAGAGACTATGATAGCAACGCTAAAACATGAGACAATTGAGTTTATAATCTCATTAATAGCTGGTATTCTTATAATTGGTATAGTATACTGGTTGGTTAAAAAGACAGAGGAGGACAAAAGATGAAAGTTCTCGTTATAGGCTCAGGAGGAAGAGAACATGCTATTATATGGAAACTTGCTCAATCAAGGGTAGTAGACAAAATTTATTGTGCTCCAGGAAATGCGGGAATATCTGAGATTGCTGAGTGTGTAGAAGTTGAAAATAGAGATTTTTCTGCTCTTGTTGACTTTGTAAAATATGAATGGATTGATCTTACAGTGGTAGGACCAGAAGAACCTCTTGCTAAAGGAATTGTTGATGTTTTTCAAAGAGAGGGAAGAAGAATAATTGGACCTACAAAATTAGGTGCACAGATTGAAAGTAGTAAGGTATTTGCGAAAGAGTTTATGAAGAGACATAGAATTCCAACCGCAGAATATAAAGTTTTTACATCTTATACCCATGCAGAAGAATATATAAGACTAAAAGGCACTCCAATTGTTATTAAAGCTGATGGACTTGCTGCAGGTAAAGGAGTCTTCGTATGTCAAAACTATGATGAAGCCTTTGAAGCTTTAAAACTTATAATGAAAGAAAAAATATTTGGAGCAGCTGGAGACAAAGTAGTCATTGAAGAATTTTTATCAGGAAAAGAAGCTTCTTATCTTGTTTTTACTGATGGAAAAAATATTATTCCTATGGTTACATCTAAGG
Organism: Thermodesulfovibrio sp.; assembly: GCA_039630505.1. Taxonomy (GTDB): domain Bacteria; phylum Nitrospirota; class Thermodesulfovibrionia; order Thermodesulfovibrionales; family Thermodesulfovibrionaceae; genus Thermodesulfovibrio. The sequence goes on from JBCNUV010000021.1 coordinate 41,093, forward strand.
ATCATAAAAGACTTTTAGATAACGATGAAGGTCCAAATACTGGTGGCATGGGAACATTCAGCCCTAATCCAGTAATTACTCCAGAACTTGAAAAGGAAATTTTAGAAACTATTATAAATCCAACTATTAAAGGATTAAAACAAGAAGGAATTGTTTATAAAGGAATTCTGTATGCTGGATTAATGATTGTCAATAACAAACCCTATGTGCTTGAGTTTAACTGCAGGTTTGGAGATCCTGAAACTCAAGTTATACTTCCAAGACTTGAAACAGATTTAGTAGATATCTTCATGGCTATTTCAGAACAAAAATTAAATAAAGTAGAAGTTAAATGGAAATCTGATGCTTCTTTATGTGTTATTTTAGCATCAGAAGGATATCCCGGTAAGTATAAAAAGGGAGTCCCTATAACAGGACTTGAAATGGTTAAGAACATTAAGGATTTATTTGTTTTTCATGCAGGAACTAAATTCAATGAAGAAGGTAAGATAGTAACTAATGGAGGAAGAGTTTTAGGAGTAACAGCCTTAGGCAAAGATATCAAAGAGGCAAGACAAAAAGTATACTCTGCTATAGAACTTATAAAATTTGAAGGGATGCAGTACAGAAAAGACATTGGATTGAACATTTAAATTCTTTTTAAAATAAAACTATAAAGCGAGAGTGGCGGAAAGGCAGACGCGCTGGACTTAGAATCCAGTGGGGAAACCCGTGAGGGTTCAAATCCCTCCTCTCGCATTTAAATTATTAAACCATGTTTAATAGCATAGTTTATGATTTCAGCATTATTCTCAACTCCAAGTTTTTCAAGAATTCTTGCTCTATATGTACTTACTGTCTTAATACTTATTGAAAGCTCCTTAGAGATTTCAATAAGGCTCTTTCCTTTAGCTATCATCAAAAAAACTTGAAATTCTCTTTCTGATAGCTTCTCATGAGGCGCAATATCTTTAGATTTATCAATATAGTGAAGCAATTTCTCTGAAAAAGCATAAGGTAAATATTTACCACCTTTAATTATTTTATCAACTGCCTTTAAAAGTTCTTCAGGATCTGCTGATTTTGTTAAATATCCTGATGCACCATACTTTAATGATCTTATTGCATACTGTTCTTCAGGATACATACTTAACATAAGTATCTTTGTTTCGGGATATAAACTTTTGATTCTTTTCAAGGTCTCTATTCCGTTTATCTCAGACATAGCAATGTCAAGGAATACTATATCAAAGCTTTCCTTTGAAAGAATATCAATTGCTTCATATCCACTTTTTGCCTCCTTGCACTCTTTAATATATGGAGTATCAAGAAGGATTTCTTTTAATCCTTTCCTAAAAAGAGTATGATCATCAACAATCAAGACTTTTAATTCCTTATTCATTTTTATTAGTTTTTATAGGAACTGAAATGATTATTTCAGTACCTCTTTCGCTTCCTCTCCGTATATCAAGAGTAGCACCTATAGAGTAAGCTCTCTCTCTCATTGCCATTAAACCAAATGATTCAGGATTTTTGATTTTTTCCTCCGGTATTCCTATGCCATTGTCTTTAATAATTAATAAAAGGCTTGATTCAGACTTAAACATCTTAATATATACCTCTGTTGCATTAGCATGTCTTGCTATATTAGTCAGTGCTTCTTGGAATATTCTAAAAATAGTTAAAGATACATTCTTTGATAGTTTAACACCATCCTCTGAAATATCAACCTGACATACTATAGAGGTATTTTTTTCAAACTCCTTAACCTGCCAAATTATAGCATCTTCAAGGGTTAAATAATCAATAATAGAGGGACGCAGTCTGTTTGATATATTTTGAACCTGTTTTATTAAAGCATTTACTATGCTTAATGTTTCCTCAAACTTTTTATGTAAAACCTCATCTTCAATACGCTTTTTAATCCATGACAAAGAAAGCTTTAATGCCGTAAGAGACTGACCTAACTCATCATGAATTTCTTTAGCAATCTCTTTTCTTTCATTTTCTCTTACATTTTGTAAGTATACTGATAACTTTCTTAATGCTTCCCTTGATCTTCTAAGTTCTTCCTCCATATTTTTTCTGTATGTAATATCCCTTCCTATTGTTCTTGTCCTGACAAAGTTTCCCTTTTCATCCACCTCCACATAAACATTTAATGAAGCTGTAAATACCGAACCATCCTTTCTTACAAAATCTCTTTCAACTTGAACAAAACTGTATTTTTCTATATTTGAAAAAAATTCTGCATGAGCTTTTTTTGACTCTTCAGTCATAAAATAAGTTATTGGTTTGCCAATTATCTCTTCTTTTTTGTATCCCAACATCTTTGCCTCAGTTTCATTACACTCAATAATGATTCCATTTTTATCAACAGAGTGATACATATCAGGTGCATTATCATAAAGATCCCTATACTTTTTCTCTGAAATTCTTAGTTGTTCCTCTATTTTTTTTCTCTTTGAAATGTTTATAATGAGAATAACTATTATAAGGGAAAGGGTAATGAAAATAAGAAAAATAATCATCAAACTTTTTTTATACTTTATAAAAAAAGTTTCAGGAAAATTAATAACTACGCTTTCCTTAGGAAGTCTACTTACTGAAATATTAAACCTTTTTAATTCATTATAATCAAACATATACTCATTTGGGCTTTCTTTAACAATTGCAATCTCAGAAGGAGATTTGCCTTGCAGAATCTGTAATGCTAACTGTCCTGCTTTCTTGCCTTGCTGAAATGCACTTGTTAACTTTCCTCCAACAATACCTCTGCCAAGATAAAAATCCCATACACTGTATATTGGAGACTTTGTATATGGATAGATTAAATCAAGACTTTCCTCATAGGCAAAAAAGTTTCCAGTTTTATCCCTGTTTACAAGTAAAAGAAGAATTATACTTCTTGGAGGTATTTTACCAACTTCTTTCTGTAGCTCTTTCATATCTGGATTTTCAAGTATAATAAAACTTAATTTATCTGAAAACGCTGGTACAATCTCTAAAAGACTTTTCTTCATTGCAATCCCTGTTGTTGTTATATCATTAATAACATAAACTCTTTGTGTATCGGGATGAAGCTTAAGGGCTATATCAAGCGTGCTTCTTATGTCTGTCTCTTCAGCCACTCCTGTAAACCATTTTCTGTATTTTTCTATTAATCCATCTCTAAAATTGTTAATTCCACAGAAAACTACAGGTATTCCATAAAATAGTCTTTCATAATGCTTTATTGTAAATAATAATGCATCATTATCTGAAACTATTATAAGGTCGAATTTAACCCCATGATATTTGTAACTTATAAGATTAAAAATTTTTTCAAAGTATTTTTCTCCATAAAAACGCTTAGTATCCATATACTCAATGTAGTATTCAATCTTATTCTCAATTGAACTTAATGAATCTCTAATTCCTTTTATTATGTTGTCTGTCCAACTTAAACCATGATGATATGAATTAAGAATCAAAATCTTTTTTTTTTCCTGTATTTGAGCTTGTGTAGGAAGACAAAAGAATAATAAAATAATAAAGACTAAAAGACTTCTAAACACGGTTAATCTCTCTAAGCCAATCATTATATCTTGCTGCCCTGGGAAGAATACATATTCCTGAAGAATCTATATGACATCTGAAACGATCTTGTTCAGGTGAAAATCCTATCTTTTCCCCCTCATAAACAACATTTTTTTTGTCAACTATAACTCTATAAAGTTTACTGTCTCTTTTTATCACCACATCATCCATAATAATACAATCCCTTATTTCAGCGCCTTTTTCTATTATACTACCACTTCTTATAAAGGAGTTTTCTATTTTTCCTCCGTATATCAATACTCCTTCAGCAATAACACTATTTTTTATCTCTCCATCAAGAATTTTGACTGGAGGTCCTTCATATCTAACAGGATGAATAGGCCACATTCTATTACAAATATCAAAGATAGGTTTTTCTCCAAGCATATCCATATGAGCCTCAAAATATGCACTTATTGTTCCTACATCCCTCCAATAACCACGTTCTTCATAGGGTTTAATTTCAGGAATCTCATTTTTAGAAAAATCATAGGCATAAACCCTGCATTTCCTTCCAACAAGATCAGGAATAACATGAGCACCAAAATCATGCTGTTTTTTCTTTTCAGCACGCACTAAAGCATCAATTAAAATATCTGTATTGAATATGTAATTACCCATTGAAACATATGCCATCTCTGGATTATCAGGCATGGGAATGGGTTCCTTTGGTTTTTCTTGAAAACCTTCAATCCTTTGGTCAGAATCTGCTACTATTACTCCAAAGGATGAAGCAAGCTTTAATGATACTGGCCTTGCAGCTACAGTAACCTGTGCATTATTTTCTAAATGAAATTTTATCATCTGTCTTACATCCATCCTGTAAATATGATCTGCACCAAAGATTAAAACAATATCCGGATTATGCTCTTTGATTAATCCAATATTTTGAAATACGGCATCTGCTGTTCCCTGAAACCATTCAGGTCCCATACGCATCTGAGGAGGAACAACTGTTACAAAATGATCCCTTCCTACAGAAGAGAAAAACCAGTTTTGTCTTATGTGCTCAATAAGAGACTGAGACTTATACTGAACAAGAAGATAAATTGAGTAAATCTGAGAATTAACAAGATTACTTAGAACAAAATCCACTATTCTGTATCTTGCACCAAAAGGAACAGAAGGCTTTGATCTAAATGATGTTAAAGGGAAAAGTCTTTCACCTTTTCCTCCTGCAAGAACTATTGCTAAAATCTTTGACATATTTGGTATTCCTCCTTATTTATCTATTAAAAGTGTCCAATATCCTGCTTTGCTCCATTTTCTCTTGAATTCTTTAATGTTTATCTTTTCATGCATTTTTTTTCCTGAATTTACTATAATATTTTTATCATCAAAACCCAACACTACCATAAAGTGATATTTTTTATAAAACCAGTATCCCTCATCTGTCATTACAATCAAAGGCTTATTTGCTTTTATTTTTTCTTTTATATCTTCAATACTACCTCTGTAGTTTAAGACTTTAAAGCCTCTTTTTTGAGCAAAAAGAATCATATCAAAATCAGATGTTCCTTTGGCTTCTTTGCTATATATTTCCTTTGCTATTTCATCTACAGTTATTTTTACACCTAAAAAATTAAGAATCATAGCTAAAGAGGCAGGACCACATTGAAAATCATTGGATGGAAAAAAGGGAACAGAGTTTATTATATATTCCTCAGCATAGGCATTTGTAAAAAGTAGTATTATAAATAAAAAAACATACTTCATTCCTCTCTTTTAAGCACCTTACGCAATTGTTTTTTTAACATATTACTCCCCTTTATTTTTTAATATCATAACTCTTTCAATTCCAGCAACATCCTTAATTATATCCAGTACCTTAAAATCTTCCATTAATGCTATATCTTGTACTTCTTTAAACTGCCCATACCCAATTTCTAAAAAAATTAATCCTTCATCTAAAAGGTATTTTCGGGCATTTTTTATAATTTTTCTATAAAAATCAAGCCCGTCTTCTCCTCCATTTAACGCTTCCCAGGGTTCATAGTCTCTAATTTCTGGTTGTAACTTTGAAATTTCATCTTTCTTTACATATGGAGGATTTGCAGTAATACAGGCAAAAACCTTTTGTCTAAAAGGACTAAATAAGTCACCAACAATAAACATAACATTTTCTATATTATTCAATTTTTTGTTTTCTATAGCATAATTTATTGCCTTCTTTGATATATCCACACCATAAATCTGAAGTTTAGAAAGATTTTTTCCAATAGCTAACGCAATAGCTCCTGAACCGGTACATAAATCAACTATTCTGTCTCCAACAGAAGCTATTAAGCTTTTCCTTTCAATAACTTTTTCAACCAATAACTCTGTCTCAGGTCTTGGAATTAATACTCCAGGGCCAACTTTAACTTTAATGTTATAAAAAGAACATTCTCCGAGGATATACTGAAGGGGCTCTCTCTTTAGTCTTCTCTGTACAAGCGATTCTATAGCTTCAGCCTGCTTAGGTGTTATTTCTGGATTCTTAATATAAAGATGGATTTTATCAATTTCTAAAACATGACAAACAATTTCCAAAGCTTCTTTTATATCAATAGGAAACTCATTTACTATTTGTCTGATTTTATCAAGGGATTTCACATCTCTTTAAGCTTTTCAGCTTGATAATATGAGACTAATGCATCAATTATTTCCTCAATGTTTCCATCTAAAATCTGATCAAGTTTATAAAGAGTTAATCCTATTCTATGATCAGTGACTCTATTCTGAGGAAAGTTATAAGTTCTTATTCTTTCACTTCTTTCGCCTGTCCCAACCTGTCCTTTTCTTTCTGCAGCTCTTTCTGCCTCTTTTTTTTGCCTTTCCATTTCAAGAAGACGAGCTCTTAGAACTTTCATTGCCTTTTCTTTATTTTTAATTTGTGATCTTTCATCCTGACATTGAACAACTATTCCTGTTGGAATATGAACGATTCTAACAGCAGAGTAGGCTGTATTTACAGACTGTCCTCCAGGACCAGAAGAACAAAAAGTATCTATTCTTAAATCCTTTTCATCAATTTTTACTTCTACTTCTTCTGCTTCTGGAAGAACAGCTACTGTTGCAGTAGATGTATGAATCCTTCCTGAGGCTTCTGTTATAGGAATTCTTTGTACACGATGCACTCCACTTTCATATTTCAGCCTACTAAAAGCACCTTTTCCAGATATTAAAACAATTACTTCCTTAAAACCTCCAAGGCCTGTAGGATGAGAATCTAAAATTTCTACTTTCCATCCCTTTGATTCAGCATACTTTGTATACATTCTGAATAAATCTGCTGCAAAAAGTGCTGCCTCTTCACCACCTGTTGCAGCTCTTATTTCAAGAATTACATTTTTTTCATCTCTGGGATCTTTTGGTAAAAGCAGAATCTTAAGTTCTTGTTCAATCTGAGGCTTTATTTTTTTTAGCCTTTGTAACTCTTCTTCAGCAAGCTCTTTTAAATCTTGATCACCGCTTTTAATCATCTCTTCAGCCTCTTGTATCTGTTTAAGAACTTTTTTATATTCTCTAAACTTTGTAACAATAGGCTCAAGCTCTGCCTGCTCCTTAGAATACTTCATATAAGCCTCTTTATCTGAAAAAACCTTTGGATCTGAAAGTGTTTGAGTTATTTTTTCATATTTGTCTTCAACTTCTACTAACTTTTCAAGCATTTATCTCTACCTCCTTTTTAGATAAACTTAATACAGCTTTTAAAGCTTCACAAGCAACCTCTATTTGAGCAGTGTCAGGCTCTTTTGTTGTTATCTTTTGGAAAATTAATCCTGGCAATATAAAGAATTTTATTATAATATTGTCTTGCCATTTCGCTGAAATTCTCAGTATTTCATAGGATACTCCTGCAATTAATGGTAAAAGCATAATTCTTGAAAGACTCTTTAAGAAAAAACTCCATGAAGAAGGAATCATTGAAAATAAAGCTATACTTATCACTAAAACAATAAATATAAAACTTGTCCCACATCTTGTATGAAATCTTGAGTAACTCTCTATTCTTTCAGGAATTAAACACTCTCCTGATTCAAAGGCATTTATTGTTTTATGTTCAGCTCCATGATAAGCAAAAACTCTTTTCATATTAGGCCACATACTTATTGCAAGCACATATCCAATGAATATTAAAATCCTCAAAACACCATCAACAAAGTTAAAGATAAATGAGTTTTTATATACTGCATCAAAGAAATAACCTAAAAGCCTTGTCAAGTATAAGGGAAGAACAATAAATAGTAAAATTCCAATAGAAAATACCAAGAATAACGATAAAAAAAGACTCCATGGACTGAACTTTTCCTCTTTAAATACTATCTTGCTACTGAAATCTATTGCCTTTATGCCAAGCCATAAAGTTTCAAGAAGAATAAAAAAACCTCTTATTATAGGTATTTTTGAAAGTTTCTTTTGTTTTTTAAACCTTTCGGATTTTAATATAATTTCGCCTTCAGGACTTCTTACAGCAACAGCCCATGCCTGTTGAGATTTAATCATTACACCTTCAATTACAGCCTGTCCACCTATTGATAAATTCTTTTCCATATTCTTCTTATCTTTTAAAATAAAAAAGGGTTAGAAAGATGAAAACTCAGTTCTAACCCTTTATGAAAAACTCTTATTGCTATTTCTTGCTGTATTTTTTCATAAATTTTTCTACTCTACCTTCTGTGTCAACAATTTTCTGTTTTCCTGTATAAAATGGATGACATTTAGAGCATATATCTACCTTAATCACAGGCTTTGTTGAACGAGTAATAAATGTTTCTCCGCAAGCACATATAACCTTTGCTTCTTTGTATTCTGGATGAATCTTTTCTTTCATCTTCTCCTCCATTAAAATTTTAATAATTAATTTTATCCTGAAGATTATTTTTTTAGCAAGCAATAGCCAATTAAGAACTTTAAGAAGAAATGGAAACTCTATAAATCCCTATTGGCTTTTGTTTTCCTCTTACTGATATAACTCCTAACTCTTCTACATATAGTGGACCGAAAAATCCTTCTTCAATTTTTTTCTTTACTCTTTCAAAAGTAGTCTCAGAAATCAGTATTTCAGAGTTAAAATGTTTATTTAAACTTTCAAGTCGACATGCTAAGTTTACATGATCACCAATTACTGTATAATCCATCTTCTTTCCCTCTGCTCCAATATTGCCAACAATAACTTCACCTGTGCTTATACCAATACCTATCTTGAATAAAGGTTTATTTTCTTTCTCCCACTTATTGTGTAAAAATCTTAGTTTGCTTATCATTTCTATTGCACATTTTAATGCTCTTTCTGGATGATCACTTTGAGGAAGAGGAGCACCCCAAAAAACCATTATTGCATCACCCATAAACTTATCGAGAGTTCCATCCCATTTAAAAACAATCTCTACCATCTCGCTAAAATACTCATTAAGAATCTCAACAACCTTTTCTGGAGGAAGTCTTTCAGAAAGTGCTGTAAAGTCTCTAATATCAGAAAATAATACTGTTACTTCTGTTTTTGCTCCTCCAAGTTTTGCCATTGATGGATTCTTAATTAGTTCATTCATAACTTTTTCAGTAACATAACTGGAAAATATTCTTTTTATCTGTCTTGTTTCTTTCTCGGAGTAAGCATATCTAATAGTAATTGTAGCTAAGAATTGAAATACTAAATTTCCTGAGATATAAACAACAGAAAACCATACTCCATTTTTAAATAGAAAAAAAGAAAATAAAAAGATTGCTCCAAGCAAAAAAATTAGAAAAACAAGACAGTATAATGCTTTGAGTCTTCTGTAAAATATACTGCTTATTGTTCCAGTTAAAAAAATCATTAAAAAAACAAAAAATGAAGAAGCTGGAAGAAGATTTTTTCCATCAATAATAGCAGCTATAACATTAGCATGCTTTTCCACTCCAGGTAAAGCTGAACTAAAGGGAGTAACTTTCAAATCATAAACTCCAACAGCAGTTGCTCCTACTATAACGATTTTATTTTCTATATCTTCTTTTTTTACCTTATTTTCAAGAATATCCACAATTGAAATGTATCTAAAACTTTCATTTTTTCCATAATAGTATATTAGAACTCTACCCCATTTATCAGTGGGAATATATCTTCTGCCCAGATAGACTCCTTTTGTAAGATCAACTACCCTTTTTTCAGGAGGAATACCAAGATACAATGAAGCTGTTTTAAGTGAAAAAGAAGGAATTAAATATCCATAATACTCAATGAATAAAACTTCCCATCTTATTGTTCCATCATAATCGGGAAACGCATTTATATGACCAAATCCTGCAGCATTTTCAGCAAGAATTTTTTCACATATGAGAGCATTTTTAGAAGAAATTGGATGATATTTTATAAAAGCTTGAGAGTTTAAAATGGAAAATGCTGAAGAACTTAGTATTGAGTTTTCTTGAGCCTCTGTATTGAAGAAAAAAACAACTGGTAAAATCACATTTCCTGCTTTCCAAATACTCTCTGCTAAGATTTTATCATGTTTTTCAGGTTCACTTAGTATAATATCAAGAGCAATAACTGCTGCTTGAAACTCTGAGAGTTTATCAATGAGCTTTGCTATCTTATCTCTACTCCATGGCCATCTACCAAGCTTTTCAATAGAGGCTTCATCTACTGCAGCGATAACAATGCTTTGTGGAGGAGCCTGTTGTCCACGAATATGAAAAAATAAATCATAAACCTTCATATCAATAATCTCAATCGGATAGGGTTTAAGAAGGAAAAGAAATAAAAAAGCAATAGAAATTAAAACACTTATTATGATTTCTTTGTTCTTTTGAAAGCTTTCTACTTTTATAAGCCTCTTAATATACACTAAATTTTTATTAATTCTCCCCCTTGAAGAATCTTTATTTTGTAATCAAAGTCTCTCTTCAATTCTCTCTCAATAATTTTCTTGTAAAGAGGCTTTATATGGGTTACAAAAATTTTTTCAGGCTTATTATTAAATATCTTAAGAGTTTCGAAAAGAAGCTCTGCTGTAAGATGTCCTGTATTAATAGCAAGCTCTTTCATCTTATTAGGAAAAGATACTTCAATAATTAATGCATTTAGTTTTTTATTAGAAAGCTTTCTCCATGTCTCAATAGCAGGACCTGTATCTCCTGTGTAGAAAAAGCTTTTTTTCCCTTTCTCAACAAGAAAACCAACTGCTACAACAGCATGATTCATTTTGTAAGCAGTTATTCTATATCCTTCTATCATAATTTCAGTCTCCTCATTAATAACTTTCAGATTCAAAATAGAGTTATCGACATCTGGAATAACTGTAAAGTCTGGCCATATTTTTGAATTAAGTAAGTGTGTCTTTATATCATCAATAACTTCCTCTACTGAGTAGATATTTATTCTCTTTGGTTTACCACTTAAGATTATATTATCAGCAAGAAAGGGAATATCCCTTATATGATCTAAATGCGCATGGGTTATAAATATATGCTGTATTTTCTGTTGCGCTTTAAAACTTAAGGAACCTGTAACACCGCCTGCATCAAATAGTATTTTATTGTTTAATAAAAAAGAAGAAAGATGATATCCCGGAATATCAGAACCTGAAGCACCAAGAACTTTTATCTTCATTTCTCTCTCATCTTACTAAATGCTTTTTGGAATGCATCAACAACAGCTGGATCAAACTTTACTCCTGCATTTTCTTTTAATTCCCTCATTGCCTCATCAAATGATAGAGCTTTTCTATAAGGTCTGTCTGTTGTCAAAGCATCAAAGTTATCAGCTACTGCAATAATTCTTGCAATTAAGGGTATTTCTTCTCCTTTTAGTCTATCAGGATATCCAGAACCAATAAAGTTTTCGTGATGATGTTTCACTCCAGGAATAATATCTTTAAGCTGTTTTACATAATGAAGTATCTCTGCACCATATACTGTATGATTTTGCATAATTTTATATTCCTCATCAGAAAGTTTTCCTTTTTTAAGCAAAATTTCATCTCTTATACCAATTTTACCTATATCATGAAGAATAGCTGCGAGTTTTAACTTTTCAAGTTCTTTCTTGCTTAGTCCCATCTCAACTCCTATTGCAACACTGTATTCCATCACTCTCTTAGTATGCCCTCCTGTGTAGGGATCTCTCTTTTCAATAGTATCTGCCAGAGCAAAAACAACTTCATAGAAAGTCTCTTTAAGCTCTTCATACAGTCTTGCATTTTCTATTGCTACAGCAACCTGACTTGCAAGTGCCTTAAGTAAGTTAAGATCATACTCATTAAAATAAGAGTCTCTTTTATTTATAGCCTGAATTACACCGACAACTCTGTCTTTAATCATTACTGGTAAACAAATCATTGTTTTTGTCTTAAATCCTGATTTTTCATCAGCATCTCTGTAAAATCTCGGATCTGTCTGAACATCATTTATTATAACTGCCTCCTTATGCTGTGCTACCCATCCAGCAATTCCTTGACCCTTTTTAAGTCTTATTGTCTTTATTTCTTCAGCCTTTTCGCCAAGAGCAACATCAAAATAAAGCTCCTGTGTTGCTTCATCAAAAAGAAGAAGACTTCCTGCTTCACAATTCACAAGCTTTACTGCTGCCATTGCTGCTTTCTTTTTTATCTCTTCAATTTCAAGAGATGAGTTGATTAATGAAGAAAACTCAAGAAGTTGTTTAAGATGCTCCAGAAGAATTTCTTTTTCCATTAATCTTTATATTTTTCTTTTATTTCAATAACTTTTTCAACATTATTAAGAAAGACTTCAACAATCTCAGGATCAAATGCTTTCTCTTTCATAATTTTCATATATTTTAAAGTATCATCAATATCCCATGATTTTCTCTCACCTTTGTCTGTTGTAAGTGTGTCAAAATTGTCAACAATACTAACTATTCTTGCCCAAATAGATATCTCTTTTTCTTTTTTCCCAAATGGATATCCTTTACCATCCCATCTTTCATGATGTTCAAGAGCTATTATTGCAGCCATCTGAAAAAGTTCGCTCTCTTCATCAAAAAGAAGCTCATATCCAATTATTGGATGTTTCTTCATAATCTCCCACTCATCAGGGTCAAGTCTACTTGACTTTTGAAGAATGCTGTCTGGAATTCCAATTTTACCAATATCATGCATTGTTGAAGCTAACATGAGTAGTTCGCATTTTTCTTCATCTAATCCAAGTTTTTCAGCAAGCAAGCTTGAAATTAGACCAACCCTTAAAAAATGATTTGGACTTTCAGGATCTTTATATTCCGCAGCCTTTGAAAGTTTTATAAGTGCTTTTTTATGCATAGCTTTTATCTTTTCATAAAGTCTCTGGGTCTCAATTGTTGCTGCAGCAAACTCTGCGATAAGTTTCATTAATTTAATATCTATTTTGTTGAATTTATTTGATTTGTTTATTGCCTGATACACTCCGATTATCTTTCCTTTGGAGTCAAAGATTGGAACTGCAAGAATATTTCTTGTTTTGTATCCTGAAATTTTGTCAATCTCTGGATTAAAAAATTTACTTTTGTAGGCATCTGATACAACATAGGGCTTTCCTGTTTTTACAACATGTCCTGCTATTCCTGAAGTTATAGGAATTCTTATCTCATCTACTCCATGAGCAAATATCGTATATAACTCATTTTTTTTCTCATCTATTAAAAAAAGACTACAGCGGTCAACTTCAATTATATCCCTTGCAAGGTTTGACAGAATAGTTATTATATTGTTTAAATTTTTCTCTCTTGAAAGTTTTCCAGCAACTTTAAGTAAAATTTCAAGTTTATCCATTAGTCTTCCACCGTCACCCTTAAAACTTCCTCTATGCTTGTAATTCCTGCCATTACCTTTCTAATACCAGACTGTCTCAATGTGAGCATTCCGAGTTTTATTGCTTCTTTCTTAATATCATTTGCCGATGCTCCTGTTAAAATAAGCTCTCTAATCTCCTCTTTTATAGGCATAACTTCATAAAGAGCTATTCTTCCCCGATATCCTGTTTGACTGCATTCAGCACATCCTTCTGCTTCATAAATCTTTAAAGTATGAATAGATTCTGGTGGAAATCCCATTTTAATTAAAGCATCCTTTGAGATTTTCTGTTCCTTTTTACAGCTTTCACACAACTTTCTTACAAGTCTTTGAGCAACTATGAGTATTACTGATGAGGCAATTAAAAAGGGTTCTATTCCCATGTTTATCAGCCTTGTAATGGTGCTTGGTGCATCATTTGTATGAAGTGTGCTAAGGACAAGATGCCCTGTAAGGGCTGCTTTTATTGCTATTTCTGCTGTTTCAAAATCTCTTATTTCTCCAACAAGAATAATATCTGGATCTTGCCTTAAAAAAGACCTTAATATCTGAGCAAAAGTTCTTCCAATTTCCTCTTGAACCTGAACCTGTGTAATCCTTGGAAGTGTATACTCAACAGGATCCTCAACAGTAACAATGTTTACCTCTGGTCTTCTAAGTTTCATAAGTGCAGAATAAAGTGTAGTTGTTTTACCAGAACCTGTTGGGCCTGTAACAAGTATCATTCCATAGGGTTTATTTAAAGCTTCAAGAAAAAAATTTAAGGATTCCTCTTCAAATCCAAGCTTTGTAAGGTCAAGCTGAAGTGAACCCTTTTCAAGCACTCTTAAAACAATTTTCTCTCCAAATATTGATGGAAGTGTTGAAACTCTAAAGTCAACCTCCCTCTTGCCTATCTTCATCTTTATTCTTCCATCCTGAGGAAGTCTTCTTTCTGAAATATCCATATTTGACATAATCTTAATTCTTGTAATAAGAGGATTCTTAAGTTTTGTCGGTAAAGTTAGAATATCATGTAGTATTCCATCTATTCTATATCTTACATATATATTGTCTTCAAAGGGCTCTATATGAATATCGCTTGCTCTTTTTGAAATTGCATTTATAATTATCTGATTAACAAGTCTTATTAAAGGAGCATCTACTTCAGCAATAACAGTTTGTTCTTCTTCATGTGTTACCGTGGAGGGTTCCTGAACTACACTTTCAACAAGTTCATGAACAGTCTCCTTGCTATAAATCTCAGAAGATTCTTCTCCAAAAAACTGATTTATCAAAGCCTTGAAATCAGAGTCTTTTCCCACATAAAAAACTATTTTAAAACCACTTAAAAAAAACTTTATCTGCTCCAATCCTATTTCATTTGCTGGATCTGTGGTTAAAACTCTGATAATGTTGCCTTCTTTGGAAAAAGGCAATACTTTACTTCTTTTTATTATATCCTCAGGAAGAAACTTAACTACCAAGGGATCAATCTTAAAGGAGTCCATCTTAAATACAGGATAACCATAAAGTTCACTCATAGCCTCTACAAGCGCTTCCTCTGTTATATAACCTAACTTTACCAAAGCAGCTCCGATTCTTATTCCTTCAATTTTCTGAACTGCTTGAGCATCAATAAGCTGTTTTTCAGAAATTTTACCCTTCTTTAAAAGAAATGCTCCTATTGTGAGTTTTTCTGATGTAGTTTTTGTTGACATTTTAAGTAATTATAGCATTATAGCATAGTATAAAGATGGTGTCAAAACAGTTTATTTTGAGATATCTAAATTTTAACTATTATGATATAATGTTTAAAAAAATAAAAAAAGGAGGATGATACTATGTCATTAATTTTGTGGTTTCAAGAAATAGGAATTAAAGATATTCCATTAGTTGGCGGGAAAAATGCCTCTCTTGGTGAGATGTTACAAAAACTTTCTCCAAAAGGAATTAATATTCCTGATGGTTTTGCTGTAACCGCCGAGGCTTATAAATACTTCATTAAATACAATGGACTGTTAGAACCAATAAAGAAACTATTGTCTGATCTTGACAAATCAAATGTAACAGAACTTAAAGCAAGAGGCAAAAAAATAAGAAGCCTGATTCTCAATGGCAAAATGCCTGATGATTTATCAGAAGCAATCATTAAGGCATATAAAGAATTAGAAAATAAGTATGGTTTGAATGTTGATGTAGCAGTAAGATCATCAGCCACTGCAGAGGATCTTCCAGATGCATCCTTTGCTGGTCAACAAGAAACATATTTAAATATAAGAGGAAGTGAAAATGTAGTCAACTTTGTAAAAAAATGCTTTGCTTCTTTGTTTACTGATAGAGCTATTTCATACCGAATAGATAAAGGATTTGATCATTTTAATGTTTATCTTTCTGCAGCTGTTCAGAAAATGGTTCGCTCTGATGCAGCATCTTCAGGAGTAATGTTTACTCTTGATACAGAAAGTGGCTTTAGAAATGTTGTATATATTACAGGTTCATGGGGACTAGGTGAATATATAGTTCAAGGAATTGTAAATCCAGATGAGTTCTATGTTTTTAAACCTACCCTTAAACAAGGCTACAAAGCAATCATATCAAAGAAATTAGGCGCTAAACAACAGAAGCTTGTTTATGGAAAAACACAAGAACGTCCTACAATTAGTAAAAAGACTACTTTAGAGGAAAGACAAAGATTTGTATTAAGCGATGATGAAATTCTTACATTAGCAAAGTGGGCAATTTTGATAGAAGAACACTATGAAAAACCTATGGATATTGAATGGGCAAAAGATGGAGACGGAGTTAATGTTGGAACTGGCAAACTCTTTATTGTTCAGGCAAGACCAGAAACTGTTCACTCCACAAAAACTGAAAACTACTATGAAGTTTATGAATTAAAAGATACAGGTACCGTTCTTTGCTCAGGAATGGCTGTTGGAAGCAAAATCGGCCAAGGTAAAGCTAGAGTTATTAAAGACGCCTCTAATATTCATTTATTCAAAGAAGGAGAGGTTCTTGTTACTGATATGACTGATCCAGACTGGGAACCTATTATGAAGATAGCATCTGCAATAGTTACAAACAGAGGGGGAAGAACTTGCCATGCAGCTATTGTATCAAGAGAGTTAGGTATACCATGCGTTGTAGGAACTGGAAATGCCACAGAAGTAATAAACGATGGAAGAATGGTTACCATTGACTGCTCAAAGGGTGAGACAGGTTATGTTTTAGATGGACTTATACCATATGAAGTAAAAAGAATAGATTTAACAACATTGCCTTCAACAAGAACAAAAATAATGATGAATGTAGGAATACCTGAACAAGCCTTTATTCAGGGACAGATTCCTAATGATGGAGTAGGTCTTGCAAGAATAGAGTTTATAATAGGCTCACATATTGGAGTTCATCCTCTTGCTCTTATTGAATATCCTAACCTTAAGGAAAAAGCAAAAAAATCAAAGAAAATTGAAAAGATAGTAAAAGAGATTGAAAAGAGAACTCCAAACTATGACATAAAATCTGATTTTTATGTAGACAAACTTGCTCAAGGAATTGCTATGATAGCTGCTGCTTTTTATCCCAATGAAGTAATAGTAAGATTCTCGGATTTCAAAACTAATGAATATGCAAATCTTATAGGTGGGGAGTTATATGAACCTGTTGAGTCAAATCCTATGATTGGATGGCGTGGAGCAAGCAGATATTATGATCCAAAATTTGAACCTGCATTTGCTCTTGAATGCTTTGCAATAAAAAAAGTAAGAGAGGAGATGGGACTTACAAATGTAAAAGTAATGGTTCCTTTCTGTAGAACTGTTGAAGAAGGCAAAAGAGTTATTGATGTCATGAAAAAATATGGCTTAGTTCAGGGCGAAAAGGGACTTGAGGTTTATGTTATGTGTGAAATACCAAGCAATGTTATTCTTGCTGATGAGTTTGCTGAAATATTTGATGGATTCTCTATCGGATCAAATGATTTAACTCAGCTTACATTAGGTCTTGACAGAGACAGCGAGCTTGTCTCACACATTTATGATGAAAGAAATGAAGCAGTCAAAAGACTCGTAAAACAAGTCATTGAAATAGTCAAGAAAAAAGGTAAAAAAATCGGAATTTGTGGACAAGCTCCTAGTGACTTTCCTGATTTTGCCGAATTTCTTGTAGAATGCGGAATTGACTCAATAAGCCTAATTCCTGATACAGTTCTTAAAACAAAGCTTCTTGTAGCTCAAAAGGAAAAAAACCTCTAAAAATTAAGAAGCCCTGAAATGCTCTATGTCATTTCAGGGCTTCTTAAAAATTAATCTTTTTGTTCCACGTGGAACATTTTTAAATTTTCTTTCTTTTATCTATAATTCTTACTGCTTTTCCTGGTACTCTTTGAATTGTTCCTTCAGGTACAATTTGAATCTTGCTACGAAATCCTAAAAAGTCATAAAGTTCAAGATCAAGTTGTTCAAGCTCTTTCTGAGTAATACCATTGTCAATTTTTTCAACTATTATAGTCATATCATCTTTGCCTTTTACAGTTTCTATAACGAGTTGATAATAGGGAGAAAGACCTTTGTATTTTAATAAAATCTGTTCAACCTGAGAAGGATAAAAGTTTACACCCTTTACCTTAAGCATATCATCGGTTCTACCTTTAATTCTATCAACTCTTACATGCGTTCTTCCACATTCACATCTTTCATAAGACAAAATTCTTGATATATCCCTTGTCCGATATCTTATAAGAGGAAGTCCCTCACGGGTTAGTGTTGTAATTACCATTTCTCCTTCTTGTCCAATAGAAAGAGGAATTTCTCTTTCAGGATCAATAATTTCTACTATGTAATGGTCCTCCCATACATGAATGCCTGACCTTGCAGGACAGTCTATTCCTAATCCTACTCCTCCTGTTTCTGTAAGTCCAATTATATCAAATGTTTTTATTCCCATTTCATCTTCAATTCTTCTTCTGTATTCATCAGACCAAGTCTCTGCTCCTAATATTCCAACTCTTAATTTTGTCTTTTTGAAATCAAAGCCATTGTCTCGTGCTACCTCTATAAGTCTTGCAGGATAGGATGCAATAGCACCAAAAGCTGTAACTTCTAAATCTTTAATAAGTTTAAGCTGCATAAGGGAACGGCCTGCTCCTGCAGGGACTATGAAACATCCCAGTCTTTCAGCTCCATAATGAAAGCCAAATCCTCCGTTGAATAATCCAAAAGATGGCATTATCTGAAGTCTGTCTTTCTCTGTTAGTCCAGCAGCAGCAAGACATCTTGCCATTATCTCTGCCCACTGAAGTATATCATTTCTTGTCATGGCATTTATTACTGGCACACCAGTTGTTCCTGAACTCATATGCATTCTTGCACAATCAGAAGGATCAACTGCTAAGTGATCAAAAGGATAACAGTCTCTAAGGTCATCTTTTGTTATGAAAGGTAGATTCTTCAGATCATCAAGAGTTTTTATGTCTTCTGGTTCTATATCTTTATATTTTTCTTTAAGCTTTGATCGTGAATTTTTAATAAATCTTAAGGTTTTTCTTAATCCAGAAAGCTGAATTTTTTCAATCTCTTCTCTTGGAAGTGTTTCTTTTTCAGGATTGAACATAATTACACCCCTTTAGAAAGGATTTTTTGTTTTCTTCATCAAATAAATCCATAAAATCATCGCATTCAAATAAACTTGTTTTCTTTACAAAAATTCCAAGTAAAAAAGTATTAACATATCTCATGGGAACACTGGCAAAGGCAGTTTGTATTTCCTTTTCATTAAAACTAAAAATATTTTTACCAAAGGTTTTTGCATAATCAAAAATATCATTACTTAGAAGAATTACCATATCTGCCGATCCTCTTTTTACAAGTCCGCTCATTCCTTCACCAATTTTCATCTGTATTTCTACAGTACCGCCTTTTTTTGCCATTCCTTTTATCTCTGTTGAACGAACAGAAAGCCCTCTTTTTATTGCAGCCTGGGCAATCATTCTTGAAAAGAATATTACTCCCTGTCCACCCTTACCAAGTATGACAAGTTTCATAGTTGAATATTATACCAAAACAATTGCCTTTGCAGGACACACATTGACACAACAGCCACAACTTATACATAAAGTTTTATCAACATCAACTTTTCCTTCCTCTTCACTAAAAAATATGGCAGGACACTCAAACTCTGTAATACAAACCTTACAACCTTTGCAAACTTCCTTTAAAATCTTTACATTATAAATTGGATTTGCATCTAACCCTTCCTTTGTATTAACACATAGATGCCTGAAAACTACTACTGCAGGATCTTTATTTTCTTTTAGGAATCTTTTTGCTTCTTTCAATGTTTTTATTGAAGAGGCAAAATCATATGGGTCAACAGTTTGAACAAACCTTACTCCAATTCCTTTGACAACATTTTCAATAATAATCGGTGTTACAGGCTCACCAAAAGAACTTACATGATCAGAAAGAGTCTTCTGATTTCCTGTCATTGCCACAGTTTTGTTATCTAAAATTACTGTTAAAAAGGGAACTCTGTAATGAACTGCATCAATAAGTGGAGGAATTCCTGTATGGAAAAAGGTGGAGTCTCCAATTATTGCTACCACATCTTGATCTTTTCCTGCAATTTCAAAAGCCTTCTTAATTCCTAACCCAAAGGATACACTTGCACCCATACATAAAACTGTATCTGTTACACCAAAGTTAAGGGCAAGAGTATAGCAGCCTATATCACCTGAATAAACTGCTTTTTTGCCAAAGACCTTTTTTAAGGCATAAAGGGCAATTCTATGTCCACATCCAGGACATAAAGAAGGTCTTTTAAGTGGCGGAACTGAAATAGTTTTTCCCTTCTTTATTAAACCAATTCTTTCTAAAATCTCTTCACAAACATCAGGTGTTAGCTCTCCATGTTTTGGCACTATGCCGTTTCTTCTTCCCTCAGTGCATAGTTGTAATTCTATTACTGGCATGGTTTCTTCTACGGTGATAACTCTTTTATAGTTAGAAAAATCATACTTTTTCATAGGATAGGGCATATCTACTTTGGCAAGAGTTACTTTATCTTCAAGTCCGTATTCTTCAATTAACTCATAAAGATATGAAAAAACTGCACCGCTTGAAATAATGAGAATGTCACCACTAAAGAAAGTTTTCAATTCATTTAGTCTTTCTATTTCAGCTATTTTCTCATTAAGCAAACCATGTAACATAAGTCTTTGCCGAGGTGTTGCAGCATACCTTGGCAGTTTTTTATCCCAGTCTTTAATGGTTTTAAAAGTTACATTAATAGGCTCTGAGATAAAATCTTCCTCTACCTTAACATCTCCTCTTCCATGGGAGATTCGTGTTGAACTGCGAAGCATAACAGGTATAGAATATTTTTTACTTAATTCTACTGCCCTTTTTGCAAACTCATATGCCTCTTGTACTGTGGAAGGATCCAGAACAGGAATTTTCCCTGCCATTGCAAAGAAACGACTGTCCTGTTCAGTCTGAGATGAATGAGGTCCAGGATCATCTACACTTACCACTACCATTGCACCATCAGTGCCTATATAAGCTGAGTTCATAAAAGGATCCATTGCCACATTAAGTCCAACCTGTTTCATAGTAACAGCAGTTTTTAACCCTGTAAGACTTACAGAGTAGGATATCTCAAAGGCAACCTTTTCATTAATTGCCCAGTCTATAAATGCCTTAATATTTTTCTTCTTTACTAAATTTTGCGCTGCAGGAATTATTTCACTTGAAGGTGTCCCAGGATAACCTGTTATAAATCTTACACCTGCTTGAACTAAACCATATGCGATTGCTTCATTGCCTGAAAGATAAAGCGTTAGCATTTTATTATGATAAGAAAAATCCGCTTATTCTTTCAATGGATTTATCCGAGAAACTTTCTTATATGAGCAGCTTCTATAATTAGCTCATTTAAAGGCTTTTTTAATCCGTCTTTAATTATCCTTATGATCTGAGAGGTTATCTCTCTATGATTTAGATTGGGCTCATAAGATAAATTAAGAGCATTTACAACTTCTATTGAACTTAGCAATGCTTCTTTGCTTTCCTTTGGCAGTATATCAAGACATTTAGGATTAAAGTACTGCATTGCTATTGACAAATCAAGAGTTATGTTTCTATATACTTCTTTTATTCTTTTTATTTCTTCTTCAGAAAGTGCACTAAGCCCTATTAACTCTGGAGGAAGTCCTATAGAATAGCAAGAACAACAAAAAGCAATAACTCTCGGAAGTCTTACCTTTCCTACACTTCTTGAATATCCAAAAAGTCCTGCATGAAGCTTTCTCATCCTTCTTTTAGGCACAAATAGAGATATTTCATTTATCAAAGGTGCAACACTTTCCACAACAATTTTATATTCTTTTGAAGTTTTTTCTATAATAGAAAGTGCAAAATCTTCATCAAAATCCTTTAATGGATATCTCGTAAAGTTCTTTAACTTTTTTATTGCTTCAATTACATCTTCTACTGGATTATCAAACTTAAATGCTGACTGAACAGTAAAGGTCTCCACAGAGGAATACTCTGATAAAACTTTATCCACTGTATATGGTGTCAAATTACCTCTGAAGGGAGGACAGCCAGCACCTAAGATTGGATATATCTCAATCTCCTTTTCCTTCGAGAGTCTCTCTAATTTTTTCAATGCTATTTTATTTGCAAGAATAGCACTAATTAAGCCATAGTTCATAGCAGGATCAGAACGAGCCAAAAAAACTCTTTGGTAAGTAAAATCTTTATCTTTAATAAACTCTGAAACTATCTCATCACATCTTAACATTGACTCTATATCTTCAAAAAGAGGAATAACATTTATGCTTTCAGGCAAAAACTTACCTATCCATTCGGCAAGGGTTATATCACCATTGAATATCTGTTTGTGTTGTCTTTCAATGAGAAAGTTTTTATAAAAATAATAAATTCTGTTTAATTCTGCAGCATTTGTTGTAAGCGGTAGAATAATCTCAAAAACAGGAGGAAAACTCTCATCTCCATAGAAAATCTTCGCCACATCCATTGAACGAGGAATGCTTTCAAGTGTTTCAAGAAGAATCTTAGCTTCATCTTTTTCTACACTCGGATTAGGAACACGCAAAGTTAGAAAAACTTCTTTACCAAGCCTTTTTTGTTTAAAAAAATGAGAGTACTTTGTAAGAAGCTTTTTAACAACATAGTTATCTACCTCTTTCCCTTCACTGTCCCACATCTGTTCACAACAACCAAGATGGGAAAAAGCATAGTAAGCTTCTTGAATTTCATCTTCTCCTGACATATCTGATGTTTCAGCAAAGAAAGGAATTGAAACATTATCAGGATGCTGTGTCGACATTACTCTTGGAATCTTTCGTCCTAAGTTATTCATTCCTTATCTCCTTTATCTTTGAAACAGGATCTTTACTTAAAACCAATGAAGTTCCCACCAACACAGCACTAATATTATGTTTAATAAGTTCTCTTACCTGTTCTTTTTCAGAAATTCCACTTTCACTTACCACAACTTTTTCCTCTGGTATTAATTTTTTTAACCTGAAAGTAGTATTAATGTCAATCTGAAGAGTTTTTAAATCTCTATTATTTATTCCTACTATGTCAGCCTCTGCAAATAAAGCTTTTTTGACTCCCTCTTCATCATGAACCTCAAATAAAACATCCATACCAAGACTTCTGGAAAGTTGATAGAGATTCTTACACTGATCAAATGTTAAAATATCGGCAATCAAAAGTATGGCATCTGCACCTAAAATCTTTGATTCATAAACCTGATACTCATCAAAGATAAAATCTTTTCTTAAAACTGGAATAGAAGGATGCCTTTTTTTAATGTTTATTAAAAATTCAGGATCTCCAAGAAAGAAGTCCTCTTCAGTTATCACTGAGATGGCATCTACACCTGCACGTACATAGCTGTCTGCCATTTCCTCCACATTATACTCTCTTAATAAGCCTTTAATTGGAGAGGCTCTTTTTATTTCTGCAATAATCTTTATTGGTTCATTAGGAAGTCTTTTTATTTTTTCATAAAAAAATCTATCTGAGTTTTTTGCCAAAAATAAAGCCTTTTTTTTAATCTCTTCAAGAAATAAAATTTTCTTTCTTTCATTAACTCTTTTCTTTTTTCTTTCTAATATCTTTTCAAGGATATTCACTTTTTTATCTTACCTTTAATCTGATATACAAATACAAGAATTTCTGCTACAGCTTTATATAGCTGTATGGGAATCTCTTCATAAATATCAAGTTTTGAAAGCACCTCTACCAGTGTTTCATCCTCCTTAAGAGGAACTCCATGCTGTCTTGCTAACTCAATTATTCTCTGAGCTATAAAACCTCTTCCCTTTGCTACAACTTTTGGAGCTGAATCCTTTTGTGGTTCATACCTTAATGCAACAGCCTTTTTACCTTCTGTCATACTGTCAAACTTACACTTCCTTCTTTAATATCCCACTGTTTAATTAAGTCCTCTACTTTTGAAACATAGCTTACTCCACTAAGAATCATCCCTATCTCATGAAATCTTTCTCTTAATAACTTTTCTCTGCTTTTGATTTCATTAATAATCTCAGGAGTGCCTGAAAAGCTAACAAAAAAGCTTTTATTTATCATTGTTACAACAAAAGAAAGAGAGTGCTCTTTAAGGTTTAAGAATACAAACACAGTGTGATACTCCTTGCCTTCTCTTTTTAATGACTTATAAGCTATGTTACCACCTTCTAATTCCTGCCATAAAACAGGCAAAAAGGTAAAAAAACCTTGATATGTTTTAGAAAGAATTTGGTAACCTTCTATGTGTCTTAAGATCTGCTCTGCCTTTAAAGCTATTTCCTCTAATCCCTGCAATTTTGCTTCCTTTGTAATTTGATTAAGAATAACTTTTAAATCTTCCTTAATCTGTGTAATCTTTTCAAAATCAGAAATTGCTTGTTTCATTTTTGTCTCAAAGGATACTCCAGAATTCAAGAGAATTTCCCTTAGTCTTTCCGGATTTAAATCCTTATAGTCATTAATAACTAAATTTTTTAGCTGAGAAATTTGATCTTTTGGGAAGTTATTATGTTCAAGAATCTTTATTAACTCATTAAGCTGCTGTGTAGTGTTGCCTTGCATTGAAAATAAATCAATAATCTTTTGCATAAGCAAACTCTTTTGTGTTTCAGAAAGACTCTCAGTAGGAAGACAAAGTATAGTTTTAATCATCTCAGTATGAGCCTGTCTTATATCTTTTACTAAAGGTATACGTTGCGAAAATATAGAGTCAAAAATTTTAAATAGCTTTTCTGAAACTTCTCTTTCAAACTGAAAAGTATTTTGATTAATCTGTTCTTCATGGACTGAAAGTAATCTTAAAGGAATTGTACCATCCTCAAGAGGCTTTTCTACCTTAACTAATACAGTGTCTCCTTTATTTAAAGGAAGTTGCCTATGTGGTTGAGCATTTAATATTCTATCTTTAATACGTAACTGTATTGTTCCTGTGGGAAATATATCCATTATTTCTGCTGTTAAAATTTCTCCAATTGCAAGCTTGATAGGCTCTGTTTGCCTACCTTTAAAAATATGGATTATGCCTGATTGTTCAAATATAGGTTGAATCATCTTATTACTTCAACTCCCATATAGGGTCTAAGAACCTCAGGAACTAACACAGAACCATCTTTTTGTTGATAGTTTTCAAGAATTGCCACTAAAGTTCTTCCAATAGCAAGTCCAGAACCATTTAATGTATGAACAAACTCTGTTCCTTTTTTATTTTTTCTACGAAATCTTATATTAGCTCTTCTTGCCTGAAAGTCTTCAAAGTTAGAACATGAAGAAATCTCTCTATAACGCCGTTGTCCTGGAAGCCATACTTCTATGTCATAGGTTTTTGCTGAGGCAAAACCTAAATCTCCTGTGCAAAGAGAAACCACTCTGTAATGAAGTCCAAGCATCTTTAAAACCTCTTCTGCATCCTGTGTGAGTGACTCTAACTCTTCATAGGAGTCTTCAGGCTTAACAAATTTTACAAGCTCTACCTTGTTAAACTGATGCTGTCTTATAAGACCTCTTACATCCTTACCATGAGAGCCTGCTTCTTTACGGAAACATGGTGTATATGAAACATAATAGATTGGTAAATCATCTTCAGAAAGAATCTCGTCTCTATGAATATTTGTTACAGGAACTTCTGCAGTAGGTATTAGATAAAACTCTGGATCAGCTACTTTAAATAAGTCTTCTTCAAACTTTGGAAGTTGACCTGTCCCTGTCATTGAGTTTTTGTTTACAAGCAAAGGTGGAAAAACTTCAATATATCCTTTTTGAGTATGAAGATCAAGCATAAAATTAATAAGTGCTCTCTCAAGACGGGCTCCTAAGCCTTTCATTATAGCAAATCTACTTCCTGCAATTTTTCCTGCTCTTTCAAAATCTATTATTCCTAAAAGCTCTCCTATATCCCAATGATTCATTGGTTCAAAATCAAATTTAGGTGGTTCCCCCCATCTTCTAATCTCTACATTTTCAGTTTCGTCTTTTCCAATAGGAACTGTCGGATGAGGTATATTTGGAAGAAGAAGCATAAAGTTTTGAACTTTATTTTCTATCTCTCTAAGTTTTTCTTCCATTAAGGCTATTTCATCTCCTAAATTACGCATCTCAAATATAAGTTTTTGTATTTTTTCATTTTCAACATTTGTTTTTTTAAGGCGAGCAATTTCTTGAGAAACTGAGTTTCTTAATGCTCTTTTCTGTTCAATATTTCTTAAAAGTTCAAGTCTTTCCCTTTCAAGTGAGAGAAACTCATCAAAATCAATATTATATCCTCTTTTTTCTAAGGCTTCTTTAACCTTTTCTGGATTTTCTCTTACAAATCTTATATCAAGCATTCTCTATCCTATATATCAAGATTTCTTACCTCAAGAGCATGCTTTATAATAAAATCCTTACGAGGCTCAACTTCATCTCCCATAAGAATAGTAAATATTTCATTTGCTTTCTCAGCATCCTCAACTGTAACCTGTAGAAGTGTTCTTTTTTCAGGATCCATAGTAGTTTCCCATAACTGTTCAGGATTCATCTCGCCAAGTCCTTTGTATCTCTGGATTGTAACTCCTTTTTTCACAGTATCCATAATCTTATTGTAAAGCTCCCAAAGAGAGTTTGCCTTTATTAATTCGTTTTTTATCCGAATGATATAGTTTTTTTCATCTTTTATACCATGAATTTGCGAAATTTTTTCAGATATGTTTCGGAGAGTTTCAAAATCTTTCAAAGTGAAAATATCACTATTTTTTTGAAGTTTTGGATTATTAAGCACATTTTCTATATAAGATGGTAAGAATCCTTTTCTTTCAAAACTTTCAAAAATTCTTCCATACTCAAAAAGTTCCCTTAAAAAACTTTTTTTTATGTTTAAGTCTGTTTCCTCAACTAATGAAATCTCATCAACAGCAATATCTAAAAGAAACTCACGAAATTCATCTTCCGTCTGGATATATCTTTCTAATTTACCTTTTTTTATCCTATAAAGAGGCGGTTGAGCTATGTAAAGATAGCCTTTTTCAATTAAAGGAAGCATCTGTCTGTAAAAAAATGTCAAAAGAAGAGTTCTTATATGAGCACCATCTACATCTGCATCAGTCATGAGAATTATTTTATGATATCTAATATTTTCTGGGTCAAAGTTTTCTTTACCAACTCCACCTCCTATTGCTGTGATAAGTGTTTTTATCTCATCTGATGTTAACATCTTGTCTACTCTTGCTTTTTCTACATTTAAAATTTTTCCTCTTAAAGGTAAAACTGCTTGAGTACGTCTGTCTCTTGCCTGCTTAGCCGAACCACCTGCACTGTCTCCTTCAACAATAAAGAGTTCTGCCTGAGAAGGATCTTTTTCAGTGCAGTCAGCAAGTTTACCAGGAAGAGTTGTATCTTCAAGAATTCCCTTTCTACGAGTAAGTTCCTTTGCTTTTTTTGCTGCTTCGCGGGCTCTTGCGGCATCCTTTGCTTTTTCAACAATTTTCTTAGCATAATTAGGATTTTCCTCAAGCCATCTACTAAGCTTCTCATTAAGTATAGTCTCTACAATACCTTTTACCTCGCTGTTACCAAGCTTCATTTTTGTTTGCCCTTCAAACTGAGGCTCAGGAATCTTTACGCTTATTACAGCCACGATTCCCTCTCTTACATCTTCTCCTAAAAGATATTCCTTACCTTCCTTTAAGAGTCCATTCGTGATGGCATAGCTATTTATTGTTCTAGTAAGTGCAGACTTAAAACCTACTAAATGTGTTCCTCCTTCTTTGGTATTGATATTATTAACAAAAGTAAGGATCTCTTCTGAGTAGCCTTCATTGTACTGAATAGCTATCTCGACAATGACTCTATCTTTTTGTCCTGTTATATATATCGGCTTAGGATGTAAAACCTTTTTCCCTTTGTTTATATCTTCTACAAAAGATAATATTCCACCTTCCTTTAAAAACTCTTCAGTATAACCATCTCTTTCGTCCGCAAGAATAATTCTTAAGCCTTTATTTAGATAGGCTAACTCTTTGAATCTATGTGTAAGAATCTCTCTTGAAAACTCTGTAACTTCAAATATTTCTGGATCAGGTTTAAATCTTATCTTTGTGCCTGTTTTTTCTGTCTGTCCAATAACTTCAACCTCACTGACAGGTATACCACGAGCATACCTTTGTCTTACTATTTTTCCATCTCTCTGGACTTCCACTTCAAGCCATTCAGAAAGGGCATTAACAACACTTAATCCTACTCCATGAAGTCCACCTGATACTTTATATGCTTTTGATTCAAACTTTCCTCCTGCGTGAAGTTCTGTAAGAACAATCTCAAGAGCCGTTCTACCCTCAGGATCATCAGGATGAATCTCAATAGGAATACCTCTACCATTGTCAATAACAGTACAACTACCATCTTTATGTAATCTTACTTCAATTTTATTGCAAAATCCTGCAAGAGCTTCATCTACGCTGTTGTCAACCACTTCATAAACAAGGTGATGAAGTCCTTCAATACCTGTTGAACCAATATACATTGCTGGACGAGTTCTTACTCCTTCAAGTCCTTTAAGAATTTTTATATGTTCTGCTTTATAAGTATCCTCCTTAGTCACTTTATCCCCTCTGTATTTAAAATTATAGCCTTAATGGCATAACAACACACTCATACAAAAAGGAAACATTATCAGCATCTGTTATATAAACAGCTCTGTCTGGTTCACTCATGGTAATTTTTGCTTTATCTGATGAGATTCTTTCAAGAGCCTCTATAAGATATTTAGCATTAAAACCAATAATAATAGGTTCACCTTGATAATCAATATTTAATTCATCTGTTGCTTCACCAATCTCAGGATCAGAAGAAGATATAATAACCAAACCGTTATTCCACTCTGTCTTTACAGCATTCTGTCTTTCCTTAGTTAATACTGATACTCTTTTCAGTGAAGATATTAGTGCATCCCTATCAACAATAGCAATTTTGTCATTATTTCTTGGTATAACTGCCTCATACTCTGGATAATTACCCTCTATCATTCGCGTAAGAAAACTTACTCCATCAATTTCACACATAACATGTGTTTTACCAATATGAAGAGTTACTATTTCTGCATCAGACAAAAATTTTCTAAGTTCATTTAAAGATTTTTTTGAAAGAATGATCTTTCTTTCTCCATCTACTAAACTTATATCCTCAATCAATGCTTTAAAATGAGCAAGTCTGTGTCCATCTGTACCAACCACATTAAATTCTGCTGGTTTTTTTATCTGAAAAAGAAGGCCATTCAGAACATATCTTGCATCTGCTTCTCCTGAAGCATAGATTGTTTTTTCTATTGCTGTAAGAAGAAAATCTTTTGATAAATTGATTTGTGTAGCATCTTCAATTTGTGGCCATACAGGAAACTCAGAAGCATCAAGACAAGCAAGCCTAAAATTTGACCTTCCAGATTGAATTTTAATCCATTGTTGTAAAAGGACTATTTCAATCTCCTCCTCAAGCTCTTTTACAACTTCGTAAAATTTTCTTGCAGGGATACATGCTTTACCTGGTGTAATTACATCAGCTTTAAGAGGTTGTCTTACAGCTGTTTCAAGATCTGTAGCTAAAATATATACAGAATCTTCAGTAACATCCATTAAAAAATGATTCAAAACAGGCATTATACTTTTTTTTTCAACGATATTCTGAATCTTTGAAAGAGCCTCTTGTATTTGTCGTTTTTTTAATTTTAAATGCATAGTTTTGCCTCCTTATTTATTGTCCTGTGATTTTTTTTATAATGTTGTCTATTAACTTGTTTAAAGATTCATTTTTTTCTCTATCTTTTTCAATTTGTTTACAAGCATATATAACAGTTGCATGATCCTTTCCTCCAAATGCATTGCCTATCTCTGAAAGAGAAAGGTTTGTCAGTTTTTTTGCTATATACATAGCTAATTTTCGTGCATTTGATATCTCTTTTGTTCTCTTTTTTGACCTAATATCCTGAACCTTAATACCTAAGGTTTCACACACGACTTTTTGAATTAGATCAATTGTAATAGGCTTATTTTCATCTGGTAGTAAATCCCTTAGTACATATTTTGCTATATCCATACTTATTGGTACTTTGGTAAGAGAAGTATATGCACAAAGTTTAATTAGAGCACCTTCCAGCTCTCTTACATTTGATTTTACTCTTGATGCTATAAAATATGCTACATCCTCTGGTAGCCTAATTCCTTGCATATCTGCTTTTTTATATAAAATTGCCACCCTTGTTTCTATTTCTGGAGGTTGAATGTCTGCAATAAGTCCCATTCCAAATCTTGAACGAAGTCTATCAGTAATATCTGAAATCTCCATTGGAGGTCTATCACTTGATATAACTATTTGTTTTTGCTTGCTGTAAAGCTCATTAAAGGTATGAAAAAACTCTTCCTGTGTTGAATCTTTTCCTGCAATAAATTGGATATCATCTACTAAAAATACATCTACTGTTCTGTATTTACTTCTAAATTCAGGCATTTTTTCATGCCTTATAGCAGAAACAAACTCTCCCGTAAACTGCTCAGAAGAGACATAACAAACTTTAACTTCGCTATTTTTATCTAATATATAGTTTCCTATAGCTGTTATAAGATGGGTCTTACCAAGTCCAACTCCTCCATATATAAAAAGAGGATTATAAGCAAATCCTGGATTTTCAGCCACTCTGAAAGCCGCTGCATGGGCAAACTGATTTGAAGGTCCTACAACAAAAGTATCAAAGGTATACTTTGGATTTAAATTGCCTCTTTTTATTGTTTGTTTTTTTTCTTCATTAACTGCCAGTTCTTGTTCTTTCCCTGTAATGATATATCTTACTTCTACTTGATTACCTGTAATCTGATAAAATGCATCACTAATTATTGATGGATAGTTGTCTTCTATCCAGTCTCTAAAAAATCTATTTGGAATTTCAACAAAAATCTCTGAGTTCTTTACATTCAAAAGCTTTATAGGAGAAAACCATAATTCAAAAGTTGATTCTCCTACTTTTTGCAATATAAGGTCTAAAATTTTTTGCCAAATTTTATTTATTTCGTTCATTTTTTAACAACTTTTTAACATTTGTTAAAAACTTTTATGTTAAAAGCTTGTTAAATTAAAAAGGCTTAAAATTCAAAGAGTTAGGAAAATATCCCTTCTTTAAACTTTTTTCATTATATCTCATAATCAACAAACTGAGCAATAAACTGTTAAAAACTTATTAGTTTTTAACACCTTCCCTACACATAAATCAGAAAATGTTAATTTTGTTTAAAAAAAACAAATTTTTCAACATATGAAAAAACCCATAAAAAAGCCAAAATAAAAATTTTTCAACAAAGAACATTCCTCTACTTACCTACACTAAATTACAATAAAATAAAAAAATTTAAAATATTGAAGCAGACTTTTTTAAATATTTTTCAATGAAAATATCTATATTGCCATTTAAAACATCTTCAACATTGTAAACTTCAACATCAGTTCTGTGATCTTTTACTAACTTATAAGGGTGAAGAATATATGACCTTATTTGGTTTCCCCATGCTATCTCTTTTTTATCACCAGCAATAGATTTAATCTTTTCTTCCTTTTCTTTCTGTAAAAGATCGTAAATCTTAGATCTTAAAATTTTCATTGCAATTTCTCTATTTCTATGTTGAGATCTTTCCGTTTGACAAGTAACTACAATGCCTGTAGGAATATGAACAATTCTTACAGCAGATGAAACTTTATTTACATGTTGTCCACCTGCTCCTGAAGCTCTAAAAGTATCAATTCTTATGTCTTCTTCTTTTATCTCAACATGAATATCATCTTCTATCTCAGGTAAAACAGAAACAGCTGCAAAAGAAGTATGTCTTCTTTTATTTGCATCAAATGGAGAAATTCTTATAAGTCTATGAACACCTGCCTCAGCCTTTAAATATCCATAAGCATATTGTCCTTCGACTGTAAAAGTAACATCTTTAATTCCTGCTTCTTCACCTAACTGTAAATCAACAATTTCAACTTTAAAACCTTTTCTTTCAGCCCATCTCAAATACATACGCATAAGTATTTCAGCCCAGTCTTGACTTTCTGTTCCTCCTGCTCCTGGATGAATTGATACTATTGCATTGCTTTTGTCATGCTCTCCATTTAGCAAAAGCCTTATCTCAATTTGTTCAATCTGTGATTTTATATTTTCTATTTCAGCTTCTAAATCTTTAAGAAGTAAATGTCCCTCCTCTTCAGTTTCAGCAATAGCTAACCCTTCTTCAATGTATGAAAAACGATTAATAATTCTTTCAATAGGTTCAACTATTTCAAATAGTCTATTTCTTTCTTGTTGAATTTTTTTAAGCTTTTCTAAATCTTTCCAAATCTCCTCTTTTTGAAGTTCTTTTTCTAATATTTCCAATCTATTTTTAATTTTTTCTATTTCAAAGATAACCCCTTAAAGAAAAAACCCTTTCTTTAACATCTTTAAGTGAAGTCTTTAAATCCTCAGATGTAACCATTTCTTACCTCCCACTTTTATATTACCAATTATTAAAATTAACGATAATATTATGCATATATAGGCAAATAGATCACCGTATTTTGTATAAAAACTAATTTTTTCATTACCTTGAATATTTTCCACCAAATAAGTTCTTTCAAATAACTTTGTTTTACTTATTATTCTTCCATAGCTGTCTATAAAACCAGAAATACCAGAATTAGCAGCTCTTATTAGAGGTTTTCTATTTTCAATAGCTCTAAAAACAGCCATTGAAAAATGCTGATATGGTCCAGATGTCGTTCCAAACCATGCATCATTTGTAATATTAACAATAAAGCTTCCACCTTTTAAATAAAACTTTCTTACTTGTTCAGGAAAAATAATTTCATAACATATTAAAGTTGCAAAATTTCCAAAAGGAGTGATTGCCATATTATAGCTACTGCCAGCTTGATAGTCTCCAACACCTACTGTTAGTTTGTCAATAAAAAATAAAATTTTTCTTAAAGGAACATATTCACCAAAGGGAACTAAATGTATTTTATCATAATAGTAGGCTATAACGCCATTTAAATCAATTAAAATGGCACTATTTGTATATTTTTCAGTGTGCCTTTCCATTATACTTCCAAAAAGTAAGTACACTTTTTGTTCCTTAACAAAATTTATCAAATCCATACTAAAGTATTTATTTTTTTCAAATATAAAAGGAACTGCTGTCTCGGGCCAGACAATTAATTGAGGATTGTAGGTTTTTGTCTTTAATGTAAGGTTTTTATAGATATTTATAATTTCAGTTGCCTTATTAAAATCCCATTTTTCATCTTGAGGAATATTTCCTTGAACTATAGCAACTTTAATGGTTTTTCCATAAACTGGCTCATAGAGTCTTTTTACTCCATAAAGTACTACAAAAATAAAAACCAAAGAAACAAATACTATGCTTGCTGAGATGGGAATATATGATAAAAGTGGATATTTTAGTTTATTTTTTTTAAAGATTAATAAGTCAAAAATTAAACAATTGAATAAAACGACAAGATAAGAAACTCCATAAATTCCTGTTATATCAGCAATTTGAGCTACTAACAAAAACTTATACTGTGTATAACCTATAAGGGCCCAAGGAAATCCCGTAAATAAATAGTTTCTTAAAACCTCAAGGCTAACCCATATAAAAGGAGCATAAAATGATGTTGGAAGTTTACCTTTAGATAAACTCTTATATATTAAAGCAAAAAATGCAGGATAAAGGGCAAGATATAATGATAGAAAACCTACTATAAGATAGCTTAAAATCAAAGGAACAGAACCATAGTAATACAATGAGTGATATATCCAATAGACATTTCCAAAAAAATATAAAAAGCCAAAGATTAGACCACCCTTAAAGATTGTTTTATAATCCGTATTGTTATATAAAAAGAAAAAAAATGGTATAAGACAAAACCAAGCAAGAAAATAAAACTCAAAAGGAGGAAAACTTAATATAAGACTAAAAGCTGAAAGAACTACTAAGAAATATCTTTTAAATTTTTCATATAGACCCTTTTTTGTTTCTTTTATAAAATCTGGCCAAATCATCAGATATTTATGTTATCATAATTTTTAATATTATGGTTACCATTTGTATCATTCCTGCAAGATATGGTTCAACAAGATTTCCTGGAAAGCCACTTGCCTTACTAAAAAATAAACCTATTATTCAGCATGTATATGAAAAAGCAAAAGCTTCAAATTTTATTGATGATGTATTTGTTGCAACTGATGATTTTAGAGTCTATAATGCAGTAGAATCCTTTGGTGGTAAAGCAATTATGACTTCTAATAAACATCCCTCGGGTACAGACAGAATATTTGAGGCAGTTAACAATTTAATCAAAGATGGTTATGAGATTAGGGATAACTCTATAATAATAAATCTTCAAGGGGACGAGCCTCTAATCAGAGTAGAAAGTATCAATCAGCTTATAGAAATTATGAAAAATGATGATAAATCAATAGGAACTCTTGCAAAAAAGATAGAAAAAGAGGAAGATTTTATTAATCCTAATATAGTTAAAGTGGTATTTGATAAAAATTTTAATGCCTTATATTTTTCCAGATCTCCAATTCCATTTGATAGAGAAAAATTTATAAAAGGTTTATCTCAATATAATTTTATGTACAAACATATTGGAATTTATGGCTATAGCTTTGAAGTTCTTAGAAAATTTGTAAATCTTCCACAATCACCATTAGAGAAAATAGAGTCACTGGAACAACTAAGAGCTTTAGAAAACGGTATTAGAATTAAGATTGCAATAACACCTTATGATTCTTTTGGTATTGATACTCCTGAGGATTTAAAAAAAGCTGAGGAATTCCTTAATTTTTTCGTAAACTAACTATATATCCTGGTTTAACAAGATGTTCTGCTTTTACTATCCCAAGAGAGTTTTCATTAGTTGTTTGTTGAACAATGACTTTTCCTACTGGAACTCCATTTTCATTGTATAGATTTAAAATATCTCCTACTTTAACATTATCTCTTTTGCCTAAACCAAAGACAATTTCTGTGAGATACTCTCCTTTTCTGACAAAAAACACTTCTGCTTGTCCATTTTGAAGTAATATTTCTTCCATTCTATTTGAAAGTCTTAATATAATCAAAATTGTTAGTGCAATTAGAATTATTGAAGAGACAAAAACTAACCATGGAGAAACTCCTATAGCTTTTGTAATTAATGACATAGAACTTCTATTTAAACTTTCAATACTATCATGCACTCTTATTACAAACATAAAAGGTCTTTTATTTTCTGTTCCTTTAATATTAATGGTGACCTTATATTCACCAGGAGGAATCTTAGGATCAACAGTTAGTAAACCTCTCCATTCTGTTCCGCCAATCCAAAAACCTGAGTAAATTGATTCAAACTGAATTTTGATAAGCTCTGATGTTGTTGTATATGAAAGTTCACTTACATCGCTTACTTTTTTTTCTAAAGGAGCATTAACTTTTATAGTTTGTCCTGGTAAAGTATTGATTAAATTCATAGGATGTAAGAGTCTGTTTACACATCCGTCAAGAAAAGAAAAAGCCATTAAAAGAAGAAATACTACGCCTACTTTTCCAAATATAGCCCTTTTTTTTAGTATAGATTTAACAGTTGAGGGTTTGTTTAGAACTTCTAAATCTTTTATATTTTCTTCATTTTCGTGAAGTATTGAGTATAGTTCCTTCTGTTTTGAGAAATCCTCAATGGCTATTTGTGAGAAATCCTCAGCTTTTCTTTTTATAAGTTTTTTTATTACGATTCTTCCTATTATGAAAGTAGGTACTATTAAAAGAACAAAATACTGAATAAAAATTAATGTCACATTTTCCGGATCTTTACTTGCTTTATATAGACTAAAAACTAACTCTGCAAGGATTATTAAATTAAAAATAACAAGAATTATGATATTTCTTATATTCACTTCTTGGGAGATTCCTCCTTATGATAAAGATAAACCCCCAACAAAGATGTTGGGGGTTGTGAAAGAGCTTATTTTTTGTAGATATCAGTCTTAGTTATGTTCATAAATTTATGAGCCTTACCTGGTTCTCTATAGTAGATACGAACCTCATCACCTGCAATCCATGTTTCAGGTGGACGATTAATATGTTCCTCAGGAACTTTAAATGTTGCAAGAAGTTGTTGTCTGGCAGAGTAAACAGTTACTGTTCTTTTTTCTTTGTCAATAATTGGGAATTTTTTGCCTGCTACAAGAGGATTATCTCTCCTTATATTAAGCTTTTTATCTACTACTTCAATAGGAATATTGAGGAAGTTTTGAGTAGCATCATCAAAAATTACAATTATATTTTTTTCCAAGTCAAGCTTCATTCTCTTGCCTACTGTGGGTTCAGGTCCCATATTTGATGGATTTTCAGGAATCTTATAAACACGAGGAGGAAGAGTGTTGTAGTCAGGATTTTTTGCATCTTGTCTTGAATCAGATATTATCGTTACTAATCCCTTTTGTTTATCATATGCTATAACTCTTCCTTGATCTACTTTTCCAAACTCCTTTGGATGCAAAGCCAAGAGAGCTACTATAGCTACAACGAAGCTTAGGATAAAGTATATATACAATGCTTTTTCTATACCAGTAGCATGTTTCCATGATAAAGCCATTTTTACCTCCCCCCTTTTTTAATTAATTAGGATTGGGCCATTTTTTTCATCTGAATTTCCTTTCTCATTCCAGCAATAGCCTTGGCAACAATGATAAACATCAAGATTGACAGTCCACCAAGAATTGTAACTGTAGAGACATCGTCTAACCACTTAATATCATATACTCTTGCAATAAGCTTTTGTGCAATTGATGTTGCAGCAATACATACTGCAGCTCCAAAGAGAACTCTTATTATCATACCTTTGAAGTACTTTGTTGCAACAGCTCCAAACTGTGCACCTACTGCAGCTCCAATAAGCATTATAAACACAGCTAAAAGCTCAGTTCTACCTTTCCATGTATAGGTAAAGGTACCATAAAGTCCTGATATCATAACTTCAAACAAGTCAGTTCCTACTGCAACATGAGTAGGACAACCAACAAGATATATTAATGCAGGCATTCTAATCAAACCACCACCAATTCCAAGAAGACCTGCAACAACTCCTGTTGCAAAACCTACCAACATAGGTAACCATAGAGATACTGTAATCTGAGCCTGTTTAAATGTCATAACTGGAGGAATCTTAATTTTATGAAGAGTCTTATACCACGTAACTCCGCTTGCTAATTTGTCTAATTGTTCACCTTTTTCCTTTGCAAGTTTTTCCTTTTTCTTTAATTTTAAATAGTCGAATACTACCGTAGTAAAAATGAAAGCAAGAAGAATAAGATATATTATACGAAGATAAAGGTCAACTTTACCTATTTTTTCAAGAAACATAACTATCTGAGCACCAACCTCAAAACCTGCCATAGTTCCAAGTATCATGGCAACACCAAGAGGATAGTCAACATTTCCAAACTTAGCATGTCTTATTGTAGATACAATTGATTTTCCAGCTATATGAGCAATATCAGTTCCTATTGCAAAAGCCATTGGAAAACCTAAGATGTTAAGTCCTGGAGTTATCATCCAGGCTCCACCCATTCCATAAAATCCACCTAAGATTCCAACTCCTAAGCCTAATATGACTAATCCAGGCCAAAAAAGATCAACTCCTGAAATTGGCATGTGCATATATAACCAATCCATAGCTTAACCTCCTTTTAATTTTTAGTGTTCAGCAAGTTCTCTCTTAGTAAGATCAATACCAGTTAAGCTTAAAAGATAGTCGGCGATAAATCCTATTAATATTCCAGCAATAGGAGTAATACAACCAGTAAGAATTGTAAAAAGCAACATATTATCATTGTAGAGATTTGCCCACCATAGGCTTAA
This sequence comes from Thermodesulfovibrio sp., assembly GCA_039630505.1. Lineage (GTDB taxonomy): Bacteria > Nitrospirota > Thermodesulfovibrionia > Thermodesulfovibrionales > Thermodesulfovibrionaceae > Thermodesulfovibrio. Next base: position 78,833 of record JBCNUV010000021.1, read on the forward strand.
ACCTGAAAGACCTTTAGTATGAGCTACGACAACAAGAGGCGGAGTCTTTTCTTTAGCCATTGCAATACTTGGGAGAAAGTAAATTAAACTAATTGCTGACAAAAGACTGATTAATATTCTTTTCATAATTCCCCCCTCCTTTTTTATTTATTTGACAATTAAGACACTACAAGGTGTTAATGCCACCACTTTTGTGGCAGTAGTTCCTATTCCTGTACCAGGAAATTCTCCTGTCCCTCTATGTCCCATAATTATTAAGTCAAACTTGTCCTCTTTTGCCCTTCTTACTATGTTGTCAGCTGGAGAAATACCTCTTTCGAGAATTGTTTTAACAGCAATTCCTTTTTTATCAAAGATCTCTTTTGCTTTATTAATTGCATTTTGAGCTTCTGCATCAAGCATTTCTCTGATATCACCTGGATATTCAATATTTGCCAAATCAGCATAAAGAGCAACTGACATAATAGTAACTTCTGCCTTTTCTTTCTCTGCTATTTCAGCTGCTTTGTTTACAGCTTTCATAGCATAATCTGAACCATCAGTTGGTACTAATATTTTCATACTCTCCTCCTTGAAAAAATTTAAGTTTTTTTAAAAACTTTGTTTTTTCACCCCCTTTCACTTGATTTGAAGAATTATAACATTAATCATGCGAAATTACAATTCTAATATTTTATTTTGCAAAATTTATGCCTAATTAAAAATTTTAGTTAATATTACCACAAAAAAAGAAAGTTAAATATAAATGTTTCATAATGATGCAGTAGTGCACTTCTATGGATTTATTTTGTATGGAAATAATATAATACAACAAAAAAGTTTCGTAGATATGGTTAAAATTAAATGCAATAAAATGTTGCATTAATATAACATATTTCATTTGAATAATTTTTTGTGGATGTTTAAGAAAGTAGATGCTTTCATAGAGAATTTTTTGGTTTAGTAATACTAAAATAAAACAAGAAAGGAGTTAAAGTGTGAGAGTAATAATTGTTGGTGCAGGAGAGGTTGGATATCAGATTGCAAAGTTTCTTACCTATGAAGGAGTTGATGTGGTAATTATAGACAGAGATGGAAACAAGCTTAGAAGAATTTCAGAAGAACTTGATATTGCAACAATAGAAGCTGAAGGAAGCGATCCTTCTGCCTTTAAAGAAGCAGGTGCAGATAAGGCAGAAATTTTAATTGCTGTAACAAACAGTGATGAAACTAATATGATTGCCTGCCTTCTTGGCAAGGCAATGTTTAATATAAAAAGAAAGATTGCAAGAATTAGAAATCCCGATTATTTTTTTAATAAAGAGCTACTTGGTAAAGCAAATCTTGATATTGATCCAGCTATTAATCCAGAACTTGAAGCAGCAGAGGCAGTCTGTAGGCTCATTGAAAATCCCTTTGCTAGTGAAGTAATAGATTTTGAAAAGGGTAAAATAATGGTAGTTGGTTTTAAAATTCCAAAAGAAAGTCCTCTTAATAGTAAGAAGCTTAAATCAATAAGAACACTTTTAAATAAAGACTTTATAGTTGGTGTAATAGAAAGAGATGAAAATGTATTAATTCCTTCTGGTGATGATACTTTACAAGAGGGAGATATAGTCTATATGGCTATTCCAAAAGAAGATATACAAGATGTTGCACGAAGCCTTAAAGTATACAGTAGTCCTGCAAGAAAAATTATGATACTTGGTGGAGGAAGGATTGGATATTACATTGCAAGTAAGATGGAAAATAAGGCAGATATCAAAATCATAGAAAAGGATGCAGAAAGATGTAAGTTTCTCATTAAGCATCTTGGAAAAACACTGGTTCTTCATGGAGATGGTGCAGATAAACAACTCTTAATTGAAGAAAATATAAGTAGCATAGACACTTATATTGCCTCTTCAAATAATGATGAATTGAATATTATGGCATCTCTTCTTGCAAAAAAACTCGGTGCTAAAAAGGTTATAGCACTTGTAAATAGACCAGATTATATATCACTTGCCTATAACTTAGGAATTCAGTCTGTTTTAAGTCCAAGACTCATTACTGCAAGTATAATTTTAAGATATGTAAGAAAAGGAGAGATTATTTCACTGACTGCAATTGCTGAAAATAAGGCAGAAATAATGGAAGTAGAAGTTTCTCCGAAATCTAAAATTATAGGGAAAACTCTAAAAGAAGGAGTTTTTCCTAAAAACTCCATACTTGGAGCTATTATTAGAGGAGAAAAGATTATCATTCCCACAGGTGAAGATGTGATTAAAGCAAAGGACAAACTTATAATATTTACTTTAAAAGACTCTATAAAGGAAGTGGAAAAACTTCTTACATGAACTTTAAAACAGTTTTTAATATAGTTGGAATGATATTAATCATACTTTCGCTTTTTATGCTTCTGCCAGTAGGTGTTGCTATTATAAATAACTCCTTAGATTTTAAAGCTTTATTTTTTTCATTTTTGGTTACTTTTTTTTCTGGAGCTATCATGCTTGCTTTGACAAAGCAATACAAACATGAAGATTTAATGTATAGAGAAGCCTTTATGACAGTAACACTTTCATGGCTAAGTGTATCTTTTTTTGGTTGTCTTCCATATATTTTTACTGGTTCAGTAAATTCCTTTACAGATGCTTTCTTTGAGGCTATTTCAGGGTTTACTACGACAGGTGCGAGTATTTTTTCAGATGTTGAAAGTTTACCTGCAGGACTTCTCTTTTGGAGAAGTATGACACAGTGGATAGGTGGTATGGGCATAATAGTCTTTGCGCTTGCTGTTTTACCTATTATTGGAACAGGTGGAATGCAGCTTTTTAAGGCAGAAGTGCCTGAGATAAGTGTTGATAAATTAAGACCAAGAATTATTGATACTGCAAAGGCACTTTGGCTTATTTATGCAGGACTGACTCTTCTTATAGTTATTCTTTATATTATGGCTGGAATGAACCTATATGATGCTGTCTGTCATGCCTTTACAACAATCTCTACAGGAGGGTTTTCAACAAAAAATACAAGCATCGGACATTTTAATGATCCAATTATTGATTATACTGTAAGTATAGGCATGTTTCTTGGAGGAGTTAACTTTGCTCTTTATTTTTATTTCATAAGAGGAAATTTTAAAGTATTTTTTAAAAATGCAGAGTTTAAATTTTATTTTCTCTTTATTCTCATAACAGTCTTGATTATTACAGTTAATCTTTGGCTTTATACTTATGATTCAGTGTTTGATTCTTTGAGATACGGTGTTTTTCAAGTTATATCAATAGTGACCACCACAGGTTATGCTACAGCAGACTATGCAAAATGGAGTTACTTCTGTCAGTTAGTTTTATTAATAGTTATGTTCTTTGGAGGAATGATAGGCTCAACTGGTGGAGGAATAAAACAAGTAAGGATTTATCTTATGATAAAACAGATATTTAGAGAGTTTTATCAGCTTATCCATCCAAGAGCTATGTTAGCATTGAAGCTTGATGACAAATTTCTTACCAAGGAAACACTTGGTAGCATTTGGGGTTTTGTTTTTCTTGCTTTGTTTATGTGTGCTATATCAAGTATTGCAATGACAGCAACAGGTCTTGATATCATAACATCTATTTCAACTGTTATCTCAGCTATGAATAATGTAGGACCTGCTTTAGGAGAGGCTGGTCCAGCAGGAAACTACTCTGGAATTCCTACTTTTGGTAAATGGATACTTATTTTCTGCATGCTTGTAGGAAGGCTTGAGTATTATACAGTGCTAATACTTTTTACTCCTGTGTTTTGGAAAAGGTAGAAATAGACCCAATCAATCTATTTGTACGACTTTTAAGATCAAATCTTGGTTTTTCTAATTGGCAGATACTCCACTGAATGTCTTACTGGCTGTGGATATAGATTCATAAGTAGCATAATCTCCTTAGGCATATCTGTTGAAACAGGAAGTCCAAGTTCCTTTGCCTCTTCTGCGCTTATTGGATAGTCATGAGTCCATTTTCCTGATACAAGCTTTTCAGCAATCTGTTTTGCTTTTTCTTCTGGATGACTTCTTGATACAATTTCTATTATTGTTTCCTTCATCTGCCTTATTGCCTTTTCAGCTTGATCAGCAAGTATAAGAGTTGAGTCGTCAATCTCATTAATTGGTTTTTTCTGAACTACATTAAGAATTGATACAGCAGGAAACTGACCAATTTGGGGATCAAGCGGACCAAGCACAGCGTGTTCACACATTACGATTTCATCTGCTGACAAAGCAATCAATGTACCACCAGACATGGCATAGTGTGGAACAAAAACTGTTACCTTTCCTTTATGCCTTGAGAGAGCCCTTGCTATTTGAGTTGAGGCAATTGCAAGTCCGCCTGGTGTATGAACTACAAGGTCAATAGGTGTTTCCTTATCAGTCATATGAATTGCTCTTAAAACTTCCTCAGAGTCATTAATATCAATGAATCGCATTATGGGAAATCCAAGAAAACTCATTGTTTCCTGTCGGTGAACAAGTAAGATTACTCGGCTTCCTCTCTTTTTTTCAATCTGTGCGATAAGCTTCATGCGAGCATTTTCTAAGAGTTTTTGTCTTATTATTGGTTGTACAGCAATTATTATGAGAAAGAGCCAAAAAAATATTATTGGATCAAAATGCATCTACGCCCTCCTGTAGTTTTATTAAGTTTTGTCTTCTCTTCTTCTATTATATCAACGACAGAGTATTTTATAGCTTTTTTATCCTTTCCTCAAAATTAATTGGAGATTTGCCTTTTATTACAATTACATACTGAAAATTACCTAATATCTTTGAGTTAAAGATGACTCTCCTTAAATCCAGCTTTTTATGGCTAATGCTTTAATAACATTTAGTCTAAATTTTTCCTTAGCTATTTTAATGTTTTTTCATAAGCTTCAATCCCATATACTTCAAAACCGAATTTTCTTGCAATTAGCATAAAAAATCCTATTGAACATTCTACATCTTTATTTATCTTTTCCTCTTTGGCAGTATATCCAAAATTTAGAAGATTTTCATATTTCTTTATATACTTCGTCATAATCCATAAACTTTATTGGATAGGTAAAATGGATACCACATGAAGGACATTCAAAAACTCTTAAGCGACTGTAAAACTTATACAAGGTGATATACATGTCTACCTTAGTCGATAAAGTTACTACTGTTTAGTAAGTTTGATGTTCTTAATTCTGCATCAATGGAACCTATAATAACTACAGTTGGTTTTTCCAATTCTGCTGCTATATGAAGAGTTGTTGTGTCTGCTGTAATTACACTTTCAGAAAGAGTAACAGAAGCAATATTCTATAGACATCCAAAGCTGTCTCAACTTTTATATCCTCCTCAGGCATTGAGCATACTACATGAACATATTCATCCCATATCAGATCTTTAATCTCCCTTTAGAAGGAAGGATTCTATGAATAGATGAGGCAAGATAATGAAATAAGAACACTTTAAGACTTAGATTGTCAAATTAAGGTGTGTTTACCATCTCAATAACTTTAACGATTATAGTCAGCTTTTGGCTAACTCTTAATGGTTTACCTTTGTAAAAAGGAGGAATAAATATTATAAGCCTGCTTAAATGTAGCTTTTACATTTTCAGGTAAAAGATTGAATACATCATCACTTTCGTTTAGCTATCCATTATAACATATTCACTTTTTGATTGGTTCTTTAAAACTGTATCTTTCATCTTCAAGAATGATTTGAACTCCGATTTTTTTAATCTTGTTAATAATAAATGGTGATTTAAGATTAGCAGCTACACCTTCATCATTGTACTTAAGCAATGATACATATATTTCAAGCTCATCTTCGGATTTAGCCTTCAACACAGAGGCAATCTCATCGCTTAGTTCAAATCCATAGTTTGGAAAATACTGAAATGGTGATACAATAAGCATGGCAACATCAGTATCATCTATGGCAATAAGCCACTTTACTGGTCCAATCAGGTCTTTTATTATAAATCTATTAAATGGAACTCCAGGAATACCAAAGGGAAAGAATATTATTTCATTTTCATCAATATGAAGCTCACCAAATCTGTCAGATTTAATTGTTATCATTGTTATTCTCCTGTGTTATGAGATTCTATAGGATTTTTTGCCTCGGAATTAGAGGAAGAAGCTTTGGTTTTTTTTATCAAATCATCAATCTTTAATTCTTTTGCTGTTTTTAATGCTTCTATATTACTTTCTTTAAGCTTTTCATAAAGTTCTTCTCTGAGAATTATTATTCCTTTTGGAGCTTCAATTCCAACTTTAACTTGTGAGCCATCAACATCCACAATTTTTATAATTATATCTTCACCTATTCTTATTGACTGTCCTGTCTTTCGTGTAAGAATCAGCAATTGTGAATCTCCGAAAAATATTATGCTTTATGATAACAAAAAATTACTTTAAAAAATCAAAGAGATTACTACTGAAGAAGTTACTAAGAGTAATTCTCATTGCTTGAAGAACTGTCATTGTTTGATTAAGTTTTGAGATAGCCTCAAGAGCATCAGCATCTTGGTCATTTGAGAGAGTCTGATTTATGTTTGTTTTTACTTCAAGATTATAATAAGTGGTAGTTTCAATTTTATTAAGTCTTGCTCCTATTATTGATTGCTGTCTGTAAAGTTTGTCTGCAATTTTGTCAAAGTACTCTACTGCTTTCTGAATTCTTCCTTGATCATTATTTAGGAGAGCAACTTTAAGAAAATGAAGAGCTCTAAGATAGTAGTTTTCATTTAGATAGTTATTGTTAAAACTGTAGTAGTTAGGATCGTTTGGATCTGTTATGTAGTTATAGCCATTTATGTTTCCTTCAAGGCTCATGGCTGAAGAGCCAGCTTCAGGATTATAGGATAGAAGATTAAGTCCTTCAGATGGATTATCTTGTGTATTCACGCTAATTCTTATTTTGTCAGACTTTCCATTAGGTACACTGTTTATTACAATTCTATAGTCATCAGGATCAGTAGGATTTTTCTTTACATTTACCACCCATGCTTTAACATAATTACGAGCTTGAGAATTATTTATAGCATCTCTTATAGCATTAAGAGATGATCCCGGATAAATTGTAACTGATACTAATTCATTTTCTCCAAGTTTTATTGATAGAGTTCCTCCATTAGTTGTAAATTGTGCATCTGGATCATTTATTGCTCCAGCTGAAGGCTGAGACATAAGTAAAGCAGAAAGAGGATCCGGATCATGTGGCTGTGTTCCTGAGGTTGTAACTGTCTGATTATAAGGTATAAAAACTTTTATATCCCTGTAAGGATCAGAGGAATCAACTTTATATGTAAAGAACTCTGTTGCAGGAAGATTTGCTGTAACATCAAGAAAGAAGCTTATATCAAGATATTGAAAATTTGTATCAGACTCATAAATACCTGTTGAGGGATTAACAGGTGGATTATTAGCTTTATAACCACCAAATATATATCTGCCTGATACTTTAGTGTTTATTGTCTCAATACTGCGCTGAATCAGAGTATTCACTTCTTGTGCCAATGCAACTCTATTTGTAGCAGAAAGTGTATCGGTTGCACCATTTACAGAATACTCTTTTGCTTTTATTATCATATTTTTCAGATCATTGATTGCGGTTTCAACAGAAGAGTTATAAATCTTTGCTACATCAATTACTCTTGCGTATTCGACAAGAGCAGAAATTTCCGTATTATATTTGACTATTCGTGAGATAGCTACAGGATCATCACTTGGAAAAAGAATCCTTTTACCTGTTGAAAGTTGTTTTTGATATTTAAACATTTCCTCTATATGTTTATTCATGTCATTTATAAAAGTTTTATATAAAAATCCAGTTGTAATTTTCATTTCTTACCTCCATTTTACCTTACCATATCAAATAAAGTTGTCAGTATTTCATTGGCGACTCTTATTAGTCGGGCTGATGCTTCATACATTTTTTGGTATTTTATGAGATTGACTGCTTCCTCATCCAGACTTACACCAGATAAACTCTGTCTTCTTTTTTCCATTTCTTCAACAAGAGCCTGTTGAAAGCTTTTTTGTGTTTTAGCTCTTAATGAGTAAACTCCTACTTCAGCAACTATCTCTCTGTAAAAATCTATTGGAGTTGCATTTCCAATAATCCTGCTGTTTATCAGTGAATATATTGCTCTTGCGTTTTCATTATCCATTACTCCACTGTTTGGACCAGTAGGATTAGTTTTAGCGGCAGCTATTTTTTGAATATCTGTTACTGTCACATTGAATAATAATGCAGAATGTTGCTTTATTTGAAAGGTGAAGTTAAGATTGTTATCAGGATTTTTTATTGTAATTTCTATATCATTGAATTTTAATTTATAGTATCTGTCTGTTGCATCTGACCATGAATTTATTTCAAGATTTTCTACAGAAGAGGATGTTGTTTTGTATGTCACTGTCCATGTTGGAGGCACTGCTGTACCATCAAACTGAATTTGATACTTATCATAGGTATTTGCATTTATGTTGTTAATTTTAAAAATTATGTCGGAGTATGGAGATATTGGAGGGGAGAGAATATTTAAATCATAAAGTTGTGTAAAAAAGTTGTTTCCAGTTGAGCCATCAAGTCCATAGCCTTTTCTATGTTGAGCATTTATTGCCTCTGTTAAGTCAAATACAAGCATATTGAGTTTATTCATATACTGAGGAATGGTAGAATCTCTTAGGTCTATCTCTGCCTTTAACTTTCCACCATGAATTAAATTTGTAACATCAATAGTTCCTGAAACAGTCTCAATAGTAAATCTCATATTTTGATTCATGTCAAGTCCAACATTTAAATGATAAACTCTTCCTCCATCAACCAGCGGCATTCCACCAAGTAATATAGAGTATCTTCCTGCATTGTCCTCAAAATATGTTATTTGTACGATCTCATTAAGTCTTTTTACTATGTTTTCTCTTTGGTCCTTAGCATCAAGAGAACCAGGAGCTGCTGCAATCTTTTCATTAAGTTCATTTATTTGATTGATATATTTATTTATCTGATCAACAAGGTTTCGCGTATCATTATATATTTCTTGTCTTTCATCAATTAAAGATTTATATGAGAGATTTAATCTCTCAGCAAGATAGTTTGCCTTATCAATAAGAAGCGCTCTTTCTGCTGTGCCTGACGGATTTTGGCTTAACTCTTGCCAGGCATTAAAAAAATCATTTATGGAGTTACTAAGAGCAATATCAGAGGCTTCATTAAAGATGTGTTCTAATCTAAGCATTCCATTGTATACTACATCCCAATAGGCAAGATTTGAACTTTCTGTCTTAAGCTGAAGTTCTATAAAAGAGTCATACATTCTTCTTATGTCAACAATCTTTACTCCTCTTCCACTAATTCCTACTATGCTTGCAGTAGTTGATGGCATGTTTTGAAAAATCACATCTTGTCTTGAATATCCTTCTGTAGAAGCATTTGCTATGTTGTGAGAGACAACCTCAAGAGCTCTTTGATAAGTAAGAACTCCTGTTTTCCCAATATCAAAAAGAGCTGTAAGGCTCATTTATGCCTCCATTGAAAGATTCTCTTTTGCCTTAATACCAAAGGTTTCAAAAAATTTGATTGCAGTTGCTATATGGACAATGGAACGATCAATAAGTTGTTCATTTATTCTTTGAATCTCTGAGACAGCCTCTAATATGGTTTTCATGCTATAATAAAGCTCATTTAAATCTTTTATTTCAGGAGATTCGTTTTTTGTATTCTTTATAATTTCAGAAAGAGTCATATTTTCCATACCATTTTTTTTAAGAAGTTTTATTCTTTCTTCTTCCCATAAAGAAAGCTTTGTAAGGATTTGTTGTTTTTCTATTAAAACTCTTTCAAGCTCTACTGAGTTAAGCCCAACAATAGCATCTCTTTCTTCAGATACTATTCTAAATAAAGTTTCAAGTAGAGCCTTTTCCTCTTTAAGAATTTCTATAAGCTCCTTATACAAGCTTGTCAATTAAAGCCTCCTTAATTATTTTTCCAGCAATTTCACTTCCTCTTATTTCATATGTGCCTGAGTTTATAGCATTTTTAAGTTCTTCTACTCTGTCTGTTCTTATATCAGGTAAGTTGCTTACTTCTACCATTAGTCTTGCTATATTTTTAGCTGCTTCAGATAATGTAACTTGATCTTTTGTAAGGACCTCCTCGCTTCTTTCAGGAGCTTTACCATGAGATTTCTCTGGAGCTATCTGTGTATTTGGTGCTATGCCATCTATTCTTATTGGTCCACCTATCATTTATAACACCTCCTTTTTAAGTTTGCTTATATAATCGTCGTTTTTTGATAATATTTTAATGCTGTAATAGGATTTATAGGTTTTCCCTCTTTTCTTACTTCAAAATGTAAATGAGGACCAGTTGTTCTTCCAGTTGAACCTGAAAGAGCAATTACTGTCTGAGGAGACACATTATCTCCTGTTTTAACCAAATTTTTTGAGTTATGAGCATATAATGTCTGAATTCCATTTTCATGCTCTACTAAAACAAAGTTTCCATATTTTTCACTATAGCCAGAGTAGACAACCTTTCCAGATAAAATAGGTCTAATTTCTGTGCCTTCAGGAACTGCTATATCTATTCCATTATGATGTCTTAGCTTTCCATCTATTGGATCATTTCTTAATCCAAAATATGACGTTATTTTGCCTAATACAGGCAAAGAAATTTTATTTTGTAGATTAAACTTATCGTTTTTTTCTTCTTTATCTAAGCTTGGTTTTGATTCAATCTTTTGGTTTTTTGAAATGCTGTTTAGGAAATTATTATTTTCTGTTAAGAATCTTCCGATGCCTATATCTCTTTCAGCCATCATCTCTGCTATTTGAGGCACAATGGCAGTCATGTAAGTAGAAGATGTTCTTCCCTCATAAAAGGAAGTATTTGCTAACATAACCTTTAAAAGTTCAGTAAGAAATACTGTTTCTATCTTCTTTGAAAGCTCCTTTGTTTCAATTGAATTATTAAATTTGTTTGCATTAACTTTTTCTATCATTTTTACCTCACATTAATACTAAATCAGCCTTTAAAGCACCTGATGTTTTAAGGGCTTGCAGTATGGATATTAAATCCTTAGGAGTAACTCCCAAAGCATTCAATGCACGGACAAGTTCTCCTACGGTTGAACCTTTAACTTCAACAACAGATGCTTGTTTTTCCTCTACTTTTAGTTCTGTTCTTGCAACAGTCTCTGTTGTTGCTCCTCTTGGAGCCAGTGCAGGAGGCTGAATGACTTCAGGTGTTTCTTTTATTGTAATTGTTAAACCACCATGAGCAAGAGCAACTGGCGATATTTTTACATTAGAACCTATAACAACTGTACCTGTTCTTTCGTTTATAACTACCCGGGCAGGAACATCAGTAGAAACTTCAATTCTTTCTACCTTAGCCATGAAATCAACTACATTTTCTCTGTAATTTGGTGGAACAATTATTGATATTGTTGATGGATCTAAAGCTTTTGCAATTGAAGATTTAAAGACCTCATTTATTTTTTCTGCTATATTTTTAGCAGTAGTTATATCTGGAAACTGTAAAAGAAGTTGAAGTTCACTTTTTGTATTGAGATTAACAGGAACGCTTTTTTCTACAATAGCTCCTTCTGGAATATAACCAACATTTTGATGATTTTTAACTGTTTGGGCTGCTCTTCCTGCAGCTATAAATCCACCAATTGATATTGGCCCTTGAGCTAAAGCATATACCTCACCATCAGGTCCTAAAAGTGGAGTAAGTAAAAGAGTTCCTCCTTGAAGGGATTTAGCATCTCCTATTGAGGATACTTGGACATCTATTTTTGTTCCAGGTTTTACATTAGTAGGAAGCTTTGCAGTAACCATTACTGCAGCTACATTTTTAACTTTTCCTTTCAGATCTCTAACATTTACAGTAATTCCCATTCTACTTAACATATTTGCAATTGGTTGATAAAGATATGTTCCGTCTTTGTCTCCTGTTCCGTTTAATCCTACTACAAGTCCATAACCTATAAGTTGATTTTCTCTAATTCCTGACCAATTAGCTATATCCTTTATTCTTTCAGCATAGGAAGTTGTTGTAAGGAAAAACAAAAGAATTAAAGCTAAAGTATTTTTAAATAAAAACCTCATCTGCTCTACCTCCTCTAAAAGGGCCAGATTTTATCAAGAAATCTTACAAGCCATCCCTGAGACTGTTTGTCTCCAATAGTTCCTTCACCTACAAGATATATTTGCGCATCTGCCACATACTGACTTAAAACTGTATTATTCTGACTTATATCATCTGGTCTTATTATACCTCTTAAAACTAAAATTTCCTTTTCATTATTGACAATAATCTCCTTTCTTGATTCAATGACCAGGTTTCCGTTCGGTAATACTTCAACCACCTTAGCAGTAATTGTTCCTATGATATTTCCTGTTCTTGCTGTATCTCCACTTCCTTTAAAGTTACTTGTTGCAGAGCCCTTTACTGAAGGTGAGAATACATTTCCTGCTTTGTAAAAAGCATTTATAATTGGAAGATTTTGGATATTAAAGTCTGTATTCATTCCAAAGAGTGTATCAACTCCATAGTTTGTTGAAGAGTTTCTTGATGCAGTAGTCGATGCAGTTTTTTTAGCTGAAGTAGACTCATTTATTATTATGGTTACAAGGTCGTTTACTCTACGAGCTTTTTTGTCTTCATAAAGAGAGGCTCTGTTTGTCCATAAAGAACCTTCAGTTTTAGTCTGAGCTTGAGAAATCTCTGGATAGTACTTTGGAGGCATTCCTGCCTCTTTAATCTCTCTTATCTGTTTAAGTTCAGAGGAACATGAAATAAGAAAAAATATAAAAAGACTTAATAAAATTAATCTTTTCATAGTGATACCCTCACTTTATCTTTTTCAATTAATTTGCCTACAATTTCCTTGCCAGTTGCAAGACATTGTACACGAACCTTTCCACCAACTGTAGCGTCAACTTTTAGGATACCTTCTGTCATTATTATGACTTGTCCTGTATCTACTATTACATTTACTATACTTCCTTTTTTTACAGGAGTGTTACTGTAAAGATAATCTTCCTTTATTATTAGTCCTTTGACAAGGCTTTTTTTGACGATTTTTCCTAATATCAAATCTTTGTCTGTAATCGTTCCAGCAGGAAGTTTACTTAATGGATATTTTATTTCCATAATCTTTTCTTCAGTGATTGCCTCACCTTTTTTGAGAGGTATCTGAGTGACATATACTTTAGTTAAGACTTCATAGTTTGAAACTGCTTTGTAGTGGCTACTGCCGCATTTAAAGGTAAATTCTACTGAGCTTGGTCTTTTAATCTCTCGAATTTTTAAGTTTTCAGGAATGCATTTTTCCTTAGGTTCATGTCCTATAAACTTTATCTGTCCAATATGAACTTCTGTGGCAATAGGTGATTTTTTTATTTCATTCGCAAGAAGATTAGAAAGTAAATTTTTATCAAAAGCAAAAACATAAGAGGAAAAGAAAAGATTTAGACTAATGATTAAAGATATTAAAAAGTTTCTTCCTTTCATAAAATTCTCCATAGTTTATCTTTTAAGTGCTGCTACTGTTTGTAACATCTCATCAGATGTCTGTACAGCCTTAGAGTTAATATCAAAGGCTCTTTGAGCAATTATCATATTAGCAAGCTCTTCAACCACATTTACATTGGACATCTCTAAGAAACCTTGAACGATTCTTCCCCTTCCTTCAGTTCCAGGAGCTCCAGTTGTTGGAGTTCCAGAGGCATCTGTTTCAAGGAAAAGATTTTTGCCAATTGCCTGAAGTCCTCCTGGATTTATAAATCTTGCAAGTTCAATTGTTCCAATCTGCACAGGTGCAACTGTTCCTGGTTGTAACACTGTAACAGTTCCATCAGCACCAACTGTTATCTTTATTGCATCTGCTGGAACTGTTATACCAGGTTCAATTGGGTAGCCATCATTTGTTACAATTCTTCCGTCTCTGTCAATTCTAAAGTTTCCTGCTCTTGTATAAGCAATTGTTCCATCTGGGAGACTTACCTGAAAGAATCCATCTCCATCAATTGCTAAATCAAGGTCATTTCCTGTGTTTATGAGATCTCCTGTAGTAAAAAACTTTGCCACAGCTACAGGCTTTACACCAAGTCCAACTTGAATTCCAGAGGGATATTGAGTTCCATCATCAGATGGAGCTCCAGGATTAATAATATTCTGATATAGCAAATCCTGAAACTCTGCTCTTGATTTTTTAAATCCTGTGGTATTAATATTTGCGAGATTATGAGATATAACATCAAGGTTTAGTTGTTGTGCATACATTCCTGTTGAGGCTGTAAAAAGAGATCTCAACATAGTCTACCTCCTTTATATTCTTGCAATTTCATTTACTGCTCTTTGAGCAAGCTCATCAAAGTTTTTTGTTACCCTTTGGATAAACTCAAAGTTTCTTATGGCCTGAATCATTTGAACCATTTCACTTAATGGATTTACATTTGAATTTTCTATCCAACCTTGTAAAATTTGACCTTCTGCCTGCCCTGCTTCTTCTCCATCATAAAGAGATTCTCCGACATGTCTAAGGTTATTTAGTTTTACGATCTTTAATCTTCCAACAGGATTTCCATCAACAAAGATATTTCCATCTTTATTAAAATCTATCTTTGTGCCATCCACTAATATTGGATTGTTATTTTCATCAAGAACTCTTAATCCTCCATGTGTTACAAGATAATTTTCTTTGTCTCTTGTAAAAGAACCCTCTCTGGTATAAAAAATTTTGTCTCCTTTTCTTACTGCAAAGAACCCTTCACCTTGAATCCCAATATCAAAGGGATTATGAGTTTGTCTTAAGGTACCTTGAGATGTATCAATGTATTGACCTGCAAAGTAAGTTTGAGCTCTTGCATCTTGATATATAGCATTTGGTTGAGGAGGTCTGCCTGAAAGAAGAGGATAAACTCTGCTTATAAAACTTTGTCTTTTGTAACCTGTGGTGTTAATATTGGCAAGATTGTTGGAAATAGCTGAAAGCTCATTCTCTCTCATGTTCATTCCAGTCATTGTTATGTAAATTCCCTTGTACATTTTCACTTTCTTCTTTCTAGAAATAAAAAAAGCAATGATTATGCCAATAAAAAATTTTTGAGTTTCAATGAGTTTTTCTAATTTGAAGCTTTTTAAGTAGGAAAAATCTTCCTAACTGGAATTTTATGCTTCTATATCTATTATCTGTTCTGCGGATTTTTTCTTTGGGGATGGAGTTTCTTTTTCAGTTTCTTCACTTTTTTTAATCTTTTTTCTAATTTTATACTTTGCAAAAACAGAACCCTCTTTTATGGGTCTTACTTCTTTGTAAGGAACTAAAGGATTTATTCTTTCTTCTGCTGCCATCTAACTTAGTAAAAACTCTTTTTGTTTTTCAAATTTTGTCTTAAATAGGCCAATAATCTCATTTAAGGTTTCTTCAGTAATTCCAACAGAGTCATGGTCTATCTTAGTGGCAACAGGCTCTTTTAAACCAATTCCAAGATTAAGACATATTTGGTCTGCAACTCTTACAATGTTACATATATCAGCAAATGCTTGATTTTCATACTCTGGATATGGATAAGTATGATGATAGGTTATTACCATTTCTAATTTTTCAGGAAGCTTCCATTTCTTTGCAATAAGACTACCTATAATTGTATGATTAAATCCCAGTTTTTCATCTTCAATTTCTATTATTGAGCGTTTTTCTTTGTATACTTTTTCATATATTTGATTGTATACCTCTGGCATAGAGTTGTTTATAACTGTTTTTCCCACATCATGAATTAATCCACATACTAAGGCATCATCTGCTGGTTCAATATGGGTTACCATAGCAAGCAAACTTGAACAAAGAGCTACTCCCAGACTGTGCTCCCAAAGTCTTTGTTCAAATATTCCAAAGCGTCTGTGTAAATCTCTTAATGAAGTTGCTATAACAAGGGATTTAAGAGTTTCAAAACCTATAAGGAGTAAAGCCTGAGGAATATTTTCAATTTTTCTGTCACGACCATAATAAGGAGAGTTTGCTATTCTTAAAAGTCTTGTGGCAAATCCTTGATCCCGAGATATTATTTCCTCAAGAGCCCTTAAAGAAGCGTAGTCATCTTGAATAAGACGCATAACCTTCATCGCAATAGGTGGTAAAGAAGGAATATCAATAGTTTTAAAAACTATTTTTTCTATTATTTCTTCTTGCAAGACTTTCTCCTATACAGCGTTTATTATTTCTCCTGCCATTTCCTCAAGAGGAATAACTTTATCAGCTATTCCTGCTTCAATAACAGCACGAGGCATACCATATACTACACAACTTTCCTCATTTTGAGCAAATACTCTTCCACCAGTTTCTTTTATTTTTTTGCATCCCTTTGCTCCATCATTTCCCATCCCTGTAAGTATAACACCAAGACTTCTACCTGGATAACACTCTGCCACAGATAGCATTAACAGATCAACACTTGGACGATATATAAACTCTTCTTTATCTTCTGATATAGAGACAAAAGTGTTAATTCCTTTTCTTTTAATTCTCATATGACCTCTTCCTGGTGCTATGTATACAAATCCTGGTTTTATAACTTCACCTTCTTCTGCTTCTTTTACTGAAAGCTGACTTAACTGATCAAGTCTTTCAGCAAAAGGTTTTGTAAAGTTTGGTGGCATATGCTGAGCAATTACAACTGGTACAGGAAAGTCTTTTGGAAGTTTTGGAATAATCTCTTGAAGAGCCTTTGGCCCTCCTGTAGATGTGCCTATTGCAACAATGCCAACTTTTCTTTCTGTTGAAACTCTTGTTTTTGGTATCTCAATTTTAGAAGTCTCAATTTTTGTTTCAAGATTCCTTGCAGTAGGTTTTCTTTTTACAATCCCTCTTTTAGCAATTGTCTTAATTTTTTCAATTAACATTTCCTTAATTTTGACAATGTTAACTGAAAGCTCAGAGAGATTCTTAGGAATAAAGTCAACTGCACCAAGTTCGAGTGCTTCAAGAGTTACTTTTGCTCCTTCAGTTGTGAGAGAACTTACCATGATTACAGGAACAGGAGATTTATTCATTATTTCTTTTAATGCAGTTATTCCATCCATTCTTGGCATCTCTACATCCATTGTTACAATATCTGGTTTAAGCTCTTGTACCATCTGAACTGCTTCAACTCCATCTTTTGCTGTCCCTATTACTTTTATCTCAGGGTCTTCTTGAAGCATAGCAGTTATAGCTTTTCTCATAAAAGCTGAGTCATCTACAACTAAAACTTTAATCATATTACACTCCCTAAAAACCAAACTCTTTTAATAGTGCATCTACATCTTCCTGGGAGACTTTCTCAACTTCCTTTTTAGCAATTTCCTTTTCCTCAATCTTTAAGCCAAAAGTAGTTATGAGACGAATAAGTTCTACTTCAAGGTCTCCTACAAGAGCAATTACCTTTTTTAGAACCTGTCCAGTTAAATCCTGAAAAGATTGAGTAGTTAGAATCTCAGTTAGGTCATCTTCAAGAGAGTTTTTAAAATTCCTAAGAAACTCTACACTTTCAGATGGTCCCTGAAGATTTCTTATATGGTTTGCTAAATCATCCATTTTTAAAATATATTTTTCAACAATCTCCATTGTTTTATTTGCTGCTTCTTCTGTCTTATCAATAACCATCTGTAGCTGATCAACTGCTCTTGGCATTTTTTCTATAGCTATTTCCTTCAGTTTTGGATCGAGTGCTTCTCTGAAACTTTTTAAAGATTCGTGTAGTTTTCTTGCCACTTTTCCTACTTCCTTAAATAGATCACTTTGGCTTTTTTGAATTATATTGTTTATTATTTTATTGGCTTGTTCATAGTCTCCGTGGGCAACCATATTCATAAAGTTCGTTATTTCCTGAATAAGAACATATCTTGGATCATCTTTGGAAACACCTTTTTTTTCATAAAACTTTAAAGGATCCACAATTTCTTTGACTGTAACTTCTCCTGCAATTCCACTAACTTTTTTGACAACTTCAACCTTGTTGCTTTCATCATGAATTTCTACTATTTCATCTTCAAAAAGGCTTTGATCTTCATAAGGAATTAGTTTTTTAGGCTCAAGCAAAACAAGTAGCCTATCATTAATTCGAGCAACTCCTTCTATCTGGTTTTGTCCATGGTGCATAAATTCTTCTGCAGGTTCAATGTCTGTTTCATCTATATTTATAACACCTGTAATATCATCAACCAATGCACCAAATGTTATCTTGCCTGATGAAACCACAATTACTTTATTGCCATTGTTTTCCTCTGGAATACCAAGAATTCTTTTTAGATTCACAATAGGTATTACTCTTCCACGAAGATTTGTAACTCCTTCAACATAGTAGGGAACTCCAGGCATCTTCGTAATCTGAGGTAATTTAATGATTTCTTGAACTTTAAGTATAGGAACTGTGTATTCATTTTTTTCAAGAATAAAACCAATATACTGTTTCATTTTGTTACTCCTCAAATTTATTTTACAGTTAACATTTTTCTTGAAAGTATTGCAAGATCAAGAATTAAAACAACTTTACCGTCTCCTGTAATTGTAGCTCCCATTATCCCACACTCTTCAGAGTCAATTCCGTTTATAGTTTTTATAACAATTTCTTCTTGTCCGATTATAGAGTCTACAGAGATGCAAAATTTTTTCTCTCCTACACTGGCTACAAGAATATATTTTCTTTTATTTTCCGTTGTATTGGCACTGCCAAGGATCTCATTAAGTAAGAAAACTGGTAAGACTTTATCTCTTATTGTAAGAACTTTTTGCCCGCTTATTTCTTTGATTTCATCTATATTTACTCTTAATGTTTCTTCAATCATTGACTGAGGTATGGCATAAGTCTCATCTCCTACTTGAACCATCATAGCTTGAATTATTGCTAATGTAAGAGGTAAGCTTATTCTAAAGGTTGTTCCTTTATCTTTTTCTGTAAAGATCTCTACATATCCATTAAGTTTTGCTACGTTGGATTTAACAACATCCATTCCAACTCCTCTGCCACTTAGTTCTGTAGAGACATCCTTTGTAGAGAATCCCGGAAGAAATATTAAATTTATTATTGCTTCTTCAGACATCTTTTCAGCTTCTTCTAAAGTAATAAGTCCCTTTGTAATTGCCTTTGCTTTAACAGCTTCAATATCTATGCCTTTCCCATCATCAGATATATCTATAACAATCTGAGTTCCCCTTTGATAAGCATTTATGACAATCTTGCCCTTTGGAGGTTTTCCCTTTAAGAGTCTTTCATCAGGAAACTCTATTCCATGATCTATTGAGTTTCTTATTATATGAACAAGGGGGTCTCCAATATGCTCAATGACTGATTTGTCAACCTCTGTATCTTCGCCAATAATCTCCAGATCAACTTCTTTGCCAAGTGTTCTTGCAAGATCTCTTACCATGCGTGGAAACTTTACAAAAACTTTCTGCAGTGGCTGCATTCTCATCTTCATCACTGCAAGTTGTAAATCTGAAGTAACTCTGTCAAGAAACGAAGTGGTCTCTACAAGTCCTTCTATGTGTTCATCTCCACTATATTTTGCCTCAAGTTTACTTGCAAGATTAAGTAATCTGTTACGGGCAAGAACAATCTCTCCTGCAAGGTCCATTACTTTGTCTATTCTTTCAACATCAACTCTTAGTGTGGCAACTTCTTTTTCTTTTGGAGCTTGAGTTACAACTTCTTCAGGTTTTGATACTTTAGTTTCAACTTCTTCGACTTCAGCTTTCTTTATTTTTTGTTCAATTTCTTCAGTTTTTTCAGTTTTTAAAGAAGCTTTCTCAAGAGCTCTGTCAAGTAAATCTAAAACTGGCTGAATATTCTCTTTTTTGTTTTCTTTTAGTTTAATATTTGAGATTAGAATCTTTAATGTATCTACAGCTTTCAAAATAGCATCATTTATCTCTGCAGAAAAAAGTATTTCACCTTCTCTTACTTTTTTTAGAATGGTTTCTGCTTTGTGGGCAACATCAACTATATCTTGAAAACCAAGAAATCCAGCTGCCCCTTTTAGGGTATGCATTCCTCTGAATATTTCATTGACAATCTCAGGATCTTTTTTCTGTTCAAGTTCAACAAAGAGAGGATCAATCTGTTCAAGTATTTCTTCTGCTTCTATAATAAATTCGTTTATTATCTCATCCATCTCATCAGCCATTACTGTCCTCCTTTAAGAGATGGTCTTTTTTGAGCAATCTTTTCAAGTTTTTCTTTTAAAACTTCTCCAGTAAAAGGTTTTACTATGTAGTTGTCTACTCCTGCCTTTATTGCCTCAATAACTTTCTCCTTTTCAGCTTCAGCTGTTACCATTAAAAAGGGTATATCTTTTAGTGCAGGATCATTTCTTATTTGTTTTAAAAGTTCTATTCCTTCCATTACTGGCATGTTCCAATCTGAGATTACAAGTCCATACTCTGTACTTCTTAGCTTTCTTAATGCATCTTCTCCGTTTTCTGCTTCATCAATATTTTCAAATCCAAGTTGCTTAAGAAGATTTTTTATAATTCGGCGCATTGTTGGAAAATCATCAACTACTAAAACTTTTATTTTATAGTTAAACATGCTATCCTCCTTTTATTTATTGAAGATTTTTCTTAATATTCTTTTTATACTCTCACTAATTTGTTCAGCAGTCGTAGGCTTTACGAGATAGTCATCAACTCCGGCTTCGAAGGCTTTTCTTTTTTCTTCTTCATCAGCTTCTGTTGTTATCATAACAATAGGAATATTGGATATCTCAGGATTTGCTCTTACTTGTCTTATAAATTCTATTCCATCCATATAAGGCATATTCATATCTGTAAGAATTAAGTTTATTCTTTCAAGTCCAATCTTTTGTAATGCCTCTAAGCCATTTTCAGCTGTTACAACTTCATATCCCTTACTTTTGAGAATTAATGATATCATCTTTCTTGTTGTTTTATCATCATCTACAACAAGAATTTTCATTTTTTCCTCCCACTAAACTTTCTGATATACAATGACTTTATTTATCACAATTGGGCGAAAAGCCCTTGTAATATTATGAAGACTTTCCGAAGTCCCTACAAAAAGATAGCCTTTTGGTCTTATAACATCATATATAAGAGAAACACACTTTTTCTTTGCTTTATCATCAAAATAGATTAAAACATTTCTGCAAAATACCACGTCTATTCCTTTAAGTTGTTTTACTTCCCTTTCATCTATTAGATTTATATTTAGAAATTTTACCATTGATTTTATAACTTCTGAAAGGACATACATTCCTCCACTGTCTTTAAAATATTTTGCCATATACTGCGGTGGAACATTTCTTACAGAATAGGTTCCATATATAGCTCTTTTTGCTGACATAAGAACGCTTTCGCTTATATCAGAGGCATATATCTCTTTCTTAAATGAAACTAACTCCGGTAAATCATGTAAGATCATAGCAATTGTATATGGTTCCTCGCCAGTTGAACAGGCAGCAGACCATATCTTAATATCTTTTCTACCTATTTGAGTATTTTCCTTTATTACCTGAGGTATTATATTTTTAGCAAAAACTTCAAACTGTTGAGGCTCTCTGAAAAAAAAAGTTTCATTTGTCGTAATAGCATCAAAAAGTCGAGTCAAGTCATTTTTGTTTGCGCTATATTTTAGAAAATAAAGATAATCTTCAAAATTTTTTAAGTTTTTTTCTCTTAAAATTCTACTAAGTCTGTTTTCAAGAAAGTATTTTTTGTTGTCAGGAACATATATACCTGTCTTTTCATATATAAAATCTCTCAACTGCCTAAAGACTTCATCGTTTATCATTGTAAAAGAGGACGTGCCTGTTATACTCATATTTTTTGTAAAACCTCCTCTATTTTTTCTCTGACTTCTTTATTAGGATGTTGCATCTTAGATGCAAGAATCTCATAAACTTGAGGTGTAGCTATCTGTGATAGGACTTCTACAGTGGCGATTATCACTGGAGGAAAAGGATCATCTAAAAGAGGAACGAGTTTTTCAATAACAATTTCAGGAGCACATGCCTTAGAAATGGATTTTACAGTGTAGTATCTTATCCAAGGATCTTCATCATTTATACATTGAAATAACTCTTCTGAACAGAAGTTAGCCTCTCCCATTGCTAAAATAGCTACTTTTTTCAAATCTTTGTCTTCAGATTTAATAAACTCAATTATTTTAGATATGGCTTGCTGTGTTGCAAGCTTTCCAAGGGCATATAAAGCTGCTTTTTTTACTTCCTTGTCTTCACACTGAAGAAGTGTATTTAAAATATCAAAAGATTGAGTTATTCCTGCTAAAGCTTGTTTTACTTCTTTTCTGTATGATTTTAAATTTTTTAAAAATTTCTCTTGGTCAATAGAAAGAAGGCTTGCTACAGTGGTTTCAATAATATCAATATATATTTCACTTTCAAGTAAATTTAAAAGAGGTTCATAGGCCTCTGATGATCTTATCATTCCTAAGGCTTCTATGGCAGCCTTTCTTACATTTGCATCATGATCTTCCTTAGATTTTCTTATAAGGGGAGTTATGACTTCCTTTGCGCCAATTTCACCAAGTGCTTTTGCAGAAGCAATTCTGATGTCTCTTCTTATATCTTCAAGAAGATTTATGAGGATGGGAACTGCTTTTTTACTTTTTAATTTACCAAGCATTTTTATGACAAAGGCTTTAGCTCTATATTTTAGTTTGTTTTTTTCAAGGATTGAAAGAAGTTCATCTTCTGAGTCTAAGGAAAGAATTGTTTGTTCTAAAGTTTGAATTTTTTCATCATAATCGAAACAGTTTGGATCAAGTGCTCCAGCTTCTTCTACAATAAACGGAATAGCTTCTTTTAGATTTAATAATTTTATACCTTTTAAAGCTATTAATTTTTCATCCCAGTCTTGTTCTTTAAAAATAGAAAGAATTTCCTCTTTCCAATCTTGTCCATTTGGAATTATACCTATTTTTACTAATGCTTTAATGATTTGTTTTTTTTCATCTTTTGTAGCAACAGGAAAATACTTTAGGAGAGGTTCTGCAATCTTTTCACTTCCTATTCTGCCTAAGGTTTCTATTGCCTCTGATTTAATTAAAAGAGATTCTGTATTAAGAATAAGCTCTCCTATTTTATCTATGGCCTCTTCTGCTTTAAGTTCAGCAAGACTTTGAAGAACATAAAAAACAACCCATTCTTCATCTTTTAAAGCTTCAATAAGATTTGGAATTGCCTCTTTGTATTTCAACTCTCCTAATACACGAACAGCAGCGGCTCTGACATTGCTGTTTTGATCTTTAAGGAGAGGAATTACTTTTGAGGCATCAAAACCTACTTTTATATCTGCTATTAAATCAAGGGCAAATTTTCTAATATCCGGATCTTTATCTTTAAGAAGTTTATAAATAAGTTGAGGAGCTTTATGACCAATTTCTTTTATTATTAATATTGCTGTATTCCTAAGATAGGCTTCTTCTTCTCTTAAAAGGGGAATAACCATGTATGTAACGACTTCTCCAGGATCTATTAAAAATGAATCGGTTCTGCTACCAATAGATATAAGAGACTGTGTTGCTGCCTCTTGAACAGCTGTATTTTCATCTCTTAATGCTTTTATTAGTGGATAAATTGCTCTTTCATCAGCCTCAGAAAGTTCCTCTGCTGCTTGCCTGCGTACTGAAGAGTCAGGATCAAGAAGTAGTTTATGAACCAACTGTCTTATTTTTTTCATTTTCTAACCTCCAGAAATGACTGATAATATTATACAAAATTTTTCTACTATTCAACTTCTTGTTCAATAGAACTCTTAAGCTTTAGGAGAGCTTTACCATGAATCTGGCTTACTCTTGATAAGGAAATACCTAACAGTTGAGCAATCTCTTTCATATTTAACTCTTCGTAATAGTAAAGAGATATTATAAGTTTTTCAATCTCAGAGAGTTTTTCTATGGCAGATGATAGTTTTTCTCTTATCTCTTTAAGCCTTATATCATCAAAGATATTTTTTTCATCTGATATAACTTCCATAAGATTCATCTGATCTCCATCTTTACCAGTTACAAAGCTGTCCAGACTTATTACATCAGAAGCTTTTATGCTTTGATATACTTGGTGTAACTCATCAACAGTGATGTTTAAAGAGGAAGCCAGTTCTTCATCTGTTGGATCTTTGCCAGATTGTTTTAAGTTTTTATAGGTTTTTTTAACATCTTCTATTTTTTTACGGAACTCTTTTGAAAAAGCATCTACTGAACGGATTTCATCAAGAATAGCACCTCTTATTCTATAATCTATAAAAGAAACAAGAGGAACGTTTAATGAAGGATTATATTTATTTAATGCTTCAAGAAGTCCTTTTATTCCAGCAGAAATTAGATCATCTAATTCTAAGATGGATTGGACAGAATTATGGTATCTTAAAGCATAATGCTTTATCTTTGGTAAAAACTGTTTAATAATTTTTTCTTTATCATCCTCAGAGTATAACATCCTAATTACTACTTAATGCTTTCTTAAGAAAAAACTGCATTCCTCCTTTAAATAGATCTACCTCTCTTTTAAGAAACTGCTTTGCAATTTCTGTAAGCTTCTTTGAAAAATCCGATGTTGGATAAAGAGTTATATAAGGTTTTTGTGCAATAATAGCCTCTTTTATTTTTTCATCATACGGAAGTTCTCCAAGCCAATCAAGAGTTATTCCAAGAAATCTCTCAGCAACAATTGAAAGTTTTTTGAAAGTCTCCTTAGCTTCTTTATGATTTCTGGTATTATTTACAACTATGCGAAAGTTTTTTTCTCCATGTTCTCTATAAAGAACTTTAATTAATGCATAGGCATCGGCAATGGAAGTTGGTTCAGGAGTAACAATTACTATGTTGTCATGGGCAGCAGAACAGAAGAAAATTACATTGTCTGAGATACCTGCTCCCGTATCAATAAGAAATATATCATAGTCATTATCGATGCTTTCGAGCTCTTCAATGATTTTCATCTTTTGAAGGGATGAAAGATAAGTCAGCTCTCTTATTCCAGAACTTGCTGGAATAATATCAATTCCCTCAGAAGTCCTAACAATAATATCTTTTATCGATTTTTCACCAGAAAGTAGATGTTTTATATTAAATTTTGGTGCTATCCCAAACATTATATCAATATTGCTTAAACCTACATCTGCATCCATTAAGAGTACTTTCTTTTGCATGGTTCTAAAAATAATAGCAATATTTGTTACAAAGTTAGTTTTGCCAACGCCTCCTTTCCCACTTGATACAGATACAACCCTAGGGATATTAGTTTTCACATACTCCTCCTATAATTAGATTTGTTATTGTATTAGGTGGTAAAACCTTAAAATTAGACTCTCCATATGAACCGGAAGTAATAAAGCTTACAGGTTTACCTGATAAAACTGCAAGATTATAAATATTTCCATAGGTTTGTGCCAAATCAATCTTAGTAAAACCTATGCAATCAAATGCTGCAGTATCCATTGTTTTTAATAGTTTTAAACCTGATTGCATTGATACTGATGCATCCATGACAAGACATTTTCTTATAGGCATATCTTTTAACAGATTTTTAAGTTCTACTGCAATACTTATATTAGCATCACCTGGAGTATCAATAAGTATATTTTTTCTATCGATCTCTTTATGAATGATTTTATATAGTTGGCTTGGTTCTTCTACAAACTTTGCCTCACATCTTAGCTTTAAAGCTACTTCTTTTATATAAGCTACAGAAGAGATTCTTTGATCAAGAGATAAAACCATAAGTTTTCTATTACTGTTTTTCAAAATTTGTCCGATTTTAAAAACTGTAGTTGTTTTTCCCACTCCTGGAAGACCATAAAAGATGTATCCTTTTTCTTCATCAAGGTTTTGCTTAGAGGTTTTTATTTCACTTTCAATAGCTGTTCTTAATTCATTTATATCCTTAGCTTTCTCTATTAGCATTAATGCAAGATAGGGTTCCACACTGTTTTTTATCAAAAAGTTGTACAGGCTTCTTTTTGAGTTATCATTAAGGGAAGGGAATAGCTTTGTAATGCTTTCTCTGAGAAAGCTTACCTCAGTTTTAAGTTTTTCTACTTCTTTAAATAATCCATAATCTTCAAGATGAGATCTTTGATTCAATGTATCAAAAGTAGACATTTCTTCTTCCTCATCTATTGCAGCTGTAATCTCTACAAGAGCACCATTAGAAAGAGGCTCTTTTTTAGAAGAGGTAGATAAAATTACAGCATTTGGTCCCATCTCTTTTTTTACTATCTCTAAGACTTCTTTAAAGCTTTTTCCTTGAAACTTTTTTATCTTCATTGTTTTCCTCCTAACCAATTTTTACTGTGCCAAACATAAGTATCTTTACTCCTGGGGCTATTTCCTGTGGAGAAAGAACAGGCAAAGATGGTGCCACTCTTTCTATTGCTCTTCTTATAAACCTTCTTATTGATTGGGAACATACAAGCACAGGTTGATATCCTTTTATTGTGGCTTCATCAGCTATTTTCTTTAAATTTTCAATGATTTTTTCCATTAAAAATGGATCTACAGCAAAATTTATGCCTTGAGGGGTTGTCTGTAAAGCCTCAATAAGGGTTCTTTCAACAGATGGATCAAATACAATTGCAGAAATTGAACCGTCAGGATTTTGAACACTCTTTGTTATTCTTCTTGACAGTGCCTGTCGTACATACTCTGTCAAAATATCTGGATCTTTAGTTATATTTGCATATTCGGCAAGAGTCTCAAGTATTGTTTGTAAATCTTTTATTGATACTCTTTCTCTTAATAGATTCTGAAGTACTTTTTGAACTTGAGAAAGTGTCAAAAGATTAGGAATTAAATCATCAACAACTCTTGGATGAGTTTTAGCAAGATTATCAAGCAGTCTTTGAGTTTCTTGCCTTCCAAGTAGTTCATAACCATAGTTTTTGATTATTTCTTTTAGATGTGTAACTATAACTGTTGGAGCATCTACTACAGTAAATCCAAGCATTTGTGCCTTTGATATATCCTTTTCTTCAATCCATAATGCATCTACTCCAAAGGCAGGCTCCTTTGTAGGAATTCCATCAATGCCTTGAGCAGGACGAGCTCCGACTACAAGAAATCTTCCTGGAATTACTTCAGAAGTGGCTATTTCAACTCCTTTTATAAGAATGCTGTACTGGGATGGTTTAAGCATTAAATTGTCTTTTATATGAATAGATGGAATAATATATCCCATCTCCATTGCAGTTTGTTTTCTCAAAGAACGGATTTTTTCTACAAGAGAGCTTTCTCCTTCAACCAGAGGAATAAGATTATAGCCTATCTCAAGAGATATAGGATCAACTTTGAGAAGACTTTCAAGTTGAGCCTCCATTGAAACAGGTTTTTCCTCTGCAGATGGAGGTGGAGGTAGTTGTGTCTGTCTTTTTTCCTTGGTTATCATTAAATAGGCAATGGCTCCAGATATTATTGCTATGATTATAAAAGGAAGATGAGGAAGCCCGGGAATTAGTCCAAGCAAAAGAAGAACTCCAGATGCTGTTGCAAGGGTTTTTGGATTTTTAAAAAGCTGCTGAAGTATATCTTGTCCAAGATTTGACTCAGTTGCTGCTCTGCTTACGACTATTCCTGCTGCAGTTGATGTAATAAGAGCAGGAACTTGTGCTGCCAGTCCATCGCCAATCGTAAGTATTACATAAGTGCGAACAGCATCTCCAATTGGCATACCTTTTTGAAGAACGCCAATAAGTATACCACCAATAATATTAATAATCATTATGATTATTGCAGCAATTGCATCTCCTCTTATAAATTTACTTGCTCCATCCATGGCTCCATAAAAGTCTGCCTCTCTGCTTATTTCTTCTCTTCTTCGTCTTGCCTCTTTTTCATCTATTAAACCTGCATTTAAGTCTGCATCAATGCTCATCTGCTTACCAGGCATTGCATCAAGAGTGAAGCGAGCTGAGACTTCTGCAATTCTTCCTGCTCCCTTTGTTATTACGATAAAGTTAATAATTACAAGAATTAAAAAGATTATTAAACCAACTACAAAGTTTCCACTTACAACAAACTCTCCAAATGCCTTTATAACTTTACCTGCTGCTTCTGTACCAAGCTCTCCTCTTGTTAGAATAAGACGGGTTGATGCTACATTAAGGGAAAGCCTCATAAGTGTAGCAATCAGCAAAATAGAGGGAAAGACTGAAAAATCAAGAGGTCTTCTTACATAGGATGCCACTAAAATAATCAGAATTGAGAAAGTTATGCTCATTGTAAGAAATAAATCAAGTAAAAAAGGAGGGATAGGAACTATCATGAATATTAAGATAAGAATTATTCCAACCGCAACAACTATATCGCTTTTTATGTAATTCATTATATTCATGCTATTTGTCTTCCTTTAATCTTATATACGGTGGCTAAAATAGTAGCTACAGCCTTATATAGTGCTTCAGGAATTTCTTCTCCTATTGGAATTTTATATAATGCTCTTGCAAGAGGTTGATTTTCATAAATGGGTACTCCTGATGCTCTTGCTATCTGTTTTATTCTTTCTGCAAGAAGATTAGCTCCTTTTGCTACAACCTTTGGTGCAGACATCTTTTTTGGTTCATACTTTATACAGACAGCAAGATGTAAAGGGTTTGTAATTACAACATCTGCCTTTGGAACCTCTTGCATCATTCTTTTGCGTGCTATCTGTCTCTGCAGACTTCTTATTCTTGCTTTTAAAAGAGGTGAGCCTTCTGTTTCTTTAAACTCTTCTTTTATTTCCTGTCTTGTCATTCTTAAGTTCCTTTCATACTGCCATTTCTGATATGCAAAATCTATACCTGCAAAAACAGTAAGCATTATAAGGCAGGCAAGTATAAGCTGATAAATCTTTTGAAATGAAATGTCAGCTATGGTTTTTACATCCATATCAATTAAAAGAGGCAAAATATTGACATCTTTTTTTAGAACAAGATATATGACTATACCAAGTGCAATTAACTTTAAAATTCCCTTTATTGTTTCAAATAAAGCATTAAGCGAAAAAAGTCTTTTAATTCCCTTTAATGGATTTATCCTTGATATATCAGGAAGTAATGTTGCTCCAGTAAAGAGAAAGCCAGTTTGAATAAAATGAACAAGTAATACGCCAAAAATAAGAATTACTCCAATTGGAAGAAACTGAAGTATGTACCATTTTATTTCTTCCTTTGTTATTGTAAGTATTGCAGTTGAGACAAAATCTGGATTTTTAACTCTTATAAATGCTTCTTTCATGTGTTGCATTATTGAGATTAAAAATGTGCCAGAGAAGACAAAATAAAGAAAAATCATCCATGTTCCTACAATTCCACTAAGTTCTCTACTTCGGGGAACTTCACCTTTTTGGCGAGCTTTTTCTCGTCTTCGCGGTGTTGCCTGTTCAGTTCGCTCTTGTAGTTCTTCTGCCATGGTTTACCTCAAAAGATTAATTAGTGAGTCTTTAAGATTTATAAATGCCTTTGAGAGAACCATAGTAAAAATAGGAGTACTAAGCCACATAACTGCAATGCCTGTAACAAGTAAAAGAGGAAAGCCTACGAAAAATACATTTGCCTGAGGCATTATTCTTGATAAAAAACCAAGTCCTATATTCATAACAACCTGCACAAGCAAAACAGGTGCTGAAAGTTTAAGAGCAAGAGGAAACATAATATATGAAAATGTGATTATGTTTTCTGAAAAAGAAAATTTGCTTGGAAAATCGAAACTTTTTATTATTATTTCAACAAAACTTAAATGTAAATCTAAAGAGAAAAAAAGAGCAATAGTAAACATTTCATAAAAAATACTAACTGGACCTATAATTTCACTAAAGTATGGATTAAACACATTTGCAATAGTAAAACCAAGCTGCATGCTTATCCATTGAGAAGCTGTCTCAACTGCTGCGATAATAATTCTTACTATGAGACCTATTGCCATGCCAAAGACTACTGCATTTAAAAGAGATATTAAAAAATTCTCTTCCTTTAAAGGTAACAAGGGCATAATGGCAAGGGAAACTGAAAGAGCAAAAAAGAATCTAAAGGCTATTGGAATACTTCTGCTTCCAATATATGGAAGAAAAAACATTATTATAGAGACTCTTATAAAAACTGGAATAAAACTGTAAAGATTTGTGGTAAGAAGTTCTAAGTAGTTCATTTCACATACATCGGAAGATTTTCAAAGATACCTCTTGTAAACTTTGTCATAATATTGACCATCCAAGGAATTGTAAGAAGCAGTGTTAAAAAAACAGCAATAACCTTTGGAACAAAGCTTATTGTCATCTCCTGTAACTGAGTTATTGCTTGAAATAGTCCAATAATAAGTCCAACAAGAAGACTTACAAGGAGTGCAGGACCTCCAACTAAAAGAATAGTCTCAAATGTCTGCTGAGAAATATAGTTTAAAAACTCTACTGTCATTTAAAACCTCCTGCAAGTGAGCCTATAATAAGTTGCCAACCATCAACTAAAACAAAAAGCAACAACTTAAAAGGCATTGATATCATCACTGGTGGCACCATAAACATTCCCATAGATAGCAATATACTTGCCACAACAATATCTATTACTAAGAAAGGAAGAAATATTAGAAATCCTATCTCAAAGGCTCTTTTTAGTTCTCCAAGAGCAAAGGCAGGAACAACTATCTTCATTGGTAAGTCCATAGGTTTGGCAGGTTTTATCTCTGTCTTAGAAAGCTTAAGAAACAATGCTAAATCCTTTTGTCTTGTTTGCTTTAACATAAACTCCTTAAAGGCAACAGAGGCTCTATTTATTGCTTCTTCCATGTTTATTTCTTTTTTTGAAAGGGGAAGATAAGCTTCTTTGTAAACTCTTTCAAAGGTTGGAGACATAATAAAAAGTGTGAGAAAAAGTGCAATTCCAATTATGACTTGATTTGGAGGCACTGTAGGAGTTCCTAAAGCTTGTCTTAGCAAGGAAAGAACAATGACAATTCTGGTAAATGATGTCATCATAATTAGCACTGCTGGTAGAAAGCTTAATAGAGTTATAAATACAAGAAGGTCAACTGCACTGGAGAATCCAAATATTCCTCCTTGACTCTGAGGTGCAGCAAGGCAAATTGTGGGAAATAAGACTACTATAAGAAAGCTTATAATTCCTTTTTTAAATATTCTTTGCCATAAAGCTTTCTTTTCCTCTTTTTGGTCTTCAAAGATTGATTTAATCTTTATAGGATCAAGCTTAGTTATCAGAGTAATTCCATTGTCTGATATTCCAACTAAAAGATACTCATCAAAGGCTTTTACCACACCTATTCCTTTTTTATAACCTATTGGCTGATAATACACTATCTGAATAAATCCATGTCCTGGATTTATCTTGTTTTTCATCAAACGCAAAATAATATAAATAGCCGCAACTATAAAGATTAAAGATATTATGACTTTGAAGTATTCCATATTCCTTTCTTATCCAAGCTGTTTTACTCTTTCCTGAGGACTTATAATATCTGTTATTCTTATTCCAAACTTTTCATTTACTACAACAACTTCTCCTCTTCCTATGAGCTTACCATTTACATAGACTTCCATTGGTTCTCCTGCCAGCTTTTCAAGTGCAACAACAGAGCCCTGAGTTAACTGAAGGAGTTCTTGAACGAGAATCTTTGTTCTTCCGATAACAACAACAAGTTCAAGGGGTATGTCAAGAATAAAATCAATATCTCTTATTTTTGGTTTTCCTTCAGTAACAGTGAACTCATCTATTTGAGGTGACTTGACCTCTTCTTTTGCTTTCATAGCCCTTTCCATCTCAAGAGCCTTTGTCATATCAAGTTCCTCTTCAATTTCTTCTTGAAATAACTGTTGCTTAATTTCTTTTTCCTCCATCTCATGCCTCCTTTGTTATTTTTATTGCATAATTTCCTTTAAATGTTCCTAACTTACCTTTAAATTTAGGAATACCCTCTATGAGTATATCTATATCTTCATCAGCTCTTCTTTGAAGAGTGACAATGTCTCCAGGTTTAAGTTTTAACAATGTTTTAAAATCAATAGTCACTCTGCCAAGAATAGCTTCAAGTTGAACTGGTGCAGTTTTTATTTGTGCTTTAATCTTTGCTATCCACTTAAGATCCATCTCATCTCTGTCTGCAAGAAAGGCACTGTATAGTTTTTCTTTAATAGGTTCTACTGATGAGTAAGGAATACAGACCATAATCTTACACTCTCTTGTCTCTATCTCAAGAGTAAACTCTGTTTCAATTACTACATCAACAGGTGTTACTATAGTTACAAACTGTGGATTCATCTCTGTTCTTATAAAATGAGGCTTTATCTGAAAAATAGGTCTCCATGCCTCTTCCATGCTTTCAAGAAACATCATAACCACTTTATGAATTATTCTTTGCTCAATAGGCGTGAACTCTCTTCCTTCAGGTTTGTAGTATCTCTTCCCAGATCCTCCAAAATAGAACTCAATAAGGGTAAAAATCATAGAGGCATCAAATACAACCAGACTAAAGCCTCTTAATGGTTCAAGCTTTATTATGTTTAAACTTGAAGGAAAGGGAACAGAGCGAAGAAAATCATAGAACTTTGTTATGTTTACATTTACATTTATAACATCTACTATTTTTCTTATGTCAGAGGCAAGCATTATCCTGAAGTTTCTTGCAAGACGTTCATTAATGATATCCAAAGAAGGCATTTTGCCTCGAACAATCTTTTCCTGAGAGGTAAAATCATAGGGTCTTATTCCAGAAGGAGCTTCTGCTGTTTCTGTTTCAATCTCTCCTTCTGAAATACCTCTAAGCAGTGCATCAATTTCTTCTTGGGATAAGATTTCTTCGTCTGCCATGGTTATTGCATCACAAAATCGGTAAGATAAACATTTATAACAGTACCTTCTCCGAGAATCTGAGTAACTCTCTGTTTTATTTCGTCTTTAAGAAGTAACTTTCCTTCAGGAGTAATTAACTCGTCAGATGTTTTGTTTGTTAAGAGAGTTATAATAGCATCTCTTATTTGCGGAGTTTTATTTTTTGCCTGCTCCAATA
The DNA here is from genome assembly GCA_039630505.1 of Thermodesulfovibrio sp. Lineage (GTDB taxonomy): Bacteria > Nitrospirota > Thermodesulfovibrionia > Thermodesulfovibrionales > Thermodesulfovibrionaceae > Thermodesulfovibrio. The sequence continues at coordinate 111,833 of JBCNUV010000021.1, forward strand.
ATTTTGCATTAGAAAGTTCAATCTGGACAGAAACCTTAAGATACTTACTTCCACCTTGATCCATCAAATTTACAACAAAAGGTTCAAGAGCAAAGTTTACACCTTGCACTTCCTTTGAATTCTTTATTGTAAAAGTTTTATCCTGTTGTCCAGCCTTACTAATCAGAAAAAAGTAAGCTGCAGCCGCTCCAGCCATTAAAACTAAAACAGCAATAACAATAATAATTAACATTTTAGTCTTTTTCTTAGGCTTTGCCACTTGCTCTTTTGATTGTTCTCCTTCATTTTCAATTTTAGAAGCTTTTTCCTTTGCCATAAACTTCCTCCTATTTTAGTTCTTTTTCTAAATTTAAAATGATAAGCATATTTTATGCCAGAGACCTCATTTTTGTAAAAAATAACTAGTTAAACTAAAATTTATGCCAATTTTTTGACAGATTAGAGTCTATTTTTGACATTTTATCTTAGAAACCATTTTTTTATCTCCTCTAATGAGATAAACTTTTTTATTGGTCTTCCATGGGGACAGTGGTGGGGATCAGAGGTTTTTTCAAGCTCCTTAAGCAAAGTCTTGATTTCAAAATAGTTAATTTTTTTATCTGCCTTTAAAGAGCTATGACATGCTAAGGTAGCTGCAATTTTTCTCTTTATATCAACAAAATCTGCTTGTACAGTCTCTTCTTTAAGGGTTTCTGCAATACTTTCAATTAACTGTGCTGTATCTGCATACTTGACAATCTCAGGTATTGCTCTTACTACAATACAGTTTTCTCCAAAATCCTCAGCTTCAATTCCAAGCTCATTGATTATTTTTAAATTTTCCTTTATTACGATATAATCATCGGGACTTAAGCTTATGAGATTAGGAAAAGTAAGTGTTACAGTCTGTTTGTTCATTTTATCTAAAATTTTTTCAAAGTTTACTCTTTCATGGGCTGCATGAAAATCAAGAAAAGTAATACCATCCTCCATCTGAATTACTACAATTGAGTCACCAAGGTTAAGAAACTGAAAAGTGTCTTCTTTACTGAAAAGTGGCTCTACATGAAAAAAACAACTCTGATTAATTGAAGATAAGTCTCTATCTATTTTCCATTGGTTAGGATGTTCTGCTATCACTGATAATTTAGATGAAGGTTCAGCCATTTTAAGGATAAGTTCATGAACTAATTTTGGCTTGCGAAATCTTACCTCTTTTTTTGTGGGATGGACATTAAAGTCTACATCTTCTGGAGGAAGATTGATAAAAATAAAAAACTGAGGGTGATTTTCTTTAATATTAAAGGCTTTATATAGAGTATTAACTATTGAAGGATCTTTTACAGGTCTTCTATTTACAAAAATTATCTGTTTTGTTCTGGTTTTTCTTAAAAGTTCCTCTAAGCCGATAAATAATTCTAATTTATAGCCTTCTTTTGAGACTGTTTTAAACTGAAGCTTTTTTGCAAAATCTAAACCAAAAAGCTGAACTATTCTGTCATGAAGAGTCTTTACTTGAGATATATTAAAAACTTCCTTTTCGTCAATAAACAAGCAAAAGGAGATTTCTGGATAGGCAAGACAGTAGTTTTGAAAAGTCTCAATAATATGGGCTGTTTCAGTATGAGGTGTCTTAAGAAACTTTTTTCTTACAGGTGTATTAAAAAATAGGTCTTTTACTTCTACTGTTGTTCCTTTAGTAACCACAGGTCTTTTTGATACTAATTTACCACCTGTAATATATATTTCAGTTCCTGTATTTTCATCTTTATACTGGGTAGTAATCTTTGTCTTGCTTACATTTGATATGGAATAAAGAGCTTCACCTCTGAATCCAAGAGAAGATATCTTTTGAAGATCGCTTTCATCTTTTATCTTGCTTGTTGCATGTCTTTGAAATGCCAATACCACATCTTCTGATGGAATTCCTTCTCCATCATCTATTACTTTTATTTCAGCAATTCCAAAATTTTTTACATAAACAGATATAGATTTTGCACCTGCATCTATTGAGTTTTCAATTAGCTCTTTTACTACAGAGGCTGGTCTTTCTACAACTTCTCCTGCTGATATTTTGCTGATAATATTTTCAGGAAGTATTCTTATTTTGCTCAATATTCATCACCATGAAGGATAGCCGTATTCAAATCTCCAAATAGGAGAACCATACCAAAACCATATTGAAGGATGCCAGTAATATCTGGGATAAGATTTTGTTTTCTTCCAAAGATAAGTTGATTGGGCTTCAATTACAACAAAAGTATAGGGCATTGTATCTATTTTTCCTTCTTCAAGTCCTTTAAATTTTCCAACAACTGTCAAAAGTCTTCCCTTTGAATAAATAGCGCAATCAAGAAAATTTTTTGATTTTACGATAAATCTTCCCTCTGAAAAGTCTGTATCTTCTGGATAGCCTTCTCTGTCAAGAGGTAGATGAAGAATTTCAAAAACCGTTCCATCTTGAGTATTTATACAGTTTGTAATTCTTCCACCCCATAAAAGAGATATATCTTTGTATTTGTCAGGATTTTCCTTAATTGCTTTTAAAGATACATCTCTTAATGCTGGGATATCCTGCAAAGGTTTTGGTAAAGTGGCACAACTAAGTGTAAAAAATAAAAGTATTAAAATTATGAAAAGGCTTACATAATTTGACATAATTTATTATATCAGTTAGAAAATAAATAAGCAAAATACGCTTTCTACTTTGCCAGTATTTCTTTGAAAAGCTTGTAAGTTTTTTGATGCTCAGAGTAAGCTTTTCTAAAAATAGCAGAAAAATTATTTAAATCCTTAGGATTTATAATAAAATCTGCTCCAAAAATAAAGGCAGAAAGCCTATCCATAGTTGAATGAGACTCTTTGAGCAGAAACACAATAATCTCTCTTCTTCGATACATCGGAAAAGATGATATCTCCTTAATTATTTCGCTATACTCTTCACCCAATATGATTACAGATATATCTTCAAGATTGATCATTCCTAAGGCTTCTTCATGAGTTGATGGAATAAGGCATTCAAAACCAAGGGATTTTAAATAATCAGAGATAGTTTTTTGGTACTCTATGTTTTTTTCACATATAACAGCCTTTGGCATAACTTATCTTTTTTTGTCGTAATCAATATCCAGTTTTAAATCCTCAATATCTGTAGTTTTCTCTCCTCTTTGAGCTTTGATTTTGTCTATTTCCATGATAACCTTGGATCTTCTTGATGCAAAAGCTATGGCTGTCTCTTCGGTTATTAAGCCTTCTTTGTAGTATTTAATAATTGACTGATCAAAAGTATGCATTCCAAGGGCTTCAGAAGTCTCTATGACATCATAAAAAGTTTTATCAGCAGTTTCACCTTTTATAATTAACTCCCTTATTCTTAAGCTGTTTCTCATTACTTCAGTTGCGGCTATTCTTCCTTTGTCAACTCTCGGTAAAAGCCTTTGTCCTACAACCCATTTAAGTGTATCTGCAATCCTAAGCCTTATATATGCCTCTTCATCAGGTGGAAACATTCCAACCATTCTTCCAATTGTCTGTCCTGCATCTGTTGTATGAAGTGTGCTAAGGACAAGATGCCCTGTCTCTGCTGCCATGATAGCTATTTCAAGGGTTTCTCTGTCTCTTATTTCTCCTACTAGTATTACATGTGGAGCTTGTCTTAGGGCTGCACGAAGTCCATCAGCAAAGCTATGAAAGTCTAAACCAAGCTCTCTTTGATTAAATGTGGATTTTTTATGAGGATGAACAAACTCAACAGGATCCTCCAGAGTTATTATATGACATGCCCTTGTTTCATTAATAAGGTTTAAGATTGCTGCAAGAGTTGAAGATTTACCAGAGCCTGTTGCTCCTGTAACTAAGACAAGTCCTGTTCTTTCCTTTGCAATCTCTTTAATTATGGGAGGAAGTTGAAGTTCCTCCACCGTAGGTATTTTTATAGGAAGTCTTCTCATTACAATTGAGTAGTTTCCTCTTTGAGAGAAAATATTTACTCTAAATCTTGCCTTTTGTATTGCATAACTTGTATCACAGTATCCTTCTTTTATTAGATTTTCAATGAGTCTTTTTTGATTATTCATAATAATTAATGCTATTCTTTCAGTATGAAAAGGAAGAAGGGATTCAATAGAGAAATTCTTCAGTTGAACAGGTTTTAATTCGCCCCATTGAAGTACTTGAAAGGGTCTTCCAACTGTAAAAATAATATCTGATAAATCTGGATAGCTTTCACAAATTTTCTCAAGAATGTAGTCAAATTCTTGTTTTCTCATCCAAATGCTTCTTGAGGAAGTTCTTTAAGAAATTTAGCAAATCTCTGTTTGTCTGTTGATCTTTCATAAGCATCCTCTGGTGTAATTTTACCTTCTTGAAGAAGTTGAAGTAAGGCATCATCCATTGTTTGCATTCCTATTTTTTTGCTTGTTTGCATAATTGAGAGTATTTGATGGGTTTTTCCTTCTCTTATAAGATTTGCAACAGCATACGTATTAATCAAAATTTCACATGCTGCAACCCTTCCTTTACCATCAGCTCTTTTTAAAAGACTTTGGGCAACCACTGCTTGCAAAGACTCACTAAGAGATGTTCTTACCTGTGCTTGCTGTTCAGGTGGAAAGACATCAATAATTCTGTCAATTGTTTTAATAGCTGATGATGTATGAAGAGTGCTAAATACAAGATGTCCTGTAGCAGCAGCTTCAAGAGCAAGTTGAATTGTCTCAATATCTCTCATCTCACCAACAAGGATTATGTCAGGGTCTTCTCTAAGAGCAGCTCTTAATGCTTTTGCAAAGCTTTGTGTATGAGTCCCCACTTCTCTGTAAGAAATAACACATCCTTTGTTAGGATGGACAAACTCTATAGGGTCTTCAATGGTTATTATTCTTTCTTTTCTGTTAGTGTTTGCATGATCAATAATAGCAGCTAAGGTTGTTGATTTTCCTGAGCCTGTAGGGCCTGTAACGAGAACAAGGCCTTTTTTAAGCATAGCTAATTTTTTTAATACAGATGGTAAACCGAGCTGGTCAATTGTTTTTATTTCATTAGGAATATGCCTGAATGCAGCACCAATACCATCTTTATGCATAAAGTAGTTAGCACGAAAACGAGCAACTCCTGGTATTTCATGGGCAAAATCAAGATCTCCTGTTTCTTCAAATATTTTGATTTTTTCCTCAGGCGTTATTTCATAAAGAAGCTTTCTAAGTTCTTCGTTATCAAGAACTTTATATTGGACTCTTACAAGTTCTCCATTAATTCTTAATACAGGTTGGCTTCCAGCCACAAGATGTAGGTCACTTGCTTTATTTTCAAGCATTAATTTAAAGAAGGCATCTATACGAGCCATATGAAATTATAGCATGATTTGATGTATAATTGAACTAAAAAATGACTATTGAACTAATTATCTTTGATTTAGATGGTACACTTGTAGACTCCTGTGAGGATATTGCTCAAGCATTAAACTACTGTTTAAAGGAAAAGGGAATTGAAACTTTCTCAAAAGATGAAGTAAGGGAGATGATTGGAGAGGGAGTTAATCGTCTCATAGAAAAAGCTTTACAAAGAAGAAAAGTTCTAATGCCAATTAAAGATATAGTTGAGTGTTTTATAAACTACTATAGAAAACATATAGCAGATTTTTCCAAATTATATCCTAATGTAAAAGAAACTCTTGAAGAGCTAAAAGGAATTAAGAAGGTTGTAATTTCCAATAAGCTCACTGAGCTAAGCATTAAAACTCTTGAAGCTCTTGGAATTTTAAAGTTTTTTGATCTTATAGCTGGAAGTGATTTTTTTTCTGAGCGAAAACCTTCAGCAATACCAATTATTGAGACAATGAATAGATTTAGTGTATCTAAGGAAAAAACAATAATCGTTGGAGACAGTGAGCTTGACATTAATGCAGGATTATCAGCAGGAGTTAAAACTGTAGCAGTTACATATGGATATAGAGAAAGGCAGTTTCTAAAAAATGCAGATTTTATAATTGACAACTTCGCCGATTTATTAAAGATTGTAAGGAATATTTAGATGAGCTATTTTATTGTTTTTACAGGAAAAGGCGGTACAGGAAAAAGCACTCTTGCTGCATTGACAGTAAGATATCTGATAAATAAAAATTCAAAGCCAGTGCTGGTTGTGGATGCAGATCCTAACTTTTGTCTTCCTGAGCTTTTGTCAGTTAAGGTTAAGGAAACACTTGCTTCAATAAGAGACAATGCATTAAATAGTAAGCCTGAAAATATAAGCCTTGATGAATGGCTTGAGCTTCAGATAAACAGAGTTATTGAAGAATGTCAAGGTTTTGACCTTATTGTTATGGGCAGACCTGAAGGAAAGGGATGTTACTGTGCAGTTAATAATGTTTTAAAGAGAGTTCTTAAGGATATTTCAGAGCAATACAGATATATAGTTGTTGATAATGAAGCTGGAATGGAACATATAAGTAGAGGTATTTTAAGTAAAGTGGATCTACTGTTTATTGTTACCACTCCAGCAAAAAGTAGTATTCAAGCTGCTTATAGAATAAATGAACTTACTAAGGAGGTTGGTATAAATCCTAAAAAGAAAGTGCTTGTCATAAATATGGCTTTTAAAGAGATTAGTAAATCTGAAAAACAGCAACTTTTAGAGAATTTTGATAGGGTTCATCATGTTTTTTTTGATAAAGAGTTTATGAATCTTAGTGAAACTGGAAGAAGTATATTTAGTATTTCTGAAGAAGAAGTTGTATGGAAAAACTTCAAAAGTATTTTGGAGGAAGAAGTTGAGTGAAAAGTTTGACAGACTTGTTGAAATAATGGAGATTCTTCGTTCTGAAAAGGGTTGTCCATGGGATAGAATTCAGACTCATGATACCCTTAAAAGATATCTTCTTGAAGAAACCTATGAACTTATAGAGGCAATTGAAAATAAAGATCCAAAATCTATGAAAGAGGAACTTGGAGATCTAATTCTTCAGATAGTTTTTCACAGTCAAATAGCAAAGGAACAAGGCAGTTTTGACATAAATGATGTAATAGATACGATTACTCAAAAGATGATTGGAAGACATCCTCATGTATTTGGAGATGCTGATTTTAAAACTCCTGAAGAGGTTTTAAAACAATGGGATGAAAGAAAAAAAGAAGAGGGAAAACTTGGTAGCTCAATATTAGAAGGAATTCCAAGGACTCTTCCATCTTTGCTTAGGGCATATAAAATTCAGTCAAGAGTTGCAAATGTTGGTTTTGATTGGGAAAACATTGAGGGAGTCATTGATAAGATTAGAGAAGAGCTTAAAGAGGTAGAGGAAGCAGTCAGATTAGGTGAAAGGGAAAAAATAGAGGAAGAAATAGGAGATTTACTTTTTAGCTTAGTAAATCTTGCTCGTTTTCTTAAGATTGATCCAGAAACAGCTTTAAGAAAAACAAATAAAAAATTTGAAGAAAGATTTAAGAGACTTGAAAAAATTGCTCAACAAAGGGGCAAAGACTTAAAAGATATGACACTTACTGAAATGGATGCTATCTGGGAAGAGATAAAAAACTCTTAATATTAATGCCGAAGGCGGGACTCGAACCCGCACGGGTTTCCCCACACGCCCCTCAAACGTGCGTGTCTACCAGTTCCACCACTTCGGCTATTTATAATAATAGCAAGAACTTCAATTTTGTTTCAAGCTCTTTGCTTTTGATTTGATGTGAATTGACTAAATAATTGCAAATATATTAGAAAAAAGTATGATACATCGTTATTATTCCTTTGGAGAATACTTAAAGGAGATATTTGGAAAGAAAGTCTACAAAGTAAATGTAGATGCAGGCTTTACATGTCCAAATAGAGATGGAACAATTGGCACAACTGGTTGTATTTACTGTAACAATGACTCCTTTAGACCATCAAGTTGCGTAGCTTCAAAGCCTTTAAGCATACAAATTAAAGAGGGAATAGAGTATTTAAAGGCAAGATACAAAGCAAAGGCTTTTATTGTTTATTTTCAACCTTATACAAATACCTATGCACCTGTAGATAAGCTTGAAAGACTTTACAAGGAAGCTCTTTTTCACCCAGAAGTAGTAGGGCTTGCAATTGGAACACGTCCTGACTGCGTTGATGATGAAAAACTCAGACTTCTTCAGGAGTTATCAAAAACTCACATGATTATAGTTGAGTATGGACTTCAGTCAATCTATGAAAAATCTCTTAACTATATTATGCGAGGGCATGATTATTCTACATTTCTTAAAGCTGTCTATGAAACCCACAAAAGAGGTATTTTAGTTGGAGCCCATATAATTGTAGGGATTCCTACAGAAACAAAAGAAGAATCACTTGCTATGGCAGATGAGATAAATCTTCATCCTATAAAATTTCTTAAGATTCATCAACTTCAGGTCATAAAGAATACTCCCTTAGCTCAAATTTATGAGAGAGATCCCTTCCCTGTTTTTGAGTATGAAGAGTATCTTGATTTTGTAGTTGATTTCATAGAAAGACTTCGTTCTGACATTGTTATACAAAGACTTTTTGCAACCTCGCCAGAGGAGATATTAATTGCTCCCAAATGGAATAAAACAAAGCAGGAAATTTTAAATGATATAAACAGAAGATTTGAGGAAAGGAATGCTCGCCAAGGTTCAAAGTGCTCACTTGATAGGCATAGAGCCGTATGCTATTGATGTAGAGGTAGACATATCTCAAAGAGGTCTTCCCCATTTTAATATTGTTGGTCTTCCAGATACAGCAGTTAAAGAATCCCGTGATAGAATTAAAGCAGCTTTTAAAAATACAGGGTTTCCCTTCCCAATAAAGCAGATTACGGTTAATTTAGCACCAGCAGATCTTAAAAAAGAAGGCTCTTCCTTTGATCTTCCAATAGCCATAGGGATTCTATCTGCAGAGGGACACATTCCAAAAGATGTTCTTAAGGATTTTTTAATTGTTGGAGAACTCTCCTTAGAAGGTAAAGTAAAGCCCATTAGGGGAGTTTTATGTATTGCCTCAAAGATGAAATATACTGCTACAAGAAAAATTATAGTTCCCTTTGAAAATGCCAATGAGGCATCGGTAATAGAAGGAGTTGAAGTTTATGCTGTAAAGGATCTTTCAGAGACTGTCAACCTTTTAAAAGGTGAAGGAAATATTAAACCCTTTAAATCCGACATTAATTACTCAGATGATAGTTCTTATGAAGATCTATCAGATGTCAAAGGGCAGTTTCATGCAAAAAGAGCCCTTGAGATTGCAGCAGCAGGAGCACATAATATCTTGATGATTGGACCTCCAGGAAGTGGAAAAAGCATGCTTGCAAGAAGGCTTCCGGGAATACTTCCACCAATGACTATTGATGAGGCAATTGAAACAACAAAGATTCACAGTGTGGCTGGTTTGCTTCCTGAGGGAAAAGGACTTATTATCAGTCGTCCCTTTAGGTCACCCCATCACTCATGCAGTGATGTTGCCTTAATAGGAGGAGG